>CALUWE010000004.1 GCA_944324425.1 Candidatus Gastranaerophilales bacterium
CAAACTCTCCGTTGTCAGAAATTTATGTCTGACACTTCAGAAAGAAGTGATTGACTCAAAATTTAAAGCTTTAGCTTATCAAACCTAAGTCCAGTTTCGGTCTGTTCGCCGAAGCTCATCGCTTCGCCGTCACGACCTCACATCCTTAGGCTCGCTCGAAAATTTTAGTAAAATAAATTTTACAAAAAATTTTCTTCGCTAAGTGTCCGATTGTTTTTCTTAAAAAAATCAACAGGTATTTGTCGTTTGTATTATGTTATTCTATTTTCAACGTTCAAGAATAAATCTTTTACACTATTAAAGGACGCTTTAAAATAAGCTTTGTTTTAGCTTTAACCATCCTTTACCAGAAAGCGATTAACATCGCCTTTAGTATGTTATCATCTCAAGTTTTAAAGTCAAGAGCTATTTTTTATTTTTCTTAACTTAAGTTAACACTCAAGATTTTGGGTTTTGGTAACCCGTGCTTAACAAGCTTATCATCTCAAGTTTTAATGTCAAGCGGTAATTTTTTAAATCAACTTAATTGTTGAAACTTGAGAAATCTTTCCAGTTCAAAATGTTCAGCTTGTAAAAGGTCAGCTTTAACAGCTTAACATCTCAAATTTTATTGTCAAGCGATTTTAAAAGTTTAGTTCGCTTGGTGAATTTCGTTGTTAATGTTTAACTTAATGTGGTGATCTATTTGAGAATGTGCTGTCTTTCAATGTTTATTAATTTAACTCTTCAAGAAAAAATTGCAAGCGTTTTTTTAAAATTATTTTATATCTTTTTAATATTTATTAATAAATGCTCTATAATGCCCTAAAGAAAACGGTTTTGCCGTGTCTATATTTTCTGTCTTTCTTTTGTTTTTTTGTTTTTTCGGATAAAAAATCATGCCAAAAATTAAACTTTGGCATGAAATAAATTTTTATTTTAACTTTTTAAAAAGCTTTTTGCTGCTTATTCACATGGAATTAAATTTCAAAACCGGATTTATTCGGGTATCTTTTTTCAAGAAATTGTTTCATATATATTCTGTCTTCGTCTTTTGTATCTTCGTTATCATTTATGCAAAAAAGATTCGGTTTGAATTTATTTAAAACATATTCAATTTCTCTGCCTTGAGGGCATAGCAGGCAGGAATCTTTTTTATATTCTTTTTTTATTAAATTTATAAATCTTAAAATGGGATTTTTATAATCAACTCTTGAAACCTTTTTAAATTCGCCTTTTTTAACAGCTACAAAATATTTTTGATAAATTGTACGCTCAATGTTTTCTTTGTTTCTAAAATGGGAATTAATTGTTTTATCTATTTCATCTTTAAAAGTTTCATAGCAATTAATAACTTCAGATTTTAAAAACGCATCAATATTATGGTGCAGTTCAAAATCAATTTTTATTTTAAATTTTTTATAAATCAATTCATCAGCATTGTTAAGTGTTGCCTCATAAATTGTATGAAAAATAACCTTGCTTTTCTTTTTAAACCTTGAAATCGGAAAGCCCTTTTTATTGAAGAAAAATTCAGGTGAAGTTGGCATGTTAAAAAACATGTCGTCATTTGCATATATAAAATGCTCTTCTAAATTTGGAATATTTTTTATACAGTGTTCAATTGAAATTGAATTAAAAGAAGGAAGAGCCGATTTTGGCATAATTTCTTTATGATTAACTATTTTTATTTTTGGGTTGTCTAAATTTAACCAATTTGGAATTTGGTTATCTGTTACAATATAAATTTTATTTACCCAAGGGGCATATAGTTCCACAGACCTTAGAGAATATTTTAATTCGCCGTTATCTGTAAAACGGCATGGGTTATTTGCTTCTTTATCAATAATTTGCCCTCTTAGAAAATTTTCTTTTCTCTGTTTAAAATTTGGGTCATCAAGGTTGCACCAAAGATAAACTAAATCTATTTTTTTATCCAAAATTCTCTCCTTTTTTACAAAATACAGATAAAAAACAAAGCTATTTGATTACAATTGTTAGCCCCAATATATTTAAAACTTTTCTTTTTTTGCCGCCTTGTCTGATGTTTTTCAAAGCAAATAATTTTTCCGCGAAAGAAAAATTGCACTTTGTCATCTTATGAAAAGTTTTATATTCTTCTTTTGAAAGAATTTTTTGAACTTTTTCTAAAAATTCATCGGAATTTTCATCCGGAATACAGCCATAGTGTGAAACAAATGTAGTAATAAGATATTTTCTGTATGCATTTTTATATTTTTCATAAAAGCCGTTTTCAATAAGAAAGTTTTTAACAAGCTCAATGTTTTCAAAAACAGAAAAATATTCTTTGCTTGCCCTGTTCAGTGCAGAATTTTCACGCTTTCTGTAATTGTACAAGATTTTTTCAACATATAATATTTTATCTGCAAAAAGGTCTGCCGCTATTGTAAAGATATTATCTTCAGAATGTTTGTAGGGGGCAAAATGCAAATTGTTTTCTTTAATGAATTTGTGAGAAAAAATTCTGCACCAAATTGTAAGCCCTATTTTAGAAAAATCAACATTGTTAACGTTTTTCCAATTATATATAGAATTGTCTGAAATTTTGAGGTTAAATAATTTATTTGCATCTGCGGCAAAAGAAGAAACGGAATCGATTTTTTGCTTGCTTTCATTAAATGTTTGAGAATTATATCTGATTATTTGGGCGTTTGTTTCTATAAATTTATTGTACAGAAATTCATACATCCCCTGTTCTAACCAATCATCAGGGTCTACAAAAGAAATATATTCGCCTTTAGCAATTTTTAAACCTTCGTTTCTTGCAATTCCTTGGCCTTCATTTTTTTTGGTTATTACTTTTATTCTTTCATCTTTTTTTTGATAATCCGCTAAAATTTTTGGGGAATTATCTGTTGAGCCGTCATCAATGCAGATAATTTCAATATCTTTCAAACTTTGAGTAATGATACTGTTTAAGCACTGTTCAAGATATTGTTCAACATTATAAACAGGTATTATGACTGAAATTTTCGGATTGTCCATTTACTTGTCCTTTAAATTAGTTCAACTCCGCTTTTTATTGCGTTCAGGTTTTCAAAAACTTCATATTCAGAGGTTTTTAGGTTTTCACTTACTGTTTTATTCAAAATAAAAAACGAAGGCCCCGAACCTGACATTTGAAAGCCCAAATTGTGCAACTTTTGAAGTTCATTATATTTTGAAATTAAGGCAAATTCAAGGTCGTTTTTCATATTTGAAGTTTTTTTTAAATTATCAAAAGCTTCATAGGCATCTTTTGTTGAAATTTTAAGGTTTTTTGGTTTTATAATTGAAAGGTTAAAAGGTTCAAATTCAAGCGGGGTAAGGTTATCGCCTTTGCCTTCAGCTAAAGCTCTGCCGCCAAAATAGCAAAAATTAATGTCTGAACCTAATTTTGAATTAATTTCAACAATGTCTTCTTTTTTCAAAATATTATTATATATATAATTAAGTGCAAATATCGTTCCTGCGGCATCGGTTGAACCGCCTGCCAAGCCTGCTGCAACAGGGATGTTTTTTTCTAAATAAATTTTAAGCCCTTTTGGTTTTTGGTTTGCTTTTTTGTAAAATTCAAGTGCGGCTTTTATTATTAAATTGTTTTCGTTGTATTCAATTTCATTGTTGTTGCCCGTCAATTCAATTTTCCCCGAATTTGTTAATTCAAAAGTTAAATAATCAAAAAGGCTTACTGTCTGCATAATGCTTTTTATGGGGTGAAAGCCCGTTATTTCATCTTTTTTAAAAACCTTTAAGGTTAAATTAATTTTTGCGGGGCATTTAACTTTTATCATTTTAATTCCCTTTTTAATTCAAGCGACAGTTTGTAAAAATCATCATAAGAAAGGTTTTCGCCCCTTAGGTTGGGGCTTATTCCACATTTTTCAAGGGCTTCAACCACATTTATAAAGCCTGCAGCATTCAAGCAATTTTTTATATTTTTTCTTCGCATTGAAAATGCCGCTTTTATTGTTTGTTTTAAGTTTGGAGAGATTTCTACCCTTGGGGTTTTATTTATTTTAAATTTAACAAGGGCGGAATCTACCTTTGGAGACGGGTAAAAACACCTTTTACCAACTTTTTTTATAATTTTTGTATCTGCAAAAAAGTTAGATAAAATAGATAAAAGCCCGTATTCTTTATTTTTTGAATTATTATCCGCAACAATTCTTTTTGCTACTTCATATTGCACCATTAAAACAATTTCTTTTATTTTATTTCTTGTTTTGTGGTTTATATCATCAATTTCACCCAAAAGATGAACCAAAATGGGTGTTGTTATATAGTATGGAATGTTTGCAATTACTTTAATTTTTTCATCTTCATTAAATAAAGATGGGATATCTGTTTTTAGGATGTCGTTTTTAATTAGGGCGAAATTTTTATATTCAGATAAATTTTTTTCTAAAACATTTATGGCATCTTCATCCAATTCAACGGCAACAACTTTTTTTGCTTTTTGAACAAGTTTTTCCGTTACAAAACCAACGCCGGGGCCGATTTCTAAAACGTTATCCGATTCAGATACATTATTTAAAATTTCATCAATAACATCTTTTGAAATTAAAAAATTTTGCCCCAAGCGTTTTTTTGTTCTGAATTTCTTTGCTCTTAAAATATATTCGTTCAACATAAATTGAATTATATAATAAACTAATCATTATCTAAAATTCTTAAAACTTCATAGATGTTTATTTTTTTGGCTTTGCCTCGGATTGAAACTTCTCTGATTTTAATAACATCAACATATTTTTGTACTTTAAGAAAAGTTTCTTCGCTTATTAAAAAGTTTGTTCTGTATACTTTATTGTAGTTTTCAATTCTTGAGGCCGTATTTACGGTATCACCTATAACCGTGTATTCAAGACGTTCTTCGGAACCTATATTTCCAACAAAAACTTCACCGGTTGCAATTCCTATTCCTATTTCAATTTTGGGCTTTCCTTCATTCAACCATTTTTCTTGAAGGAGTTTAACTTTTTTAAGTATCTTGTTTGCACACTTAACTGCGTCCACGGGATGATTTTCATTTTTAATAGGTTCACCGAATATGGCTAAAATTGCATCCCCCATGAATTTGTTTAATATGCCGTTGTGCTGCTCAATTATGGGAACAAGTTCCGAAAAATATTCATTTAAAATTTTTGTAACTTCAACTGCGGAAAGCTGCTCCGATATTGATGTAAAACCCCTGATATCAGCAAATAAAACCGTAACTTCCGCCCTTTTGCCGCCTAATTTAATGCTGTCTATATTTTGAACAACATTTTGCATAACGTCTTTTGAAATATATTTGCTCATTGCGGTTTGAATTTTTTCTTTTTTTCTGCCTTCAACCAGATATTTATATGAATAACCGCAGCCTATTGCAAAAAGCATGAAAATTTCAGGCATAATTAACCCGATTGCAATCCTGTTGTCATACATAATAAATGCAAAAACAAAATATAAAAGCATTGCACAAGACGCACACAAAAGTGCGGTCGAAACAGGTAAAACCGAAACAAATGCCATAACAACCAAAAATGAAAACAATACAACCGCAAAATCATAATAAATGCTGGATGTTGTATAGAAAACATTATCTATAAGGTTGTTAAAGTTGGTTGCTTGAATGTCTACACCTGCAAAAGTATCTGAAATAGGTGTTCTTTTAATATCAAACAAAGCTTGTGCATTTGCATTTGCCCCGACAAAAACGGCTTTATCTTTAAAAATAGCAGGGTCTAAAATTGGTTCTTCGCCTTTTTGAATACTTTCCAATGATTTTATGACATCTGATGCCGATATTTTTTTATGAGAATACATTCCGTCTTGCGTTCTGTAAAAAGAAATATAGCTGAAAACAATGCCCGAATCCGACTTAATCGGAATTTTTAATTTATATTTATCGTTTTCAGCCCTTATATATTCATCATCCAAAGTAAATTCGTTAATGCCCGTATATTTTGCATATGCAATAAGCCCCAAAGAAGGATACAAACTGCCGTTGTAATCAACCAATTGGTCAATGCGCCTTATATAGCCGTCTTGATCTTGGTATGTATTAACAGAACCCAACAATTTTATATTTTTGAAATAATCTTTTAAAAACGGGGTAAAGCTTTTATAAAAATTTTCTTTATTTTGTATTTTTGTTCTTTTATCTATAATCTTTAAATTGTTTTTTTGGGACAAAATTCCGTTGTATTCGGCAACATTAATATTATCGCCGAAGCTTTCATTCATAAAGCCGACGCCTGCAATTAATTTATCGTATTTGCCCACATTATTGAAGAAATATCTGTCGCTTCTCGGATTTTCAAAATCAGGCGCCATAACAACCGCATCATAGGCTATAACTTTTGCATCAGTATGATATTCAAGATAGTCAAAAATTTGGATGGTTCTGTCTCTTTTCCAAGGCCATCTGCCAAGTTCCGTTAAAGATTTATCATCTATAACAACCAAAATAACATCATCTGAAGCTATATTATCATTTGATGTATATTTCACCATAAAGTTATATGATTTATTTTGAAAAATTGCATTGCCGATTAAATACGACAAGAAAAAAAGCAGAACCGACGCAACAAATATCAATATAAAAGATTTTTTACCGGAAATTTCCATAGCCTTATTTTACTTTATATATTATTTTTTGCCAAATATTTCGCTCAAGAATTTGTCCTTATTTAAAATTTATACTACAATTGAATTATAAGGATATAGTATTATTCTAATTTTAGGAGTATTTTTTAAAAAATGAAAAACTTACTTAAAAAACTATCATTATTTATTGCAATATTGGGGATGTTTTATTATACAACATCGTTCAACGAAGTTTTGGCGCAATCACCGCAAACCATGTATGACAGAGCGTGGAATTTAATTAATACAAAGTATGTCGATCAGACAAACAACAACCAAAACTGGAAACGTTGGCGCCATAAATATGACGAAGTTATGCAAACGGATGAAGATGCATACGTTGCAATTGAAACAATGGTTTCAAGTTTAAATGATGTTTATACAAGGTTTTTAAGCCCGAAAGAATACAGCGAAGAATCAGCTTCAATTCAAGGTAAATTATCCGGCATAGGTGTTCAAATCGGCGTTAGAGAAGGTAAACTTTTAATTATTGCGCCACTTGAAGACACCCCGGGAGAAAGAGCAGGGTTAAGAGCCGAAGATGAAATTTTAGAAATTGACGGTAAATCAACAAAAGGCATCACGGTTGACGCTGCTGCGGATAAAATCAGAGGTAAAGAAGGCACAAAGGTTAAACTTCTTGTAAAAAGAGGAAAAGAAGAACCAAAACTCTATACAATTACAAGAGAAAATATTGAGTTAAAATCCGTTTCGACCAAATTACCGGAAACCATTAAAATTGCACCGAATATCGGATATATAAGACTGAGTTCTTTTATTTCAAAAAATGCAACGGAAGAATTTAAACAAGCGCTTGAAGCAAACAAAGATAAAGACGGCCTTATTATAGATTTAAGGTCTAACCCGGGGGGGCTGCTTACAAACGCTATCTATATTGCAGATTTTCTTTTGGATTCAAAAGTGATTGTTTCGACTGTGGATAGAGACGGCTACAAAGAAACCCAAACTTCGACCAAAACAACTCTTACAGACCAGCCCATTGCGGTTTTAATTAATGAAGGGTCAGCATCTGCCAGTGAAATTTTATCTGGTGCTCTAAAAGACAATAAAAGAGCTGTTATCATAGGTAAAAAATCCTTCGGCAAGGGTTTGGTTCAAGAAATTAACAGAATGCCGGATGGCGCCGCAATGCACATTACTATTCAAAAATATTTAACTCCTTCAGGAACGGATATTAATAAAAAAGGTATAGAACCTGATATTGTGGTTGATTATACAAAAGAAGACTTAGATAAAAAAATAGACCCTCAAGTGGCAAAAGCAAATGAGGTTTTACTTCAACAAATAGGGAAAATAACAAAAAAATAATAAAAAGTGGTTAATATAACCACTTTTTATTGTCAGAATTTAAAATGTTATATCGGATTAATTAAGGAATTGATAATGAAAACTTGGAAGGACAAGCTTTTTTGGATAACCACAAAGCTAAAAATTTTAAAATTTCAAATTTTTGTCAAATATGTGTCGCCAAAGCTTAAAGATGTTTACAGTGAAGTAAATACAATTATTACAACAAGGCCCGATTACATTATTAAACTTCAAGGCAGGCTTGGAAATCAAATGTTTCAATATGCCTTTTCAAAATGCTTAAAAGGAAATGTTTTGTTTGACCGTTCTCCTTTAGAAACCCAAAAATTTGCAAAATATCAACTGGATAAATTTAATGTGAATTTAAAAACCATAAAAACCCAAATATTGGCAGATTTTGAAGAAAAACACAAATTAAAATCAGGCTTTGGTTTTATTGATACAGAAACAATTAAGCCGCCAGTATATTTAGACGGATACTACCAAAATGAAAAATATTTTATAGAATACAAAGATGAACTTATAAAAGAATTTACAACAACTGCCAAAATGACGGATGAATACCTTAAAATGGCAGAAAAAATTGAAGGTTCAAATTCCGTCTTATTAAATTTCAGAGTTGCAAAGGATTATAAAAATATTAACTGGACAGTCAGTTATGACTACCAAAGAAAGGCAATCGAATATATAAAAGAAAGGGTTCAAAACCCCGAATTTTTTGTTTTTGCGGATGATATTAATGAAGTTAAAAGAAGCTTTAGAACGGATGAAAAATTAACTTTTGTAGATATAGGAAAAAATAACCCTGATAAAGTTTACCTTGATTTGGAACTTATGAAAAAATGCAAATATGACATTTTAACAAATTCCAGTTTTTCATTTTGGGCAGGCTGGTTAAATCAAAACCCGAATAAAATTGTAATAGCACCGGACCCTTGGATACAGGAAAATGACGGCGTTGTGCCTGATGATTGGATAAAAATAAGAGCGGAAAAAAATTAAAAAGGGCTAAATTAAGCCCTTTTTAATACATATTAAAAGACACCGATTCTTTTTGTTCGGTGTCAGCTATTATTGTTATAGCTTCGGGATTGTGTTGTTAGGTGTCGATAAATAATTTTATATTATTTTGGTTGTTATTAATGCATCATTTATGGTTTAAGCCATAATGTTCAACTTGGTTTCTTCAAGACCTTTTTCTATGCTTTTAGCTCTTGATTGAATTTGTGTAAAAATAGGAACAACTGTTCCGACAAAGCCTGTTAATAAACCGCCTTCAACCATGTTGCTTTTTGGTGACGGAGCTTCGAGGCCGTAATTTGTTTGTACGCCGGCTTTGAAGCTGATGTTTTTATTATTTAGTGTATTATATACATTATTTATTGAGTTAACTTTTAACATTTTTCTTCTTTAGCCTTCTCTTTTTCTTCTCTTTAAAGTGTATGTGAAACACTTTTTGTTTATATTTGTATTATTACCCTAAAACTTTAATTTGTCAACCCCCCTTTATAATTTTTTTATATCCTTGGTATTAAAGGGTTTTGACGATTTTAAAAATTAATAAGGCTGATAAAAAATAATAAGTGTTATTTTAACAATTATAAAACCTTACTCAATACAGACAATTTGGAATTTTAATTTGATACTATTTTAAAATCCTCATATTGTTTATTACCCAAAGGGGTTATTTTGCTTGTCGTAACTTGAATTAAGATAAAAAACAAAAATAAAAAGGCTGTTATTAATGAAAAAAATTCCCTGTTTTTTATTTCTCTTGTTTTGGTTTCTTGTGCCGCAAAAAGCACAAGCCCTGAATTTAAACTGGTTTGACAATTTTCAAGACCCCAATTTAACAAAATATATTTTAATGGCGCTTGAACAAAATAAAGATGTTGAAATTGCAAGAAAGAACATTTTAAAGTACAGGCAAGAAAAAAATCTTGCAATATCCAAACTCTTCCCAAATGCAAATGTGGGTTCAAATTATGCCCTATTAAAAATTCCGAAAACTTCAATCCCGGGGAATGACATTCAGCCAAACAGCTATATTTTGCCTTTTAATTTTTCTTGGGAAATAGACTATCTTTTAAAAAATTACAATAAAGTTCAGCAGGCAAAATTAGACATAGAAAATTCAATTTTTGAAGTTGAATCAACAAAATTAATTGTAATAACAGATACCGCAAGCGCCTATTTCAATGCTTCCAATTTAAATAAGCAAATTGAAGAACAACAAAAAATTTTAAACCAAACTAAAAAAATTTATGAAGCGTATCAAAAAATGCTTAAAATAGGCTCTGTTAATATAATTGATGTTAATTTAAAAGAAGATTCTTTGCTAAGGGCAACAAACAACCTGAATGACTTAAAAAAACAAAGAGGAATTTTTTTAACAAATCTTGCTTATTTAACGGGAAATTCACCCTATAACTTAGATGAAATGGAAATAACCCCTATTGATAAAATCGAATTTAAAGGAGCTTATCCCGAAACTTTAAACGGCGGAATTATTTCAAACAGACCGGATATTAAAAAACTTGAAAATGAAATAAAAAGGGCAAAAATAGATATAACAATAGCCAAAAAAGATTTCTTACCCAAAATAAACATTTTAGGCTTTATGGCATTTTCAACAATTGTTCAAAACTTTGGCTGGGACGGGGTTTTTGCAGGGTTAATTGCAGGGGCAAGCCAAAATATTTTTGACGGGGGTAAAAGAATTTTTAATTTTAAAGAAAGAAAAATTGATTATGAAACAAAAATTGAAAACTACCTGAAGGCAGACTTAAACGCTCTAAAAGAAGTAAATGAAAGCTTGTATACCTTAAAAAAAGATTATGAAACCTTATTAAACGGCGAAAAAATGGTGAAATTGGCGGAAACCAATTTTATAAAAGTTTTTAAATCTTATGATTACGGCAAAAGCAGCTATCTTGATTATTTGGATGAAAACAATGTTTTTTTAAATTCAAATATCAGCTACTTTAACCTCAAAAACCAAAATTTTATAAATTTAATTTCCTTGTATAAAGCTGTCGGCGGAGCATTATAGATGAAAAAAGCATTTAGCATTATTTTAATTTTTACAATTTGTTGTTTTCTTGTATGGTTTTTCTTTTTTAAAGAAAAAAAAGATAAAAGAATAACATTATACGGTAACATTGAAATTCGCCAAACCGATTTATCCTTCAGGGTTTCTGGCAGGTTAAATAAACTCTTTAAAGAAGAAGGCGACTATGTAAAAGAAGGGGAACTTTTAGCCGAAATTGAAGATGACATCTATAAAGCCGCCTTAAATAAAGCAAAAGGAAACGTTAAAGAAAAAAGAGCCCAAAAAATTAAAAATGAAGCCATTTTTAACTATAACCACCCCCTATGCCACGATTTCACAATTTCAAAAGAAGAATGTTCAAATATAACCCAAAATGTTGAAATTGCAAAAGGGGAATATAAGGTAAGCGTTTCGGAACTTGAAAAAGCAATAATTGATTTGGATGACACCAAAATGTATGCGCCCTACGACGGAGTTATTTTAAGCAGGGTTAGAGAAAAAGGAACAATTTTATCATCGGGCGAGACCGTTTATTCAATTTCTATGCTGCAGCCTGTTTGGGTTAGAGCTTTTATAGAAGAGCCGATGTTAGGAAAAATTAAACTTGGCCAAAAAGCTTTAATTTATACTGATTCAAGGCCAAAAAAGCCTTACTTGGCACACATTGGGTTTATTTCCCCCGTTGCTGAATTTACCCCAAAAACTGTTGAAACAACAAGCTTAAGGGCAGATTTAGTTTACAGAGTAAGAATTATTGCAGATAACGTTGACCCCTATTTAAGACAAGGCATGCCTGTAACCGTTAAAATTTTAGAGGATGAAATTTGAACCTTTTGGATGTTAAAAATTTATATAAAACCTTTAAGGGTGAAAAAAGCCCTTCCCTATATGATATTTCTTTTTCTCTGAAAAAGGGGGAAAGAACAGCGCTTATCGGGCCGGATGGTGCCGGCAAAACAACTCTTTTAAGGCTTTTGGTGGGGTTAATTGAAGCTGACAACAAAAAAGAAAACCCCATTTTAATTGAAGGCTTATCCCCTTGCAAAAATTTGGATGAAATTAAAAAAATTATAGGCTATATGCCCCAAAAATTCGGGCTTTATGAAGATTTAACCGTTAGAGAAAACCTGGAGCTTTATGCAGGCTTAAAAAATATAGAAGGGGATGAAAAAGAAAAAAGCTTTAATGAACTTTTAAAATTTTCAGGTCTGACCGATTTTCAAAACAGGCTTGCAGGGGCACTTTCAGGCGGAATGAAGCAAAAATTGGGCTTATCTTGCGTTTTGTTGTCAAAACCAAAGCTTCTTTTATTGGATGAACCATCCGTTGGTGTTGACCCTGTTTCAAGAAGAGATTTGATTGAAATAACGGATAAGCTTTCAAAAGAAAATAAAATAAGCATAATTTGGGCAACAAGTTATTTAGATGAAGCTAAATTTTTTGAAAATGTCATTTTGCTTCAAGACGGCAAAAAAATTTACGGGGGAAGCCCCGACAATGCAACAAAGGCAGTTGAAGGGCTTACTTTTTACACAAAAGAAAATTATGAAATAAGAAATTATCTATATGACATTATGACAAAAGAAAAAGGAATAACGGATGCCACAATCGAAGGGGATAAAATAAGGGTTGTTTTTGAAAATAAAAACGCCGTTAAAAATTTTCACCATCCCTTAACAGAAACAAAAAGCAGGTTCGAAGATTTTGTGATGAGCGCAATTCATCAAAAAGAAAATTTTTATGTTGAAAATAATGATTTTATTAATCTGAAAGCCCCAAATAATATTGCAATAGAAGCAATTAATTTATCTAAAAAATACGGCTCTTTTACAGCTGCAAATAAAATTAATTTTAAAGTAAAACAAGGGGAAATTTTCGGGTTATTAGGGCCGAACGGTGCGGGAAAATCAACCACTTTTAAAATGCTCACAGGCCTTATTAAACCAACGGGCGGCAATGCTAAAATTATGGGCAGCTCAATTAATGATAACCCGGTTGAAGCAAAAAAACATTTTGGTTATATGGCACAAAAATTTTCACTGTTCGGAAATTTAAGCGTAAAACAGAATATTGAATTTTTTATGGGGGTTTACGGGGTTAAAAAGAAAATAAAAGAAGTTATCAAAGGTTATGAAATTGAAAAATACCTTGAATACAGCGCACAAAACCTGCCTTTAGGGTATAAGCAAAGATTATCACTTTTATGTGCAACCATTTCAAACCCTCCTGTTTTATTTTTGGATGAACCCACATCAGGCGTTGATCCTAATTCAAGAAGAGAATTTTGGATGAGAATAAACAACTTTGTAAAAAATAATTCAACCGTGCTTGTAACCACCCATTTTATGGATGAAGCCCAATTTTGCGACAATGTTGCCCTTGTTTATAGGGGGGAAATTTTAGTTCAGGGAACGCCCGATGAATTAAAAAATATGGCAAAAACAAAAACAAACAATAACCCAACAATGGAAGATGCCTTTGTTTTCCTGATTAAAGAAGCCGACAAGGGGACAAAAACAAGATGAATTTAAGAGTTGTAAAAGTTTTTGTAAAAAAAGAATTTAAACAAATTATAAGGGATAATTCAAGCGTTTTAATTGCTTTTATTTTGCCTTTAATTTTGCTTTTTTTATTTGGTTTTGGCGTTAATTTTGACACAAATACGGTAAAAATCGGAATTGTGGATTTATCCAATTCAATAGAATCAAGAGATTTTATTCAATCTTTGAATGATACAAGGTATCTTGAAACAAAGTTTTTTAAAACAACCAATAAGGCGGAAATTTCTTTAGCAGGGGGGAAGATAAGAGGATATGTCGTGATTCCCGTTAATTATGCAATTGAACTGAAGAAAAAAACAAACCCCAAAATTCAAATTATAACAGACGGCACGGAACCAAACACGGCAAAATTTGTTTCAAGTTACATTCAAGGGGCATATCAAGCATACATTCAATATGAAAATTCAAGGCAGGGGGGTTTAAATAAAACAAAAACAATCACTGCAAATATCCGCTCTTGGTATAACCCTGCCCTAAAAAGCACTTATTTTATACTGCCCGGGTCGCTTGCAATTATTATGACCATGACAGGAACCGTTTTAACCGCACTTGTTATTGCAAGAGAATGGGAAAGGGGCACAATGGAAGCCATTTTAACCACCAACATTACAAAAGGCGAATTTATTTTGGCAAAATACATTGCATATTTTGTTTTAGGGTTTTTATCAATTCTTTTTTGCCTGTTTTTAATTATTTTTGTTTTCAAAGTGCCTTTTTATGGTTCATACATTGCGCTTTTTGTTGTTTCATCTCTTTTTATGCTAACAGGCCTTGGGCTTGGACTTTTAATTTCAACAATTTTTAAAGACCAGTTTACATCAAGCCAAATAGCGGGAAGCATAGGGTTTATGCCCTCTATGATGCTATCGGGGTTAATTTATGAAATAGATTCAATGCCCTTTTTAATTAAAACAATTTCTAATATAATTCCTGCAAAATATTATGTTTCTGCTGTTACAAGCCTATTTTTATCCGGAACAATTTTTAAAATAATTCTTTTTAGCTCAATTTATATGTTGGTTTTTTCAATTATGACGGCAATTTTAATTTATAAAAATACAACGGAAAGGCTTGAAAATTGTTAAAAGAAATTTTAAACAACCTGAAAGAAAAATATAAAAGGGTTTTAAGCCTTATTATAAAAGAATTTCATTCAATTTGGCGCGATAAAAAAAGCAGAAGTGTTATTTTTCTGCCCACAATAATGCAGCTTTTTATTTTTTCATATGCCGCAACATTAGATATAACAAATATAAAACTCGGTATTCTGGATTACGACAACACGGAAATTACAAGAGAATTCATAAGGCAGATTAAAGGAAGCAGATATTTTGATAAAATTTACAACTTCAAAAGTCATAAAGAATTAAAAAATGCAATTGATGAAGAAAAAATAAGGGTCGGAATTTTTATTGAAAACAACTTCACAAAAAACTATAAAATGGGAAACAACCCTTCAATTATGGTGTTAACGGACGGCAGAAGAACAAATTCAAGCCAAATTATTGCAAGCTATATAACAGAAATTGCAAATAATTTTTCACCTTTGGGGCAAGTTTCAAGAAATTCAAAATCGCCTTTTTTTGAAGTCAGAAACCACTATAACCCGAATTTATCTTATCACCTTTTTATTGTGGCATCTTTAATGGGAATTTTACCCATGACAGCTGTTGTTTTGTTATCATCTTTATCTCTTGCAAGAGAAAAAGAAATGGGAACATTTGATGAGCTTTTGGTTTTGCCGTTTAAAACAAGCGAGATAATTTTTGGAAAAGTTGTTGTGCCCTTATTTTTCGGACTTATTAACGGAATTATTATACTTTTAATATCAAAAATATTTTTTAATTTGCCCTTTACAGGCTCATTTCCCTTATTTATGCTTTCTTTAAGCCTGTTTTTAATTTCTGTTGTCGGCATTGGGCTTTTTATCTCATCCGTTTGCAAAACCCAGCAGCAAGCCATGCTTGGTGTTTTTGTTTTTATGTTCCCTGCCATACTTTTATCGGGCTATACAAGCCCCATTGAAAATATAACCCCTGAAATTTTGCAGCAATTAACCGTTTTGAACCCTTTAAGATTTTTTCTTGTAATTTCAAAGGGAATTATTTTAAAAAATATGAATTTTTATTACATTTTCTTAAATTTGTTGCCGATTGTTATAATTTCAGCATTGACTTTAACCTTTGCAGGACAAGCGTTTAAAGCCAAATTGGAATAGTTTTTATATTAAGGCAATTGGTGTATTTTTGACCGCTATTATTGCATTAAAGGGGCTTGCAATGGTATAATAAATTTGGTCCTAATTTATGAAAGGTAACTTAATTATGAAAAAGAGCTTAGGTTTTACATTGGCTGAAGTTTTGATTACTTTGGCTATTATCGGTGTAGTTGCTGCGATGACCATTCCTTCAGTTATCGTTAACACTAACCAATCAGAATTCAAAACAGGCTTAAGAAAAGCAGTTTCTGTTTTGAACTCATCTTTAACAATGAATATTGCTCTTGAAGGTGAATCACCATACGACAACTCAAACTTGTTCGGATACCTTCAACAGCACATGTCAGTTATGAAGTCAACAACAAACCTCAACTTCAACAACGACGGCAACTATGCATTCTACACAACCGACGGTATGAGATTTGAATTCCCAACCACAGGTACTCAAAAATTCACATTGCACGAAAAAGTTGACCAACAAACAATCACATTCAACCAAAACAAATCAGAAGGCAAATACATTGGTGAATGCGGTTCATTGGGCTTAGCTACAAACGTTAACTCAACAAACAAAGGTCCTTGCTTGATTATGGTTGACGTTAACGGCGACAGAAAACCGAACCCTGCTAACGCTTCACAAAAAGCTGTATACGCTTGGGCAGGCCCCGGTGAAAAACTTCTTAAAGACGTATTCACCATCATGATTACAGACGAAAAAGCTGTACCTCTCGGTGTTTCAGCTCAAAAAGCTATGTACCAAGCTCAAAAATAGTTTGGTTTAAAAGCTATAAGAAAAACCCTGAAGACCTTATCTTCAGGGTTTTTTATATATGTATAAAATAAACCTCAAATTATGGCTTATTTTTTAAGAAAAGTTTCTTCGCCTTTAAGAGCTCTGTTCATTAACTCTAAAAAGATTTCTTTTGAATTTTCTTTTGAATAAACAGCTTTATAAATTGCGTTTGAAATAGGTGTATCAATATTAATTTTTTGAGCAAGCTCAACAATTGCTTTTGATGTTTTAACGCCTTCTGCAACAGACCCTAATTCAGCTAAAATATCATCAATTTTTTTGCCCCTAGCAAGCATCCTGCCAACCGTATTATTACGGCTTAGATGGCTGCTGCAAGTTGCAATTAAATCGCCCATGCCGGATAACCCCCACAATGTGGAAGGATTTGCCCCCAAATGAACGCTTACTCTGACAATTTCTGCCATGCCTCTGGCTAACAGCGCCCCTTTAGAGTTATCTCCGAATTTCATTTCATCAATAAAGCCTGCCGCAATTGCAATGACATTTTTCAAACTGCCGCCCAATTCAACGCCAATCATATCGTCATTTGTATACAATCTGAATTTATTTGGCACGTTTAATGCCATTTGAACTTTTTTTGCCGTTTCCATATCAACGGATGCAACAGAAGCGGCTGTCGGCTGCCCTTCTAAAACCTCCAAAGCTAATGTGGGGCCTGATAAAACAGCAATTTTTTGATTCGGAAGCTCATCCAAAATAACTTCGCTCATTCTTTTCAATGAACCTTGTTCCAACCCTTTTGAAGCGTTGACTAAAATTTGTTCGTCTTTAATGCCTGCTTCTTTTAATTGTTTACAAACAATTCTGATAGCCGATGTTGCAACAACAAGAAGAATAATATCGGCATTATCTATTGCCTCTTTTAAATTGCTTGTTATCTTAACTTTGTCTTGCAGTTGAACAGAAAAAGGTTTCGTAGTCCTTTTATATTTAACAAGCTCTTCCGATAAATCTTGTTCTCTTGACCATCCGACAACTTCATCAAAATTGTCCGTCAGAAGCTTAGTTAAAACCAAACCCCAACAGCCTAAACCTAAAACAGCTAATTTCATTTTTCCCCAATACTAAAACTAAAGACTAAATAAGCCCCATGGATTGTAATTCTGATTGAATTTTTATTCCTCTAGGGCTGTTTGAATAGCTTGCTTCAGCCATTCTGACAAAAACATCATTTTTATTGTTGTCCATTTTTGAATTTGTAATTGCACTTTGCTTGTTATTTAACTTTTGAAACCCTTGCCCCATGGCGGTTGAATTTATGTGGCTTTTTTGAGCAAAGATAGGCAAAATGCGCATAAATATAGGACTCCTTATAGTTAAAGTTCAAGCATAAATATACCATAACTTTAGCTTATGTGCAATAAGAAACTTAGGGAGTTTTATTCTTGCAGTTTGTATAAAACAATTCCTGCACAAAGCGCCAAATTCAATGATTCTACGTTATTTGTCATTTTTATGGTAAGCTTTTCATTGGCCAAATTTAATAAATCGTTACATAGGCCATCAGCTTCAGAACCAAACATGACAATTAATTTACCTTTTGGCTTGTAATCTGAAAAATTTTTATTTGAATTAACAACGGTTGCAATAAAATTAAATTCTTTTTTAAACTCCTTTAATTCTTCCATATTGATTTTTCTGACAGGAATTTTAAACATGTTCCCTGCCGTTGATCTTATTGTTTTCGGGGAATATTCATCAACAGTATCATTAAACAATAAAATTCCATCCACACCGAATGCACTTGATGCTCTTATTATGGTGCCCAAATTCCCCGCATCTTTTATATTATCCAACAAGACAATTTTTTTATAAGATAAGAATTTTTTTATGTCGTAAATTGGTTTTTTTGCAACTGCGACAACAACGGAAGGGCTTTCTGTGGTTGAAATTTTTTTCATAATTTCATCTGTTACAAAAAAAGTTTCAAAATTTTTAAATTCGGGGGAGTCTTCCAAGGTAAAAATTTTTTCAATTTTTAATTTATATTCAATTGCTTCTAAAACAGCTTTTTTGCCTTCAATTAAAATTAAATTTTCTCTGTATTTTTTTTGATGTAATTTTACAACATCTTTAATTAAATTATTTTGCAAACTTTTTATTTCTTTTAGCATTCATAAATCCTTTTTGCGGTTTCTTGCCAATCAAACAGCCATTTTTGTTCTTTTTTTGTTAGCATATCATAATTTATAAGGTCTTCTTCATACGGAAAATGAGAAAGCGAAACTTTTTTATTTTTTTCTAAATAAACCGTATTTTCAAGCCTTATTCCAAAATGGTTTTCTTTGTATAGCCCGGGTTCAATTGTAAAAATATTATTATTTTTCAATTTATATTTTGAATTAACAGATAATGTAGGCGGTGCTTCATGAACCGGTATTCCAACCCCATGACCTAAACCATGGGGGAATAAAAACCCTTGTTTCTGATATTTTTTTAAATATTTAACAGCCAGCATATGAAGTTCAAAACAATTCAAAATGTTTGAATGATAAATATTTAACTGTGCCTTTAAAACGGCTGTGTATATTTCTTTTAACCTTTCATCAGGGGTTTTCCCTTTGCAATAAAAAGCCCTTGTTATATCTGTTGCATAGCCTCCTTCATAATAGCCCCCGCAATCAAGAAGAAGAATATCGCCTTTTTTTAAAATTTTATCTTTAGAATTTGCCGTATAGTGGATTATGCTTGAATTTTCGCCTATTGCTAAAATTGTTTTAAAACTTGTTCCTTTTGCGCCGAATTTTTTTAATTCCCGTTCAAAAATTTCGTTCAATTCAAATTCGGATAATCCTTCTTTAATTTTTTCTCTAAAAGAATAAAGCGCTAAATCAAGCCTTTTAAAACTTTCTTTATAATGGTTCAATTCAAACTTATTTTTCTTTGATTTCATTTCAACAACGGGGTTTTTCTTAATAAAAACAGGATTGTTGATTAGAAGATAATCAAATAAAGAAATCGAAGCCTCATCAATTGAAATTTCATCATTAATATTTTTTATAAAGCTTTCAAATTCTCTTATCGGTTTTTTAATTAAAAAATCAAAATTAAGAGGGGTTTTATAATCCGTAAATAAATAAACTTCACCCTTGTTTTTTATAAAAAGTTTAGCTTTGAATGTTGAAGCATTATTTGTTTTATAGCTTCTTAAATTTAAAAGATAAGCTATTTGCACTAAATCCGTTATTAAAAAGTTTTCAATTTTAATTTTTTTTAATTTTTCCTTTTGGGTTTTTCCTGCAATATTTTTTGCAACTTCAAAAATTTCTTCTTTGTTATTGTCAATTGAACTTTCATCAGAGGGGGTATTATAAGTTTTAATGTTAACTCCGTTTAATTCTTCAGTTAATTTTTTATAAAATAAAAAAGGGGTTGATTTATATGGAATATAAAGGGTTGAATTTTTTGGCAAAAACTCTTTTAAATAGGTTAAAAAGGGCTTTTTAAAATCCGTTTTAGCAACGTCGACATTTTTTCCTTTTGTTTGAATTTCCGCTTGAATATGGTATCTTGGATCAACAAAAAGGGTGATTTTTCCTTTATTGTCTTTAATTCCTTCTCCTGCCGTTCCGAAAAACCCCGTTTCCATGCTTAAGGGGGCAGTTTTATAGTGTTCGTATGAAAAATCATCTTTTGATTTTAATAAAATAAATTCGTTTTCTTTAATTTTTTCCATTTTAAAAAGCCGTCAGTAAATTATTTGTATTATAACACTTCTTGCCCTTTTTTTATCATCAAAATCCAAAAGAAGAATTCTTTGAAATCTGTCCAGCTCAAATTCGCCCGAAACGAAAGGTATTGTGGCCGAATTTCCTATAAAAGCGGTTTTTATGTACGGTGCGCTTTCATTTCTGATTAGCTTTTCCGTAAAATATGAAAAATCGGCCGTTAATTCAGGAGTATATTCCATAACAACAACCGAAGCCGATGAAAAAGGAGAATGAACATTGATTAAGGCATTTTGAACATTGTTTTTTTTAACGGCAGATTTTACTTTTTCCGTTATATCAATAATATCATTGCCGTTTGAATTAATCACAAACTTTGAAACTTTTACTGTCATAATTTTTACCGAAATAAAAAGCAGGAAATCTTCTTCCTGCTTTTATTTGATATTAAATTAAATGACAGGCATAAGCAATGCCGAAACAAGCAGCGCCGAGACAGCAATCAGCTTAGATTCAATATTTGAAACAAAAGCGGAATTTTCTTTTGAAGTTGAATCCGAAGCAATTTCAAACAATGCATTTTTGCTGCCAAACAAAAGCGAAATCACCCCGCATACAACAATTGCCCCCAATAATGCTCCAGTCAACGAATGAAGCGCAAGGGTTTTTTCAAACAGCTTTAATATTGCAAAATAAACAAAGAGCGGAAGCAATAAAGTTAAAATAACCGGCAAAAATATTCCGACAAACCCTTTATTTGTAGCTGTTTTAATTGTTTGAAGAGTGTTTGTCGCATTATTTTTAAAAACTTTTTTAACTGCTTTTATATACGAACCGTTAATAAGTCCGATCGGCAAAATTGCAATTCCCGCACCGAATATAAGGGCAAACGCAACAAACGGATTGAGGCAGTCAACTCCTTCAAGGTTAATTGTCGTTGCAAAAGCAACAAACAAAAGAATGCTTGCATATAAAGACACTATTGAAAATATTGTTTCAGACTTTGCACCGTATATAGCAAATGCGGGGAAAAATTCGCTTACAATATTTTTTTGATTTTCATTTTCCGCCGAAATCAATGCATTTTTTGAAATATTTGCCGCACCTTTCATTGCGCCGAAAATAGAAGTTATTGAAAGCATCGAAACGGCAGCCAGTCCCAATCCCCAAAAACCTGCCGAATAACTTTCCATGCCGCTTGCATAAAGAAAAGATGCAATAGCCGCAAAACCCCCTATTAAAAGCGGAATTGCAGCTGCAATAAGATTTCTTGAATTTATTTCTTCTCTCAAATGATTTTTTAGTTCATCTTTCTTGACTCTGAGATTAAAATATCCGGCACCCGCAATAATAACTGCAGCCAATGCACCTATCAAAACGGGATAAAACAAGCCGTATTTCGGCATAAACACTTTTTCTACAATATAAAACGAAATTCCGAGATACAAAATTACGGAAACAACAAATGCGGTGAACAAAGAGATTTTGGAACTGAAGGCACCTTTTAATTTTGCAAATATTGAAGCCAATATTGTGCAAAAAATGCCTGTTGCCGCCAGAGTTAAGGGAATAAAAGCGCCAAATAAATTTAAAACCAAAACGCCGCTTAACATAGCCCCTGTTAATACCGCAATAAAACTTACGGCATAATCAACCGCCGAATTTTTTGCATTAATCCCGTTTGAAAGCATGACCGCTTCTTTTGTTTCTTCTTTTTCCAAGTAAATAATATTTGACGCTTTTGAATAAATTTCATCAAAAGCGATTATAAGAAAAGCTTCCAAACATGCCCCAAAAGCAAACCCCATAATAATCGCAGGGTCTTTATATATAAAATATAAAACCGGAAACAAAATCATGCAAAAACCCACAGGAATTAAAAATGTTGAATAGCCGCCGTTTACCGAAGCCTTATAAAAAGCATTCGGGGAAGTTTCCGCGGCTTTTAATATATTGGAATTTACATTGATTGAAACCAAAGAAGATAAAAATGACGATATAAAAATTGTTATTGAACCTGCCAAAAAGCAAATTGCAAGGGGCAGATTTAAAAATTTATAAATCAACGGAAAAATTACCGCCAAAGATATTAGCGTCAGGAAAAATTCTTTTTTTTGAATATTAAAAAAGCCTTTTTTCAGGTTATTTTGAATTTCTTTCAAATGATTGTTATCATTCATAGCAAAAAGCACATCATGAACTTTTAATGCGGAAAATAAAAGTGCCGCCATGCCTGCAATTGGCCCTGCCCAAATAATTTTAATTGTTGTAAAATCCGTTGCCAATTTGAATAAAATCAGCCACATTGAATAAATTAATACAACCCAAAAGAAAAGATTGTAAATAACTTTTCTCAATTTCATTGAAAAAGACATAAAATTCTATCCCTAAAATACTACTTACAGAGCGCATTATAGCATATTCAAAATATATTGTTAAGCTTTGTAACACAATTCATATTTAGCGAAATTTTTTTTCATTCGATGTTTTTATTTATTTGTACGGATAAAAAGGTATAACTATGAGCAATCCATTTACAATTAATCCATTTAATGCGTACGCACAGAATGCAACTCCTGTGTCAAGCGCTTATGTGGGCGGAAGCTCCGCAGGTGGTACCGGAAGCATTTGGGGAGGAACCCCTGAGGCTCAAGGTGTTTCTAAAACCGGCGGTAATCAAGGAGTTAATTCTTATCAAAAAGACATTAACGAAGTTGCCATGATTGGTGCAAACAAACGTGCAGGCTTTGAAAACGGGCTTGGGGGAACAAATAACCCTGATGATCACAAGCTGTTTTTGACAGCCTAAGTTTTAATATAAAGTTTAAAAAAAAGAGGCTAATTTAAGCCTCTTTTTTTGTTTATTTTAAATCAAGGTAACTGCCTTTTCTTTTGTCTGAATATGTTGTGTGCAAAAGATGGTGTGCCAATTTTGACCCGGGAGTTTCCAAAAATTCTTTGTATAATTTTTTAATTTCAGGGTTATCGTGGGAATTTCTAATGGGAAGGCTTTTATCTTCTTTATATAACCCTTCCATTCTTTCTTCTTTTATTTTTGAATCTTTGCATGAAATCGGTTGTCCTGCACCATTAATACAGCCGCCGGGGCATGCCATAACTTCAAGCATTTGAAAATCTGCTTTTCCTTCTTTTACTTCTCTAACGGCTTTTTCTGCTTCAATTAAGGTTGAAACAACTCTGATTTTAACTTTTTTACCTTGAATATCAAGAACTGCTTCTTTTGACCTTGAAGCGGCATCAACACCTCTTAGAGGAACAATATCAAGATTTTCCAAATCTTTACCGGTTATCATATTGTAAGCGGTTCTAACAGCAGCCTCAGCCACACCGCCAGATGCGCCAAATATTGTGGCGCCGCCTGAATAGCCGCCAAAAGGTGAATTTGCTTCTTCTTCTTTTAAGTTTTTAAAATCAATTCCTTCCGCTTGAATCATTTTTGCAAATTCAACCGTTGTTAAAACAACATCTGTTTGACCGTTTAATTCTTCTCTTTTTGCTTCATATTTTTTAGCACTGCAAGGCATAACGGAAACCACTTTTAAGTTTTCTTTTGTTACTCCTTCATAGAATTTCGGAACAAATTCTTTTATGGTGGAAGATAACATTTCTTGCGGAGATTTTGCCGTTGATAAATGATTCAACATATCAGGGTGTTTTAATTCCATATATCTTACCCACGCAGGACAGCAAGAAGTAAAAATGGGAAGGTTTTCATTTTTAACCACCCTTTGAACAAATTCATTTGCTTCTTCCATAATTGTAAGGTCAGCTGAAAAATTGGTGTCAAAAACAAGGTCAAAGCCCAATTTTCTTGCAGCCGCATACATTTTTTTAACGGAATTTTCGCCTGCCTTTAAGCCAAACATTTCACCCAAAGCAACCCTAACTGACGGTGCAAATTGAATTGCCGTTTTAATTTCTCTGTCGCCCAAAAAGTCGTAAACGCAATCTATGTTTGATTTAACCGTTAAAGCGCCTGTCGGACAAACGGAAGCGCATTGTCCGCAGTTCACACAATCAACATCAAACATGTTTTTGTTTGCCATTGTTTGAACTTTAGCTTTATAGCCTCTGTTATAAAAATCAAGAACACCCAAGCCTTGAAATTCATGACATGCTCTAACGCAAGCACCGCACAATATACATTTATTCATATCTCTTTGAATTGAATAGCTTGATGTATCAATCGGAAGAAGATCTTCTTCTTTAATTTTTTCAAAAGAAATATTTGTAACACCGTATTCTTGAGAATATTTTTGAAGTTCACAAGAGCCGGATTTAGAGCACATTGTGCATTCTCTGTCGTGGCGTGCCAATAACAATTCCAAAATTGTTTTTCTTATTTTTCTTACCTTTTTAGTGTTGGTATAAACTCTTAAGCCAGCTTCAGGGGGCATTGTACAAGAGGCTTGAATTCCTCTTTTTTCAATTTCCACAACACACATTCTGCAAGCTCCGAATTGTGTTAAATCGGGGCGGTAGCAAAATGTGGGAATTTCAATTCCCGCTTTTTTTGCAACTTCTAAAATAGTTTTTTCTTTATCAAATTCAACTTCAATATCATTTATAAAAAGAGTTTTTTTATCGCTATCTGTCATTTTCTAAATCCTTATTCGCTAACAATTGCCTTAAATGGGCAAGCATTTAAGCAAGCGCCGCATTTAATACATTTAGATTGGTCAATTTTATGAGGATTTTTAACCGTACCCTCAATCGCGCCCACAGGGCAATTTCTTGCGCACTTTGTACAGCCCTTGCAAATTTCTTCTTTAATAACAATTCTCTTCAAAGCTTTGCAAACGCCTGCGGGGCATTTTTTATCTTTAATATGTGCTATATATTCGTCTTTAAAATATTTAAGAGTGGATAAAACAGGGTTTGGAGCGGTTTTTCCCAAGCCGCACAAAGAACCCGCTTTTACAACTTCTGCAAGCTCTTCAAGTTTATCCAAATCTTCCATTGTGCCGTTGCCTTTAACAATTTTTTGCAAAATTGCAAGCATATTTTTTGTACCTTCACGGCAAGGAACACATTTTCCGCAAGATTCATTTGTTGTGAAATTCATAAAGAACCTTGCAACCTCAACAATACAGGTTTTATCGGACATAACAACCAAGCCGCCTGAACCAACCATAGCGCCCGCCTTAATTAAGTTGTCATAATCCATCGGAATATCAAGATGTTCTTCTGTCAGACAGCCGCCTGAAGGCCCGCCTATCTGAACGGCTTTAAACTTTTTGCCTTCTCTCATTCCGCCGCCAATGTCAAAAATAATTTGCCTCAAAGTGGTTCCCATAGGAACTTCAATGAGCCCTGTATTATTAACTTCACCTGTTAGAGCAAATGTTTTTGTACCTTTAGAGGTTTCGGTTCCCATTTTATTAAACCAATCAGCACCGTTTAAAATGATAACCGGAACATTTGCTAAAGTTTCAACGTTATTTATAAGGGTGGGTCTTCCAAATAAGCCTTTATTTGCAGGGAATGGCGGTTTTGGCCTTGGCATACCGCGTTCGCCTTCAATTGATGCCATTAGGGCTGTTTCTTCACCGCAAACAAAAGCACCTGCACCTTCTCTGATATGAATTGTAAGGTTAAAGTTTGTGCCCATTATGTTATTGCCTAAGAAATTTCTTTCTTCTGCGTCTTTAATGGCTTTTCTTAAACGCTTAATTGCAAGAGGATATTCTGCCCTTACATAAATGTAGGCTTCATCTGCGCCAACGGCAAATGCTGCAATTGCAATACCTTCCAATAATTTATGGGGGTCGCCTTCCATAACGGACCTATCCATAAAAGCACCGGGGTCACCTTCATCACCGTTACAAACAACATAAGACTTTCCGCCTTTATTTGCAGCCGTAAAGCGCCATTTTCTGCCTGTCGGGAACCCGCCGCCGCCGCGGCCTCTTAAACCTGATTTTTCAATTGTTTCAATTACTTTATCAGGGTCATTTTCTTCCAAAACATTATATAATGCTTCATATCCTCTGACTGCAATTGCTTCATCGATTGATTCCGCATCAATATTTCCGCAATTTTTAAGAGCGGTTCTTGTTTGTTTTGCATAAAAATTAATGTGTTCATCATCCATCACGTGGTTATGTGTCATAGGATCAACATATAATAATCTTTCAACCGGCTTGCCGCCTTTTATGTGGCTTTCAAAAATTTCCTCAACATCAGATACTTTAACTTTTACATAAGTTACTTTGAGATCGGGAATTGTAACCAAAACGCCTTGTTCGCAAAACCCGTGGCAGCCTGTCGGAACGGTTGTCATTTTATCTTGTTCAGATAATACGGCAACATCGGCGCCAAGTTCTCTGAACTTTTCTATAACCTGCATAGAACCGTTTGCAACACAGCCGGTTCCCGCACAAACCAAAACTCTTAAACCTTGTTTTTTAATTAATTCCTGAGCTTTATCTTGTTCTTTTTTTATATCGGTATTCAATGCTGTTTTTTCCATTATCTGCCTTCCTCTTTCATAAGAGTATCAATTATCAGTGTTATTGCTTCAGGTGTCATTTGCGGATAAACCTTTTCGTTTATAACGACAACGGGAGCCAAACCGCAAGCACCAAGGCAGCTGACCGTTTCAACGGAAAACAAACCGTCTTTTGTTGTCATCTTACCATTTTCCATAGGAAGCTTTTCTTTAATTGCTTCCAAAACAGGAAGCGACCCTCTAACGTGGCATGCCGTTCCGTCGCATACTTTTATTTCATATTTGCCTTTGGGCTCAAGGCTAAACTGCGCATAAAAAGTTGCAACACCCAAAACAGTAGCGGGCGATAAACCTTCAATTTTATCCCCGATGTATGTTATGGCGTCTTCCGGCAAAAACTTGTAAACTTCCTGAACTTTTTGCAAAACAGTTATAAGATTTGTTTTCTCATAGCCGTAATCACTCAATATCTTATCGATTTTGGTAAAATCAATAGAGCTCTTTAACTCTGTCATTTTATTTCTAATCCCCACAAACTAACGGAAACATCATAATACAAACAAAAGCCATAATCAAATAATTTACATATATTGGACGGTAACTTTCTTTAAATATTTGTCTTTTAAAGTTTTTGCGATTTTTTTAATAACATCGCGTCTTAATTCAATTTCAATGGGCAAATTCGGGTCATAATGCGCCGAATTAACCTTTGCACCCACAACAAAATCAATACAGTCGGCATCCAAAAGGAAATCAATTAAATCTTTTGCAGCGTCTTTTTTATCTTCAAAATTATCATCCGATAAATATTCAGACACTCTTGTTAGGGTTAAAATACCTTCGGTTACAATGTCTGCTCCGTCCATAAAGGAAACGGCAGGCAAAGAACCGCCCGAATTTTGGTTTATATAAATTTCTTTATTTAATTCTCTTGCCAAAATTCCCGCAGTCGTACCCCCTGCAACACCTTTTTTTCCGTCAAATTCTTCAAAAAGGCTTGCCCATTCGGAATCTTTGTCATTATTATAAGGAGGACCCGTATAAATTAGGGCTTTTTTAGGCCTTGCTGCCCTTAAAACCAGCGCCGAAATATCATCTTGCGGAGTATGGCCGGATGAAACATATTTCGCAATGTTTGTAATATGGTGCGCCAAATCATCAGGGTTAAAATTCGGGGTTTTTTCAACGTATTCTTTTACTATTCTTTTTAAACCGTCTCTTGTAATGCCGTCTCTCAATTGCTCTGATGCAAGCCCTGCTTGCGTTACGCCGTCTGAAACAAAAACAAGAACATCGTTTTCTTTTAATGTCAGATTGTAAATTTTCAGGTGCCTGTCTTTATGGTTTTTAGAATCAATAATTTCAGGAGTTAATTCAATGATTTTATTATCGGAATAATAAATAAAATCAGGATTGCCTTCTTCTATTATGTGAACGCCGCCTTCATTATCGGCCACAACAACGGAAAATGTAGAGTAGCTTATGTTTCTTACTTTGCAAACAGGAAGCGAGTTCATAACAATTTCTGCCGACTTCACCAAATCCGCATTATTTTCTGCAAAACCCATAAGCATAACGGATGTCATTGTAGATAAAATGTTTGCTTTTATGCCGCTTCCAAGCCCGTCCGATAAAACGGCCGTTATTTTATCCGAATCTTTGTATCTTTTGGTTATGATACAATCTCCGCAAGCGTTTTCTTGATTCTTTTTAAGTGAGGATTTTCCTATTCTTATAAACATTATTGATTTTCACCCTCGCTTGAATAGTCTTCCGCAATTGAGCTTAAAAGGGTTTCAACATCAACCATATGTTCCCCTAATAAACTTGCTATATTTTGAACGGTTTCAATGTTTTTGTTTATAACTTCTCTTGCTTTTCTTGCAACTTTTTCTCTGTTCACTTCAGATGTTGTAACATCCGTTATAATGGCGCCCGTTAAATTGTTTTCTTCTATAACAAAAACATTTATATCATAGAGTTTATCTTTTATTTGATACCTTTCTTTGTGAACTTCCGTATTTTTCATTAATGCCGTTTCAAACAACGAATAGAAAGGTAAAATTCTGTCTAAAAGAGCACCCTTCATGCCGTCAGGACGTTTTGAGAATATATCATACATATCAGGCGCAAACATTTTAATAAATGCATCGTTTGTTTCCATAATTTCCAATTTGTTATTAACCATAACCATAGCTGACGGCATTGTCCTTAAAAGCATTGCGGTTTTTTTCATGGCAAGCTTTCTCATATAAGAAACACACATGGAAGGTTCCGCTTTTTTATCCAAAATTGCAGCGGCAAGCTCTCTGCAGGTTGAATATCCGCAGCCGCCGCAGTTTAGTTCGTCTTCATCAGATGTTTTGCCTATGGATTTCATAGCATCCGACATATCGATTAAAGAAATTTTCTTATCGGCTTTTGCCAAAGGCTCATATTTCATTTCCAAAACAGTATCAGGTGTTTTTGGAATATCACTTCTTTTCTTTACTTTGGATAAAATATTTGAATTAACAATCAGCCCTGATTTTTTCTGCGGTACGGCAGGCCCGTTCACACAGCCCCCTTCGCAAGACAGTGCTTCTAAAAATATTTTGCCTTCAATATTTTCGGGTTTTAAGTTTTGAAGCGCCCTTTTTAGGGCAGGCAGGGAACTTAAACTTATTAAGCGGACATCTTTTTTAATTTTATCCATTTTGATGGTTTCGTTCATGCCGCCTTCAATCGGGTACAAACCGCCCTCATGGGCTGCTTTTGGAATAAAGACATCTTCTTTATTGGGTTCAATTGAATTTATATCAACCCTTAAATCTTTTATCCAAAAATTAAGCTCGTCATAAGTTAAAGATGCGTATATTAAATCGGAGTTTCTGTCGGCTTCATTTTTCTTTGCAATGCAGGGACCGATGAAAACCACCTTTATATCTTCATCTTTATAATAATCTTTTAAGTATTTTGCATGGGTTAAGGCAGGGGAAGCTATTTTTGCAATATAATCGGTAAATTCCGGCTTATAGTTTCTTATGTAATCCACAACAACGGGGCAGCAGGATGAAATTAAAAGCCCTTTTTCCATTTCGTTTAATGTTCTTGTTGTTTCAATGGAAACAGATTCCGCCCCAAGCGCAGTTTCGCTAACACCATAAAAGCCCAAGGTTTTTAAAAGGGAAATCATAACCGGTGCCGAATAATCATAAACACCTGCCCAAGAAGGAGCAAGGGAAACAATAACTTTTTTATCGGACAACAAAAGCGATTTAACTTTATCTATGTCATATCTTATTCTTTTTGCGCTTGACGGGCAAACCCGAACGCAGTGGCCGCAAGCTATACATTTATCTTTTATAATTTTTGCCTGAGAATCAATAACTTCAATTGACTTTACAAAACACTCCCTAACGCATTTATAGCAATCATGGCACTTATTTGAAAGCGTGTAAACGGGATAAAATTTTTCTTCCATATCAATCTTCTTTATAACAACCTAGCCATTTTTATTTTACATTATTAAGGCGTATTTTACAATTTATTGGCTATACTTTTAATTAATTTTGTAGTAAAATTAAGCAAAATGTTTGAAAAGTTCACCCAGAAAGCTTTAGATATTGTTGTTAACGCTCAAATTGAAGCGGGCAATTTCGGTGCCGATAAAGTTTATTCGGAACATTTTTTAATCGGGCTTGTAAATTCCTTAAAAGGCGTTCAAGGCAGGCTTTTAGGGTTGAATGAAATAAATATAGATGAACTGAAACAAAAAATAGACAATAAAATTGAACTCAAAAAAGAACCGAAAAACGGCGAATTTATTCCGTTTTCAGAAAGCGCCAGAGAAATTTTGGAAAAAACAATGGAAATTTCAAAATTTTATAATAATTCGCTTGTAATCCCCTATTATATAGCTCTTGCAATTTTTAATTCAAAAAACTCAGGCGCATATGAAATTTTAAAGGAATTTAATTTCGACGAAGAAAAAGCTATTTCAAACATAAAAGGCTTATTGAGCAAAAAAAAGAAAAAGAAACAGTTTAAACACCCCGAAGAAGATGATAAAACATTAAAACAAGACAGTTTCTTTAAAAAGGTTGATACCATTTTTACCGAAAACAACTTGTCAAACCTCTTAAGTTCGGCAAGAGCAAAGCTTTCTACATACGGTTATGAAATCTTGGGCACGGAACAAATTATTGAATCCGTTTTGGATGAAGAAACGGATATAACAAAAATTTTAGCAAAATATGGCATCACAAAAGAATCTTTTGATGAAAAATTGAAGAATTTTTCAAACAGGGAAGAAGAATACGGCGAAAGGCAAATTATATTCACACCAAATGCCTTTAGAGTGATGTTAAACGCCGTTGAAGCCGCAAAAGAAATGGGCAGCGTTGAAATTAAGCCGGAACATGTTATTATGGGCGTTTTAAAAGCTAAAACAGGCATTGCATACAAAATTATAAAAGAATTGACAGGCTATAAAACAGATTTTATTGACCAATTAACAAAAGAATTAAATACGGGTGCCAAAACCATGCCTGAAACCCTTGCTATTTTAAGGCTGGCAAAAGCAGAAGCAAAAAATTTAAACAAAACAACAATCGGCACGGAAATGATTCTGCTTGGAATTTTAGCTTACAAAAACGGTGTTGCGGCAGAAGTTTTGGACAAATTGGGAATAACATTGAAAGATGCAAGGCTGCAGGCGCTTAATTTAATAGGAGATGACATTGAAGAAGGCGACGAATCTTCAATGAAATACACCAAAAAAGGCAAAAGCCTTTTGGAGATTGCATATGATGTTGCAAAAAACCATGGCAAAGAAAAAATTATGTCCGAGCACATTTTATATGCAATTACAAAATTAACCGATTGTGTTGCAATGAAAATTTTGGAAAATTTAGGAACGGACACATTAGAAATTAAACAAGGCATTTTGGTTGAATTGAAAAATATACAAATTTAATCGTCATTTCTTGAAATTTGTATTCTTCGATTTTCACCTTCGCCAATGCTTTTAGATTGCAGGTTATATGAATCTGCAAGTTCGTGTTGTAATTTTCTTATATTTTGCGGCTGCGGCTCTAATTCAACAGTTTCTGCGCCTTCCATAACTTTTGCAATAGCAGCTTTTGCTTCATCAAGCGCAAGCTCGGTTTCATCTTTATAATTAACCGTAACTTCTTTAAAATTAGGGTTTTCCGCCAAATGAAGCGCGTCTTTTAAAACTTTTTGAATTTGCGACATTGTATTTGTTCGAACAAAATAAACAGGAAGCCTGTATTCATTTGCAATTGATAAAATTTTGCACCCGCCCTTTGCAAAGTTTTTATGGGCAATTACAATGTCTGCATCTTCCACGTTTCTTACAATTTCAACATCTATATCAAGTCTTTCTATAATTTTATTTACAATAGACCTTGAAACTGCATATATATAAACTTTTTTATGGTTTTTAACCTTGTTTACGTAAGCTTGCCTGTTGAATGAAAAATTCATCGGGTTTTGCGTTCTGCTATCCAATTCATTTACTTTATCAATAGTCTTTTCAAGTTCCGTTTTGGTTGGAATTTTATCGTTATAAACGCCGTCCACTTTTCTAATCTCGGGCGTAACCGGCCAGCCTCTTAAAATGCAATCAACAGCTTCTGCCGTGTCTTTATAAACGGCAAGGGTATTTCTGTCTATAATTTCAATTACGATATCAAATGTAGGCTGTTTTTCTCTTTCTAAAACGGTTTTTTGGCAGCCTCTGTGTTTTGCTTCTTCATCGCCTAAGGTAACGGAACTGACGCCGCCAACCAAATCTGACATAGCGGGGTTTTTAATCAGGTTGTCCAAAGTGTTGCCGTGTGCCGTTGCAATTAACATAACACCGCGCTCTGCTATTGTTCTTGCGGCGGCAACTTCCAGTTCCGTTCCTATTTCATCAACCACAATAACTTCAGGGGTATGGTTTTCAACCGCTTCAATCATAATATCTTTTTGAAATTCAGGCTGCGGCACTTGCATTCTTCTTGCTTTTCCTATTGCAGGGTGCGCAACATCGCCATCGCCTGCAATTTCATTTGATGTGTCTACAACAACAACTCTTTTGCCTAATTCATCCGCAACAAGGCGGCTTATTTCCCTTAATTTTGTTGTTTTACCAACGCCGGGGCGCCCCAAAAAGAGAATGCTTTTATTTTGCATAACAAAATCTTTAATGCAAGTTATAGTGCCCGTAATAACACGCCCGATACGGCAGGTAAGACCAATAATTTTCCCTTGCCTGTTTCTGATTGCACTTATTCTGTGCAGTGTGCCTGCAATACCCGATCTGTTATCTGATGTAAATTCGGGAATTTTTGATGTTATATAGTCAATGTCATCAGATGTAACGGTGTCTGTTCCTAAATATTCAATCTTTCCGTTTCCTATACGAACTTCGGGGAGTCTTCCAATATCAAGAACAATTTCAATGGCTTCATCTAAAAGCCCGTCATAGATATTTCTTTTAATTTTCGGAGGTAAAATTTCAATTAACTTGGTGAGGTCGTTTTGAAATTGAACTTCACTCATAAACTTATATATTACCTTTCAAACATGCTATAGCCAAAAAAGGTTTATCTACCTATATTATAAACTTTTTTAATATCGAATACAAGAGTATTAAAAATATTAAAAAAGCCCCGTCTTTAAAAGACAAGGGCCTTTTTAAGTTAAATTTTAAATTAAACACCGACAGGTTCTTTTTGAGATTGGCACATAAGCTCCATTTCATCTAACGATGCAAAAACGCTGTGTGCGCCGCAATCTACAAAATGAACTTCGCCCGTTACACCTGAAGATAAATCCGAAGCTAAATATAAGCCTGCTTTACCGACATCTTCAAGAGATGGTGTTCTTTTTAAAGGTGCCTTCAAGGTATTTGCTTTTAACATTCTGTCAAAACCGCCAATACCTTTTGCAGCCATTGTTTTAACAGGGCCAGCCGATAAGCAGTTGCATCTGATGTTGAATTTGCCTAAATCCGCTGCGATAAATCTCATTGATGATTCCAAAGCCGCTTTTGCAACACCCATAATGTTATAGTTTGCAACAGCTTTTGTTGAACCCAAATAAGTTAAAGCTAAAATTGAACCGCCGCCTGTTAATTCCATTTGAGGTTTAGCATATTTTGACATTGTAAGAAGCGAATATGCACTAACATGCATTGCTAAATCCCAGCCTTCACGGGTTGTTGTGTAAAAATCGCCCATTAAGTCTTCTTTATTTGCAAATGCAACGGCATGAATTACAAAATCTAATCTGTCATATGTTTTTTGATATTCTTCAAAAACTTTTTTAACATCTTCGTCCTTTGTAACGTCGCATTCTAAGCAAAGTTTAGCGTTCATGGAATCCGCTATCGGACGAACTCTTTTTTCCATTGCTTCATTTGCGTATGTAAAAGCAATTTCGCCGCCTTGATTATAAATTTGTTCGGCTATGGCGTTTGCAATACCAAATTTATTTGAAACACCAAAAATAATGCCCTTTTTACCGTCCATTATCCCCATAAGATAAGCTCCTTAAACTTTTTACAAGTTAAATATACTATAAAGAAGTTGTTTTGTAAATCAAGGGAGAGATTATATTTATATTAATGAAAACTAAAAAACGCCTTCCGTTTTCAGAAAGGCGTTTTATTAAAAAGGATTAATTAAACAAAATTAGAATAAAGCCGGTTTTTTAACGGGTGCGGCACCGGGGATTGATTCCCAGTTGGCAGCCATAATTTTCTTGAATGATTTCAATGCTGTATCTTCAAGTTCACCGAGTTCTTCAGCTTCAATAATTAATTTTCTCAAAGGAAGAAGTGCTCTTTGGTCTCTTAAAACGCCAAGTGCAGCAGCTGCGCCGGCTCTTACCAAATCATTTTCATTTTTATTTTCCATAACTTCAATTAAAGCGGGAACGGCTTTTGTATCGCCTAATTTACCGAGTGAAGTTACGGCATAAATTCTAACATTAACCCATTCGTCTTTTAACATTGTGATGATTTTTTCAACTGCTTTTTTATTGCCGATTTCACCCAATGCTCTTGTTGCGTCGCATCTTACATTAACTTTTTCATGGTCTAATGATTCAATTAAAGCGTCTGTTGCAACATCACCGATTTCAATTAGGGCATCAGTTGCTGTTATACAAACTTGGGGATTTTCATCGTTAAGTGCTTCAACAAGGGGTTCAACAACAATGCCGCCGCCTAAACGACCCAAAGCTCTTGCTGCACGAACACGAACGTCAACGTTTCTGTCTTCTCTTAAAGATTCAATCAAAGGAACCGTTGCATTTGTATCGCCCAATTCGCCTAATGCACGAGCTGCATATAAACGAACCGAACCGTTTTTATCATATTTTAAAACATCAATTAAAGGTTTAACGGCTTTAAAATCGCCCATTTCACCAAGAACTCTTGCAGCATTATAACGAACTTTTTCTGAATTGGATGTTTGAAGATCTTTAATTAATTCATCAAAAGTTTTCTTCGCTTGTTTTTTGCGGTTGTTCACACTAATTGTCATATAATCAGATTCCTCCAAATAACAATTTCTTCACTTTTACACTTTTTTTGAGACATTAAGACACGAAGATATAAAACACTTCACATATTATTAAAAAAATTTTATCCTTTAAAAATTGACTTATTTATGTTGCAATGCTTAACGAAACTTCATATCTTTTATTGGTTAATTAATCTCTATTTCCTGCTTTACCCTTAATGGGTAAAAAGAACACTTTATGCAATCATATTACCATTTTTTTTGGTTTTTGTCCTACATTGTTCATATTACTTAACATAAAAAATGCAATTGTTTTTTTAAAGATAGAGCATTATTAATCTATTCTTGAAATTTAATTTTAACATTTCTTAACATAAATTTGACTTTTAATTTTACATGTGCAAAAAAATTTTTTTTGTGGTTTAAATATTAAAGAAATTTTGTGTCGGAATAATTATACATATATATTAAGGAGAAATTAAGTGAAGTTAGGTGCTGTTACCGGTTTTTGCCGTCAAAATTCACCCGCATTCGGAAGGAAATTAAGAGAAGACGAGAAACCGCTTGTAAAAAAAGACATTGAAGAAGGCTTGAAGACTTTAGGAAAAAATATGGGGGTTATTTTACCCACAAATTGTTCTCCTTCTTATAAGGAAAGCGATGTAGGCGTCGGCCAGCCGTATTCAAAATGTTCAAATGAAAAATTGTATCCGTTTTTAAGCACTTGGGGCTTTAGCACTCAACAAAAACAGCCTTTGGGTCTTGGAAAACGCACGGATTCTTCCCCTTATGTTTCAAATTCAAGTGCTTATAATACAGCAATAATTAATTTGGATGAACTAACCAAACCCGAATCAGGCGCACTTTTAAGCGAAGAAACATACAGAAGAATTGTGGACAACAACCCAAGAAAAGGTCAGGGCAAATCCGCCTATGTATATAATGCTCAAGAAACCCACAATGCATTCGCCGAAATTTATGACACTTTTGAACAAAAAAGAGCAAATAAAGATTCTTTGCCTGAAGTTGAAAGAAGAGCAATAGAAGGTCTTGAAGCTGATTTTGAAGCCTTTAAACAAGCTCATGGAAAACAGCAGGAAAAGAACGCTTTATATAATATATTAACAGATATATATGATAACGATTATTGGCCAAATTGGGAAAATCCGACAGACAGAGATCTTTTCAAAAAGCCCAAAAATGACAGAGAAAAAGAACAAAGAACATCAAGATTAAATGAATTAAGAGAAAACCACAAAAAAGAAATCAATGCATTTTTGTTCTCACAAATGCTTGCTAAAAAAGAAATTTCCAAAGGTCATAAAACACTTGATAAAAACGGCATAAGCGATATTGGCGATATACCGATAGGATTTTCCGATACTGAAGTTTGGGGCAACAGAGACTTATTCTCGGAAGATTTAAGACTTGGCTGCAAAGAACCTTGGAACCCGAACGCTCAAAAATGGGGCTTTATTGTTCAAGACCCGACAAAGATATTCAACCAAGACGGCTCTTTGGGTGAAGGCGGAAAATTCTTGTACAACAAATATAAAAAAGCTTTTGAAGAAAACAAAGGCGGCGTCAGAATAGACCACGTTGTAGGATTAATGGACCCTTATGTTTATTCTGAAAACGGTGGCCGTGAAGGAAGATTATATTCGGAATTATACAGAGGATTAAACGGAGACAAATTTGACAGAATTCTAAGAAAAATAGTTCTGCCTGCCGCAAATGAAGCAGGGTTGAACGCTTCGCACATAATTGTTGAAGACGCAGGATACCTGCCTGGCTGCACAAAACAAACACTGAGCGAGCTTGGTTTGGGCGGCACAATTATTACAAAATGGAGCAATTCGGATAAGACTTGGAATGCACCAAGAAATTCAACCCTGATGGTTACAAACCATGACACGGAAACCGCAAAGGAATTATATCCGAATAAAGGAGAAAGAAGAAACAAATTTGTGGAATTATTCTCCTCAGGTGCTAAAAACATTCAAATTTTCTGGACGGATTTGTTCGGAATAAAAGAAAGATACAATGTACCGGGGGTAGTGGGCCCTGAAAACTGGTCATTAAGAATGACGGAAAATTTTGAAGACACATACCACAAGAGATTAGAACAAGACGATGCTCTGAACCTTCCTGATGTAATATTGGAAGCAAACGTAAGACGAAATCATAATTTCTGGAATGACCATTCAAGGCTTGCTCATTCTCTTCAACATTGGTCAAATGTTTTAAAAGAAAAAGAAAACTAAAATTAAATACAAAAATGCCGCCCAACATAGGCGGCATTTTTTATTTTAAAACTTATTAATCGTCAATATCTTCAGTTGATTGTTCTATTGTATCAGCGTTTTTATCAAGAGCTGCTCTTGCAAATTCTCTTGTAAGAGCCAGTTTGTTTACGTTTGAAACAAATGTTTCTTCTCTTTTTTGAGCAACCTCATTTGCCAAAATAACAGAGCCGCCCAAAGCACCCGCAACCGGTGCGAAAACAGCCGCATTTCTTGTAACGGAAGCTAATTTCGGATATCTTGACGCAATTTCAGATGTTTTGCTTGAAATTTTTTGTGAAAACTTACCGAGAACAGAATTGTCTAATTTATTAGCATGTTGGATTAAATTTTCTTTAAGAGCGTCTGCTGTCGGTCTGAACATTTTAGCAAGTTTATCACCACCCTTTTTGGCACCGCCCAAAACAAGAGCGCTTGCTCCGGCTAGGGCTGCAACACCAACAGCAAGTTGAACAAACGGATTTACTTCTTTTTTATTGCCTTCTTTATCTTCTCTTGTCAAAAGTTTATCAGTTATTTTATCAACCGGTTTTGAAAGAGCAAAAACCGTACCCGTTGCACCCAATGTTTTTACGGCAGACGTAACTTTTGCGGATAATTTACCTTTTGTTAAGGCACCCGCAGCTATGGTTGTTGCTGCTATAAACATTAAAGGCCACTTTTCAAGGGCACGCGCAGCTGTTGTTTTTTCTGCTTCTTTATTTGCGTTTCTCAAGCTCGCACTTATTATTTCGTAGTCTGACATTCGAGATATACTACTTAATATTGGTCGCTTTCGATGTCGCTCAGGCAGATTCTGATTTTTAAATGACGACTCACCGAATGTTATTTTCGAGACAGTAGGCATTTTTCCCTTTCGCATGAAAAATTCATGCCATATTATCAAATTACATGACTTATTCTATATCAAATTAAAAAAAATTGCCAGTATTTTTTTATCTGATAATATATTAACTAACGGTGCAGAAATAATCAAAAGGTAGAATATGACTGAAAATTACATTAAATTTGTAGATGTTACAAATCGTGATGGTGTTCAAACATCAAGATTAGGCTTAGCCAAACTTCAAAAAACAATAATTAATCTTATGTTAAATGATATGGGAATAACCCAATCCGAGTTTGGTTTCCCCACAACTTGCCATGAAATTAATTACTTGAACGGTAATTTAATGCTTGTTGAAAGAGGCGCAATTGATAAAACAATTTTATCGGGCTGGTCAAGAGCATTAGCATCAGATGTTGATAAATCATTTAAAAATGTTCCCAAATTAAAAAACATTAATTTATCTCAATCAACATCAGATCAAATGATAAACGGCAAATATGGCGGTAAAAAAACAAAAGATGATATTTTAGCCCAAACGCTGGAAGCCGTTAATGAAGCAGTTAAAAACAATGCAGATATAATAGGCGTTAACGCAGAAGATGCCTCAAGGTCAGATTTAAGTTACCTTATTAAATATGCAAATGAATGCAAAAGATACGGTGCAAAAAGGTTCAGATACTGTGATACTCTGGGTTATGACGACCCAAAGACAGCGTATGACAGAATTTACACCCTTGCAAAAGAAACCAATATGGATATTGAACTCCACTTCCATAATGACTTAGGCATGGCCGTTGCAAACTCTGTTATGGGTGCAAAAGCTGCAGTTGATGCAGGTGTTACTCCTTGGATTAATACAGCCGTTAACGGTATGGGAGAAAGAGCCGGTAATGCCGATTTAATTTCTTGTATTCTTGCAATTTTAAAATCTTCAGGTTTTGAAGGCAAATACCAAATTGACCCTCAAATTGATTTATCAAAAGCATGGAAACTTGCAAAATATACAGCTTATGCCTTTGGCGTTGCAATTCCGATGAACCAAGTTGCCGTGGGCGACAACGCATTTGCCCATGAATCCGGAATTCACGCTGATGGCGCCTTAAAAGACAGAAGAAACTATGAACTTTATGATTATGAAGAATTAGGAAAAGGTGAGCCTGAAATCATTGAAACAGGCAGAATGATAACGGTTGGCGAATATTCAGGCATTAAAGGTTTCAGAAACGTTTATCAAAACTTGGAACTTGAATTTAAAGATGAAGAAGAAGCAAGGAACATTTTGGAACTTGCAAGATATGCTAACGTTCACACTCAAAAACCTTTAACCAAAAGCGAATTAAGGTTTATATATTTCTACCCCAATATCGCAGCAAAAATTATGACGGTGGAACCTTATTATAAACCGCTAGGTGCCTTGAAAGAAAGAATTGAAAGATTAGAAAACATTAATTCTTCAATTATTGTGTAAGGTTAAAAAGTTGGAATCCAAAAATAAAAAATTATACATTGAAACTTTAGGCTGTCAGATGAATAAATCTGACAGCGAAAGAATTATGGGCATTATGAGTCATTTTGGATATGAACCGTCAAATGAAGATGAGGCTGATTTTTTAATTATAAATACATGCTCCATCAGAAAATTATCCGAAGATAAGGCATATTCAAAAATCGGCAACTGGGGCAAAAGAAAAAAAGGCGGCGAAGATATTAAAATCGGCATTTGCGGCTGCGTTGCACAACAAGAAAAAGAAAACATTTTTAAAAAATACCCTTATGTTGATTTAATTTTCGGAACTCACAACATTTATGAACTTCCCGACCTTTTAAAACAAGAAGGCAGAATTTGCGCCATAAGGGATAAAGCGGTTAATGAAAAAGATTTTGAAATTATAAGAAATAAAAATATAAATGCTTGGCTTCCTATTATGGAAGGCTGCAACAATTTTTGTACATATTGCGTTGTACCCTATACAAGAGGAAGAGAGCGAAGCAGAACGGTTGAGAACATTTTAAAAGAAGCAAAACAAATTATAAAAGAAGGATTTAAAGAAATTACTCTTTTGGGGCAAAATGTTGATAGCTATGGTAAAGATTTAGAAGGAAAACCAACCTTTGCCTACCTTTTAAGGGAATTAGACAAACTTGATGGAAATTTCAGAATAAGGTTTACAACATCATACCCGACTGATATTACGGATGATGTTATTAAAACGGTTAAAAACGGTTCTAAAATTTGCGAATGCTTCCATATTCCGATGCAATCCGGAAACGACAGAATTTTAAAAATGATGAACAGAAGATATGATGTTCAAAAATACAGTGAAATTGTAAGAAAAGTGCAAAGCGAAATTGAAAATGTAACTGTTACATCAGATTTTATTGCAGGGTTTCCATCAGAAACCGAAGAAGAATTTCAAGATACAATTAAACAAATTAAACTATTGGGGCTTGATTATTCAAATACTGCGGCATATTCCCCAAGGCCAAATACCCCCGCAGGAAAAATGGTTGATAAATTTATTCCGGATGAAGTTAAAAAGCGCCGCTTAATTGAATTGAACGAAACAATTAAAGAAGCAAGTTTTAATTCAAATAAAAAATATGTCGGAAAAACATTGGAAGTTCTTGTTGAAAAAGAAAAATTTGAAGATAATAAAAGGCTTTTAGAAGGCAGGCTAAGAAACAATAAAGTGGTTCATTTTGAATCAAATAAACATAACGTGGGTGATTTTGTTCTTGTGAAATTAAACAAGGCCTCTATCTGGTGCCTTTTTGGGGAAGAAGTTTAATTTTTAAGTTTTGTTAAGCAGTGTTCATTTTGCATGGCAATATTTAGTTAAAAATTTTTTTAATTAGAATATGTTAAAGTGAAAGGAAAATGGTAGAATGGGTGTCGGAGCATTAGCATCAGGTTTACAATCTATGCCTATTGCGGTAAAAACAGGTACAACCGCATTGGCAACAACAACAGGAAGGAATCTTCCCGCAATAAAACAAACAGGCGCACTTGCAGTTATTGATGATGCAGCGCAAGTTGTAAAAAAATCGGGTACAAAAGGAAAAATCATTGCAGCAATTGCAGCAGGCGTTGTAGGTATTGCAATGGCAGCAAAACTTATAAGCGATAAAAACGCAGCAACACAAGAAGCACAAACAACTGAACAGAAAGTATATGCTTAAATAAAAGATATACAAAAAAAGACCCTTATAAAAGGGTCTTTTTTTATTGGTTGATTTTTTCTTCTTCTTTTATGCCGATTTTTTCTTCCAATTCATGCCTTGATTCTTCATAACCGGAGCGGCCCATAAGAGCGTATGTATAATTTTTGGCTTGCTCAACCCCCGGCTGATTAAATGCGTCTATATTGTATAATTCGCCCGCAATTGCAGTTTGAACTTCTAACATATAAAACAGTTGCGCCAAATAATAAGCATTAACTTTCGGCATATGAATTGTTAAATTCGGACGTTTAAAATTGGATAGAGCAACAGCCGTTGCATCAGCTTCAGCGTTTATAAGTTCATTAATTGTTTTACCGCCTAAATAATTAATTCCTGTAAATTCAAATATTTTTGGAATTTCAACCACGTTATCAAATTCATCAACCCTGATAAAATTGATTAATTTGTCGTGCTTGCCTTCATTATAAAGTTGAATTTGGGAATGCTGATCAGTTGCGCCTAAAGCTTTAATTGGCACAGGGCCAATATTTACAACATTGCCTTCTTTATCAATTTCTTTTCCTAAAGATTCCGCCCAAAGTTGAACAAACCAATCCGATACATATTTTAATCTTGAAGAATATGGCATCATAACCGTTATATAGTGGCCTTTTTGAGTATCCATTAAATAATGAATTAAGGCATTTTGGGCTGCAATGTTTTTATTAATATCGGTATTTTTAAGGGCTAAATCCATTGTTTTGATGCCGTTCATAATTTCATCAATGTCAATGCCGACAAGCGCCATCGGAACGAGCCCGACAGGTGAAAAAACGGAAAATCTGCCGCCGACATCATCCGGCACAACAAAAGTTTTATATCCTTCTTCGTTTGCAATTTGCCTTAAAACACCCGAGAGTTTATCTGTTGTTGCAACAATATTTTTTCTGTAATCATCACCAAGCATATTTTGCAATTTATCTTTAATTATCATAAATTGCGCCATGGTTTCCGCTGTTGAACCTGATTTTGTGATTACATTTACAAGCGTTCTTTTAAGGTCAAGTATATTTAATAAGCTTTGAATTTCATCGGGGTCAATGTTATCTAAGAAGAAAATTCTCGGGTATCCTCCTCTTTCTTCTTTAGATAAAAGGTTCCAACTAAGGTTTAAAAGCGCATGGCAAAAAGCAATTGCACCAAGTGCAGAGCCGCCTATTCCCAAAACAAGAACATTATCAAACCTGTTTTCAACCATAGCTGCATATTCTTTAACATACCAAAGGGTTTCTTCGTTATACCCCAAATTCATCCACTGCAGCCAAGCACCTTGTTTATCTTTGTTAAAATTAAGGTTTTTTATAATTTCTTCAATTTTAGGCGCATAAATTCCAAACTCAGATTCAATATCAAGGCCGTATTCTTCGCCTATTACTTTTGATGAAACATTCTTAAAATCAATTTTAATCATTATTTATAATCCCTTAATTTAAGAATAATTATACTAAGAGCAAGCTCTGATGTAAATACTGTTGAGATTGCCCGACTTATCAATGATAAAAATAAGTGAATTTGTTAAAAGAAGAATATGAGAACATTTAATAAAAACGACGATTTTATTTTCGAATTAATCCATGACCTAAAAGCGCCCATCATAAGCATGGATTTTGCACTTAAAAATATAAGGCGTGATGAATTTTTGGATGAACTTTTTAAAATTAACAGGCACAATTTGAACTATGTTGAAAATATGATGAGCTCATATTCCTTGCAAAAAGGCAGATATTGCCCCAAATTTGAGCTTGTTAATTTAAGCGCAATGATAAAAGAAGAAACAAGGGTTTTAAATTTTTTGATAGCGGAAAAAAATTTAAGAATAATTATGAGCCTTGATAAAGCATTTGACCCTTATGTTGTGGGGGATAAATATTTAATAAGACAAATTATTTTAAACCTTTTAACAAACGCTGTTAAATATACGCCTAATGACGGCACAATAAAAATTGTTTTTGAAAAAAGGGATAACTATTTAACAATTTGTTTTTCAAACCCTTATGATAAAAAACAAAAAAACCTGTGTTCCACCAAAATGGGGCTTGAAATTGTAAGAAAAAAATTGAGAGCAATTAAGGGCAAATTAAAAATAATCAAGAACTCAAGCGATATTTGTTTTCAGATTTCGTTTGAATCTAAATAATTATTTTTTAAGTTCGTCCAAAACGCCTTCAAGCGCAATTTTTACGTGGTAATAGCTTAAGCCCCCCTGCATATAAATTGCATAGGGCGGGCGAATCGGCCCATCGGCTGAAAGTTCAATTGTAGAACCTTCAATAAAACTGCCCCCTGCCATAATTAATTTGTCTTCATACCCCGGAACAACATCAGGAATCGGGGTTAAGTAGCTTTCAACAGGAGAATATCTTTGTAATGCTTTACAAAATTTTTCTTGTTCTTCGCCTTTTGTAAATTTAATTGTTTGAATTAAATCTACCCTTTTTTCATTTGAATGAGGGTGAGTCAAAAAGCCTGTATTTTCAAAAACTTTTGCAGCTAAAATTGCCCCTTTAAGAGCATTTGCAACAATAGATGGCGCCATAAAAAAACCTTGCAAGATAACACGAGTTGTATTAAACATAGCACCCCCTTCTCTGCCGATACCGGGGGATGTTAATCTTCTTGCACAAAGTTCAACAAGCCTTTCTTTTCCTGCAATATAGCCCCCCGCTTCAACAATGCCGCCTCCGGGGTTTTTAATTAAGCTGCCTGCCATAATATCGGCGCCAACCTCAAGCGGTTCTTTTGTATCTGTAAATTCACCGTAGCAATTGTCTACAAAACAAATTGTATTTGGGTTTTTAGCTTTTACAATTTCAACAATTTTTTTAATATCATCTAAAGTTAAAGATTTTCTTAAAGAATACCCTCTTGATTTTTGAATTAAAACCATTTTGGTGTTTTCTTTTATATAATTTGGAATTTTTTCAAAATCAACTTCAAATTCATTTTTTAAGGGAATTTCATCATAAGTTACTTTATGGCCCATTAAAGATGATTCAAAATAAGGGTCATCATTTCTTTTTCCTATTATTTCTTCTAAGGTGTCATAAGGCGCTCCTGCTATTGAAACAAGGTTATCGCCCGAATGTAAAAGCCCGAATAATACACAAGATAGGGTGTGGGTTCCTGATACAAAATGGGGGCGGACAATGGCAGCTTCAGCTCTAAAAGCATCTGCAAAGACATTATCCAAGGCTTCTCTGCCTAAGTCGTCATGCCCGTAGCCAGTTACAGTATAAAAATGTTCTTCGCCAATTTTATTTTTATAAAAAGCATCCAAAACTTTTCTTTGGTTAAATTCGGCAATTCTGTCAATTTCCTTGAATTGTTCAATAAGTTCGCTTTCGGCTTTTTCTATAATTTCTTTTGAATTCATTATTCTTCCTTAAATACCGCCTTAAACCCTTCTATAATAGTATTAATTTCATCCTTTTTAATTATTAAAGGCGGCGCAATTCTTATTATATTTTCGTGAGTTTCCTTTACAAGAATACCATAATCCTTAAATAATTTTTCGCAATATTTTCTTGCGGGCTCGTTTAATTCCATTGCAATTAAAAGCCCTTTTCCTCTTACTTCTTTGATTTTATTATTTTTAATTTTTTTAAGTTCAGCCAAAAGATATTCACCCATTTTTTTGGAATTTTCAGCTAATTTTTCATCAACAATAACATCCAATGCCGCCATTGCAATGCTTGAAGCCATCGGACTGCCGCCAAAGGTAGAACCGTGTTCGCCCGGTTTAAAAACACCCAAAATATCTTTTGAGGATAAAACCGCAGAAACAGGATAAAAGCCGCCCGATAAGGCTTTTCCGACAGTTACAATGTCGGGGCGGATATTTTCATATTCAAAAGCAAAAAATTTACCGCATCTTCCAAAGCCTGTTTGAATTTCATCCAATATCATTAAAATATTGTTTTCGTCGCAAAGTTTTCTTATATCTTTTAAATAACCGACAGGCGGAATTTTCACTCCTGCTTCGCCTTGAATTGGTTCCAATAAAATTGCAACGGTATTTTTTGTTATTAATTCTTTCATTGAATTAATATCGCCGTATTTTGCAATTTTAAACCCTTCCGTGTAAGGGCCAAAATCTTTTTTTGCGCTTTCATCCGTTGAAAAACTGATGATTGTTGTTGTTCTTCCGTGAAAATTTTCAGAACATACAATAATTTCAGCAGCTTCAACCCCCTTTTTTTGATAACCCCATTTTCTTGCGGTTTTAATTGCGGTCTCAACCGCTTCGGCGCCTGTGTTCATCGGCAAAACCATTTCAAACCCCGTTAGTTTGGTCAATTTTTCATAATAAAGGGGCAAAACATTATTTCTAAAAGCACGAGAGGTTAGAGTTATTTTTTTTGCCTGCTCAACCATGGCTTTCATTATTTTAGGGTGGCAATGTCCCTGATTAACGGCACTGTATGCACTAAGACAATCCGTATATCTTTTGCCTTCAACATCAAAAACATAAATTCCTTCGCCTTTTTCAATTACGACATCTAAGGGTTTATAATTGTTTGCACCGTATTTTTTTTCAAGTTCTATAAAATCAAGAGAATTCATATTTTGCCCCCTTTCTTTTTTATAATTGTAGTAGAAAAAAATAAAGCTCGCAATTATTTTGCATTTAAAAAAAATTCCTACTATAATTTTTCTATGAAATCAAATAAAACTTATATTTTTTGGGGGTTGGCGGCTCTTGTTGTTTTTCTTTTTGTTCTTGTAATAAAGAATATTCTTCCGTCTAATCTTCCTAAATATCCCGTTTTTCCGACGGTTTATAATGCCGTCAATGTTATTTTGGATACAAAAACAAACAACAATGATGATATTATTTTAAAAGTTAATGATGAATATTATTCCGTTCCGAATTCGAAAGAACTTTTAAACAAAACAATTAAATATAAGACCGACAAAATAAGCATTCTTGTTGATAAAAATTTCAAAAATGAAATTAAAAATATTGTTATTTTTAATGACCTGAAATCTTTCTATTTCAATGACTTTTCAAAATTTGATAAAAAAGAAAGTGAACTTTGTTTAAATAACAATTGCAAAGTTTATTATGAATACGACATTTCAGACCATGTTAAATATAACAGAAATGCAAGTTCAATTAATTTTCATTCAAACACAAATTTGATTTGCAATATAGTTTTGTCGCTTTTTTCGGGAAGCTTGATTTTTGCGGTTCCTTATATTTTGCTCTTTATTTTGATAATTTATTTTATAAACAATAAAAAAGAGATTAAAATATTCAAATTTAACCCTTACATTTTAACGGTTTTAATTTTTCTGTTCGGTAGTTTAATGTATTCAAACGGAATGCTTGATTATCTTCCTTGGCCTGATGAATACAGAACAATTGAATATTCGGATCCGAAGCTTCCTTTTATGACTATTTTTACAGACCCCGGAAACCCGCCTTTATTTTATCTTTTATTCAGAATTTTTATAGGATTTTTTGGCGTTTCAATTTTAACCATGAAATTATTCCCCTTTATTATAGGAATTTTAGCCATTTTTATAATGTGGCTGATTTTAAAATGCGAATTTGATATAAAAACCGCAAATATTGGCGCATTTTTAGCCTTTATCAATGTTCCTTTGGTTTATTACAGCGAAGAAACAAGAAGTTATATTCTGCAGGCATTGTTTTCGCCGGTTTTAATTTGGACTCTTTTTAGAATTTTAAACACAAATAAGAAAAAGTATTATTTTATATATGCAATTTTAGCAGCCGTCATTTCAAATATTCATTATTATGAAATTTTGCTTTTGGTTTCAATTTTTATTTACGCTTTTATTTATTTAATAATTCAAAAAAGATATTTTGATATTTTTAAATTTTTCTTAGCGAACCTTTTTGGTGCAATTTGTTTTTTACCCTTTTTCATTTTAACCGCATTTAATAAAGCGCTTGTTGACAGTTCTTTTAACAATTGGATTCCCCCTATTTGCTTTAATCAAATTAAAAAGTGCACTTACTATATTTTTGGCGGCTTGGCCTCATTCCTAATTTCTGCTTTTGTTTTCATTAAAACAATTCTTAAAAACGAAATTCAAAACGAAAGAAGAAATAATTATATAATCTGCCTGTTTTCGGTTATTTTAATGACGATTATTCAAGGAGTTATTTTATCTTATTCAATTCGCCCAATGCTTGTTGAAAGATATCTTCTTTTGTTATCGCCTTTATTCATAATGTTTTTAGCCATTGTATTTACAAAAAAATACAATAATAAATTTGCGGTAATCTTCTTTTTAATTTGGGTCATTTTAATTCAAGCGGGTTCATTTGAAAAAAACAACAGAAGAAAAGGAATTTTAGAAAATCCTTTAAGATTTTCAAAACAGTATTATGAAAATAAAGAAAAAAACGAAAATATTTATGCAATTTTAAACATCTCAAACCCTGAATACCTTGAAAATAAAGATGATTATATGAATGAAAATATAACATATATTTCAAGATCAATTTTTATAGCTCAGGAAACAATAGATGAAATTTTAAATAAAGATAAAAATGCGGTTATTTTTACATCAACTTTATCTGCGGATGAAAAAAATTCCAAAACTCCCGATAACTATAAATGTTATTTTAATTCTTCGACAGACCTTTGTTTGTGGAAAATAACAGGGGTGAAAAATAAGTAATGAATAAAATATCCAAAACTTTTTATTTTTTATGTTTCGTTTTTGTTTGTCTTTTAATCAATTCATTCTTTTTAATTGCAAAAGAAATAAGCCCCTTAAATAACTACTCTTCTGTCTTTAACCCTATATGTGTTATTATTGAATTAAAGAAAGAGTCTGATTTTAAACCCGTTTTAAAAGTTAATAACGAATTTATAAACTTTGAAAATAAAAACAATCAGCTGAAAGCTTCAAGCGCAAAAAATATAAAATCGCTTGACATATTAATTGAAAAAGAGCTTGAACAAGATATAAAAAATATAGTAGTTTTTAACGATACAAAATTAAATTATTTTAAAGATTTTTCTTCTTTTAAAAAAAGCGATTATTTGCTTTGCAACTCTAAAGGCTGCAAAAATTATCTGAAATATGAATTTCCGAAAAGTGTTAAATATAATGAAAATTCTTCTTCTTATAATTTCAAAAGCTATATAAACATTTTTTCAGCGGAATTTTTGTCTTGCTTTGTATTAAAACCTTTTATTTTTCTTCCGTTTTTATTTTTAATTTTTATAACTTTTTACTTTGTCAAAAATAAAAATGAAATAAGCTTGCCAAAAATTAACTCTTGGCTTGTTTTTGCGCTTATTTTTGCGGCAGGAAGCTTAATCAGATTCAACGAACTTTTTTCATATCCTTTAGAATTGGATGAGTCTGCTTCAATTTATTTTTCAGACCCCAAAAAAGACATTTGGTACACGTTTGATGATGCCGGAAACCCGCCTTTATTTTATTTAATGCTCAGGTTGTGGCTGTCTGCTTTTAATGTCAGCCTTGTTTCTGCCAAACTTTTCCCTTTTATTATAAGCTTATTCGGAAGTTTTTTCTTATGGTTATTTTTAAAAAAAGAATTCAGTTTAAAAACCGCCAATTTAGGTTTGTTTTTAGCTTCCGTTAATTTGCCTTTGATTTATTTTTCAAACGAAGTAAGAAGCTATATTCTACAAGCCGCTATTGTTCCTTTTATTGTTTATGTCTTATTCAAAATTATTGATACAAATAAACCGAAATACTATGTCTTTTACGCTGTTTTAGCCGCAATAATATCAAATATTCATTATTACGGAATTCTTTTATTAATTTCGAATTTTCTGTATTTAACCTGCTTTTTTATTTATAAAAAAAGAGGTCTTGATATTTTAAAATTTTTTATAGCAAACCTTTACGGCATTTTATTTTTTATTCCGTATTTTTTTGGAATTGCAAACGAAAATGCACTAAACAACACCAATTTTAACGACTGGATTCCAAAAGTTTCAATTGGCCAAATTAAAACCTGTCTTATGTATATTTTTGGCGGCGGCATTTCTTTTATTTTGAGTTTGGTTTTCTTTTTAAAAAATTTATTCAAAGAAAATTCCAAAGAAAAAAGAATGGTTATTTATTCTTTTTCCATAATTGTTTTAACCTTTCTTCTTTCGGTGATATTCTCTCTAATTATTCGCCCGCTTATGGTTGAAAGATATTATATTTTGATTTTACCTTTATTTATAATCTTTTTAACTTGTATATTTACATCAAAATATAAAAATAAATATGCGGTAATTCTTTTTATATTGTGGTTTTTTATTATTCAAACAAATGCAAAAGAACCTGTTGACAGAAGATATGGGATAATTAACCATCCCTTAAGCATTTCTTATTATTATGAAAATAAAGATAAGAATATTTATGTTGTAACAAATCAAAGCGAAGAAAATTTGAAATTCGGGTTTGAAAAATTTATAAAAAAAGATGTTAACTATGTTCAGGATTTAACCTTGTCTGCAGAAAAAACGGTTTATGAAATTTTAGACAAAGATAAAAATGCGGTTATTTTTACATCTTTGATTCAAAACCCAAAAAGCCTTGTTAAAAATGCAATTCATTATTACAACCCCGCAACAAAAAGCATTCTGTATAAAGTTGAAAATTAAGATTGTATAAAGCTTTTAATTTTCATGCTATAATAAAAACTACAAATATAGTAGATAGGAAAACCGTTGTTATGATTAAAAAAATGAAATTGAAAGGCCACATTATTGACTCCCTTATTTTATCAAAACTTTTAGACCAAATAAATGAACTTGGTTTAACTTGTTATGCAACGGAAGTTGAAATAGGAAAAAGAAGGGAAGATATTTCAGAAGCCACCTTTATAATTGAAGCCGATAACAATGATGAAATGGAAAAAGCAATTGAGCTTGCAAAAAAACAAGGGGCTTATTAAACCATGACAGAAAAAATTTTAATGTGCAGGCCCGATTATTACGGCATTAAATATGAAATTAACCCTTGGATGAACGTTAACATTCAAGCAGACAATAAAAAAGCAAAAATACAGTGGGAAAGCCTTTATACAACTTTAAAGGATGACCTGAAGGCTGATGTTCAGTTGGTTGAACCTAAAGAAGATGTTCCCGATATGGTGTTTACCGCAAATGCAGCAGTTATGTACGGCAATAAAGCCATTATGAGCAGGTTTAAATACCCTGAAAGGCAAAGGGAAGAAAAATATTACGCCGAATGGTTCAAAAATAACGGCTATGAAGTTGTTTGGATGCCAAACACAATAGCTTTTGAAGGTGCAGGGGATGCTCTTTATTTGGGTGAAACCTTATTTTCAGGCTATGTCCCAAGAACGGATATTCAAGCGCACGCTTGGATTAGCAACTTGCTTGGTATACAGGTAATTTCTTTGGAGCTTATAAATAAAAATTTTTATCACATAGACACTTGCTTTTGCCCGCTTAAAGGAGGATATTTGATTTATTACCCCGAAGCTTTTGATTCTTATGGTAATATGGTTATAGAAAGATTTGTTGAACCCGATAAAAGAATTATTGTAAATGAAGAAGAAGCTTCTTATTTTACATGTAATGCTGTTAATGTGGGAAAAAACGTTGTTACAAATTTAACCACAAAAAGGTTCACAAATTTATTAAAAGAAAAAGGTTTTAACCACATTCAAGTTGATATGAGCGAGTTTATGAAAGCGGGGGGAGCTTCAAAATGCCTGACATTAAAAATTTAAAAATCGATACTTTAATTTTTGATATGGATGGCACCTTGTTAGATACCCTTGATGACCTTAAAGACAGCGTTAATTATGCTCTAAATTACCTTGGATATAAAGAAAAAACAAAAGAAGAAATAAGGCTTGCAGTGGGCTCCGGAATAACTAAACTTTTTGAAAGGGTGGTCCCTGGCGGGCTTAGAAACCCAGATATAACTGAATGCATTAAAAAATTTAAGGAATATTATACAGGTTTAAAAACATCAAAAACTCACCCCTATGACGGCATTATTGAACTTTTAACCGAACTTAAAAAAAGAGGCTATAAAACAGGAATTGTTTCAAATAAATTTGATGCTGCCTGCAAAATGCACTCTAAGGAATTTTTCCATGACCTTATAGATTATGCCCAAGGTGAAGATGAAATAAACGGCATTATAAGAAAACCAAACCCAAGTGGCGTTTTAAAGGTTTTAAATGTTTTAGGTTCAAAAAGCGAAAATTCGGTATTTTTAGGCGATTCAGACATTGACATTCAAACCGCAAAAAATGCAAATATGCCTTGTATCAGCGTTTTATGGGGTTTTAGAAGCGAAGAATTCTTAATTCAATCTGGCGGAAACATTTTTGTTAAAAACCCGTCAGAAATTCTTGCCATGGTATAATAAATTCTATGGTAATTAAGGTTACAAGCGCAAATTCAATAGGCCTTACGGTTCATAAAATTTTAGTTGAAGCGGATGTTACAAATTCGCTTCCTCAAGTTGTGATTGTAGGGTTAGGGGATACTGCCGTTTCGGAAGCAAAAGAAAGGTTGAAGCTTGCAATTAAAAATTCAGGTTACAGTTTCCCAAATACAAAAGTTGTAATTAATTTAGCCCCCGCCAACCTTAAAAAAGAAGGTGTTATTTATGATTTAGCAATGGCTGTCGGCATTTTAGGAAAAGAAAAAATTATTCAAAATGTGCCAGATAATATTGCATTTTTAGGGGAATTATCCCTAGATGGTTCTATTCGCCCTGTTAATGGGGTTTTAGCCATAGTTTCCGAGTTAAAAAATTTCAAAATCGATAAAGTTATAGTGCCTTATGAAAATTTGCCTGAGGCAAGCTTTGCAGATAATATTGAAATTTATGGCGCAAGAAACCTTATTGAAGTTGTTGAATTTTTAAATAACAATCAAGAGTTAAAACAATTAAAACAAAATGTTGATGATTTTTTAAATACGGATTATGAATTTGAAAACGATTTTAAAGATATAAAAGGGCAATCGCAAGCTAAAATGGCACTTGAAATAGCTGCAGCTGGGGGGCATAACGTTTTAATGTCAGGGTCCCCCGGTAGCGGCAAAACAATGCTTGCACGTGCTTTTGTTTCAATTCTTCCCCCTTTAACAAAAGAAGAAGCAATTGAATTAACTAAAATTTATTCTATAGCAGGCTTATTGGATTCAAAAACACCCTTAATTACAAAAAGACCGTTCAGATCGCCCCACCATAGCGCATCATCCGTTGGAATTACAGGGGGCGGTTCAATTCCAAAACCGGGGGAAATTACCCTTGCACATAGAGGCGTTTTATTTTTAGATGAAATGCCTGAATTTCAAAGAACGGTTTTGGAAGTTTTAAGACAGCCATTAGAAGAAAATTTCGTTACCATATCAAGAATACAAAACACAATAAAATACCCCGCAAATTTCATTTTAATAGGTGCTATGAACCCATGCCCGTGCGGCTTTTTAGGGGATAAAAAGAAAGCTTGCACATGTTCTGAGTTTCAAATAAATAGATACAAAGGCAAATTATCAGGCCCTTTATTAGATAGAATTGATATTCAAATTAATGTTCAAAGGCTCACTGATGAAGAACTTTTGAATATGAAAAACGATGGCGAAACATCAAATATCATAAGAAAAAGAGTGATAGCTGCAAGAAAAATTCAGCTTGAAAGATATAAAAATGACAACATCTATACAAATTCAGAATTAACGCCAAAATTAATTAAAAAATATTGTAAAATTGATGATGAAATAAAAGCTTTATTAAAAGGCGCAATTAATAGGTTTAATCTATCTGCCAGAAGCTATGACAGATTGTTAAAAATTTCAAGAACAATAGCAGACCTTGATGGTTCCATTGATATTAAACAAGAACACGTTATAAAAGCCTTAACTTTTAGAGGGTTAAATTAATTTATTTATAATTTGAACTATTTTTTCTTTTGCTTCATTTAATTTATTTTCATCAATATTAATTTCAAATTTTTCATTTTTTAAAATGGAATAATAAACCATTTTTATATTTTTTGTTTTATATAGTTTTGATAAAGAATAAATATAGACAAGCGTTTGAATGTCAGAACTTGGATTTTTTGGAAGATTATTTATTTTCCAATCTAAAATATAATAGGTTTCATTTTTTTTAATAACGGCATCAAATCTTCCCGTTAAATATTTATCGTTGATTTTTACAAAAAAAGGCTGTTCTATAAATTTTTCATCTGCTGATATTGCAAATTTTACAATTTCAGAATTTATAAATTGTTCTAAAGTTTGAAGTTCAGCATTATTAAACGCTTTTTTAAATTTTTCAATATCAAAATTTTTAAGGTAATAGCAAATAATATTGTGGAATTTATTTCCAACCTTTAATTCTTCATTGTCTTCAATTAAATAAAGGTTAGATAGGTATTTCATTTTAAATTCCTGAATGGAGCTATCTAAAATTTTTAGAGAATTTGCACTAAATGTATCTAACATAATTCCCCCTTTAAAATTTCAAAAATTTTAGATGCCTTTACATTTGTTTTTTTATTAAAAATTTTATATTCCAGTGCCGTTGTTATATAAATTTCATTTCTTGCCCTTGTAAGCCCCACATAAAAAAGCCTTAGGTTTTCATCTATAATATCTTGTTTTTTATTTTCTTCTTTATTGTTGTTTAAATTTAGAGTTATTTTAACTTCATCTTTCAATTTAATTTCATCTAAACTAAGGCCTAAATTTTTATCATACATATTTGGAATAAAAACGTAATCAAATTCATCCCCTTTTGATTTATGAAGGGTCATAACATAAATTTCACCTTGTTTTGTTTCATCGTTATCATCAATTAATTTTAAATTAAAGCCGCCTTTTTTGTTTATTTCATTCATTTTATTTAAAGTTTCTTCAAAGTTCCCTGCTGTTGCATAAATTTTTGAAACAACGGATGAAATTGGCGCTATATTTATTTTTTTTATTTTATTGTTTCTAAAATAAAATTCACCAATTTTAAATGCAAGTTCAACTACAGGCAAAGTTACAAGCTCTAAAAAATATCTTAAATCCCACCAATAGGGGGAATCTTCATTGTTTTCCAGAATAAAAGGTGAATTTTGGTTTTTAATTTTTTCAATTAATTCAATTTCATTTTTATAAAAACCAAGGTCTATTAAGGTTTTTAGGTTGTTTGAAATAATAATATTGTTCATTGGGTTTGAAATAAAATTAAAAATAGCTAAAACCGCCTTAAAAACAGGGTTTTGAGAAATACTATCCGATTTTGTGATAATTTTTGCATCTATATTTTCTTTTAAGTATTGAGCAAAAATTTCAGCTTCTTTATTTGTTCTTGTTAAAATGCCAATTGTCGCATTTTTATCATTTTCTTTAATTTCAATTATTTTATCTTTTATAAATTTCTTTTCATCTTCTTCAAAATCAAAAATTTTCAATTTAACGGCATTGTTATTAACAATGTTTTTCCCCTCAATTGGTTTTGTTTCAATTTCAAAAAATGAAGTTTTTGAAACTTTTAAGCCCCTTTTAATTAAATCATTTGCAGCGTTTATAACCCCTGTTGAATTTCTTGCGGTAAAATTCATTGTAACATTTTCGCTTTTTTCAATGAATTTTTTAAACCCTTTAGTGTCAGAATTTGTAAATGTGGATGTTATTGCTTGGTTAATATCGCCGCAGCGAATAATGTTTCCAAATTTATGGGCAATTATATTAATTAATTCTTGCTGAATTTCGCTTGAATCTTGCGCTTCATCTTCAATCACAACTTTGGCTAAATTTTGGTAATATTCCCTTATTTTAGAATTTGTTTTTAAAAGTTCCAAAGATAAAATTAAAAGGTCATCATAATCTATTAAATTTAATTCTTTCAAAGAATTTTGGTATTTTTGATAAATTCTTTTAAAAGAAGGGGTTAAAAGTTCATAATTTTTGAATTTTGAATTTTTAAAGCTTGAAATTGCCCTTTCATAATTTTGGGCATTTTTTGGGTCAAAGCCTTCATTATATAAAATTTCTGTTATTAACTTTAATTTTTTAATTTCATCAATAATATCAAAATCAACATCTAGCCCCAAATGCGCATGGTTATTATTTTCTCTTAAAATTCTCATAGAAAGCCCATGGATTGTTGAAATGTTTGGAAGTTCAGACATATCGGGAAATGTATTTTTAATTCTTTCTCTAAAAGTTCTTGCGGCAGAATCCATATATGTTAAAACAAAAATGTTATCGGGGGCTATTCCTTTTTCTAAAAGTTTTATAATGAGTGCAAGCATTATTGTTGTTTTGCCGGCGCCTGCCACTGCCGTTACTGCCATTAACCCTTTTTCATATTCTAAAACGGGCTTTTGATCAGGCCTTGGGGCTATATTAAATTTTGGAGTTGTTTTTTTATTTTCAACAAAAAAATGTTTTATCCCTTTAAAATTTTCATTGCCTAAAAAATTATAAATGGATGACAATAAAATTATTTCACCATCTTGAAGAAGATATAATTTTCTCATCATTCTTGCAATTTTGTTGTTTGTTAAATTAATGTTATCATCCAGCGTGAAATCTTTTTTAATTCTGTTTTTTTGAAAAACCCAAGCGTTATATAATGGGCCTATATCTTGTTTTATCCAGTTAGCGTTTGTTGAATCAAATAAGAAAAGATATTTTGATTTAATTTTAAAATCAATGGCTTTTTGCAAACTTGAAACATTAACTGCGTTTTCTTTTAATTCATCTTCAAAAATGGGGTTTTCAGATATTATTGTGTTTTCCAACTGAATTAAAAGTTCAGATTTATTAAAGGTTTTAAAAATGTCCTCAAAATCTCTTAATTGCTTTAAAAGACGGTTAATTTTTTCATAATCCGTTTTATTATTTTCATTTTTTTCAATGAATAAATTTGTTATTTTAAATAAAATTTCAGATAATTTTTTATCTTTCAATTCTTCTTTTAAATTTAAAAATTCTTTTGTTTTGCCAATTTCAATGTAGGTTTCTAAAATTTCAAAAATATTTTTTGCGCCAAAATCTGCTTCATAGGTTTGTGCAATTTTTATACTGTCATCCAAACTAAAGCCTAAAACCTGCCCCAATAAGCCTTTTAATTTGTAGGGAGAAATTTTAAAATTGGCTGGCTCTATAATTAATTTCATTATTGAAATTAAGGCTGAAACCGTTTTATTTTCTTCAATTTTTTCACTTCCTGTTATAAAATTTATTTCAGAATTTATTTTATCCAAATAAAATTTTAAAAATTGGTCATTTTCAGGGATTACAATTAAAATATCACTCGGTTTAACACTTTTATCCAAAAGCGAATTAACGGAATTTATAAGATATTCTGCCATCTCATCCGCTCTTATAAATTCTTTATTTTTCAAGTTTTCTAAAACAACGGGGGAATTATTTGAAATGTTATTATAAATTTCATCCCCTTTTTTATCATCTTCCAAAATAATTGGCGTTTCACATAAAAAGGCTTCAAAATCGCTATCTTGAGCGCAAAGATAACCAACCCTTGAACCCCCTTTTTTATCAGCTGCTATAAAAAATTCTTTAACATCTTTTTTAATAAAATTCAGATAATCAAAAATTAAAGGGGTTATTTCATCGCCGTCATCTAAAAAAACGTATTTATAAGGATTGGGGGAATTTTTAAAAATGTATGAAAAAAGTTGCGCTTGCCTTAGGTAATCAAAGGCTCTATATTTTAGAGTTTCTTTTTTATACATATTAAGTGCAAAATTAACATCAGATGTAAAAGATTCCCTTAAAATTTTTGTTCTTTCTTTAATTTCATCATCAGATAAATCGTTCATTGTAATTAAAGAAAGCCTTCTTAAAAGCTGATGCAAAAGGTTTACCTTTGAATTGTACCCTTTAAAATTAATTTTATCTATCGCATTTTTAAAAATGTATCTTGAAGCCTCTAGTCCGCAAGTTTTAGGTGAAACAACAACACCATCATAATTTATTTTTTCTTCAATTAAAGGGTAAAATTCTAAAAGTTTATTATAACAAAGCCCAAAATAAGAATAGATGTTGAATTTTGTAATGGCTTCAATTTTTAAAAGTTTTTTTGTTTTTTCAATAAATTCATTTTTTAATTTTGAATTTTGAACAAGAACCAAAATTTCATCTGAACTAACGCCTGAATTTAAAAGGTTAGAATATTTTTCAATTAAAATTTCTGTTTTATTTGTTTTTAGATTGCCAAAAATAAGCATTTATAATACATCCATAGGGTCAACATCTACAACCATTTTAATATCGTTTGGCAAAATTACTTTTTTTAAAAAACTTAAAATGGTGAAATGCCCCTTTTCATCCAGTTTATTTTTAACTATTATATTAAACCTGAACTCCCCTTTCAACTTTTCTATAACGCAAGGAACAGGGCCTAGAACAATTAATCTTTCCGTTAAAGAAAGTTTTTCAATCCAATCTTTAAGGCGCATGGTTATTTCCATTGAAGCTCTTTGGGCTCTAAAAATATTATTCGATTTTAAAATAATTCTTATAATTGATGAAAAAGGCGGATAATCAAATAGTTCTCTTGTTTCAATTTCATTTTCATAGAAGGTTTTATAATCTTGTTTTTTAGCATTTATTAAAAATTCATTATCTGCATTAAAGGTTTGAAAAATAACTTCCCCTTTGTTTTCGCCCCTGCCCGAGCGCCCTGCAACTTGGGTTAAAATTGAAAAGCCACGTTCTGTGCTTCTAAAATCTGGCAGATTAAAGCTAAGGTCAGCATTTATAACACCAACCAAGGTTACATTCGGGTTATCCAACCCTTTTGCAATCATTTGAGTGCCGATTAAAATGTCAATTTTCCCATCCCTAAAATCGTTTAAAATTTCAACATGTTCATTTTTTTTAGATAGTGCATCTGAATCAAGCCTTTTTATATTGGCACCTTTAAAAATTGTTCTTGCAATTTCTTCCACTCTTTCACTTCCTGCGCCAAAATTTTGAAGGGCGTCTGTTTCACATTTTGGGCAGATGTCTAAATTTTTAAGTTCAAAATTACAATAATGGCACTTATGAGAATTTGTTGATGAATGATAAATTAAAGGTATGGCGCATTTTGGGCATTCAATAACACTGCCGCAATTTAAGCATTGAGTATAAGTTGAAAAGCCCCTTCTATTTATAAGTAAAATTGTTTGTTCATTATTTTCAATTCTATCATTTATTTTATCTATCAAAAATTTTGAAAAAAGCCCGTTATTTTTAAACTGCCGCTCCATCCTCATATCAACAACGGTTACTTTTGGAAGAGAAGCATTATTATACCTTTGTTTTAGTTCAAACAAAGAATTTGAATTAACCGCCCTATAATAATTTGAAATATCAGGCGTTGCAGAGCCTAAAATAACTTTTGCTCCATATAAAGCCCCCAATTTTTTTGCAACCTCAACTGCATTATATCTTGGTTCTTTTGCATCTTGCTTGTAGCTATCATCATGTTCTTCATCTAAAATAATAAGCCCTAAATTTTTAATTGGCGCAAAAACGGCAGAGCGGGCGCCAAATAAAATTTTAATTTCATCAGACCTTAATTTTTGCCAAACAGCGTATTTTTCAGCTTCTGTAATAGATGAATGCCAAATTGCAACGGGGTCTTTTCCAAACCTTTTAATTGTTCTTATTGTTAATTGCGAAACAAGGGCAATTTCAGGCGCTAAAAATAAAACGTTTTTGCCTTTTTTTATTGTATCTTCAATTAATTTAAAATAAACTTCCGTTTTGCCTGAACCCGTTATACCGTAAAGTAAGCTTACAGGCGCATTTACATAGGTTATTTCATTATAAATTTTTTCTTGTTCGTCTGATAATTTATGAACAGCATTTTCATCAAATTCTGTTTCAAAAATAATTTGTTTCTTTTTTGGGGTTCTATAATTTTTAACATTTTTTTCAAAAAATTTAGATGGCAATGCCGTTTTTAAAACGGTTGGAAGGTCTGAAAAATAATAGTTTGAAACCCATTCTAAAAGTTTTAGGTATTCAAGATTAAACATTGGTTCAAAATCAAGAATATCTTTTATATATTTTGCTTTTATCCCTTCTTCCAAATAATCTGAAAACCCAACAACATAGGCTTTTATTTCTCTTGATTTACCAAAAGGAACAAGAACAGGAATTCCTATATTTATTTTATCTTTCATATTATCTGGAATTAAATATGAAAAAGTTTTTGTTCCTAAAGTTTTTATATCAACAAGGCATAGGGCATATTTTTTCATTTAATTGCCTCAGTTGGAAGGTTATATAAATTGTTTTGAATTTCTGTAAAAATTAAATTTCTGATATCAGCCAAAGGCGAATCTTGTTTTGATTTTGTAATTTTTATATTGGCTGTATTATTGCCGTTATTTGAAACCATTATTAAATATTCATCACCCATTGGCGTTTTAAATAAAATGTAGCCACTTGTTGATTGCATTTCAACAATTTTATAGTTTAATTTTTGAATTGAAGATAACGTAACCATAAAAAGGTTATCCGCTGACATTGAAAAGTTTTTGGAATCTGCCGTTTTAGATAAAACAGGAAGCCCCAAAAAAAGAATTAATAATAAAATGTAAAATTTTCTCATTTGCTCTCCATCCAGCTTTTGCCCGTTTTAATTTCAACATCCAAAGGAACATCCAAGGGTTGGTTTAATTGCATTGAAGCTAAAACAATTTCTTTAACTTCTTCAACATCATTTTTATGAACCTCTAAAACAAGCTCATCATGCACTTGAATTATAATATTTGCCCTGTAATTTTTCAATTTTTCATCCAAATCAACCATTGCCATTTTAATAAGGTCAGCGCTTGTCCCCTGCAATGGCGCATTTATTGCGGCTCGTTCCGCAAATTCTCTGATTTTTGCATTTCTTGAATTTAATTCTTCTTTTAGATATCTTCTTCTTCCAAATAATGTTTCAACGTAACCTGTTTGGTGCGCTTCCATTAAAGTGTTTGTTATATAGGAGCTTATTTTTGGATATTGCCTGAAATATTTATCAATAAATTCCTGCGCTTCAAATGGAGATATATTAAGGGAAGATGCCAAACCATACCTTGTTTGGCCGTATATTATACCGAAATTAACGGTTTTTGCTTTTCTTCTCATATCTTTTGTAACTGAATTTATATCAACCCCAAAAATTTTGGCTGCCGTAACGGAATGAATATCATCATGGTTTATAAATGCATTTTTCAAGGTTTCATCGCCTGAAATGTGCGCTAAGAGCCTTAATTCAATTTGAGAATAATCTGCTGATAATATTTCATAATCGCTGTTTTTTGCAACAAAAGCAGCTCTTATTCTATTTGAAAATTCGGTTCTGATTGGAATATTTTGTAAGTTCGGATCTGAACTTGATAATCTGCCTGTTGCGGTTACTGTTTGATTATAGTGGGTGTGGATTCTATTATCTTCTTTAACAAGCTTTGGCAGGTTATCAACATATGTTGTTTTTAGCTTCATATAGGTTCTATGCTCTAAAATATCCCTTGCAATTTGGTTGGTTTCTGCAAGTTCTTCCAAGATTTTAGCGTTTGTTGAATAGCCCGTTTTATTTTTCTTTTTCGGTTTTATGTTTAAAACATTGAATAAAACATCTGCCACTTGTTTTGGCGAATTTATGTTAAAGTTAACCCCTGCCTCATCATATATTTTTGTTTCATACTCTTTTATTTTTTCATCAATCTCATCATTCAATTTTTTCATATAATCTGAATCGATTGAAACACCAACCGCTTCCATTTTGTATAGAACGTATGCAAGCTTTAATTCTAAGGCGGCAAGTTTTTTTTCTCTATCCGTTAATTTTTCACTATATATATTTGACAGGTCATAAATGCACCCTGCCAAAATATATGGGTCATTTGGTTCAATAATATCTAAAAAGTTTTGAATTTGGCTTATTAAATCCGATTTTCTTGATGAATCCAAAACATAGCTTGAGAGCATAATATCATCAATAACGCCATCTATTTTATTAAATTTATGAAGGGTTGATTTTATATCAAACGCAATTTTTTTAATTTCGGGGTTGTTTAAAATTTCAAGGGCTTCATTAACCCCTAATTTTGAACATTCAATATCGTTTGCAAAATAGCAAAAATCTCCTTCAATATAAAATGAAATTTTATTTTCCAAATTGAAATTTTTAAATTCAACTTCATTTCTTTTTTTTGTTTCAGATTTTTTATTTTTAATTTCAATATCACCAAAAAGAGAAGTTTGAAAGGGTTCAATTTCAATATCATCGTCTTTAAATTGAACAATGTTATCTTCATTATTTATTTCAACAGCTTCATTTTTGCACATAAAAGGGGTTAACAATTTATCAATGTTTTTCACGAAACTGTAAAATTGAAGGCTTTTAAAATATTCAATAACATTTTTCTTATCTTCAATTTCTAAGCAGGTTGAATTGAAGTTAAAATCAATGTCTACATCTTGTTTAATTGTTGCCAAAAATTGTGAAAGATAAGCTGTTTCTTTTTCATTTTTCAATTTTTCAACAACGGATTTTTTAGATATTTCATCAATATGAGAATAAATGTTATCTAAAGTTTTATATTCTTTAAGCAAGCTTACTGCCGTTTTTGGGCCAATTCCTTTAACGCCCGGAATGTTATCGGATGTATCGCCGCAAAGCGCTTTATAATCTATAACCTGATTTGGGTAAACTTCCAGTTTTTCATAAACTTTATCCCAACTATATTCAATAAGCTCCCCTTTTGACGGAATTAAAACCTTGATAAAGCCTTCTTTATCAACAAGCTGAAGAGAATCTCTGTCGCCTGTTAAAATGTATGTTTTATGTCCTAATTCTTTTGCTTTTTTTGAAATTGTGCCTATAATATCATCGCCTTCAAAGCCTTCTTTTGTGTAGATTGGAATATTCAGGGCTTTTAAGCCTTCCATAATTAAAGAAAGTTGGGGGCGGAGGGAATCGGGCATTGACTCTCTGTTTGCTTTATAGTCTTCATATTTTTCAAGACGGAAAGTGTGTCTTGAAACATCAAAGGCAACTGCTATATTATCAGGTTTTATTAAGCCTTTATTATTCAACATATCAAAAATTGCTTTAAAAAAACCAAAAACAGCCCAAGTAGGCGTGTGGTCAGTTGTTTGCATATTGGTTCGCTCAAGCGCAAAAAACATTCTGAATGACAGCGCATGCCCGTCTATTAATATTAAAGTTTTTGAATTCATCTCTTCCCCTGTCTTTTAAATTTATTTTTTGCCCGTTGAAGACCAGCTTCCTTGTATATCTTCATCCGTATGGCCGGATGCAAGCGGTATAAAATTGTCATATTCTTTTTTATTTATAACCGTTAGGTTATTCAAAATGGTCAATTTTACCAGCGCATCTCTTTTGAACCACTTTGCAAATTTACCAAAAAAGCCGCCCGAACCATCATTTTGGGTAAAGCCGGGGTCGCATGGGTTGTTGTATGTGCCGTCTGTTTTTTGTTCACCCGAGCCGCCTGCTTTTAAAACCCAAAGGGCATTAATTCTGTTCAGCCTGCTTTTTGTGTCTATTGTGCTTGAAGTATCTTTTGCAAGGTCAAAAACAATTGTGCCTTCTTCGGCTGCGTCCACACAATAATAACATTGTGTCGAAGAGCTGTAATCCGTGGTTTCCTCGTATAAAGACCAGTTATCGCCGTTTACGCATACCCTTCTGAGTTCGGAATTCATTTTATTTATCGCTTTATTTCCGATATCTGACCAGCCGTCATAAGTATCACTTGTCGGGTCTTTTTTGTATCCGGCAACAACAAAGAATCCGCCGCCCGAACCAAGGTCAAGCTCGGTATCGCCCCACCAAGAAGCCCTTTTTTCGTAACCGAACTGAATCATAAAATCACCGAGGCCTGTATTTCTTGCGGTAATACCGCTTGCATAATCGAGTGCGCCGCCGTTTGCTTCATTTGTTGTTGTAAAATCAAATATTGCCCTTGATTGTTGCCAAGTTGCATAATCAACATAATTACTTGTATTTTGTTCCGCTTCAATTTTTCTTTCAATTTCAACCCTGTTTGTTTTTGCGTATGCGGTTGAATGAATTACAATTGCTTTAACACCTACAAACCTTAAAAAAGCAGGCATAACTCTTGATGTTGTTTTAACCCTTACAACTACTTCATGATTGACCCTGTCAGCTTTATAGTCCATGTTTGTAATTTTAAAAAGTATAACGCCTGAGCCTGATACGTTATATATGGCTTCGTATTTAGTTCTGATTTCTTCTCTTTGTTTTTCTTCTTCTTCTGTTTTAATCGTATTATTTGCATCTCTTGCCTTGCTTGATGCAAATTCAATAGCAACATATTCGGTTATTTTTTGAAGTTTATATCTTGATAAAATAATGTATGCGGCATCCGTCCCAAACGAGCACAAAAGCAGTAAGGAAATGCCGAATACAAAACATGCGAGTATTGAATTAGCTTTTATTTTCTTCATTTTTTAAGCCCCCAATGCGGCAGGAATTGCCCCATCGCCTGCATCACCGCCGGAACCGTCTTCCAAGCTGCCGGTTGTTCCTGAATCTTCTCCGCCGCCGGTGCCATCACCGCCATCAGTACCGCCTTCGGTACCGTCGCCGCCATCACCGCCTTCTGTACCGTCGCCGCCTTCCGTACCGTCGCCGCCTTCTGTGCCGCCTTCTGTCCCGTCGCCTTCGGTTGTTCCTTCAGAACCGTCATCTGCTTCATAGTATTTTTCCGAATAATATTTGAAATAGAAGTTGAAATAGCTTTCAACATCATGGGTTGTTTTATTCAGAACAATTGGTGCAGTATATGTTCTGTTTACAGGAATAGTAAAATAAAAATATTCCGTTCCCGTTTGTCCGAAAAAGAGACTATCGGCTTTGAGCTGGTATGCTCCCCTGAAAAATATTGTTTCGTCGGAATTAACGGCTTCAACATAAACATCCGTAAACGGAATTTTATTTGTGCCGTTTCGTGTAATTTCGTTTCTCAATTTGTCTTGAATTATATTTGTTATATTGTAATCCGCAACATTTGCAATATTTTGATATATTACCGGAGAATTTATTACGTTTCTGACCGAATTTGTAAAAATATAGGAAAATTTATATTTTGAATACGTTTCAACCATTAATTGAAACGTATAGCTGAAAAGGATTATAAAAAGCGGCATCATCATAGCAAGCTCAACAACATGCTGAGCTTTACTTTTTTTATTTATTGAAAATTTTCTTTTCAAAAAATTATTCAGATGCATTATTTTTGCCGCCAAACTTATATGTCAGGTCTTTATACTTAACAACAATGGGATATTCTTCAGGTTTTCTTAGGAATATATAATAATATTCCTCATTATATGGTCTTATGAACTTATATTGTGTTAATGTATGCTTTTGTAAACCTGCAATAGTTTGTTCCAAGGCGCCCAAATCCGAACTTTGCTTTGCATTGTCCAGATTGCTCGCAGGACTTGAGCTTGTAATTGTTTGTCTGTATTGGTTTTGAATATTTGCAAAACCGCCCAATACAGCGCCTGCGTTCATCATGCCGGCATAATTTGAGGCTTCGTAGCTTTGGTATGCTTCAATGTAACTTGAAGGCGATATGAAAGTAACATCCCCGATTGGAGATGTTACTAAAATATCATTCACGTCAAATTTATAAACAGTATCGGTATTATTTTTTATACCGACATAAAGCACCAATGCACCTTGAAGAACGGTTTCGGATATTCCCGTTCTTACCGTTATATTGTCTGATGTTGTTTTTTCAACAGCTTGAAGGTTAAAATTTTCATTTGTTTGAATATTTGAGATTTTAACACTTTCAATATCATCATCAACATAACTTAATGTTGTACATGCAGTAAGGCAAAAAGCCAAACTACACATTAACAAGGTTTTGATTAAAAGGTGCTTTTTCATCTTCCGTTACTCCCTTAATTGTAAGATTTACTCTGCCTTTGTCGTCAATTTTAATAACTTTAACAATTACTTCTTGGCCGATTGAAAGGTGAGGTTCAATGTTTTCTATTCTTTCGTTGCAAACTTGTGAAATATGCACCATGCCGTCTTTTCCGGGGGCAAGTTCAACAAATGCACCAATCGGAATAATTCTTACAACTTTACCTTTAACTACCATGCCAACTTCTGCCTTGAAAGTTAATTCTCTGATTTTTTGAATTGCAATATCGGCGCCTTCTTTATCATTAGAGGTTATTGTAACGGTACCGTCATCTTTAATATCAATTTCAGCACCTGAAGCTTCAATTATGCTTCTTATCATTTTACCGCCGGGGCCGATTACGGTTCCTATATCATCAACAGGAATTTGCATTGAATATAATCTTGGAGCATAAGGTGAAAGTTCTTTTCTTGGTTCTTGAATTGCTTCTCTCATTTTACCCATAATGTGCAAACGACCGTCTTTTGCTTGGTATAGGGCGCGTCTTAGAGTTTCATTTGAAATGCCTTTAATTTTCATATCCATCTGAAGGGCTGTTATACCGTAATCATTACCTGTAACTTTAAAGTCCATATCGCCTAAAAAGTCTTCAATGCCTTGAATATCAGTTAAGACAATATCCGTGTCGCCTTCTTTAATAAGGCCCATTGCAACGCCGCCTATCATATATTTAACAGGAACGCCTGCATCCATTAAAGCCATTGAGCTTGCACAGGTTGAACCCATTGATGTTGAACCGTTTGATTCCAATACATCGGATGTAACTCTTATTGCATAAGGAAATTCTTCTTCAGTTGGAAGTGCTGGAACATTAGCGCGTTCAGCTAAGTTGCCATGGCCGACTTCACGACGACCGGGGCCCCTTAGAGCTTTTACTTCACCGACTGAGAACCCTGGGAAAATGTATTTATGCATATAGCGTTTGGTTGTTAGAGGGTCAACACCGTCTAATTCTTGCGCCATATTAGGCCCTGCCAAAGTTGCACATGATAAAATTTGGGTTTGTCCTCTTGTGAAAACCGCAGAACCATGGGCTCTTGGAATAACGCCTACTTCGCACCAAATCGGACGAACATCGGTTACTTTTCTGCCATCTGCTCTAACGCCTTCATCTTTTATCATTGCACGCATTATTTTCTTTTCTAATGCTTTGAATTCTTCCGCAACAAAATCAATTCCCGTTTCTTCAATCATTGTTTTAATCGGGTGATCTTCAGGAAGCGCTTCGATTTTTTCTTTAACAGCTTTTTTGGTTTCATCAAGTTTATTTTGTCTGTATTCGCGGTCAAAATTGTGATAAGCATCAACAATTGCATCGTATGATGTTTCTTTAATTATTTGTGCAATTTCAGATGTATCATAGGGGTTAACGAATTCTTCCTTAACCACACCGCAATCTTTTGCAAATTGAATTTGTGCTTCGCATTGTTTTTTGATTTCAACTTGTGCAAATTCAACGGCTGCCATAATGTCATCTTCAGTTACAAATTTGCAGCCTGCTTCAACCATAATAACTGAATCCATTGTGCCTGCAATTACAATATCCATATCGGATTTTTCAATTTCTTGGTGAGTGGGGTTTGCAATCATCTGCCCGTCTATTCTGCCCACTCTGATTGCACCGACAGGCCCTTCAAATGGGGCACCTGAGAGCATTAAAGCAGCTGATGCACCTAAAATTGATAAAACATCGGGTTGATTTTTTTGATCATAGCTGAATAATTGTGAAACAATTTGAACATCGTTTCTGTATCCTTTAGGCCATAGAGGACGAATTGGCCTATCTATTAACCTTGAAACAAGAATTGCTTTTTCGCTTGCTTTGCCTTCCGTTCTTGTGTAGCCGCCGGGGATTTTACCTATGGCTGACATTCTTTCTTCATAATCTATAAGGAGAGGGAAGAAATCAATCCCTACTCTCGGTTCTTTTGATACAACAGCGTGTATAAAAAGCATTGTGTCTTCGCATTTAACGGTAACTGAACTTGTTGCTTGTTTTGCGTATTTGCCTGTTTCTACAACAACATTTTTACCGCCGATTTCAATTTCAAATTTGTGTGTAATTGGTGTGTTTTCCATTTTTTCTTCTTTCTTTTTTTAGTGATTCACTTCTTATTTCTAGTACGATTTTACATTAAAATACCCATAAAAGCAAAATAAATTGTTTTAATTGCTTCTTGAAAAGAGTTTAAAAAAGAATTAAAATTATTTATATAAAAGAGGGTTTATGAAGAAAAATAAAAACGGCTTTACATTGGCAGAAGTCATAATAACACTTGCAATAATAGGCGTAATTGCCGCAATCTCTATCCCTGTTACACTTGTTAATATGCAACAGAAGGAATTCCAAACAGGCCTATCAAAAGCCGTATCAAGTTTAAATCAGGCAATATTGTTAAATATAGCGCTTGACGGACAAACGCCTTATGAAACGGCAAATTTGTTTGAATATCTTTCAAACACTATGAACATTTTAAAAAGCACAACAAGCTTAACTTACAGCGAAAGAGACAATTTTGCTTTTTATACGGCAGATGGGTTCAGATATGAAATTCCCTATGACAAAGATGTTTTATTAGATTTATATGAAGCAAACGGTATTCAAGCATACGGAAATAACGGCGGCTGCGGCAAACTGGGGCTTGAAAACAATGCTAATGATACAACAAGACCGCCTTGCATAATTATGGTGGATGTTAACGGCGACAGAAAACCAAACCCTGCAAATATTAATCAAAAGGGCGTAGCTTACAAATATGCAATGCCTGATGATTTTTTAATCAAAGATGTATTTTCAATATTAATAACCGAAACGGAAGCTGTTCCTTATGGTGTTATCGGCCAAAAAACCATGTATAAAGCAAGAAAAGAAGAGGACAGAAAAAATTACGGCGGCTAGTTTATGAATTTTATTTTAAAGTCCTTTTCGAATGCTTCCGCAATATGCGGGCTTACGTTTGTTTGGGGAGATTTTTCAAGCAGCGTTTCAAGATTTTTATTTAAAATAAGTATTATTATTTTTGCCGTTTCGACACAAAAGCCTGAAAAACAAACTGTTTTTTCATTTTGAGGAAGTAAATTCAAAAGACAAATTAATTTTTCGGTATCGTACGGAAATTTAACATTAATAACAAAACTGCCGGTATAATCCGCCTTTATGGAATCCGAGATTTTGCCCATTGATATTAACACTTTTTTACCTTCGGTTTGTTCAACAAGCTTGTTAAAAACGCTTTTGTCATATTCAAACGTTACATCTTCACAAACATATTCTCTGTCAAAACCTTCTTCCGCAAGAGCTGCCTTAATAAGCGGGTCAAGGTCTGTTTTTTCAATTTTTGTCGAATTGTCGGATTGAATTAATTTTGTTGTAAAAATTTTACCCCTTATTACGTTATCAAGTTTTATATCCGAATGCTCGGTTACATAAATTACGCCTTTGAATTTTGAAAAGTCATATTCAGTATCGCCCGTACCGTATAAACCCTTAAAATTTTTGTATTCAAAAAATTTGGGATGAATGTATGCCGTCATCATTGAAGAATTTGTATAAACATTGATTTCAGTATCTTTTGTTTTTTCAAGAAGATTATAAAGCTCAAAAATATCACTTCCCATAACAAGAATTGATTTTCCTTTCAGAATGCTTCTCGGAATTCTTACATTCTGCCTCGGGCCATACAGTTGATTTCTTTCATAAATAATATCTTCGGTTAATTTATACAAAAAAGAAGAAAATTCTTTAATTCTTCTTACCAATTTTTCGTATCTTGTGCCGAAAGAATTGGCCAGTGATAAAAATCTTAAAATTTCAAAATACTCATCTTTTTGAACCTCTTTATAATTTTCAAGCTCTAAAATTTTGCAGGATGCGGCTTTTGCCATAAAGATGATTAAATCAAAAAGGCGGATTTTGTCTTCGCTTAATGTACCGAAAAAATGGCTTATGATTTTTTCACCTTGTTTTATAAGAAGCGAGGAATTAATTTTTTCATTTTCTTTTATGGGAAATGCTGCCAAATGTTCATAGTTTATGCCCATTTCTTTACATTTTGCAGTATAAAAATCCTCGGTTTCTTTTTTTAAATTTTTAAGATTCATAAAAAACTTAACAAAAGCATTTTTATTGAAGCTTGTATCCGTAATGCTGACAGATAGCGCCAATACTGCTTCTTTCATGATTTTTTCGTTTATTAAATTTAATTCTTTTAACTTAACTATATAATATGCAATCTGCCTTATTTCATTTATAACAACGGCATCAACAGCCAAAAGTACGGGATTTTCCGAGCATATTCCCATACTTTTGCATTGGGTCTTATTAAATATATTAAATAAATCGTTCATAATGAGTTATTTTATTTTGTTTCCGCCCAAAATAAATTACCCGAAAGGAGTTAATTGTAAGATAAACATTTGTAGCTTGATTTGACATTTTTGATTAAAAATACTATCCTTTATGATATGAATAACAAACGTTGGTATGATAAAGATCCTGTTTTAAAACTTGCTGTCGATTTAATTGAAAAATCAAGCGACAGCGTAAAAGATTATGTGGCAGATTACATAATAGAAGAAGCCAAAAATTTGGGTCTTGAATTAAGTGAAAATAATTTTGACTGCTTCTGGCAAAGATGGCAGGACAACAACATGAAATATTTTGAAGCCATGGAATATCTTAAAATTATTGATTACGAAACCAAAAAATCTATTTCCATGGAAATTATCAGATATATCAGAAACTTTAAAACTGACGAACAATAAAAATCATACAACAATTTGATAAAAAAATATTTACGCATTTTAAAATGTTGTCATCTATTATGAAAAAGATTTTATTATACATATTCTTTGCAATTTTTATTCAAATTGTTTCAATTCAAGCATCTGAAGCAATCAGAATCGGGCTTGAAGTTGATGTAAAACAATCATATTTCGGCACCTCAACAGAGGGTCTTGTTTATGATGAAAAAATAAATAAACCCATCTTTAAAACTCAAAAAATGCAGCCTTATGCAATCAAAGCCCATGGCAATTCAATTGCAATAAAAGTTGATAACAAGTTTTACGATTTAAATACCAACTATATTAAAGTGAAGCCTTCTTCAAAAGATGATTTTGTTGCAACCAAAAACAGATGGTACAGAGGCGAATTGGTTATATACAATTACAACAAAAAATTAACCGTTATAAACAGGCTGCCTTTAGAACTTTATCTTTTAGGCGTTGTGCCAAGCGAAATGCCATCAAGTTGGAATAAAGAAGCCCACAAGGCTCAAGCAATTGCCGCAAGAAGTTATGCCGTTGCAAACCTCAACAAAAGAGGTTCAAAAGGCTATGACCTTGTTGATACCCCGTTAGATCAAGCATATGGGGGCGCAAGTGCCGAAAACAGAAAAACAAACCAAGCCGTTGTGGACACAAAAGGCATTGTAATTACATATAAAGGAAAGGTTGTTCCAGCATATTACCATGCAAGTTCAGGCGGAAGAACGGTTAATTCCGGTGCCGCTTGGGCATATAATGCACCGTATTTGCATTCCGTTAAAGGGTATGATGACGGAATAAGAAAAAACGGCCATGGGGTCGGAATGAGCCAGCATGGTGCAAATAATCTTGCAAATAAAGGTTACAGCGCTTATGATATTTTAAAATATTTTTATAAAGATATAGATTTTTCAAAAATATCAACTTCCGATTAACCCCGTCATTATTATTTATCAGCTTTTTATTTACCTTAAAAAAGGCATTTTTATTACTTTACAATGTAAAAAATAGTTAAAAGCTATTGTCAATTCTTTGAAAATAGGTATAATAATACCTGTTATGTGTTTTAGAAAGGTGGACAAAAGATGAACAAAGAAGAATTAGTAAAGGAAATTGCGGAAAAAGCTAAACTTTCACAAAAATCAACAGGTGAAATTGTTGGCGCTGTTTTAGAAACAATTCAAAAAACAGTTTCTAAAGGCAAAAAAGTTACATTAGTTGGTTTCGGCTCATTTGAAGCACGCAAAAGAGCAGCAAGAACAGGCCGCAACCCTCAAACAGGCAAAGAAATTAAAATTGCCGCAAAAACAGTTCCTGCATTTTCAGCAGGCAAAAAATTTAAAGAACTTGTTAAATAGTTTTTAAATTTTATTTTTGTTTTTCTAAAATACCCTGTCTTTATGGCAGGGTATTTATTAATTTTTATAAATTTTTTTACATTTACATTATTTTGGAATACCATGTGAGTTAGGTTGCTTTTTTAAGAATTCAGGGGACGGATGTTTAAAAAACTTTATTGCATTGCCTTATCGGTATTTCTCGCAACGCCTGTTTTTGCGGTTGTTGCAACAAATGGCGCCAACAATGATTGTGTTGATTTTAATAATATGAAAAAACTTTGGTGTACGGTTGATTACAAACACTGGGCAATAAGCTACACCGATTCCATTAACTATGACGAAGTTAATTTTTATTTATATTTAGACGAACCTCACAAAAAAATATATAATGAAAACAAGGAAGAAATGGCGGAAGTTGTTTCTTACGACGACAAAGAAATTAAATTTGTAAATAAGTATCACGCAAACAAAAGAACTTATGTTGAAAATTATACCTTAGACAGGTATACAGGAAGAGCCAAAGGCGAAGGGACGATTCGTCATGATTACGGCGGATGGGCGTCTTTGACTTATGAAAACAGAAATTTTTATGCCAAAGGTCAATGTGCCGTTATGGATGAAATGAAAAAGTTTTAAAATATAATACAGTTTGAGGAATTAAGTTTTATGGAATTTATTAAAAAATTTTTCTCCAGGTTGGATTTTTCTTTTCAACCGGTTACAATTTTTCCCCTTTTGATTTTACTTTTAACCTATCCCGCTATGAAGTGGTTACCTATTGAATATTGTTATGAAAACCATTTAATTGAAAATTTCCAATTGGTGGTTTTGGGCGCCACAATGGTTATATGTTTAAAAGCAAAAACAGATAAGAAATTTTTTATTTCACTTTTTTTAGTTTGTATAATTTTATTTTTAAGGGAAATTAATTGCGGAAGAACAATCTTTTTCCCAGTTGAAGGCGTTGAAAATGCCTTTTATTCTTGGAAAGATATACCATACGGTTACCTTGCACACCCATTGTACGGGCTTTTTATGGCAGGATGCGGTTTATATTTTATTTTAACAAAATCATATAAAGTTTTATTCAATTACTTAATAAATGCTAAACTTGCCGTTTGGAACTGGATATTTTTGTTTTTGGGAATAATTTTAGGCACTTTGGGCGAAGAAATCAGCAATATGCCGCTGGAAGAGATGACAGAAACTTTATTCTATCTTTCTTTTATGGCATTAATTTATCTTCAGGGCCAAAACAAGGAATATATTAAACTGACGGAAAGTAAAAATGACTAATTGGCTTCAAAGAGAAGAGCTTTTAATCGGATACAAAAACATTGAAAAATTAAAAAATTCAAAAGTTATAGTCTTTGGGCTTGGCGGTGTCGGCGGATATACGGCAGAAGCGCTTGTCAGAGCCGGAATCGGAGAAATTTCATTGGTTGATAACGACACAATTAATGAAACCAACATAAACAGGCAAATTTTTGCAACAACAAAAACCGTTAACCGGTTAAAAGTTGAAGCCGCAAAAGAAAGATTAGTTGAAATTAACCCGAATTTAGAAGTTGAAACTTATAACTTATTTTTTAACAAAGAAAATTCAAACAGCATTGATTTTTCAAAGTATGACTATATAGTTGATGCCATAGATACGGTTTCAAGCAAAATTGAGCTTATAGTTTGTGCTAAAAACAGCAATACCAAAATAATTTCATCCATGGGAACGGGCAACAAATTAAACCCATTGGATTTTTTGGTTTCTGATATTTCAAAAACTTCCGTTTGCCCTTTAGCAAGAGTGATGAGACAGGAATTAAAGAAAAGAAATATTGAAAAATTAAAGGTGGTTTATTCCAAAGAAACCCCTAAAAAACCTTTTGAAAATTTATTTAATGAACAAAATAAACAAATTCCATCAAGCATATCGTTTGTTCCGCCAATTGCAGGGCTTATTATGGCATCTGAAATTGTTAAAGATATTTTAGAATTTTAAGTTGTTTTTATTTTTTTTATAAAATTAAAAATTGTTTTGCCCTGAAGGCGTGATTTTTTAAGGCGCCCTCTTTTAATTACAATAGAGTGGAAAATTGCAACGCTCACCCAAAACAAAATTTGAATTTGGGGCCTGAAAAATACGGTATCAAAAAACCCGTGGGCCATTGTTGCCATTATGGTTAAAAGAGTTGAAAAAACAAGAATTTTATGAACAGGGTGTGCGCCGTCAAAATTTAAATATTTTATTATTCGATAAATTATGACAAGCAAAAATACAACAAATGAAACAAGAGCAAAAATTCCCGATTCAACCGCAATTTCCAAGGGAACAGAATATGCCCCAAGGGCATCAAACCCTGTTTTCATATAAAGGCCGTAGATTTCTCTAAAATTTTTATTGCCGACACCGATTCCTAAAAATTTATTATCTAAAAACATTTGGTAACAAGCTTCATAAACATTCATTCTGAATGAAATTGAAGAATCTTTTCTTAATGTAAAAATAGATAAAATTCTTTGAGTTATTGAAGGAACAAAAAGAATAATGCCCAATAAAAAGGCAACAAAACCGGATAGCATTAATTTATATTTTGTTTTTATTTGCCTAAAGCTGCCGAATTTCTTTTTAAGGATAAACAGCACCGCAACAAACAAAACCAAAATAAAGGCAAAAAGCCCCAAATATGCGCCCCTGCACCCTGTTGCAAAAATTGCCAAAAAGGTTAAAAGAAAGGCAGCCGATCCTGTTAAAATTAATTTTTTGTCTTTATTAAAAACAGCAATTCCTATAAATGCAAAAACGTATGAAATTCCCGCGATTAAATAACCCGCCAAAAGGTTTGGGTTAAATGGCTGCAAAGTGCCATAGGCCCTTGATATTACCTGTGTGGGGTCAGAAACGTTTGTTGTATCTTGCCAAGTTGCAATTGCTTCAATATGAGAAAGGTTTTGCACGATTGCGATAATGCTTTCAACTCCCATTATTCCCGTTACTAAAAAAACTGTCGGAACAATTTTTTTTCTGTTTTCGGATAAAAAGTAAACGGAGGCAAAATAAAAAGCAATGTATACAAAGGTTTTTAAAATGCCCTTCAAGCTTAATATAAAATAGCTTGAGCCCATAAGAGAAATTATCACAATTAAAAGATAAAAAATTAAAATTTTATTTATAAGCGAAAGTTCAGCCGTTTCGCCGGTTTTTACAAACGCTTTAAAAAGGCACCCGAAAGCAAACACAAGAGCTAAAAGCCCGATTACACCGGTTGGCATAAAAGCGGTTGATATTATTGTTGCAATTAAAAGAGCAAACAAAATTTCGTCAATATTATTAAACAACAAGCTGTCTTTCAATATTGAAGCCAATTTTGTTTTTTGAAAACGAGCCAGAATTGCATTAATGAACATCTTGGTTTTTATTTACCTCAGCGTCCAATTCGTTATTTATAGTGTTTTCATCAACCGATTGAAGGTAAGTAATATTTGAAACAACACCGTTCAGCTTATAATCAAGCCCTTCCAATGTAACGGGCAAACCTATTTTAATTTTATTTCCGCCGACAACTGCGCCGTCTTTGGTAATTTTTGCATTATCTTCAACGGTAACAAGAAAATCATAATTAAACGGAGATGTTATATCCTCAACAACTTGATATTTTGAACCGGCAGCAGGAAGCATGATTTTTTTTCTTTCATAGCTTGTTGATTTAATTTTTAACTTTGTATAAGGAACGTTTCTGATTGTTATAAAGGTTTCATCGCCTTCCTTGAACGGCGAATTTTTGCTTGTTACAACAACACCTCTGAAATAAACTTCAATTTCAACTTTTGCATCAGCTACAATTTGTTTTGAAGAAGTCATTCTTTTACCGGTGCTTGTTGCAAAAAACACCATAATTGCAGCCAATATAAGAACAATAACGACTATATCAAAAGGTCTTAATTTTTTTAAGAAATCCATAAATTAATTCTCCTTGAGATTTTTTAATTCAAACTCTATTTCATCAATATTTGTTGTATGGCATCCAAAATGCCTGATAACAATGCTTGCGGCAGTGTTGCCTATGATTGCAGCTTCTTTTGCGCTAAAACCTGCGCAAAGCGCCAAAGTGAAAGCTGCAACAACCGTATCGCCCGCGCCCGTTACATCAAAAACTTCTTTTTTGTTGAAAGCGGGAATTTTTTCCATTTCTTTGTTTTTCTCAAAAACAGCCATGCCGTTTTCGCCCCTTGTAATTAAAAGGGTATCTAAATCTAATTTTTCTATAAGTTCCAGCCCTGCTTCGTTTAAGCTTTTGTCATCTTTAATAAATTTTGAGATAAATTTTTCGGTATCCGGCTGATTCGGGGTGATTGCGGTTACTCCTTTATATTTTTCCATTTCTTTTTGAATATCCGCAACAATAATTTTATTTAATTTTTTAGCTTCTTCAATTGCCGCTGTTATAACATTTTGCGTTAAACAACCAAGGTGGTAATCGGATAAAATAACACCATCATACATCGGCATTGCTTTTTTAATGTTTTCAATTATTTTTTGCTCAACTTCACCTGTTACGGGAGTTTTTGTTTGCCTGTCTATTCTTACAATTTGCTGAGTAACGCTTTGAGAGCATGACCCTGAAATTCTTGTTTTTGTGGTTGTTTTCCTTTTTTCATCAACCACCATAAAATCAGTGTTGATTTTAGCTTCATTTAGAGTGTTAATTAAAACTTTGCCGTAATAATCATCCCCTAAAACCCCAATTGCGCCAACTTTGCCCAAATTTAAAGATGAGATGTTATTGGCAGCATTGGAAGCTGTGCCCAAAATTATTTTGGTTTCCGTATGTTCCAAAATTAAAACGGGGGCTTCTCTTGAAATTCTTTCCGTTTGGCCAAATACCATTTCATCTATGGCAAAATCCCCAATGACAAGGATTTTAGGCTCTTTTAGCTTATATAAATTATCCAGTATTTTTTTCTTATCCATTATGGTTAAATTTTAACACAAAATAAAAAATAATTTTAAACTTGACAATAAAATTTGATTAGATAATATTATTGAAGGTTGATGTTGAAGCTGAAGCTGAAAATATTAATCTGGTTGGGCGTTTAGCCCAGCTGTTTGAAAAGCGTTTAAGCTTTTCAAAAAAATAAAGTCTCCCGAAGGGAGGCGCGGTGAAAATTGAATATGATTGAGGGCATGAATGCTCAGCTGCTTGAAAAGCGTTTAAGCTTTTCAAAAAATAAAGTCTCCCGAAGGGAGGCGCGGTGAAAATTGAATATGATTGAGGGCATGAATGCTCAGCTGCTTGAAAAGCGTTTAAGCTTTTCAAAAAATAAAGTCTCCCGAAGGGAGGCGCGGTGAAAATTGAATATGATTGAGGGCGTTTAGCTCAGCTGGTAGAGCGTCTCCCTTACAAGGAGAGGGTCGGGGGTTCGAATCCCTCAACGCCCACCATTTAAAACCACTCGATAAATGAGTGGTTTTTTATTGGCGTTTCGGTCTTCTTCACCCCAAGGGGTTCTCCCCTCTCCTCATAATAGGTTTCTGGGATAATATGTTTCTGGGACATTGAGACGGGGAATTTTTAATAAAAAATCAAACACACAGCCGATTTGAGGCTGTTTTTTAGTATTGAGATGTAGGGGATTTTTCTTGCACTCATCTACTCAATTTTTGCACTCTTTTGCACTCCATTTGCAAAATTTTAAAACCACATTAGGCTCAAATCGCCTTGGTGTTTGAAGTTAAACCCAGTGCAATAAAGTGCAAAAAAGTGCAATTTTATTTTTACTTGTAAATTGAGATACACCAAATTATCAATAAGATTTGGAATTTACGCAATATTTTTTTAATTAAATTCGTCCTACGTATGTTAAACTTGTCATTTTACCTATAACAAAATTATTCTTTGATTTTTCTTCAAACGAAACAAAATTTCCCTTGTCTGTAAATTCTTTTAAAAATGTAAAAAATTCAACTTCATTATCAACATTATTTGTTTCTATATATTTTTGCAAAGGCATTCCTGGAAATTTGTTATCTGTAAAATTATATGTATTAATATTAAATTTGAAATCTTCACAAATAGTTAAAATATCTTTCAGTTTTAGTTTTTGATTTTTTTTATTAACAAGGTTTAAATCATTTAAAAAATTATTTAATTCCTCTGTGATATCCTCTGAATTTTCTGCTTTTTCAAGCATTTTTGCTAGTAATCTTAAATTATCCATATTTTTCCCTCTTGTTAATTTTTTATTTTAGCAAAAATCTTTATAATAGTATATTAGCCATATAGTTACTATTATTTTGCTATAATATTAACACTTGACTTCCGTCTCAAAACGAGTGATGAATGTGTTGCACAAAGCATTACAAGGATTTTGAGACGATGAAAACAACTTTAAACAATCAAATACATCTCTAGAGAAAGCAAAATGAATATTCTTGCACAACTTGATAAAAATACGTTTCTCTAAACAAATATAGCGAATGCTTGACAGGTAAAGAAGTTCAAAAAATTTATTACGTTCCAAAAGTTTCTTCCGATTTTAAAATAAATGAGTATACTTATTATGTACTTGATACAAAAGAAAACAGAAGCTTTCACCCCGAATATTTCCCCTATTTTACAGGTATTGGAGTAAAAAACGATAAAAGCGCCATATTATATTATTACATTTTTCCTGCAGATTAATTTTTCAGCTTAAAACCCGCCACAAGTTAAAATGGCGGGTTTTTGAATTGTTTTAATATTTTTTAAGCCTCTTCTTTAACTTCAACTTTGTTGGCATTTGCCAATTTTTCCCTTACTTTTTGTTCAATTTCTTTCAAAAGTTCAGGGTTTTCAGCTAAAAATTCTTTTGATTTATCTCTGCCTTGGCCCAATTTTTCATCGTTATAGCTAAACCATGCGCCTGCTTTTTTCACTATATCCATATTAACGGCAACATCTAAAATGTTTCCGATTGCGCAAATGCCTTTGCCGTAAACTATGTCAAATTCAGCTGTTCTAAAGGGCGGCGCCACTTTATTTTTAGCAACTTTAACTCTTACTCTGTTTCCAATATCTTCGCCGTCTTTATTTTTAACGGAATCAAATCTTCTGATATCCAAACGAACAGAAGCATAATATTTAAGGGCATTACCGCCTGTTGTGGTTTCGGGGTTACCGTACATAACACCGATTTTTTGTCTTAATTGGTTGATAAAAATAACGGTTGTGTTGGTTTTGCCCACAATCGCAGTTAATTTTCTTAAGGCCTTACTCATAAGCCTTGCTTGAAGCCCCATTTGCTGTTCATCCATTGCTTTTTCAATTTCAGCTTTCGGAACAAGAGCGGCAACTGAATCTATAACAATAACATCAATAGCACCACTTCTTACAAGTTCTTCCGCAATTTCTAAGGCTTGTTCGCCTGTGTCCGGTTGAGATATTAAAAGTTCATCAACATTAACGCCCAAATTTCTTGCATATTCAGGGTCAAGAGCATGCTCTGCATCTATAAAAGCTGCAATGCCGCCTCTTTTTTGGGCTTCTGCCACAATATGCTGAGCTAATGTTGTTTTACCGGATGATTCGGGTCCATATATTTCAATAATTCTTCCCCTTGGAACTCCGCCAACACCAAGCGCTATATCGAGCGCCAAAGCACCTGTCGGAATGCAATCTACTTGAACTGAGGGTCTGTCCCCCAATTTCATAATGGAGCCTTTTCCGTAATCTTTTTCAATTTTATCTAAAGCCATTTTTAAGGCTTTGTCTTTTCCTGCTTTTATTTCATCTATTGCTTCTTTTGCTTTTGTTTCAGTTGCCATTTTAATTTCTTTCCTCTATACACAAATTTAAAAACATTATATAATAAATTTTATGAAAACGATAAAACTTAACAATTTCGAAATCGGAGGAGATAAGCTTACAATTTTAGCGGGCCCTTGCGCTATGGAATCAAAAGAAATTTGCGCTTCGGTTTGCAAAAAATTAAAAGAAGTAACCCAAAAATTGGGCATTAATTATGTTTTTAAAGTTTCCTTCGATAAAGCAAACCGTTCTTCGCTTGCTTCATACAGGGGTTTGGGGATTGAGGAAGGTTTAAAAATTATCGGTGAAATAAAAGAAGAATTTCAAGTCCCCGTTGTAACAGATATCCATGAGCCGTATCAGGCGGAATTAGCCGCAAAAGTAGCCGACATTTTACAAATTCCTGCGTTTTTGTGCAGGCAAACAGATTTGCTTGTTGCAGCCGCAAAAACAGGAAAAATTGTGAATATTAAAAAAGGGCAGTTTTTATCGCCCTATCAAATGAAATCAATTGCAAAAAAAGTTATTGATTCAAATAACGATAAAATTTTAATAACGGAGCGGGGTGCAAGCTTTGGTTATAACAACCTTGTATCTGATATGAGAAGCATTAAAATTATTCAAGATATGGGATATCCCGTTATTTTTGATGCAACTCATTCCGTTCAAATCCCTGGGGGTAAAGGCGAATCATCAGGCGGTGAAAGACAATTTGTCCCCTTGCTTGCAAAAGCAGCGGTTGCATCTGGCGCTAAAGGGTTATTTTTTGAAATTCACCCCGAACCTGCTTGCGCTCTTTGTGATGGCGATAATATGCTTCCTATGTCAGAAGCGGAAAAACTTTTTACGACACTAAACGAGATTTTTAAAATAGTAAATTAATTATGTTAGATTTAAATGCAAAATACGAAGTTTTATCATTTATGACAGGCGACACAAAAGCCGGAACAAAAATGGGCAAAATGCAACTTAAAAATTTGTCCAATGATTCGGTTTTAAACTGTATTCTTTGGGAAGAAGCCTTGAATCGGCTTGATTCAAAACTTTTTAAAACAGGGAACATTGTTAAAATCATAACCGCAAGCTACAATGAAAAATTTAATAACTGCCTTGTAAATAATATGGAGCTTTTGGTTGAAGCTAAGGCCGGAATAACAAAAGAAGAAGCAGGTGAACTTTATAATTTCATAAAAACCACAATTGAAAGTTTTTCAGATGCCAATTTAAAACAGTTTGTAATAACAGCAATTGAAAAAGATAAAGAAAAATTTATGACGGCACCGGCTGCTAAAGTTATGCATCATAACTATTTAGGGGGGTTATTGGTTCATATATCGGAATGTATTAAATTTGCCCAAGCAATTCACCCCGTTTGTTATAAAGAAATAGATAAAGATATCTTGCTTGCCGCTTGCATTTTGCATGATATAGGAAAAATTTATGAATATGAAATAGACCCTGAAACAGGCTTTATTGAATATTCAAACGAATTTCAAAAAGATTGGATAAGCCATTCTCAATACGGCTTTTCACTTTGCATGGCAAACAACCAGCCAATGATTGCAAAAATGATAGCTTCTCACCACGGAAGATCTGATTGGGGCGCTATGATTGACTTAGGCGAAAAAGATTTGGACAATTTTTATTATATAGTTCATCATATAGATGACCTTTCCGCAAAATTCGGAAGAATAAACGTAAACGATTTATAAGGGGGACAGATGAAAAAGTTATTGCTTATTTTAAGCATATTCACAATTTTAACTGCATTTTTTATAAATGAAGCCTCTGCCTATCAAATAACGGCGGATGCTAAAACAAAAAGAATACCTTTGGGAACAAAACTTGAACTTGAAATGGCACATAATGTTTCATTGGATTCCGCTAACGTTGGCGATATGTTCAGCGCATATCTAACAAGAGACGTAAGAACTCCGACCACAATGATTCTTCCCAGAGGAACCGTTGTAAGGGGCAATATTTCAAATGTTGTTGAACCAAAGAGATTGTCTCGTTCAGGCGTTTTATATTTGAATTTTGACCATGTGGTAGCGCCAAATGGTGCACAGCTGCCGATTAAAGCAGGTTTATGCGAAGACTTTAAACTTGATGATAACGGCGGCATTAAAGGCGGCGGCAACTACGGAGAAGCCGTTAAAGAAAATTGGTCTAATTCGGGAGCAATTATTAAGAAATCTACAAAATGGGGTATCACTTCAGGCGAAGATTTGTTCAAAGGCGGAAAATATCTCGTAACACCCTTTGCCGCTGTTGGCGGCACGGTTGCAGGGGCAGGCTATTTTGTGGGAACCACGGTTGCTGACCTGTTCCATAAAGGTAAAGGGGTTGACCTCGCAAAAGGACAGGTGTTTAATATTTTATTATTAGAGTCATTGGATGTACCGGTAAGTGAATAATATAGAAAAAATAAAAGAAATTTTAATAAAGAAAAACTTAAAGCTCTCTGTCGGCGAATCTTGCACAGGCGGGCTTATAAGCTCAATTCTTACGGACATAGACGGTGCTTCAAATTTTATTGAAGTGAATTTTGTAACTTATTCAAAATTTGCCAAAATAAGATTTTTGGATGTCCCCGAATTTGTAATTGAAAGATACGGAGTTGTTTCAAATGAAACCGCATATTGTATGGCAACAGGCTTGTTACAATATTCTGGCGTTTCAATTGCAACAACGGGTTATGTAGGCCCTACAGGGGGAGATGAAAAAAACCCCATAGGCACTGTTTACTATGCTTTTGGTTATAAAAATAAAGTTAAAGTTCTGAAATACATATCCGAGAAAACCGACAGAAAAGAAATCAAACAAGATATGGCAGATTATATTTTGAACGGTTTTGTAGGTTTTCTTGAAGAACTTTTTAACTAAAATAAATTTAATTTAATTAAAAGCTCCTTGTTTCAAGGGGCTTTTTTGTTTGTTAATAATTGTAACGAAAAATTGATTCTCGCTAAAGTTTAATTAAAAGATAGCCGATAGCCTTCATATAAGAACAAGGATTAAAGAACTTAATTAAAGGAGGCTCAAATGAGCGAAGTACATTTTAATGGTCTTTCGGGTAATTACAATTATTACCAAAGTGATGACTCGAAGAAAAAGGCGGAAGAAAAAAATATTCAACAAGCTTCCAGCGCACAAGAAGCAAAAAGTGCTGATCCAAACAAAGTATTAGACGCACTTTCATTTATTGGTGCTCAAAATTTCGTAAAAGTGGCAGGAAAAACACCTGTTAACCCTTCAGACTTTCTGTCTGATGACAGAATCAAGAACATTGAAGATTCAATGAAATTGTTTGAAGAAGGAACAGAAAAATATGCCGATGTAATTAAAGCAGAATTCGGCAATGTGTTTAGTGAAGATACGGTTTATGCCCTTGCGGCAAACGCCTTTGCACTTGACGCATAAGTCAATTAAAGGAACAAAAAGTATTTCTCTCTCCTCCTTATCTCTATAGTTCTTTAAGATTTTACCCGGGGATTTTCTTCCTCGGGCTTTTTTTGCGGATTTTACGTAGGGTGAAAGGCGAAGCCTGTAACCCGCCAATGTGAAAGCCGAACGGAGTGGAAAAAGTGCATTTTTGCGCTTTTGAAATGAAGTTGCTAGGCTTGAACCGCTAGTAAAATCCAAGAAGCGGATTTTACGTAGGGTGAAAGGCGAAGCCTGTAACCCGCCAATGTGAAAGCCGAACGGAGTGGAAAAAGTGCATTTTTGCGCTTTTGAAATGAAGTTGCTAGGCTTGAACCGCTAGTAAAATCCAAGAAGCGGATTTTACGTAGCATGGAGCAAACGTTAGTTTGCGAAATGCGCCAACGTGAGCGAACGCCGAAGCAGAAAAAGTGCGTCAGCACTTTTGAAAAGGAGTGCAAGAGAAGCGAACCGCCAGTAAATTTCAAGAAAGCGAAATTCCAAGGTCGCCGGAAAAAAGTTGATTAAACGTCAAGTTTTTTGAGGCAGGCAAATAGAGAGTATTTATAATCAATGAAGCCATTTTACAATTTAAAAAAACATGGGGGGCACAGCTTACCAATGTATAAACCAAACAAAATAAAAGTGCATTTTGTACTTTTAAAATAAATGTAAGGTTTAAAGTGCCAAAATAAAAGGCTCTCTTTTTTAAGAGAGCCTTTAAATTAAAAGATTTAATTATTTATACAAAGGGGCAAGTTTCTTTTCTTGTTGAGGAATAACCCCTTCTTCAATCGGAAGGTAGACTCTGTAATCGATTTCACTGAAGCAGTTATCAATAGATTCAATTTTCTTTAATTCCGCATCTGAAATAGAATTGTTGTCTATCATATCCGCAATTTTTTCAAATCTTTCAACATGTTCTCTGAACCTGTCAGTTGCATAATCTTTAGCTTGCCATGTTGTAATTAAGAAAGGCCAATCTGAACTTTGCAATAAGAGGTTTTCTCTTGCCAATTGATTCAACGCTCTTAATAAAAGCTTGTCTTCAGGTTGTTTTTCATATCTTGAAACAACATCGATGATTCTTTTTTCGCAAGCATGGATAATTGGCCACATCCATTCTGTCAGGTGGTTTTGCCATACCCAGAAATGTCCGCCTTGGCCCCAAGATGATTCAGGAATTTGAATTGCATCAACAGGAGGGTGAGCTTTCAAATATTCGCCTGCTGTCATCATTTCAACTTCAGGAAGGTATTGATTTAACTTTTTAATAACTTGTTTAATAAATTCAACACCTTCAAACCACCAGTGGCCGTAAAGTTCGGTATCAAATGAAACCATGCAGAGCCCTTGTTTACCGTTATTTGCCATTTTGTAATCGTTTAATAAATGGTAAATTAAGGTTGTATAGTGGTCTGAATTTGAATTAATCTGATTCATGGCAAGAACAGGGTCATACAACATCTTGTCGCCTAAATCGGTCGTGGATGATGTAATTCTCCAATAATGCATGCCTGAATTCGGGTCTTTTCTGTGGAATTCACGATAGCAGCCATCACCCGGGTAACCGTCTGCTGCTGACCAAACTTGGAAGCCTGCTCTGTCGTTTCTGCCCATCACTGCCACTTGCGCATCAGGAAGCCAATATGCTGAATAGGTATCGTAGCCTGTTTTTTCACGTTTCGGAAGCGGAATATATTCAATGTTTCCGTAAACGCCTATTTTTCTTCTGTTACCGATTGAATTTCCGCCTTCAATAACGTGAGATTCAGTAAAGAAGTATTCAATGTCGTTATTTTGCAAAGTAACTTCAATAGCAGGACGCCATTTTTTCTTGCCGTCTTTGCCAACAAATTCATAACCTTGACGGTAAGCGCATTCAGGCAACCAGCAGCCTTTTGCCTTTTTGCCGAATAAACGTTTTGTAGTGTCTGAACCTACTTTAAATTGTGCGTTAAGGTTTGTATCAGTTGCAAGCAAGGGTGAGAACCCATGGGTAGCACCCGATGTTGTAATTTCAATACATTCTAATTCTTGATATTTTTTGAAACCTGCAATTAAATCTTTGTTGAACTTATTAATGAACAAATCTTTAATTCTGTTAAACCAGTCAAAATAATATTTTGCAAGATATTTAAGGTGCTGAGAGTGTGCAACGTTCGGGTCAGGATATCTTTCTAAATCCTTAGAAACAGCCTTAATTCTTGTATCGAGGTAATCAATAAACCCTTGTTTCAAGTGTTCATCGTTTAATTGTTCAGCCAAAATCGGGGTAATACCTACTGTTAATTTTGCCTTAATTCCTTCGTCATATAATTCCGAAATCATATTAAGAAGGGGAACATAAGTTTCTGCCATACATTCATACAAATTTTCTTCCCCAAAAGGCCACATACCGGCTTTTCTGTAAAAAGGAAGGTGCGAATGAAGCATAAACACAAATTGTCCGACTTTATCCGTCATTTTAATATTCGCCTCCATGTTATCTTACACTTTATTTATATCATAAAACCAATTAAAATATAACCCATGAGAATTACTTCCTCGGTATAAAAAAATCAATATAAAGTGTTATAAATACAATTAAACCGCCTTTTTAGACGGTTTTAATTATTAAGAAATATTACAACTGATTAAATTACTTTACATGGCAGCCTGTTTTACAAGGTTCCCGTAATAATACAGAAGCGCTTTTTTGCCCCCGACATTGCCTTTTGTACCAAATATTTCGGAATATAAATTCCAAGCCGATTGGGCATTTTGTTCGGTTGTTACATCGGGATGATATTTATGCGCAAGTTTTTTATACATTTTATCCAAAGCGCTCAGCTTTTCTTGTGCCGTATCAGCCTTTTGGAATTTTTCATACAGAGAAGTTATTTCACTGTCATTTTCCAATTTCACGGCACGCCCAAGCGCCTGAGTGCAATCGTCAACAACCTCTGTTTGTGTATAATGACCCGAAGCGTTCGTTTTCATTTCTTTGGTTATGTTTTCATAAGTTAATTCCGCCGAAGATTGAGTTTTGACAGGCTTTGTTCCCGAGGCTGCTCCTGCCGCATTAGCACCGTTTCCGGCACTTGCTGCACCCGTGCTTTGCATTTCGGGATTATTTTTAAATATTTTACCGGTCAATGCGCCTGTTCCTGCACCTATAACAGCGCCTCCGATTGCATATTTTAAAGATTGAATAATCATATCGTTAAATGAAAAACTTTTTTCTTTATCGGTTAAACAATCTATGCTGTAATCCGTTATGCCGATTGCAGAACCAGAAATTGCACCGGTTACGCTTCCTTGAGATGCGCTTGAAATTTTTGAAGATGAAGATGTAAGCACGCCCACACCTCCCGTAATCGCACCGTTTATGGCACCTTGTGCCAAATCTTTAACAATGTTTGCCGCGTTCAAAGAATCGCCTTTAATGCTGTTTGTGCTTCTTTCGCCTAATCCCGCAAGAGCTTTTATGCCTGAACCCAATACTGTTGCAGCTGCAATAATTTTGCCTGTCGTGCCGCCTTTAGATTTCATGGCTGCTGCGCCCACAAAGCCCCCGATTGCAGACAAAGCCGAGGTCAGCATTGTTGTTGAAGATTTTGATTTATCGCTAAACTTTTTAACTTCGTTCATTGCTTCGTTATAAGTAATTGTTCCCATTTGGTATTTTTCTATTGCTTTTTTAGCGCTTTTTGAAGTTCCTTTCATTGAAAACAGAGATTTTATACCGTCTATGCCTTTTGAAATTACACCTTGGCTCATTCTTGCATTCATATATGAAGCTTGAAGATTTTCCAAACTTCCTTCGCTTGAACCGTTAAAATTCGGAATATATTTTGAAGTATCGGTATCTAAATTTTGGCCGTTTTGAAATGAAGCATCAGGAGTATTTGCCGCATTATATGCCGTTTCAACCTGCTGCGGAACGTAAGCTTGCTGCGGCTGATATACAGGCATTTGCTGATAATTATAGTATTGCATATTAGGCTGCATATAGACCGGCTGTTGACAAGGAACCGTTACAGGCATTGAAAAGCCCGCTTGTGGCGGCTGATATGCAGGCATTTGCTGATAATTATAGTATTGCATATTGGGCTGCATATATTGTATCGGCTGTTGATATTGTATATTTTGATAATTTGGCGCAACATTTTGATATGGGGTATATGTTTGCACTTGGGGCTGAAGCTGCAAATTTGTATAAACATCTTGAACCGCAGTATTATTCTGAACTGTTTGGGAATTATTTTGAGAAGTGCCGACGGGTTTAAAATGTTCATTTATTTTTGCTTGAATTTCAGCTTGATTAACTGTTGTATCAAGTTTAATGTTTGCCATTTTGCTTGACAAATTATTTCCCATATTCCCCGAATTAAACTCTGCAGCCCAACTCATAAATTCCTAATATCCTATTATTTCTTTCCGTATAAATTAATAAAAACATTTATAATTTAAAAATTGCCTCAATTTGTGGTTTTTTTGCTATTATTATCTAGTAGTTAAAATAATGAGGATATCGATGGAAAAAATTCAAACCAAAATTGACGAAAAATTTATTAATCAGGCAAAAGAACTTTCTATTGGCGCTGAAATTGTGCCGGATGGGTATATGGGGCTTGCTTATAAATTGCAAAAATCTTATGAAACAAAAAAACCCCTAAGAGTTAAGCTTGGTTTGGATCCTACCCGCCCCGATCTTCACTTGGGGCATACGGTTGTTATGAGGAAATTGAAAAAATTCCAAGAATTAGGCCATACAATTGTTTTAATTGTCGGCGGCGCAACCGCAATGGTAGGCGACCCATCAGGAAAATCCGAAACTCGTCCCGCTCTTACAAAAGAACAGGTAGAAAAAAACGCTAAAACATATTTTGAACAAATGGCAAAAGTTTTGGATGTAAATAAAGCGGAAGTCAGAAATAACGCAGATTGGCTTCATTCTTTAAGTTTTGTTGAAATGTTAAAATTAGCAAGTTCAACAACCGTTGCAAGGCTTTTAACAAGAGATGACTTCAACAAAAGATACACGGAAGGCCGCCCGATTAGCGTTGTGGAATTTTTCTATCCTTTAATGCAAGCTTATGATTCCGTTCAAATTGATTCTGATATTGAACTTGGGGGAACCGACCAAACATTTAACCTTCTTATGGGAAGGGATGTTCAAAATTTTTACGGCAAGGAAGACGGGCAAATTGCCTTTATGCTGCCTTTAATTGAAGGAACGGACGGGCTTGTTAAAATGTCAAAAACATACCCTGAACATTGTATTTCTCTAACTGACAGCCCAAAAGATATGTATGGCAAATTAATGTCTATTCCTGATTCTTTAATGGAAAAATATTATACACTTCTAACAGACCTTAAATTCAATAAAGACAATAACCCGAGAGACGAAAAAATGCGCCTTGCGTTTGAAATTACAAAGATGTATAACGGGGAAATTGAAGCCACAAAAGCACAAAATGATTTCATTAATGTTGTTCAAAATAAAGGGATTCCCGATGACATTGAAGAAATTAAATTAAATGAACCTACAAACATTTTAGATTTAATTGTCAAATTGAATTTCACAACCTCAAAAGGCGAAGCAAAAAGGCTTATTCAAGGGGGCGGCGTGAAATTTGAAGGTGAAAAAATTTCAGATTTTCAAACCGTAATTGAAAAAGAAGGAATTTTACAAGCAGGAAAAAGGAAATATGCAAAACTCACTTTCTGATGAAAATATTGTTAAACCCGAAAAGAAAAAATCCAAAATTGCCCTTGTAAGGGGAATTAAAAGGGTTATTGACGATATAAACAATATAAAAGATAAAGACCCTGCGGCAAAAAGTTTATTTGAAATTATTCTTTTATACCCCGGGTTCCACGCGCTTTTATCATACAGAATTGCAAACAAATTAAAAAAATGGAAAATTCCTTTTATTCCAAGGTTAATTTCTCAAATTGCAAGGTTTTTTACAGGCATTGAAATTCACCCCGGTGCCACCATTGGCGAAAAATTTTTTATAGACCATGGGATGGGTGTTGTTATTGGTGAAACCACGATAATTGGCGACAATGTGCTTGTTTATCAGGGTGTAACATTGGGCGGCACAGGCAAAGACCAAGGAAAACGACACCCAACAATCGGCGACAGAGTTACAATTGGCGCTGGCGCTAAGGTTTTAGGAAATATTACAATAGGGTCAGATTCAAATATAGGTGCAGGTTCTGTTGTGATAGATGATGTTCCCGAGCATTCAACGGTTGTCGGTGTTCCGGGGCGTATAACACGTCAAAGGTTCTTTATTCAGGGGCAATTATTGCACAATAAAATTCCTGACCCTATCACTTGCGAACTTAGAAGATTGACTTATGAAATTAAAGAATTGAGAGATAAGATTAATTCTTAATTAAAATTTTATTTGCACTGCTGTATTTTTTTAAAAAACTCTATAACGGCGGCTATCAACAGTTTCGGTTTATGTCGGGTTCATCACCCGCCAAAACCTTCACTCTGGCTTACGCTTTCTTTCCGCCTGTCAAATCAAAGATTTGTTCATTCCTTCGTTCGCATTCGCTCACTTCGTCATAACGGCGGCTATCAACAGTTTCGGTTTATGTCGGGTTCATCACCCGCCAAAACCTTCACTCTGGCTTACGCTTTCTTTCCGCCTGTCAAATCAAAGATTTGTTCATTCCTTCGTTCGCATTCGCTCACTTCGTCATAACGGCGGCTATCAACAGTTTCGGTTTATGTCGGGTTCATCACCCGCCAAAACCTTCACTCTGGCTTACGCTTTCTTCTTAATGGTTTTAGAAACCGCATTTAAGAGGAAAAGCACAAAAACAAGTGCAATTGCAATAATAAAATATCTGTTTAAAAACCCTGTGATAATAATTGCGATAATAGCGCATGCCATAGAAACCGATGATAACGTTAAAACCGCCAAATCTTGAGAAAAGCCATGGTGTAATAATTTGTGGTGAATATGTTCGGAATCTGCAACAAACGGGCTTTTGCCTTTTGAAATTCTTCTTAGCGATGAATACGCAACATCTAAAATAGGAATAGCCAAAATTAAGAAAGGAAGATACATTAAAGGTGTTCCTGCATCCATAATGCCTGTAATTGAAAGGGTTGATAACATAAACCCAGCAAACAAAGCGCCTGAATCACCCATAAAAATTTTAGCGGGATTATAATTAAAAGTTAAAAAAGCAAGCATGGCACCGGATAAAATAATTGCAACCAAAGCAGAAATCGGGGAAGAGGGAGTTGCTACAATTGAAATTATTGCTATTGCAACAGAACCTATTGTAACAACAGAACCCGCCAAACCGTCGATACCATCTATAAAATTAATTGCATTTGTAATTCCCACAATCCAAAGCAAGGTTATGGGATACGCAAAAAAACCAAGTTCAAAATTGCTTCCAAACGGGTTATAAACTTCGTCAATTCTAACGCCCAACAAAAACACCATTGTTGCAATTACAATTTGCAAAAAGAGTTTAAATTTGGCATTCAAGCAAAAAATATCATCAATAAGACCCAATAAAAACATTAAAGAACCGCCCACAATAATGCCTGATAAGCCTTGACCTTTTGGGTAATAGCTTAATAAAACCAAAAATAAAAATGTGAGCATAACAGCAAGCCAAATTCCAATGCCTCCAAGCCTTGAAATTTTTCCTTTGTGGATTTTTCTTTCGTTGGGAACATCTACAAGCCCCATTTTATCCGAATAATAAATAACGATAGGAACTATAAAAACTCCTAAAAGATAGGCTATAATCGCCCCTAAAATATGTGCTTGTGTGAGTTGTATCATAATTTCAATTCTCTTTTTTTAAGAAATACTACCATAAAAATTGAAGGCAAGCCAATTCTTTCAATTGCTGCTTTGTGTTTTTTGTTTTACCTCTTGCATTATATAAAGTTTTTGCATAAATTGCGGATTTATCGCAAATTTATACAATATTTCGCTAAGAGAGCCGGGCTCAATGCTTTTCCATATAAGTCTGTCATCTGGAATGATAAGAATTTCTATTGCCTGATTGTTTGTATTAAAAACATTTGATGTTTTATGAGCCATTTTGCTGTTTTGGGTATCAATTATATATTCAAGTACTACATATCCTATTTTTTGCTTGCTTATCCTTTCGGTAACGGAATAGAGTGTGCTTTGATTGTTATAACATTTCAACCAAAAAATTTTTTTATTGTTTTCCATTTGGCCGCCGTCATTTACATAATACTTAACCGAATCAACATCAAGAAAAATTTTACTCCCAAGATGCAGCATTTTGGCAGCAAAACACGGCATTGAAAAAGCAAATATAATCAGTATCAATAAAATCTTTTTCATTGGTTGCTTGCTTTTACGATATTTCAATTCTTTTCTTTTCTTTTAAAAGTTCATCGTAGACCCAAGCGGGAACGAAATTTTTGCCCATAATAATTGTTCCGTGGTTCATTGATGGAGCGTGAAAATCTGAACCGCCCGTTATAATAAGTCCGTATTCTTCAGCAAGTGATGAATAATATTCAACAACGGCGGGGGAATGTTTTCTGTGGTAAGCTTCAATTCCCCTTAAGCCGTAGTTTATTAATTCTTTTGCAAGAGAATCGGCTATTTCAACATCAATAGGATGTGCAAAAACAGGAATTCCCCCTGCATCATAAATAATTTCACAAGCATCATGCGGTGAAACGGTTTTTCTTTTAACATAAACCGGTGAATCATCGTTTATATATTTTGAATAAGCTTCAGTTACATTGCCTGTTCCGCCTGCGTTTGTAATTGCGCGCGCAATATGCGGACGCCCGATGCTTCCGCCTTCTGCTACAAGCTTTTTAATATCATCAAATTTAATTCTGATACCCGCTTTTTTATTTAAAAGAGTAATCATTTCGCGAGCCTGATGAACACGGGCATTTTGTTGAAATTTAAGCATATTTTGAAATTCATGGTTTTTAACATCCATAAAATAGCCTAGAATATGAACCTCATACCCCTTATAAATTGTGTTTATTTCAACGCCTTGAATAATTTCAAGCTTTTTGTCGTTTTCTTTTGCATAATTTTGGGCAATATCATAAGACAAAATGTTGTCATGGTCTGTTAAGGCAATGACATTTAGCCCGCAATCTATGGCGGTATCAACAATCATTTCAGGACTGTAGGCACCATCCGAGTAGGTTGTGTGAATGTGCAAATCGACCTTCAAGTTTCACCTTCCTTATTTCTTTTATCTGTTAAAAAATTAATTCTTTTAATTTCAACGGGAAGATTATTTTCTTTGTTGAAAGTGATTTTAACCGCATTAATTTGCAATTTTTCGGATTCTGCCACATCAAACCTTTCGGGGATACTTGTTACAAGCCTTTTTATTGATGATTCAAAATCCATTCCGATAACGCTTTCATAAGCGCCCGTGAAGCCGACATCTGTTATATAGGCAAGTTTTTCACCAATTATTTTTTCATCTGCCGTTTGAACGTGAGTATGTGTTCCGATAACGGCGCTAACCCCTAATTCGGAAGCAAATTTTGCAAAAGCTATTTTTTCTGCCGTTGCCTCTGCGTGGTAATCAACTATTACAATTTTGTCATCAAAATTTAATTTTTCATTTAATTCTTCAATTGCTTGAAACGGGCAATTAACAGGCTGCATAAAGGTTTTGCCCAGTAAATTAATAACTAAAATTTTATCGTCAAAAATTCTGTAACCAACGCCGCGAGCTGTTTTGTGGTAGTTATAAGGGCGAATTAAAACGTTTGAATCATCTATATATTGATATACATCTTTTTTGTCCCAAATGTGGTTGCCCGATGTTAAACAGTTTGCGCCGTATGATATAAGTTCATCATGGTTTTTTAGAGTTAAGCCAAAACCGTGGGATGCGTTTTCAGCGTTTACTATAACAAAATCGCTTTTTAATTCTTCCTTGTACTGTTCAAAATAAACACCGTCAGGCGCAAGCACGCTCTTAAGCGCCTCTCTGCCGGGGCGCCCAACGACATCGCCAAAGAATAAAACTTTAAAATTTTCTGACATTTCTATTTCGCAATTTCGGTAACTCTTGCTTCCCGAACAACGGTAACTCTGATTTGTCCGGGATATTCAAGTTCATCCTCAATGCGTTTTACTATGTCTCTGGCCAATTTAGCGGCGGCAGCATCATCAAACACATCAGGCTGAACTACCACCCTAACTTCTCTTCCGGCTTGCACTGCAAAAGATTGCTTAATGCCTTCGTAGCTGTTTGCAATCTCTTCAAGCTTCTTGAGGCGTTTTATATAAATTTCAAGTGTATCACGCCTTGCGCCGGGTCTGCCTGCAGAAACTGCATCCGCAATTTTGACCAATGCCGCCACAAGGGTGTTGGCTTGAACGTCATCGTGATGGGCTTCTATGGCGTGGATTATTTCTTCTTTTTCGCCATATTTTCTTGCAAGTTCAACGCCCAATTGAATGTGTGTGCCTTCTTGTTCATGATCAACGGCTTTGCCTATATCATGAAGCAATCCTGCACGTTTAGCTTCCTGCACGTTAGCGCCTAATTCTGCCGCCAGCATGCCCGCAATTTGAGCCACTTCAATTGAATGTTTCAAGACATTCTGCCCAAAACTTGTTCTATAATATAAACGTCCAAGAGTCTTTGTCAGCTCTCTGTTAAGGTTCATGATTCCAAGGTCGTAAGCTGCTTTTTCGCCTTCCTGTTTCATTTTGTTTTCAATTTCTTTAAGTGATTTTTCATACACTTCTTCAATTCTCACAGGGTGAATACGACCGTCTGATATTAATTTTTCAATGGTTAACCTTGCAACTTCACGCCTTACAGGGTCAAATGAAGATAATACAACGGCTTCGGGGGTGTCATCTATTATAAGGTCAACACCCGTCAACGTTTCCAAGGTTCTTATATTTCTGCCTTCACGCCCGATTATTCTTCCTTTCATATCATCATTCGGAAGTGAAACAACGGAAACCGTTGATTCAATAACCTGTTCAATGGCGCATTTTTGCATTACCTGAGATAAAATTTCTCTGGATTTTTCTTCGGCAGTTTCTTTTATTTTTATTTCATTTTCACGAATTAATCTTATTTGCTCTTGTTGAAGCTCTTGTTTTAATTGTTCTAATAAGGTATTTCTTGCTTCTTCTCTTGACATTTGAGAAACTCTTTCAAGCTCTGTTACTTGCTTTGCGATAGTTTCTGCCAAATAGTCTTCTTTTTCGTTTAATTCGTCTTCTTTTTTATTCAAAGCGTATTCTTTATCAACGTTTTGTTGATTTTTAAGTTCAACTTCGTCTTGTTTTTTTTCGATAAGTTCTTCCAGACGGCTGACTTCGTTTCTTCTGTCTCTAATTTCATCGTTTAATTTTTGCCTGTCTTCATAAAGCTGCTCTTTAGCATTTGCAAGCGCTTCTTTTTTATAAAGGGCAATTTTTTCTTTAAACTCTTCTTGCTTTTCTTTTAATTGAGTTTGAATATTTTCCAGTGCCGTTTTTTGACGTGTGTTAATAATTACGATAACAATTGTTGCTATCGCAAATAAAAATGAGGACACATAAGGCCCTAAATTTGCCAAAACTGTAGCTAGTGAATCCTGAGCGATTTTCCCATACCTCATATAAAGTGTGATAAAAGCCGCTAAATATAATTATTTAAGTTAATTTATTTATATTAAAACTTATTTATACAATATTTAGTTAATTAAATAATATCACGGATTTTTAATTTTGAACATAAGTAATAAAAAATACGGTTTTTATAGATTAAAAACAGTATTTTTTATTTATTTTGTGTAGTTTTATAAAGTTATATGCAATAATAGAATAGACAAATTGCCAATCATCATTAAATAAAAAAGGGTATTAAAAAGGTTTTATAATGTTTTCAAATTTAGTTTCTTTGATTAATCAATCAATTAATTCGGCTTTTTATTCGCCTTCCGTTTCAAAAGTTGAACAAAAAAGCAACAATCCTTTTGCAAGCGCTGACGGCAACAACCCTTTTGTAAATACAAATTTTACGGGAAATAGCGCAAATTATGCCAAAAACCAACCTGTTGCAGGGGGATATTTTGCAGGATACTACAACGGAGTACCCAACATTGTGGGCAGAAAGCTTTTTATTGAAGTTTAATTCTAATTGATAAAAACCGCTTAATCAGGCGGTTTTTTAGTGCCTTAGTTTGTTTATTTTATTTTTCTGAAATTTTAATAACCGAAAATATTTTCCGGTTTTTTAAATATACCCATTGAGGAACAAATAAATAAATGAAAATATAAAATATATAAATATTTTAATTTAGCACATAAGCATTTGTGAAAGGATAGTCTTAGATGAAAAGAATGCAGGGGTTTACCCTGGCCGAAGTTTTGATTACTTTGGCAATCATAGGCGTTGTCGCAGCCGTTGCGATACCGAGCGTCATTTCAAACAGCCAACAACAGGAATTTAAAACCGGATTAAGAAAGGCTGTTTCGGTTTTAAACTCTGCAATAACAATGAATATGGCCATGGATAGCGAATCGCCTTATAATAATGCAAATTTATTCGGATATTTAATGAAACATATGGCCGTTATAGAAACCACGTCCGATTTGAGTAAGAAATACATATTGGGCGGAGAATACACAAACGGTTTTGTCTCCACGTACAGAAACGCCGCTTTTTACACAACTGACGGGATGAGATTTGAATTCAGAACCGGCGGCTCGTATAAAACTTTTCTTATGTACGAATCCGGAAAACCGGTTTGTGCAAGCGGAATGTCCGGAGAGTTTAACAATGTTCCGGGTGATTGCGGCGGATGCGGGGCATACGGCCTTAATAACAATACGGATGGAACAACAAAGCAGCCCTGCTTAATAACCGTTGATGTTAACGGCGACAGAAAACCAAATCCGAAAAACGCAAGCTGCAAAAGTGTTTTGTGCAAAGAAGAAAATGTTTATAAATATGCTGATCCGCTTGGTTTAAAATTAACCGATATGTTTACCATTATGATTACGGATAAACAGGCTATTCCGTACGGTATCGCCGCTCAAAGAGCAATGTATCAGGCACAGGACAGCAAGTAAATTTCCCCTTGATTGCTCGCTCACATTGGCGCATTTCGCAAACTGACGTTTGCTCCATGCTACGCCTCCTTTTGCCAAAATCTTTGATTTTGTGCAAAATGGGTCCTCTTGGAGGGCAAAATCCGCTGTCTTGGATTTTGCTAGCGGTTCAAGCCTAGCAACTTCATTTCAAAAGTGCAAAAATGCACTTTTTCCATTCCGTTCGGCTTTCACATTGGCGGGTTCGCTCACTTACGTTCGCTTCACCCTACGCAAAATCCGCTGTCTTGGATTTTGCTAGCGGTTCGCTTCTCTTGCACTACGTTTCAAAAGTGCTGGCGCACTTTTTCTACTTCGGCGCTCGCTCACATTGGCGGGTTACAGGCTTCGCCTTTCACCCTACGCAAAATCCGCTTTTTCGACAATTTTATCAATTAAACCGTATTTAAGAGCTTCTTCAGCCGTCATGAAGTTGTCGCGCTCCGTGTCTTGTTTAATTTTATCTACCGTTTGGCCTGTATGTTCCGCCATAAGCGTGCAGAGCATTGTTTTCATTCTTAAAATTTCTTTTGCTTCAATTTCAATGTCTGTTGCCTGACCTTTAGCGCCGCCCAAGGGCTGGTGAATCATGATTCTTGAATTAGGAAGTGCCAAACGTTTGCCTTTTGTGCCTGCCGACAATAAAAATGCACCCATAGAAGCCGCATCACCCAAGCAAATAGTTGAAACATCAGCTTTTATAAGTTTCATTGTGTCATAAATTGCCATGCCCGCAGTTATAACACCGCCCGGGGAATTAATATAGAGCATAATATCTTTATCGGGGTTTTCCGAATCCAATAAAAGAAGCTGTGCTACTATTGAATTTGCAACATCATCATCTATTTCAGACCCTAAAAATATAATTCTTTCTCTTAAAAGCCTTGAAAAAATGTCAAATGCTCTTTCGCCGCGAGATGAATTTTCGACAACGGTTGGCACATAATCCAAAATTTTATATTCGTTCATAATTTCACTCCATATCACTTGATTATACCAAAAAATCTTAATTAATTGTAAAAAAATACGCCAAATTATTTAAAAAAAATTATGTTCGTATTAAACTTATTTGGTTTGGATGAACAAAAAAATATGAGGTTAAATTATGTATAATGTTGCAATAATAGGTGCAGGCCCTGCGGGCATTTTCACCGCTCTTGAAATCGTTAAATTAAAACCCGATTGGAAGGTTGTTTTAATTGAAAAAGGTGCAAGAATTGAAAAGAGAGCTTGTTTATTAAGAAACGGCCACAAAAATTGCCCCCAATGTAAACCCTGCGGTTTGCTTTGCGGTTGGGGCGGCGCAGGCGCATTTTCTGACGGCAAATTAACTTTAACCCCCGATGTTGGCGGCCACTTGGTTGATTATATAAGCTATAAAGAAGTTGAGGATTTAATTCAATATTGCGATGATGTTTACTTAGACCATGGCGCAACGGATGTTGTTTACGGCAGAGACAAAAGCAAATTTATAGATATAGAACGTGCCGCAACATTAGCTGAATTAAAACTTGTACATTCACCCGTAAGGCATTTAGGGACAGAGAGAAGTCTTCATGTTTTAAAACATATGCAAGATTATCTTCAAGATAAAATTGAAATTATTAACAATAAAACCGTTACAAGCTTGAACGTTGAAGACGGCACCATTAAAGGAATTACCTTAAACAACGGTGAAACAATAGAAGCAAATTACGTTGTTGTGGCCCCAGGCAGAGAAGGCGCCGATTGGTTCTCAAAAGAATTAATTAAAAACGGCGTAAATGTTGTAAATAATGCGGTTGATGTTGGTGTTAGGGTTGAACTCCCTGCTGCTGTTATGGAACCCATTACAAGCCGCCTTTATGAATCAAAATTAATTTATTACTCCCCAACCTTTGGCGATGAAGTAAGAACATTTTGCATGAACCCAAACGGCGAAGTTGTTTCTGAAAACTACAACGGCATTCAAACCGTAAACGGCCATAGCTACGCAGATGCCGACAAAAAAACCCAAAACACAAACTTTGCGCTTTTGGTTTCAAAAAAATTCACGGAACCCTTTAATGAACCGATTACTTACGGTCAACACGTTGCAAGCTTAGCCAATATGTTATCAGGCGGAGTTTTGGTTCAAAGGTTTGGCGACCTGTTGGATGGTAAAAGGTCAACCCCAAGCAGAATTAAAGAAAGCATAATTCAACCAACCCTAGAATGTGCTACCCCCGGGGATTTAAGTTTGGTTTTACCATACAGACAGTTATTGAGCATAATAGAAATGCTTTATGCGCTTGATAAAATTGCCCCCGGTGTTGCATCAAGATACACTCTTTTATACGGTGTTGAAGTTAAATTCTATTCAGCTCGCCCGAGACTAACAAACGAACTTGAATCAAAAGAAATTAAAAACTTGTTTGCAATAGGCGACGGCGCAGGCGTTACAAGAGGCTTAATGCAAGCATCGGCTTCAGGTGTACATTGCGCAAGAGTAATGGCTTCAAGATAAAATATGAACAAATAAAAGAAAACCGCTTCTTGTATCGGAAGCGGTTTTTTTTGAAACTTATGGATAATTGAAAGATTTTTATTCTTCCTCACCACCTGAAACAGCTTTGCCTATTAAGGCTGCACCAAGGCCGAATGCTGCGCCTATAAGTGCAAATTTACCTGCTTTTTTAAGTGAAGGGGTTTCTTTAACAAAAGCAACCGTTGCATCTTTAATTGCTTTAAATTTACCCTTAACGCCTGTCGAGGATTTCAAGCCTTCTTGAATTGATGTCTTTAAGCCGCCCATTTTTGCTGCAGCTTTTGAAGCAAATGCGGAAGCGCTTTCTTTTATGGCAGTTAGTTTTGAAGGTTTGCCTGATTGAAGAAGTTTTTGTGTTTTGTCTATTTCTTTGTAAGCTTTCTTTGTGCCGCCTTCAACAACTTCTGCATATTTTGTTCTAAAGCCTTTTAATTTATCATGAAGACCCTTTTGTTGAATATCGTTCATAGTTTTTTGGACACTGCCGGGGTCTGCAATAATATCAATTTTTTTCTTTAAAGGAGCAATATATTCATCAACCGTTTTGCCGGAATCTTTAAATTGGTTTATAACATCTTTTTGTGCTTGAACGGATTTTGAAAAACTATCTTTTAATTGGGGTGCTAAAGCTTTAATTGTTCCGATTGTACCGCCTGCAACAGCTCCTGCCGTTAAACCCTGATGAACATCCATTTTAGGAGTTTCATACGTTCTGTTACCAATTTCCATACAAAAATTTCCTTCCTTCTTAAATTCTTAAAAACAATTTTGTTGAAATTCATGACAAAAATCGGATTTATTTGTTAACAATTCTTAAAAATTTAAAAAGGGTGAGAAAACTTTACAGAAAATTAAAATTGAAGATATTATGAGTAAAACCCCGCAAAACTTCATTAAAATTGAGCTGTATCTGTTAACACCTTTGATATTTTTTATAAAAGATGTAAAAACACCGGTTAAAATTATAATTAAACCCTGCCCCAATGAAAAAAGGAACAATAAAATTGCAGAATAAGTTATATCTTTGGATAACGTTGCAAAGCCCATAATTGAAGCTAAAATTGGAGTTGAACAGGGGGTGGCGGCCAGTGCAAATAAAATTCCCAACAAAAAAGGGTAAAAAACCAAACTTGCACCTTTTGATTTCGGCATCGTTTTAATGAAATTTAAAGGCGGAATTTCAACAACGCCAATTAAACTAAGCCCCATTATCATAATTAATGAAGCCATAAAAATAACCCAGTAATTGCCGCCAAATGCCATAAAGACTTTGCCCGTTAAGGCGCAAAAAATGCCGACAACCGTTAAAATGGCGCTTAAACCGATTACAAAAAATAAAAGCCTTATAAATGTATGGAAGTGGTTTTTGTCTTTATCAATGCCGCCTACATAGCCTACCACAATTGGCAAAATTCCAAGGGTGCAAGGGCTGATTGATGCCAAAACGCCCCCTAAGAATGATGCCAACAATAAAAGATATGAAAAATTACCTTTATTGAGTTCGGATGTAAAATTTAAAAGAATTTCGTTCATTATTTTATCTTATCCAAATTTTCTTTTATGGTAATTTCATCGACAAGGCCTTCGATTTTATTTACGACAGAACCGTTTTTATCAAGAAAAACAACTGTCGGAACAACCGTTATTTTATATGTTTCAATCATTCCGTTTGTTTTATCGGTATTTTCCGAAACATTAATTTCTTCCAATAAAACTTCTTCTTTATAGTTATTGAAAACCCTATCTACGGCTTCTTTTACTTTTTTACATTCAGAGCACATAGGGGAAGAAAATTTTAAAAGCTTTCCTTTCATCATAGTTTCTTGCTGCATTGTGTTATTTGCGATCGCAGAATTATCTTTTGTTATATTCTGCAAAATAAAAAATGTAGCTAAAGGAACAATAAAAATCAAAAGAATTATAATTTTATTTTTCATAAAAAATTTCTCCTTAAAGTATGATATGAAAATTATAATTCTATTTCAACCGATATAAACCACCCTGTTGATTAGCCTGAATCGGCAGATTAAATTTTCATAATGCCGATAAGCCTTGTATTATATTTTTCCCAAATAATTTTATAGGCTTCAAGTTCTTTGTCATATTCCATTTTGACAGCGGAGTGAAAATATGTTGCAGGGTCTTTTCCTTTTTGATATTTCTTTTTTCTTCTTTTTAATTCTTTATCCGTAAATTGCTGCTTATATGTTTTTTTAGATGCAATCATAACACCGTAATCCAAAGGCTGTGAAGCGGAATTTGGCATTGATTTATCTTTTTCGTCTCCCCATTCATAATCTGTGCCGTATTCATTTATAACTTCTCTTTTGATAATAGGAATTTTTGCCTTAATTTCGTTTGATTGAACAAACATCAAATATGAAAAATCGGAACTTGTTGCAATTTCATAATAACCTCTTTTTAGGCCAAACCCCCATTTGTTTAATATGTCAAATTCCAAAGTTAGGGTTGGATTTGAACTTGCTTCCAAATCATCCTGATAAACCGGTTTGTCCCCTTCTTTTGCACCCGATTTATATTGAGGGTTCGGAATAACTTCTTCAATAGAGCGCCAAGCGGCTATTAAATTATTATCGCAATCAATTAACATAATAAATATTATAATGATTTTTTATACTCCATGCCAAGAAGGCATGGAAATTTTTCTAACATTTACAATTCTTTACCAAAAACGGCCGATTTTAAAATCATGGAATCATGCACCCCGCATGGGTTTACCATGGTTCAATCATGCAAAACCCATGCCATGGGCTGACTTTGAATGGTCCAAAACCCTGATATGACCGCCTTATAAGGGTATGCAACTTTGTTACATGATGTTAATAATTGGCTAAAATACACTTGTATATTGCTTCTTAAAAGCTATAATAGTATTAAATTCAACTGCTGCAAGCGAAAAGAGCTTATTAGGGCAGTAATGATTTTGCGTAAGTATCGGGGAGTAAAAGTAAGTGCTTAAAAGTAGAGATTTTGGACGTGCGGTTGCGGTTAGAAGATGGACAACAACTGCTATTGAATGTTATAAAAGAGGCTGCAATTGCGAAGGCTGCTTCTATACGGATTTTTTCAACAAATCATCTCAAAAATGCCAAATGAAAGCTTCTGTTCTTGAATTAGTCAGAGTTTTAGGCAAACCGGATGTTGAAATACAACAAATTTTACAGGAAGAATAAATGATATTGGCGCTTAAAGGCAATTTTAAGCGCCTTTTCTTTTCAATTTTAAAAGGTGTCTGAATTAAAAAATTAAAGGGTTTCGGTTTTTGTTAAGTATATAGAATCCGAATTAATTTCTTTTAATAAATCCGCATAGCTTGAATAATATTCACCCAATGCGTCTTGATAACCAAGCATCAGTTCAAGATACAATTTTTTGGATACCAAAAATGTTGTAAGGTCAATTTCTTTGTTATGAAGATTTTGTCTTGAGGCATCCATTAATTCTCTTGAATTGGATAAAATTTCTTTGTTGTAATAATTAAGATTTTCTCTTGCAATCACAAATTTTTCATAGGCGTCCGTTATATTTCTTATGGCGTCTATTTTAGCGTCTTCATATTTTAATTCCGCTTTTTGAATTTCAATTTTAGCATTGTCTATTTCGGGCTTAAAGTTGTATAAAACGGGAATATTAACTAAACTTGCACCGACATAACCGCCCGATTGAAAATGCCCGTCGCCTGACATTCCCCTTGTTTGGTAGGAATAGCCGCCTGTTAATTCAACATCGGGTATTCTTAAATTTTTGGTTGTTTCCAAATTCTTTTTGGCAGCTTCCGCTTCTTTTTGCGCCATTAAAAGGTCATATCTGTTATTTAGCGCATAATCTTTTATTTCTTTAAGTTCAGGGGTTTTTTCAGTTGGTTTTATTGCCATAAGAGATGAATAATCGTCCGGCAGGACATCCTCTTTTGTGTCCAAATTAATATCGGATGTATTTAAAACCGAATTGAAATAATTTTGAGCCGTTATGGTTTCCGTTCTTGCAACGTTAGTCAGCATTATGGATTTATTCACGACAATTTTTGCCTGAATTTCTTCTGTTTTTGGCAAGTTGCCCTTTTCGACTTCTTCTTTTATATTTTCATATAATTCTTTTGCAAGCTCTTCTTGTTCTTTTAAAATTTTATATTTTGATTTTTTAACCAAAAAATTTACGTATGCTTTTTTAACTTCTGCAATAAGGCCGTATTCAAGAAACTTTTGATGGTCAGAAGCAGCTAAAGAATATGTTTTTGCGGTTTCTTTTCTTTTTCCTCTTTTGAATAATTCTATCGTATAATCAACACCGACTTGCTGCGGGTTACCCATTCCGGCTTTTGGAATGTTTTGAAATGTGTGAATTGAAGGGTTTTGAAGCCTGTTTGCTTCAAAAATTTTATTTCTTGCAATGTCAACATCAAGCCTTGCAAGCTCCATTTGCGGGTTAGTTCTTATTGCAAGCTCAATTGCGTCTTGAAGGCTTATTTTTCTCTCTTCTTGAATTGCAAAAGAAGGAAGGGTTATTAATAAAATAAATAATGTAAATATAATCTTTTTCAATTTTTTGCTTCCAATAACACAATTAATAATAAACCAAAATAATGTTATTTACTATTAATAACATATACTTAATGGATTGAATACATTTAAAATTAATGTTAAACTTAATAAAGGTTACGGTTATTGTTTTTTGAAAGGTAGTTGGTGAATTATGAGCAAATCCCCTAAATTTAGAGCTTTTACTCTGGCAGAAGTACTTATAACCCTTGCAATTATCGGTATAGTTGCAGCAATCAGCATTCCTTCCGTTATTTCAAACACTCAACAGCAAGAATATAAAACAGGGCTTAGAAAAGCGGTTTCTGTTTTAAATTCGGCAATTACAATGAATATAGCTATGGAAAATGAAACACCGTACGATAACAAAAATTTGTTCGGATACTTTCAAAGACATATGTCCATTATGAAAAGTACAAAGCGTATGGACGGGTATTTCTTTGTAACAAACGGCAAAGACGGGGACAGATATGTTAACGCCGCATTTTATACAACAGACGGTATGAGATATGAATTTAGAGCGGGAAATGTTGAAGCCAAAAGACCTCTTAAATTATATGAAGATAACTCTGTTACTTTGTGCATGAAAGGTTTAGACGGTGATTATACAACAGGTTGTACGCCTTGCGGCTCGTTGGGCTTAAATAACAATTACAACAACACAACAAAAGCACCATGTCTTATTTCTGTTGATGTAAACGGAGACAGAAAACCTTCTCCCACAAATGTTAATTGCAAAAATTCAACTTGTGCAACAAAAAACTTTTATAAATATGCAGACCCTGAAGGGTTAAAACTTACCGATATTTTTTCAATTATGATTACCGAAAAAGAAGCGATACCATACGGTGTTGCCGCACAAAGAGCAATGTATCAAGCACAGTCAAAATAAAATATATTTTAAAACGGGCATTCAGCCCGTTTTTTTATTTTAATTCATCGCTTATATAGCCGTTAACGGCGCTTACTGCCGCAACATAAGGGCTTGCAAGGTAAATAAAGCCTTTTGTGTTGCCCATTCTGCCGTTAAAGTTTCTGTTTTGTGTTGCAAGGCAAACTTCACCATCGCCTAAAATGCCGCCATGAACACCAACGCAAGGGCCGCAGCCTGCAGGAAGGAATGATGCGCCCGCATCAATAAAGATTTCAAGAAGCCCTTCTTGAACAGCTTGTTTGTAGATTGTAGGAGATGCAGGAACAATAATTAACCTTACATCATCCGCTTTTTTTCTGCCTTTTAAAACTTTAGCGGCTATTCTTAAATCTTCAATTCTGCCGTTTGTGCAAGTTCCGATAAAAACTTGATTAACTTTAACATCGTTTAATTTGGATGCCGGTTTTGTATTATCAACCGTATGAGGGCAAGACACAGTCGGCACAATATCTTCCGCTTTAATTTCAATAACTTTTTCATATTCTGCCATCGGGTCAATTTTTAGTTCAACAAATTTATCTTCTCTGCCTTTTTCTTTTAAATATGCTTTTGTTTTTTCATCCGTTTCAAAAAGGCCGCATTTAGCACCGGCTTCAACTGCCATATTGGCTAAGGTAAACCTTTCATTCATTTCCATATTGTGAATGGTTTCGCCCGTAAATTCCAACGCTTTATATGTTGCACCGTCTGCCCCTATCATTCCTATTAAATGGAGCATTAAATCTTTACTTGTAACGTTTTCTCTGAATTTGCCCGTAACAACAATTTTATAGGATGATGGAACTTTTAGCCAAGTTTTACCTAAAGCAAATGCAACTGCAATATCGGTTGAACCCATGCCTGTTGCAAAAGCGCCAAGAGCGCCTGATGTACAAGTGTGAGAATCTGCACCGACTAAAATTTCATTCGGGTTAACAAAGCTTTCAATTAACCTTTGGTGGCAAACGCCTTCGCCTATATCAGATAAAACAGCGCCATATTCTTTTGCAAATTCTCTTATTGTGCAATGGGTGTTTGATAATTCTTTTCTTGGAGAAGGCGCTGCGTGGTCAATAAATAAAATGGTTCTTTTTGGGTTTGCAAGTTTTTCTTTGCCTAATTTTTTAAATTCCTGAATGGTTAAAGGCCCAGTCCCATCTTGCACAGCCGCTACATCAACACGTGCTATAACAAGTTCCCCCGGGATAACATTTTTATCTGTATGCGCTGAAATTATTTTTTGTGCTAGTGTTTGATGTAATGACATAAAAAATTCTCCATAATATCTCTTTTTTGTCATTTTACAACGAACATAAAAATTTTCACAATTTAAGATATAAGGTTGATGAAAAATGTTATATTTTAAATTATCATTTTAAAATGGATAAAAAGTATTTTTGCATATTCGGCGGCGGCGGCATAAGAGGAACCGCGTATTCAGGCGTCATAAAGGCGATTAAAGAATTAAACCTTAATATAACGGGCTATGCGGGCTCATCCATAGGTGCCGTTGTTGCGGGGTTAATTTCTTTTAATTATTCCCCTGATGAAATTCAAGAGGTTTTTGACAACATAAATTTTGAATTTTTTAACGATTTCAATTTCAATTTCGGCAAAGATTTTGCGCTATCAAAGGGCAAAAAATTTTATGAGTGGATGAAGAATAAAATTGAGAGTAAATTTTACCCCGAATATGATGAAAACAAAGAATATCCCCCTGTAAAATTTAGCGATATAAAAGATGAGCTTGTAATTTTTACAGTAGACCTTACAACATCAAAACTTTTTGAATTTTCAAAAACAAAAACTCCCGATGCTGAAATTGCCCATGCAATAAGGGTTTCTGTTGCAATGCCCGGGTTATATGCACCTGTTTTTAATGAAGATGAATGTTTGGTTGATGGCGACCTTTTAAAAGGAATGCCTTTGTTTTTATTGACACCCACGATTTTCAGGCGTGAAGAAAAAATTCTTGAATTCAGGCTTGAAGACAACGAAACGAAGAAAAAAATTTCAAATACTTTTGATTACCTAAATGCCGTTTATGATACCTTTTCAGGCGTTGCAAGCGATTTTATAATCAGCCAATACAAGGATTATGAAAAATTTGATTTTATTAAAATCAACACTGAAAATATCTCTGTTGTTGATTTTATGGTAAACAAAGACAAAAAACGCGAAATGACAAAATTGGGTTACAATTTAACAATTGATTATTTTAAAAATAAAATCGCCCAAAAAGAAGAAATTATACAAAATGCTTATAAAAGCATTCTTTCAAGCCTTAAAAAAATAAAATATTTAATTGAAAATAGAGATTTTTCAGGCGCAAAACTTGAAATTTCAGGTTTAATATTTTCAATTTTAGATGAGATAGGCATTTTGGATATTAAAACTGTTGATACAATTAAAAAAATAACCAATACGTTTAATTCAAATTACATAATCAAAAAGGGCATATTTAGAGAAAAAGCCGATTTAATTGAATATAACAAAGTTTTAAACACAATAAAGGAAGGCATTAAACAATTTGAGGCAAAACAACAGTGCTGATTTTATTGTATAATCTCAATTGAAAATAAATAGTGGAGAATTTATGTTTGATAATATAAAAACTTTTTTTGGAAAAAACCTTAATTTTCAAACCAAAATGGGCGGAGTTATCGGGTTTTTTCTTTTTGTACTTATAATTTCTTTTTTATTGTCATCCAAGTTTTTATCGCAAGATTTGCTTGAAAACGGCGTCGGAAAGAAAAAAATAATCGCAAAAAAAACAATTGAAGTTGTTGATGTCCAAAAAACAGAACTTTTAAGACGCGACGTTGCAAGAAAAATTAAACCAATTATTATTCCGATTGATTCAAGCAGAATTTTAAACGGTTTTTACGCCTTAAAGGAAAACATTCTGAGAATTAAAACCTCAGATGCCGATAAACAGTCTAAATACATTGAATTTTCAAATATTTTTGACATAACTAACCAAGAAAAAAAGGAAGAAGTTGTTAATTTTGCAATAAATTCATCCAAACAAAATTTAAACGCAATTTTAAACAGCGCTGATATTGTTTTGAATAAGTATTTAAAACAAGGCCTTCAAGACGGTGAAATTGAAACTTATACAAATGAAGAAGCAATAAAAGAAGCGCTTGGATATAACTTAACCCAAAATCAACTAACGGCAATTTCAGGCATTTTGGAATGCGTTATTCTGCCAAACCTTGTAATAGATGATTTTGCAACCGATGTTGCAAGAAAAAACGCAAAAAGTTTAGTCAAACCTTATACCGTAACTTTTAAAAAAGGCGACACAATTTTAAAACCGGATGAAATTTTAACCCAAGTTAAAAGAGATGCCTTAAGAAAATCCGGATACAGCCTTCTTGAAATCAATAAATCAGGGGTTATGGGAATTATTTTATTCACGTTTTTATCTGCTTTTTGCCTTGTATTTTATATTAAATACAAAGAAAGAAAATATGACGACCCGAGATATTATATGATTATAGGGCTTTTAACCACCCTTTTAACCGTTTCTTGCGTTTGGATTTCATCTAAAAATGATATTCCGAACTATTTAATGCCGATTCCTGCCTTTACAATGATTATGGCTGTTTTTTTAACGCCCACATTAGCTTTTGTTGCAACAATTATATTTATTGCGCTTATATCATCATCCTTATTTTTAGAACCGCAATTTATTGCGGTTTACGTATTCGGTGCGCTTGCAAGCGTGTTTTTTGTTTCAAGAATATCTTATACAAGGCGCTTTGACCTTGTAAAATGCGGCGTTTGGACAGGGGCTGTTATGGCTGTTTTCATTGTTGTAATAGGCTTATTTGAAAATCAATTCAGTTTGTCCTCTTTCACATTTTCCCTAAAAATTGCATCTAATGCGCTTTTAAACGGGTTTTTCTCAGGCATTTTATCTTTAGGCATTATTCCTATTTTTGAAAACACCTTTAAAGCGGTAACTCCATACGGGCTGATTGAGCTTGCAGACCATAATTCACCCATATTATCAAAATTACAATGCAAGGCTCCGGGCACTTATCATCACTCCTTAATGGTTGCAAACCTCTGCGAAGCGGCAGCGGAAGCAATTGGGGCAGACCCGATTTTGGCCAGAGTCGGTGCTTTTTACCATGATATAGGAAAACTTCAAAAACCGTTTTTCTTTATTGAAAACCAATCATATTTTGGAGTTGAAAACCCCCACAATAAGCTTAATCCACGTTTATCCAAAATGGTTATCATATCTCACACAAAAGATGGTGTTGATATAGCAAAGAAAAACGGACTTCCGCAAGAAATTATTAATTTTATTCAACAGCACCACGGCGAAGCGCTTGCAGGGCATTTTTACAACCAAGCGGTTCAATTGGAAGGCAAAGAAAACGTTCAACAGGAACAATTCAGATATTCAGGCCCCAAACCCAATATGAAAGAAACGGCAATTTTAATGCTCGCCGATGCTGTTGAATCTGCTGTCAGAAGCCTTAAAAACCCGACATCCGATGAAATTGAAAATATGATAAATAAAATAATAACTGAAAGATTAAATGACGGCCAATTATCCGACAGCCCCCTTACCTTAAAAGATATTAAATTAATTGCAATAACCTTTAACCGCATTTTAAGGGGCATGCAGCATGACAGAGTTAAATATCAAGAAGGCGTTATGAACGAGCTTCAAAAGAATAATAAAATCGTATTGGGGCAATCCGAACAAGAAAAACTGGATAAAAAAATTCAGAAAAAAATAGAAGAAAACAGAGAAAACAAAGCGGCAGAAACACAGGCCGAATCTGAAAAAAAGGAAGATAATGAAAACAAAGGTTCAAATTGAAGATAATTACAAAGTAAAATTATCTTTAAAAAGAAAAATATCAAAAATTGTGGGATTGCTTTTTGATATTGATGAAATTCAAAAAAATTCCGCAATTAAAGGTTTTGATGTAAATACATTATCTTTTGGCATTGTTTTTGTTAATGATTCCGAAATAAGAAAAATAAACAAAGAATACAGGAACAAAGACAGGGAAACCGATGTTATCACTTTTGCACTGTTTGCAGATGATGAAAACAAGTTTGTTTTTAAAAAAACGGTTGAGCTTGGGGAAATTTTAATTTCGGTTGATACAGCTAAAAAACAGGCAAAAGAAGGCTTAGAGAAAGAAATTTTAACGCTTATCACCCATGGAATTTTACATTTATTAGGGTTTGACCATTTAACCGATGAAGATTACAATTTTGTTGTAAGCGTTCAAGAAAAAGTAATAGCTGAATTATTATGAAAAAATACCAATCAAATAGTTTTATAAAAAGCGCAATGCATGCAACAAGCGGGCTTTATCTTGCGTTTAGAACCCAAAAAAACTTCAGAAAACATATTATAATCGCCGTTTCTATTTTAATTTTGGCATTTTTATTGAAAGCAAAAGCAATGGAAATTGCAATTATTGTTGCAACAAACACTTGCGTTTTAGTGGCTGAGCTTATAAATTCAGTTATAGAATTTGTAATGGATGCATATTACAAAAACAAATATTCAAGGCTGTGTAAATTTGCAAAAGATATTGCAGCGGGGGCGGTTTTATTGTGTGCAATTTCATCCGCCATAATTGCCGCCATTTTGCTTATTCCAAGGCTTATTAATATAATAAAACCTTATATTTAATCATCATAAAGCATTTTATCAACAAAAGCGTCAAATCTGCTGTTTATTCTCTGCCCTATTAAATCGGCGGTTGCAAAAAGTTTATTCTTTTTGTAAAACTTTATCTGTTTTTCAAGAATATCCGTTAAGGGTTCTTCCTCATCTTCGGTTCTTACAACAATTTTAATTTGCTTATTTTCGCCCGTGCGCTCGCCATATTTTTTCGAGGCCTCTCTTTCAAGAGCCAAAAACGCTCTCTTTGTTTTTGAAAGCTCTGATATTTTAGCTTTTTTGTTTTCAACGGTTTCTTTATTTTTGCCCCAAATTGTAGAAAGGCTTTCTTTTAGAGGAATATCACCCGTCGGAGGACTGATTGTTCCTGATATATCATCTTTGCCGTCAGATAAAAAGGTATCAAAAATTTCATCCGTCTTTTTTTCACCTACAAGAGAGATAACTTCCTGAATTGAATATAAAACACGTTCTTTTGGTTCAGAATCAGGTTCTTCGGGTTCAAAAAAATCACCGACAGGTTCTCTGTAAGAACGAAAATCCGGTTTCTTTTGTTCATTTGCGGAATAAAGCCCGCTTCTTTGGGCGTTTATTCTGTTAGGGTCAAATTGTATAATTGTCATTCGTAAATTTCCTTATTAAAGCAAACATAAAAAGATTATAAAAATTGTTTTTTGCTATTTTATTTCATAGTTATGAATAAATTTAAATTCCTTTGGCAGGTAATCTCCTATAACCGCAAGGTTTAAGCCTTCGCTTGTAATGGTTAATACAAGGGTTTTGGAATTTGCAAATTTTGTATTTAGTCTGCCCAATGACTTAATATTTATAAGCCCTTCAAAATTTTTGTCATTTGTTTCTGTTATTGTATAATCTTCGCCCAAATAACAAATTGCTTTAATTTCCGTTTTTTCGCCAAATTTTTCAATTGCTTTGTATGAAGCTGTTAAAAGAGGGTCCATAAACCATCTTTTTGAAAAATCAACTTTTTTGGCGGTAAAAATTTCGTCATTTGCAATAATTCCAACCGCAATATTTTGCCCCGAAGTATCCGAGAGCGTATTATTTTTATAAGTTTCGTAAGTTTTTTCATAGAGCGCAATTAATTCGGAATTTTCAATTTCGATTTTTTTTGCATGTTCGGTTTTATTTATTTTGATATTTTTTTTTATTTCACAAGGTTTTATATACGACAAATTTCTTAAAGGAAGAAAAGAAGCAAGAGGCTGAACATCTATATAAATGCCGTTTTTATCTTTTTTTAGAGAAATTATTTTTGTATCTTGTCTCATATGCGCGCCCGTATTAAACCAAGCAAGGCAATCTGCACATGGGGTTATTTTTTCGGACCAAAACGAATTATCGTCAATATAATTATTCATCAAAATATATTTGATTTTATAGTCAAATTTGGCAGCTTCATCAAATTCTTTTACCTTGTTTGTAAAAGTTTCAATAAGTGCACTCCGCTCAGCACAAACAGATGAAATTTCGTTTCTCGTATTATTAAGGTTTACTCCGAAATAAACCGAATTGTCGTCTGTAACAATTGCGGCGGCATATGAAGAAAGTGTTATGGAGCCTTTTTTAAAATTGTTTTTTGAAAGCTCAAAAATGTATAAAAGGTTACAGATAACCTCTTCCTTGTCGTTTTCATCAATCAGCTCGCCTTTAATTGAAATTTTTGAAGGGTCGATATTATATTTTTTAAAATATTCGTTTTTCGCAGCTTTTATTGTCATAGCTTTAATATTTTATTTTCTAAATAACTATTTTTCAAGTTTTATTATTTTGATGGCAATTTTTTTAATCATTTTTTTTTAATTATAATAAGTAGGGAAATAGGTTGGATAGAAAAATGAAATTAGAAAGCACTCAACGCACGTTTTATGATCAAGATAAGGATTTTTCTTGCAGGGAAACAAGAGCTGCAGGCAGACAAAACTATCAAACAGCGGCACAAGCAGCAAGAAAATCAGACAATATTGATCTTCCGCCGTTTATGACACAAAAAAGAAGTCAAAGCTCAAGAGTAAGAGTCAGCAGCCAAGGCGATGTTTTTGAAACAGCAATTGATAAAAAAGCTCAAGCGGAAAGACAAAAAGAAGCAAGAGCACGCGCAAAAAGACGCAAAGAAGCCGAAATAAGAAGAAGAAAAACCGCAAGAGAAAACCTTGCAAGAGGCATAGCAACTTTGATGACCGTTGCAACAATAGCGGGCGGCGCAAAAGTCGGCGGAGATTATATTACAAGGTTTAACCCCGCAAATGCAAATTATGATGCAATGGGGCATACAATAACAGAAGTTGCGGAATGGTCAGGAGTTGACGAAAAGGCAATTTTACTTGCAAACCAAATGACAGATGCAAATGAACAAGTAGACGATATTGTACTTCCCGAAAGTTACAGCCCGCTTGAAGAAGATATTTCAAAACTTCAAGAAAGACTTGAAAAAGATAAACTTACAAATGAAGAAAGATTAGAACTCCAAGAAGAGCTTGACTTTTTGGTTAGCAAACAACAGGAACAAAATGCAATCTCTGCAAGCTTCATTGATGAAGACGGCAAATTTGTTTATATTGTTCCCGATGAAAGAACATCGGCAGAAACCATAAAAGACGCATACGGCATAAAAGACGGTGTTTTAAAAGATTATAACGATATGGACTATGTTTGGGGTTATGATGCAGATGCACCCGAACACAAAGGTTTTAAAGATTATACCGGCGCTCATACTTCAGGAGTAAGAGTTCCTGCAGATGAAATAGGAAATTTCGACGAAGAATAAATTCTAAAATAATGCAAAAATTCCGCAGTCTTAAAAATTAAGACTGCGGTTTTCTTTTTTTAAAAAATAATATAAACTTATTTTATGCACAATAATGAGGATAGACTTTTGAACAATTTGACCGAAGATATAAAACTTTTTTCAAATGAAGGATATATTTCAAGAAGAAATTATATTTCAAACTTGTTAATTATAGGAGTTATTTCTTCTTTATTTTTTATGTTTATTTTTCCTAAAATGCAGACGGAAAACGTACTTGCAGACCTTTTAAATGCAGGGCCCTTTTATATAATTTTATTTGTTGTTCAGTGTTTGGTTTTTGCAACCTTAACAGCATTTAACATGTCAAAAAGAATATCCGATATTAAAAATATTGAGCCTAAAAATTCTATATTCTGCGTCATTTTAACGATTGTCCTGCTTTGCGAATTTTTGCCCTTGTTTAATTACAAAAACAGCATTGTCTTATCCTTGTTTTTGGCTTTGGCTCAACTGTTTTTTATGGTTAAAAAAGGCGAAATAACCTCCAGACAAGAAAAAAGCGAGATAAACAAATTTAATTGGGGTGCATTTTTCGGAACTTTTATTTGGGGGCTTTGTAATAAAACTTATATCAGTTTATGGATAATACCTTTGTTTTTCACGCCCGCTTGGCTGTTTTTCGGGCTTTATTTGGGAATTAAAGGAAATGAACTTGCATATAAAAATAAAAAATATGACTCTGTTGAAGCCTTTCACAAAAGCCAAAAGAAGCAAGCTACGTTTTGGAGCATTTTTACTCCGACGGTTTCAATTATTATGTTTATTGCAATCGTTGTTGTTCTTTCTTTTTTCCTTGTTAAAGAAGAACAAACGGCAAGACTGGAAAAAAGGCCTTCTTATCTTGAAACTGTTATCACAAAAGAATTAAAACAAATATACACCGATTATGAATTAAATGAAAACGAATACAAATTTTTCATAGACTCTTCGGTTTGGAACGGCTTTTCAAATCGTGAAAAAGAAAGCGCATTTGAATGTGCAGGAATTTTTGCGGAATATAAAAATGTATATTCAGAAACACCCGAAACAAAAGAAGAAATTAAAAGCAAGACAAAAATATATTCAACCGAAGGAAAGCTTTTATACGAAAAATAAAAAGCTATTTGATAATGTTTTTAAAGGGCGAAGTATCATCCGCCTTAATTCCGTGTGATTCAAAAACATCTTTATACAATTTAGGGGTTTCAACCACAATTTGTTTTTGCTGCTCTTTTTTCTTGTTTCTGTGTTCCATATATTTACTCAAAACGCCTATGCCGACAACCGCAAGCACACCGATTCCGATTAAAAGCTTGTTTCCCATTTTTAAATATTTTTGAGTTTCATAAGCTTTGTCAAAAGACGAAAGGGCTTCCTGCGGATTTTTTGCCACATGTAAGTGCGGCGTTCTTATGCCGAACACTTCTCTCAGGTTTGTAGCAACGCCGTTTTCATCATATTTAATTGCCGGACAAGCTTTTTCTGCTTTTATTTTTGCATTTTTTGCTTCGTCAACAACTCTTGCCATAAGGTCTTTTATTGCTTCTTCAAACTTATTTTCCGGAACTTTTATTTTAGAAGGCTCTAATTCTTGCCTCAAAAGAGTTTCTGCTTGCTGCATAACTTCATCGCTCACAATTCCGTTTTCTCTGATGCCGTTTTCTCTTAAGAAAGAAATTGCAGAACTTTTTGCCCCTCTGCTTAATGCTGCAAAAGATTTACCGTCAAATGCAGGGTCTGAAAACCACATATCCAAAATATCCATTGTTGCGTCTATTCTGCATTCGGGGCTTGTTATGGAAATATTCGTTCCTGAAAATAGCTGCTTGTAGCGTTCGAGCTCCGATTTTAAATAAAATCTGCTTCTGGGGTCGCTGTATTTATCAAGACCTTCGGTTAAAACTCTTATTACGTTTTCATAGGCCTTCGGCACTTGTGCACTGTTTGAAGCATGCTTTGAAACCCGAGCTTCTGCCATAAGTGCGTTTAATTGAATTTTAGCAGCCTGTAGTTTTGCAAAATATACATCCGGTTTTTCTTTGGCAAAAAGCTGCATATAAACATCTTCAAATTTAATTGCCTTTTTAAGTCTCAATTTAGCTTGTTCAAATGAAATTCTATCGCCCATACCGTCGCAATAGCCCTCATCAATTTTCAAATCACCCAAAAATTCTCTCATTTTGGGATGATAGGTACGCGCCTTCATTTGGATATAGTCCTGAAGAAAACTGACCGGATCTTCTATATCATGGTCCATTATTCTTGTATAAAGCGTTCTTGCTTCATAATTTGAAAGGTTAGACGGAACCCCGATAAACGGGTTATCAGAAAGGTTTCTTGTGTTGGATAAATCTCTTAGGCCTAAAGGTTTTTTGGGAGCGCAGGTAAATGAAGCCGCAAATTTTTCTTTTATCGGGCGCTCTAAATTATTAAAAGCATGATCGCTTAGCGTGCCTGAAGATAAATTTTTAAGATTTTTCTTTGGAACAAACGTTCCGAAAAATTCAATCGGAGTTGTTTGAGAATGAATAATTCTGCCATCACCCGTCAAATAAGAAAAAGTATCAAAATCTATCATTCTTGTTTGGCCGTTCGGCATATAAATAACATTCCTTGGAGATAAATCCTGATTAATAATGCCGCCTTGATCAAGAATAGTAAGCTTTTCTGTCAGTCTCTGCACTTCTTTCAGGTTAATGGGCAACTCGCCGGCGTGTTTTCCGGGGATAAATTCTTCAACCAAAAACGGTCTGTTTGCGCTTTGAGCTATTTCAAAAGGTCTCGGGCAAAGCTCTTCTCCGCCGCTCAACTCTCTTATTTTTGATAAAATTGCATATTCCTTCAATGCGGTATCATGCACTAAATTATCAGGGGATTTTACCATATATTTTCCCGCATAAGGATAAACACCCTGAACCGTTTTACCTGATTCATCAAGCCTTTGAGAGTCTGTTTTTCTTATTAAATCCGAAATTTGTACTAAATCTAAATCTGTTATCCTGTATTTTCCCGAACCATAGCCTGTAAATGACGGAAAATTTTGAACTTGAGAATACACCCCTTTGGTGTTTGCATTATTTTGCATTGAACCGATAAGGCGTTTATTTGGGGCTGTATAATTTATATTATAATTTACAGGACTTATGCGCATTAAATTTACCTTTTGAAAAAAAACATATTTTTTCATCACTTAGAAAACATCTGAATATTATTTTTTAACACTTTTTTATAAATGTTAAGTTTTTATTTACAAAAATTTTTCATTGCGCTAGAATTTATCATACAAAACTTTTGGTGCCATCAAAATTATAAGGGATTGTAAAATGAGAATAGGTTCTATTGGTTCAAATATAGGCTGTAAGCAGGCTTCACCTTATTTTAAAGGAGATTCAAGACCTTTTATAGTAAATGTTCACGATAACAAAAACGTGGGCAAAGAGCTTGACACAAATAATTTCAGAACGGACGGTTTTCAGGTTTTGGAATTTGGGGAAACTCCCGTTACGAAACTTGAAGGAACGTATCCTCCTGATGTTATGGTAAAAGGCACAATTTATTACGCAGACCATGACGAACCTGTCGGAGATTGGGTTTTTGCAAACCACAGCGTGGTTGTGGCTCATGAAAAATTTATGAGAAACTTAACCATAGACAGAGTATTAAATAACAGCAAAGATTCCCCCACTGTTATTCAGGGGCAAAGGCATTGTTTGTGGTTTGACACAAGATACAATAAACAAAAATTAAACGGAATGGGCATTCCAACGGAACCCATAGATAAAGCCGACAATAAATTATTGGAAAAAGAAGGCGAAGAAGCGCTTCACGATTCAATTAAAGCTGCAAAAGAAAATGCCGTAACCGATGAAGAACAAGCCATTGCAAGGTACAGAGAAGTTCGGGAAATGAGAAGAATTGTGGAAAGAACCCACAAGGAAGTTATTCAAGAGATGAAAGACCTGAATTTTGATTATTATGATCATAACCCAAGGCCGTTAGTCAGTGTTCCGAATTTTGAACCTTAGCGGATAAATTCAGGCGTTACGACGGTAATTTCATCGTTATCGTTTCTTTTTATGATAAATTTCATTCTGTCTTTAGGAAGGTCTTCTTGAGTCCAAAGTTCATTCGGGCCTTTTGCACCGTTTAAATCTACCGTTATTGTGCAATTTTCACCCCTGCACTCGCCATCAGAATTAAATTCTAAAGTTGCACCCGTAACAGGCTCAACTAAAGTGTTTGTGCCTTTTGAAGAAAAAATGCCGTCTTCATTAAAATATTTCGTTAGGGTTTCAGTTGAAAAATCTTTTAATTTAACCCCTTTTATTGTTGTATTGTTTGCAATTTGTTTTATTAAAAGATTTTGAATAAAGTTTTTGCCGCTTTTAAATTCCGCGGCTTTTGCAATATCATTTAATAAATCAAGAGGTATTTGAAATTCGCCTGCAAAAGCCGTATTCATTATAAAAAGTAAAGTTAAAATTAAAGCTGTTTTTTTCATTTATATAACCTCTTTTAATTTGTCTATAACAAAATCTAAAGCCCCTTGCTGGTTTTTAAAGGCTTTATTAGCGTTATTTTTGATTTCATTGTAGTAACTTTCATCTAAAAGAAGTTTTTTTGCAATTTCAAAAAATTCTTCTTCATTATTTACAACAAAAGCTGCGTTGTTCATTTTTAAAATGGAATAAATATCTCTGAAATTTTTAATTGAAGGCCCTGAGATTGTGGGTTTATCAAAAATAATGGCTTCTAATGGGTTATGGCCCCCTGTATTATTGAAGCTTCCCCCAATAAATGCAACATCAATTTTAGCGTATAATTTTGCAAGCTCACCCATAACATCTAAAAGTAAAATGTCTGAATTATCATTGAATTGTTTGGTTTCAGAATACAAATTATATGAAAAATTAAAGGTTTTAATTAAATTTTGAACATCAGGCGTTCTTGTTATATGCCTTGGGGCTAAAAGAAGCTTTAAGTTTGGAATTAATTCTTTTAATTTTTTATAAACCCTTAAAACTATTTCATCTTCCCCCTTATGGGTGCTTCCTGCAATTAAAACCTTTGAATTATTTGTGTTTAAATTAATATCAACATCAAATTTATTTATATCAAATTTTAAATTTTTCATAACATCAAGCTGGTTAATATTTGCCCCTGCTTTATTTAAGCGGGCTTTATCAATTTCGCTTTGAACAAAAATGCCACTATACATTGGAAGAATATTTTTAAAGAAGGGTTTTAAAATTTTATACATTTTGAATGACTCATCACTCATTCTGCCATTTATAATGTAGGTTTTAATGTTTCTTTTTTTGGCATTGTAAATAAAAATCGGCCAAATTTCGGTTTCTGCAATTAAAATAACATCGGGGTTAATTTTATCTAAAAATTTTTCAACGAAAAATTTAATATCAAGAGGAAAATAGGTTATAAAATCTGCAACATCGCCCATTTTTTTAATTGCCGTTTCTTGGCCTGTTTTTGTGCCTGTTGTAATAACTAAATTATGGTTTGGAAATTCTTCTTTTATTCTTCTTATTAATTTTTCTAATGAAACAACTTCACCCACGGAAACACCGTGGATCATAATTGTTTTTTTGGATTTATCGAAGGTTTCAGGGAGATTAAAATTTCCCGTTTTAATTTTCCAGCTTGTAACATCTTTTTTTTGAATGAGCCTTAATAAAAATATGAAAGGTAAAATTATTAAACCTAAAATGCAGGTTAAAAATGAATATAATTTAAGAACTAAGTTCAATTAAAACTCCTTTCAATTTCACTTAATGCATCAAAAACTTCATCCGGTTTTGGAAAATTTGTGCAATTATTTATTTTAGTTTTATCTGATAACGGGCATTTTTTCTTGTGGCAAGGCTGACAAGATAAATTTCCCCCTAAAGCAATATGTTTTATTCCAATCGGGGCATACCTTTCTTTTGGAGTGGATGTAAAAATTGAAATAATTTTTGGTTTACCTGCGGCCCAGCCTAAATGGGTTGAGCCTGAATCCAATGAAATTAAAATATCCCCTCTTTTTAAAACTTCAATTAATTCAGATAAATTTGTTTTACCCGCTAAATTAATGAAGTTGTTGCCCCCAATATAGCTTATTAAATCTTTATCCTTATTTGTTCCGATAAAAATTAAATTAAATTTTTCATAATCTATTAATTTAATTAAGCTTTTCCAGTAATCTTTATTCCAATGTTTGTTTTCCCAAGTGGTTGCAGGGGCTAAGATTAAATTTAATTTATTTTTGTTTGTTTCAGATAAAAGCCAATCAACCTTTTCAACGGTTTTTTCATTCGATGGCGGCAGAGTCATTTTAATTTCTGATGTATCAAGCCCCAAATATTTTGCAAATTTAAAATAGTTGTAAACCGCATGGAGTTTAAAATCATCAAATAAAGGTTCAATTACTTCGTTTCCGCCAAAAATTGCCCCTTCTCTTGCAGATTTTGCAACTATTCTTCTTTTGCCATTTGAAAATTTTGTCCAAATAAAACTTTTTAAAATTAATTGAGTGTCAATTACAATGTCATATTCTTCTTTTCTTATGTCTTTTATTATTTTTAAATATTCCAAGAAATTTTTAATAAAGTTTTTTTCTTTTTTCCATTTTTCAACAGGCGCTAAAATTGTTTTATCAACGCAGGGGTTATTATTTACGATATCAAACCCTTTTTCGCTTGTTAGCCAATGAACAATAAACCCGTTTTTTTTCAAAATGTTTGCAAGAGGGATATTAAAAACAACGTCCCCTAAGGCTGAAAGCCTTACTAAAAGCAACTTTTTCTTCTCTTTTTCCATAAGTCGATTATAAACAAATTGAAAATTTTTATCAATCTAAAGATTAATCTTAATACCTATCCAAAGATAGATGTAAGAAAAATGAAAAAAAGATAAAACTATATTAAATAGGATGTTTTAAGAGGAAAAAGGATGAAAAAAGCGGTTATTTTAGCTTTTATTTTAATAATTACGGTTTGCACAATTTGTTTTTCAAAAACAAACAATATTTATAGCGCCGATATTTCAAACAAAAACGGGGTTTTAACCTTAAACTTAAGAAGCGATTATAATGAAAAAATAAAAGTATCTAAAGAAAATCCTTACAACATCTATTTTGACATTGAAAACGCCAAATTAAGCGACAGATTTATGGCAAATTCAAATGATACATCCGTTATGGTGCAGCAAATAGGCTCTAAAGTCAGAATTTATATAAACGGCGGACATTTTAAAGATGTCAAAACAAATATGACAGGGCACAAGGGAAATATGCCAATGAACCCGAATAAAATCGTTTTCGGTCTGATGTTTTTGTATTTAATCGGCTATCTTGCAAGGAAAGCTTATTTTGATACAATTGAATTAGCAAAAGATAAATCAACAACAATACATATTAAAACGGCAATTGATTTAAACGAACAGCTTTATAATATGGATAGAAAAAGTTCACCTGTTATTGCGGCTCACAATATGACGAACACGATTTCAAAACAAGATGTTTATGTTGATTTTCAATATGCAAAAGACAGAAAAAATATAAAAATCGCAATTTAAAATATGAATATAATCAATTTAATTATAATGATAGCCCTTATAAGTTTGCTTGTATTGGTGCATGAATGGGGGCATTACATAGCGGCCAGATTATTTGGCGTAAGGGTTACAAAATTTGGCTTCGGTATGCCGATTGGCCCCGTTTTATTTAAAACCAAAAAGGGTGATCTTGAAATTTTGGTTCATGCCTGCCTTTTAGGGGGGTATGTTTCATTCCCTGAAGATGAAGAAACAGAAAACGGCGAACCGATATTGCCCCCTGATTCAAAAGAAAGGTTTAAAAACCAACCGCCATTGAAACAAGCAATCATAGTTACAGCCGGCGTTATTATGAATGTTGTTTTTGCTTTTTTCTTAATAGTTTTGGCGGCAACAATTTTTCATAAACTTCCCACAGGCAAAAGCGAAATTTATATAAATGAAGTTATAAAAGACGGCTATATTCAAAAAACAATGCCGAATAAATTAAAAGCAAACGATAAAATAGTATCCGTTAACGGCATTGAGATAGATTCGGCATACAGCTTTATTTTCCTTGTTAAAAATTCAAAACTTTATGATAACAAGGTTGATAAAGAAATAATCAACAAAAAATTGGATGAATTTTTAAAACTTAACCCCAAAATCAAAAAAAATGAAATTATAAAAGAAGGTACAAGAATTATTCTGCCTGCAAAAACCCCTGAAAACAAACTTGTTGTAAACGAACACGTTTTAAAAGGGTTAGAAAAATATAAAGATAATGAAATTCAATTATCTGAAGATGAAATAAAATTAAGAAGTGAAATTTTAAACAGATATACATACGTTTTAACAAGAGATTCCTTTGCGCTTGAAATTGCAACGGCTTTAGCAGATTACTATAAACCGCTTGATATTGTAATTGAACGCGACGGCAAACAAATTGAAATTAAAAATGTTGTTGCAGGAGAAGAGGGCACGTTAGGTGTTAAATTAAGCACAAAAGAAATATATACAGAAACCAAAACTCCGTCTCAAATTCTTTTTCATTCCGCAAAATATATGGTAAACAGCACAAAATTAATGTTGATTGGTTTAATTCAGCTTGTAACGGGCAAAATCCCCATTAATGAAATGCACGGAATTATTGCAATTACAAAAATAGGCTCTGATATTATTGAACATCAGGGAATGTTAAACGGGCTTTTATTAACCGCAATTATAAGCATTGACCTTGCAATAATTAATCTTCTTCCAATTCCTGCATTGGATGGGGGGCATTTGATGTTCATTATTCTTGAAAAAATAATGGGTCGCCCTTTGGATGAAAAAATTGTTGAAAATATCAGCAGATTCTTTTTCGCGCTTTTAATTGCCCTGATGATATTTGTCGTATTCAACGATATTTTCGCACTTATAACCAAAAAATTCTAAAATCCGTTGTATACCAAAATGCAATGGATTATAATAAAGATAGCGGTGATGAAACGAGGTGTGTTTTGAAGAGTTTATGTAAAAAAGGTTTTACGCTTGCAGAAGTGTTAATTACGCTTGCAATCATTGGTATTGTTGCAGCATTAAGCATCCCTTCAGTTATTTCAAACACTCAGCAGCAAGAGTTTAAAACGGGATTAAGAAAAGCGGTTTCCGTTCTTAATTCGGCAATTACCATGAATATGGCAATGGAAGGCTAAAGCCCCTATGATAACTATGACCTTTATACATATCTTCAAAGGCATATGAGCGTAATGAGGTCAATGGTAAGAGGCCCGAGGTATACCGAAGAAGGCGAAGCAAATGCTTCAAAATACTTTGGCAATTTTGCCTTTTATACAACGGATGGCATGAGATATGAATTTGTTTCTGGCGGCGAAGAGGATAAATTTGTTCTCCATGAAAACCCCAATATAAGCTTGAGAGCACCAATAGGCCCCGTTTACGATAATGCATCCGGCGACTCTGAAGCAGTAGATTCATACAACACTTGCGAAAATGAACCCGATTGTTCAAGGTGCGGTTCGTTCGGCCTTAACAGCAATACTGACGAAACCCTGAACGCTCCTTGCCTTGTTATAGTTGATGTTAACGGCGACAGAAAGCCGTATCCCTCTAATTTAAGATGCTTCAGCTCAACTTGCTCCGGAGAAAACATAAGAAAATATGCTGACCCTAATGGTATAAGGTTAACAGATACATTCCCGATTATGATAACGGATAAAGGCGCTATTCCGTACGGTACTGCAGCCCAAAGAGCAATGTATCAAGGACAAAAAGGCAACTAATTTTTAATATATTCAACTTTAAATTTGTAGGCTTCAAACGTATTTGAAAAATAATCGGGATTGAAGCCTGCTTTTACCTTCAAATTATTTAAAAATTCTTTTTTATCTCTCAGTTGTTCCCAAACAGAAGGAAGATAAACCGCACTTTTGCCCTTATCTTTTATAATGAGGCCGTCAACATCTTTTATTAATTGGTTTAATAGGTCATCCTCATTTTTAAAATTAATCGGAACGGGGTTTGATAACAAAGAAACCGCAATTTGAAGTTCTTCTATTTCTTCTTTTTGAACGGGGTAAAACCTCGGGTCTTTAAAAGCTGCATTTTGGGCATTTGAAATAACATCTTCAATTAGTGGTCTATAAGCTCCAATAGAACCTATACACCCTCTTAATTGCCCGTTTTTTTCTAAAGTTACAAAAGATGCGCCTTTTTGTTTCATAATTAATGGAACTTCAATTTTTTCTTTTATTGGTTCATACGCTGATTTTATGCTTAGTTTGCATAATGAAAGAATAAAATTTGAATAATATTTTTTAATAAATGAATTTAGGTTTCCTTCATATAAAGCCCAAGCGCCATAGCCTACAACCCTGTTGGTTTCGCCTGTTACATCGCCTGAATTATATAAGCCCGAAACTATTAAAGGCCAATTTTTTGTTTTTGCAAAATCAATTAAACCTTTTATACCTATTGAATTACAAGCAAATTCGGGTTTAAAATTTTCAATATCAAAATTTTCAATTAAATTTGATGTTATGTTATCAACTTTTTTTGCTTCATCGTATGTTAAAAAGTGGCTTAGGTCGGATGAAATTATAAAACCTAAATCTTCGTTAGAATAATATTTTTCAATTATCTTTGAAACCGTTTTATAGTCTGCTTTTCCAATTAAAACGGGGACAATTTTAACATTATTAAAAATTGTTTGAATTAAAGGAAGCTGAATTTCAACGGAATGTTCTTCAACAAATGCTTCATCATTAATAAACCCGAATTCTTTTAATTCTTCATTTATTTTTTTATCAATTTCAACATTCCCTAAGGGCGTTTGCCAAAAATCAAACCCTGAAAGTGAAATTCCTTCAAAATACATTCTATGTGCAGGGGCAAAGATAAAAAGCGTTTTAAGGTTTTTCTTTAAGGCAGATAAACCCATATATGCTAAATTGCCGGAATATATAAGCCCTGCATGGGGAACAATAACCGCACGGGAATATGATGATATTATTTTATCTTCATCTTTTTGAAAAAAGCTTATATCTTGTTTTAATTTATCGGCGTTTTCGCTGTAAAAAGTTCCTGCAACCGATGGCGGTTTAATTTTTTCCATAAAAATATTATAATCTATTTTAATGAATTATCAAAAAATTGTTAAAAATAAAATTCAATGTTTAATATGCCCAAGAAAATGCATTTTAGCTGAAGGGCAGTTTGGTTTTTGCAGCACAATTAAAAATGAAAATAATAATCTAATTTTAACCGTTTTAAACCATATAACAGGGCTTAATATTGACCCTGTTGAAAAAAAGCCCCTATACCATTTTTTTCCAAACTCCCCCATTTTATCATTTGGAACAACCGGCTGCATTATGGGGTGCAGATTTTGCCAAAATTACCAAACATCAAAAAGCAAAATTGAAGCAAATAAACTCCCTTATATTGAACCAAATGAAATTATAAAAATTGCAAAAGAAAATAATATAAAATTAATTGCATTTACCTATAATGACCCGATTGCTTTTTTAGAATTTGCCATAAACTGTGCAAAATTAGCAAAAAAAGAAGGAATTAAAACGGTAGCCGTAACATCAGGCTTTATAAACCTTGAGCCCGCCAAAGAATTTTTATCTTATATAGATGCCCTTAATATTGATATAAAAGGTTTTAGTGAAAAATTTTACAATAAAAATTGTTATGCCAAATTAGCCCCTGTTTTAGATTTTATAAAACTTGCTTATAAAATGGGAAAGCACATTGAACTAACCACCCTTTTAATTGAAGGGGAAAATGATTTTAATGATGAAATTCAAAAAGAAGCAATTTGGATTAAAAATAATTTGAATGAAAATATCCCGCTGCATTTTAGCGCATTTTTCCCGACTTATAAATTTAACGATAGAAAAAGAACATCTTATGAAACATTAAAAAAAGCCTATGAAATTGCAAAAAAAGAAGGCTTAAAAAATGTTTATACGGGGAATTTAACCACAATCGAAACATCAACAACTTATTGCACAAAATGTAATAAGCCTTTAATTATTCGAAACGGTTATAAAATTGAAGTGTATAATTTAGAAAATAACCGCTGCAAATTCTGCGGCAAAGAACAATACGGGGAATTTAGCTTTCATTAATCAGTTTTAATTTTTCTTCCCTTTTTAAATGTTTTATTCTATATTCTTCTTTCATTGCTTCAGATTTTGTTTCAAACCCTTTTTTGTATAAAATTTTAATTGGTTTATTTGCGTTTGTATATTTTGCGCCTTTTGCTTTTATACCATTTATATGCTCATTGAACCTTTTTTCAACGTCTTTTGCAATTCCTGTGTAAATTGTATCTTTATTAGTTAACAACATATAAACAAAGTACATCGTCTAAAACCTTATAAACTTCATCTTTTGTATTTAATAAAACAAGCTTGCTTCTTAATTTGGAAGCGTTTTTCACACTTGAAATATAAAAGGGGTAAAATTTTCTCATATATTTTATTGCGTTAATTTCCCCTCTGTATTCAATTTCACCTTCAATATGCCTTTTTAGCATTTTAATTTTTTCAATTAAGTCGGGTTCTTGTATAATTTCACCTGTTTCAAAAAATTTTTCAATTCTATAAGGGAAAGAAAAATCGCCGATAAAGCCCCTTCCGATTGAAACCCCATCTGCCCCTGTAATTTCAAGGCACTTTTTAACATCATCTATTGTTTGAATATCGCCGTTTGCAAAAACGGGAATTTTAACCGCTTCTTTTAATTTTTTAATTTCAAGCCAATCGGCAGCGCCTGAATACATTTGCGCCCTTGTTCTTGCATGCATTGTAATAAAATCAACGCCGTTTGCCTCTAACATTTTTGCAAATTCAATGTAATTTTTTTCATCTTGACTCCAACCAAGGCGAAATTTAACACTTAGCGGTTTTTTAATTGTTTTCCTGACTTCTTTTATAATACTTTCTGCTAAGGGGATATTTCTCATTAAAGAACACCCGTCAGAACCTTTTACAATTTTCCCGACAGGGCAGCCGCAATTTATATCAATAACAGAAGCCCTTTCTTCCAACAATTTAGCGGCGTATGCCATTAAGCGGGGTTTGTGGCCAACTATTTGAAACGATAGGGGATATTCAATTTCATCATATTTTACAATGTTTGAATTTGGCACTTGATAAATTGCTTCAGATGAAATCATCTCTGTTGTTAAGAGGGTATTTTTGCCGCCATAGTTTCTTATTAATTTCCGATAAACTATATCTGAAATGCCGGCTAGTGGCGCTTGTATAACTTTTAAATTTTTAACATCCAGCTTATTCATAATTTTTATTTTTGGCTTAGGTAATCTTTTAGCTCTTTTGTTCTTGCTTTTGCATATTTTGAATATTCATCCTCAACCCCTTCTTTTGCTTTTAAATTTATATATTTGTCATAATAGGTTGAAGCCATTTTGTAGTCTTCTTTTAGGTCATATTGAACAGCTAACATATAATATGAAAGTGAAAAATTAGGGTCTGCATTAATCGAATTTTTATATTCAATAAGTGCATTGTTGTTGTTTCCCAGCTCTTCATAAATAACACCTTTATAATAATAAGCATAGGCGTTTTTGGGGTTTTTGGCGGTTAATTTATTCAAGGTTAAAAGGGCATCATTATATTGTTTATTTTCGTATAAATTTATGGCAGTATCCAGCATTTGCCCTTCTTCGCCTTCATTTAGGGCTAATAATGTATTTTTAGCATCAATATTATTCGGGTTAATTGTTAAAATTTTATTTAAATATGTTTTTGCTTCATCTCCTCTTTTTGAATTTATAAGAAGGCTTGCAATCATAAGCATGGCGTTTTCATTTTTCGGGTCTTGTTCTAACACTTTATTGTAGTATTGAATTGCTAAATCCCCTTTTCTTAGTTCATAATAGCAGTTTGCAATCATAGTGTAGGTTTCTGCATTTTGAACGGGGAGTTTAAGATATTGTGAAAGTGCCCCTTCAAAATTCTTCATATTATACATTTCGCTTGCTCTTGCATAAAGTTCGTTTGCGCCTTGTTTTTGAATGTTTTCTTTTAAATTTAATAGATCTTGGTTATTTGGCAAAACGCTTAGCCCATGGGCAATAACGTTGTTTGCTTTAGTAAGGTCGTTTTGCATCATAAAAATTTGGGCTAAATTTATGAATGGTTCAGGGTTATTTGGGTTAATTGAAATTGCTTTTTTGTAAAATTCAACGGCAGCTTCATATTTTTTATTTTTGTGCATTTCAAAAGCATACTTAAATTGGGCATCATAGCTGTTTGGGTTTGAAATTGCTTCATTATAAAGATACCCTAAAAGTTTATCTCCCGATAAACCTGAAAGCAAGTTATTAAGGGCATTTTGAGCATTAGGGTCATTTTTTTTCAAAGTCAAAATTTCTTTATATTGTTTTATGGCAGATGCTATATCTCCCTTTTTTTCATAAAGCTTGCCCTTATAAAACCTTGCGCTAAGGTCTGAATTGTCTTTTAATAAAATTTCATCATAAACTTTAAGAGCGTTATCATAATCATTTAAAGCAGTATAAACGGAAGCTAAATTAATTAAAACAACAGGGTCATTCGGGTTAATTTGCCTTGCTTTTATATATTGTTCCTTTGCAAGTTCAAACTGGTTTTGTTTTTGTAAAACCGCCCCCAAATTAATTAAAGCTTGTGAATCTCCTGCGTTTTGAACGCTTCTTGCCATCCACATATTTTGTAATTGTGTTAATAATTCCTTGTTGTTATCGGAATATTCTAATGCCCTTTGATATTCATCCATTGCGGCATCTTCGTTTCCGATTTCATCTAAAATAAGAGCATATTTAAAATGGGCAAGCCCGTCTTTTGGCGAAATTGAAATGGCGTTTCTTGCGCATTCAATTGCCATTTTTTCGTTGTTTAAGCTTTTATAAATGTCGGATGAAGTTAAATAAGCATTTTGTTGATAGTTTGTTTTATTAAATAATTGCCTGAATTCATAAAGAGAGGCTGCAAGCTCCCCTTGCCCCCTTAGGTTTTGAGCTTCAAGTTTTATTGAATCAGCGGTTTTTAAGGGCGCATAGCTTGCTTTTAGGTTGTTTAAGTTGCTTTCTGCTTTTTGCGCAATAACGGCTTTTGAACTATCCGGTGCTCCGTCCCAATATTTAAGGTATATTAGAGCGCTTCTTAGGTCATTTATTGCTTTTTTATATGCTTTTTCAGAATCTATATAATATTGCGCACGGGCAAGATACGCCATAGCAAGCGCGTTTTGAACAGTTTTATCATAGGGGCGCTGCCTTATAACTTTTTTAAATTCCAAAATGGCTGAAGAATACTTTTTATCTTTAAAATAAGTAACACCGTTATTGTAGTAAATATTTACTCTTTCTGAACTATCACCCGTATATGCAAATGTACAAGGCGATAACAATAAGATTAAAAGCAATATGGATAAGGTTTTTTTCAAAGCCATTAAACCCCCTAAAATTTATAAATAAATTATACAATGAAAACCCCCGTTTTTTAATTGTATAATTGGTATTAGATAATTTACCAATTAGGAATTTTAAATATGAAACTTTTTCATATAAATAATGATTCAACAAGGCTTTTAATATTTTTTGCAGGCTTTTATACGGATAACAACTGTTTTATAGAATTTGACAATAAAAAAAGCGATATTTTATTTATTTATGATTATTCAGACCTAAATTTTGATGAAATTTCATATTTTGATTTTACCCCGTATGTTGAAATTAATTTAATTGCCTATTCTTATGGTGTTTTTGCCGCGAATTTGGCGGCGGATTTTTTACCTGAAATTAACAATTCAATTGCAATTTCAGGCACAATATTTCCGATTGATGAAAACTATGGCATAAAACCAAAAATTTATGATTTGATGCTCAATAGCTTTAACATTGATGTTATTCAAAACTTTAAAAATAAAATGGAATTAAATTCAGGCGGTATAATTCAAAATTCAAAAAGAGAAATTGAAAATTTAAAATCGGAATTAATGAATATTAAAAATTTTGTTTTGAATAATGAAATAAAAGAAGAATTTGAATTTGATAAAGTTATAATTACAAAAAAAGACAGAATTATTCCCTATATAGCCCAAAAAAGCTATTGGGAAGGGCACAAAAACGTTTATGAACTTGATTTGGGGCATTTCCCATTTTTCAATTTCAATGATTTTGATGAAATTTTGGAACTATAAAAAATGGATTTTTCAAAAGTAAAAGATACATATAAATCTAACGCCCCAATTCAAAAAGAAATGGCGCATAATTTGGTTTCAAATTTAATCAAATTAAAAGGAAAAAGTTACGATACGGTTTTTGAAATAGGCGCCGGCACAGGGTTTTTAACAGAAAATATAAAAGATAAAATTAAATATAATAAAATAATTTTAAACGATTTATCCGATAATTTCACGGGGCTTATTCCGGATGAATATTTAAAGGGGGATATTTTAGATGTTTGTCTTAATTTTAAATCGGATTTAATAATTTCAAATGCCGCAATTCAATGGATAGAAGATTATAAAAAACTTTTTTCAAAACTTTATGACAACTTAAATTTTGGCGGAAGCCTTTGTTTTACAACATTTGGAAAAGACAATTTCAGGCAAATTAAGGATATAACAGGCTTAGGGCTGAATTACCCAAATTTGGATGAATTTATAAAAAAAGCGGGGTTTGAGATTTTATATTTTGAACAAGAATTAAACACAATGTATTTTAAAAACATTAATGAATTACTTTTGCACATTAAATTAACGGGTGTAAAGGTTGAAAACAGAGTTTGGACAAAAAAAGATTTTATAAATTTTAAAAACAAATATCTTGAAAAATATAAGGATGATATGGGTTTTGAACTTACATATCACCCTTTATATTATTATTTAACTAAACCATATAGCTCATAAGGCGGCATCTTGTTTCTGTATCAGAATAAATTTTTCTGATAGCCCTTTTTTCCATTTGGCGGATACATTCTTTTGTAACACCATAAATGTTGCCGATTTCTTCCAAGGTTTTTTTCTTGTTATCATCCAAACCAAACCTTAAGGTAATAACGTTTTGTTCTTTTGCTTTCAAAACGTTCAGGGCTTTTTTAATATCTTTTTTTAATTCTTCCGATTCAATTTCAACTTCTACATTTTGTTTTGTATCTTCAATAATTTCGGCCAAAGAAAGCTCTTTATCTTCATTTGTTGAAAGTGAATTTTCAATCGAAAGAGTTTTTGTAAATGCGTTTAAAAAGAGGTTTATTTTATCTTCCGTCATTCCCATTTTACCTGCCACAACAGATGGTGTGATTGAACAATTATATTTTTGTTCAAGTGAATTTTTTACTTTTTTATATTTTGATAAAGTTTCTTGAATATAAACGGGGATTTTCATTGCATGGCCTTGTTCTGAAATTGCTTTAAACATTGCTTGTTTAATCCACCAAGTGGCATAAGTTGAAAATCTGTAACCAAGTTTATAATTGTATTTGTCTAAAGCTGCCATAAGGCCTAAGTTGCCTTCTTGAATTAAATCCGATAAAGAAAGTTTTGAAACATGAATTGATTTTCTTGCAACGTTTACAACAAGCCTTAAGTTAGATTGAATTAATTTTGTTTTTGCAATGTTATCGCCCATAGAAGCTAATTTTGCAAGGGATAGTTCTTCTTCTTGCGATAAAACAGGGTATTTTGCAATTTTTTTAAAATAAAGATTAAGGGGGTTTTCAATAGCACAATCTGGGGTTTCAACTTTTTCAACAGCATTTACATTTTTCATAACAACTTTTCTCCAAATTTAATAACCTAACTTTTTTGGTTAGCTGTTTTCTTTTTCCGATTTTTTGCCATGGCAAATTTTGCCTTTTTGAAGGCTTTAATCTAATTTACAATAATTACGACACAATTTTTTATGGGATTTTTAAGGCAATAAAACTTTCAAACGGGATAAGGCATTTTTCCGTTTGTATATCTTATGTATATCCTTAATATATCATCTGTTTTTTTAAATTTCAATCGTTTTATTAAGAAATATTAAAATGAGTTTTGTTTTTATTTGGTATCTTAACAATTCTTAATAATAAGAAAAAAGCCCCAATTTTAGGGGCTTTTAACTTTATTTATTCAATTATTTCCATAATTTCATCAAGTCCTTTTTTGGGCGACCTTTTATCTGTTGAGTCTTTGGCAGGCCTTCCGAATGCAAGAATAGAAACAATTTTTTCATCTTCTTTTAAATTTAATGTTTTTCTCATACCACTTTCCCCTAAAACGGGTGCTACCATCCAGCAAGAACCAAGCCCGAGAGCATAAGCTGATAAAAGCATATTTTCAATTGCGCCGCCCATACTTAAAAGGTATGAATCGGGGCGCATTAATTTAATTTCATCATTTGGAATGCCCGCTTTTTCTAAAACACCACCCATAAAAGAGGGGGCAAATTTTTCAACACAAACAATTATAAAAGGTGCATTTTTAAAAAACGTTGAATGCCCTTTATATCTTTCAACGGAAGCTTTTGTTTCATCATCTAAATTAGATAAAATTCTATCGTATGAGGCTAAAACAGAATTTGCCAATTCTTCTTTTACATTTTGGTTAAAAACGGCGATAAATTTCCAATTTTGCATATTAATAGCACTTGGCGCCAACCTTGCAGAATTTATTATTCTTTTAACTTCCTCTGTTGTCGGTTTATAGTCGTCATATTTTCTGATAGTTTTTCTGTTATCAATTGCTTCAAAATTTCCATCTTTAAACCCCTTTCCATATTTGGTAGAATGAATTTTATGAAAAAAACATTTTATTTATTAATTTTATTATTATCGGCCGTTTTTGTAAAATGGGGAATTACCTTAGCCGAACCCAATTTTAATTACAGCTTATATACGCCAAACACATACAAGCAAACCGCTCAAACAGGCAAATTTAAAGCGGGCAGCAAGATTTTATTCATTGTGGATTTTTCAAACTCTATGAATGAAGAATTGGGGGGGAGAAAAAAAATTGATATTGCAATGGATACTCTATCATCCATTTTGCCACAAATTAACCCCAATGTTCAAACAGGTTTAAGAGTATACGGGCATAAAGCAGGCTTTACCTACCTTCAAGGGTGTATGGCAAGTAAATTAATGGTACCGCTTGCAACAAATAATGCTCAAAATATTTTAGCTTCAATTTATAGAACCGAAGCCACCGGCTGGACCCCTATTACATATTCTCTAAAACAAGCCGTAAACAATGATTTTGCAGGAGTGAGCGGTAAAAAACACATTATTTTATTAACAGATGGCGGCGAAAACTGTGATGAAAGCCCCTGCACTTATGCAATTGAACTTATGAAACAAAGAGATGATATTTCAATTGATGTTATTGCGTTTGACCTTTATGATATTGAAGCAAACAACCAATTAAAATGCACTGCACTTACAACAAGGGGCAAATTTTATTCTGCGGGAAGTTCAGGCGAACTTCAAAACAGCTTGTTTGACAGCCTTGGCATAGATAAAAATGTCCATGGCACAATTAAGATGAATAATTAAAATTTTATAGCTTTAATTTTTTATTTATAATAAAATTATAGGGTGATTTTATTTGTCCACGTAGTTCAGCAGGATAGAACGTCACCCTCCTAAGGTGAATGTCGGAGGTTCGAATCCTCTCGTGGACAAATTTTTATACGAAGTTCAGCAGGATAGAACGTCACCCTCAATACGGTGAATGTCGGAGGTTCGAATCCTCTCGTGGACAAATTTTT
>CALUWE010000005.1 GCA_944324425.1 Candidatus Gastranaerophilales bacterium
CCTCACGGGTATGAGCCGTGCGCTCTCACCAACTGAGCTACCTTGCCATTTAAAGTTTTATATTATTCAATTGTCAACAGGCTCAGTTGGCTCAGCGCACGGGGGCGCTCTCACGATACTTTGTTTTGTTCGCAAGCTCACAAAAGGAGCTACCTTGCCATTTAAAGTTTTATATTATTCAATTGTCAACAGGCTCAGTTGGCTCAGCGCACGGGGGCGCTCTCACGATACTTTGTTTTGTTCGCAAGCTCACAAAAGGAGCTACCTTGCCACTTAAAGTTTTATATTATTAAATTGTCAAACTGTTCCTCATGAACAAAATTATTATTTCAAAAAAATAAAATTTTATCAAGCTAAAAGTTTATAAAACTCCTTTAGTTGATGGAACATCATTTTGTTTATCGGGGTCAATTTCAATTGCAGCTTTTAAGGCTCTTGCAAAAGCTTTAAATGAACATTCTATAATATGGTGTGTGTCAAAGCCGTCTAATTCTTTAATATGAAGGGTTATAAGCGCATTTTGTGCAAAAGAATTATAAAAATGCGGCAATAAAACCGTTTCAAAATCAGATGTCTTTTCATCAGATAAATTAATGTCAACCTTTGCATACGGTCTGCCTGAAATGTCGATTGCACATAAAATTAAAGCTTCATCCATAGGCAAAATTACATTTGAATATCTTTTAATGCCTTTTTTATCTTCTAAAGATTCAATAAAAGCTTTTCCTAAAGTAATTGCAATGTCTTCAACTATATGGTGTGAATCGCCATCCAATGATTTTGCATTTAATTCAAGGTCAAAATTGCCGTGGTACGCAAATTGTTCAAGCATATGGTTTAAAAATTTAAAACCCGTTGAAATATTGTATTTCCCGCATCCTTTGGGGTTAAATTTAAGTGAAATTTCTGTTTCTTTTGTGTTTCTTGTTTTTTCAATTATTTGCATAAAACATCCTTTGCTAAAAATTTTTCAATAATTTCATCAGGGTTTTGAAAAACACCGTCTGCGCCAAATTCAATTAATTTTTCTTTTGTTTCATCAACACTTTTTGCATTTGGCGGAATTATACCATACCTTTTAACATTTGCCCTTTTGCCGGCTTCAATGTCATCAACCGTATCTCCAAAATAGAAAATATCAGAATAAAGGCAGCTTTTTTTAATTATCTCTAACCCCATTGGGCTTGGTTTCGGGTCGTTTGGAACATCTTCATTACAAATAAAGAATGAAAAATATTTTTTAATACCATAATTTTTAAGTGAATGAAAAGCTTCCTCTCTTGGGCGCCCTGTAAAAATGGCACAATCATAATCAGCTTTTATTTTTTCAAAGAAATTTTTATCAAAAACAATTTCTTCATTATCAATTAAGCCTTTTGAACCGATGCTTTTTGGGTTAAAGAAAAGGTTTTGAAAAACTTCCGTTATTTTTTCATATTCAACATTAACCCCATTTTTTATAAGAAGATATTCCGTTACTTTCCAATCGTTTGACATGCCGCCCATATTTTTAACGGCTTGAATTTCTTCATCACCTAAGGGTTTACCTGCAAAATGTTCAAAAGTTTTTTTAATTGCTGCTCTATAAGAGTTATGAACATCAAATAAAACGCCGTCCATATCAAAAACAAGCAAGGGTTTTTTTTCTAAAACTTTTAAAATTTTATCAACATCTTCTTCCTTTGGGGCTGTAATTCTAAAATAGCCGTTTAATTCGCCGCCTTTAAAATATTTAACCTTTATGTTGTTATTCAAAAGTTTTTGGTAAATAAAATCTCTTTTATTTCCAAAATCAACCAAAATAAAGTTTGCTTCCGTGTTCACGGTTTTATATCCAAGGGCTTGAATTTTACTATAAAGCCTGTTTCTTGCATTTTTAATTTTTTTAATTGTTTTATTAAAATATTCAAGGTCAGATAATGCGGCAAATCCTGCAACAACTGCGGCAGCATTTACATTATAGGGGGATGTAACCTTTTTAATTTGTTTAATAATATTTTCATTTGAATAAATGTATCCTAATCTAAACCCTGCAAGTGCAAAGTCTTTTGAAAATGATTTTAAAATAACAAGGTTGTCAAACTCTTTTACTAAAGAATAATATTCTATTTTATCAATCTTTGAAAAATTTATATAAGTGCAATCTAAAACAATTAATTTATCTTGAAAATTTTCAAGCAATTTTTTGATAATATCAACCGGAACAATTTCCCCTGTGGGGTTATTTGGGCTTGTTATATAAATTATTTTTGTTTCTTTTTTAATATTTTGAATGTAATCATCATATGTAAAATTCCATTTTATTTTGTATGGAATTTCACGGAATTTTGCACCGATTACATTTGTGTATAAAATTGGCATTGAAAAAGTTGGTGAAAATGATAAAACTTCATCCCCAACATCTAAATATGTATTTAAAACAGCGTTAATTGCTTCATCACACCCGTTTGTCAAAACAAAATTTTCTTTTTTTGAATTTGTTAATTCTGCAAGCTTTTGAATTAATTCGCCGTATGCAGGGTAAAACTTAATTTTTTCAACTTCAAAATTTCTTATTGCACAAATAACTGCATTCGATGGCCCATAAGGGTTTTCGTTTGAATCAAGCTTAAGGTCAAATTCAGCATAAAATTCATCTATTGAATACGGTTCAATATTTTCTAAAGTTTTTTTCGGTTTAATCATAACAAAATAATATCATAATAACCCTATTTTGTAAGCTTATTTAAAATTTCATCAAAGCTTTCAATGGGCTTTAGTTTATAGCCGCATTCGGGCGCTAAAATTCCGCCCATTTTAAAAATTTCTTCCATCGGGTAGTTTCTGCAAATGGGGGGTCTAAAAAAATGAATTTTGCATTTTCTTGTAATTGGGTCTAAGTGCTTACATTTGAATAAAAGCCCAAGTTCATCACTTCCTATTAATTCTAAGCCCCTATAAAAAGAATGGAAAAATTTTAAGCGGTTAAATTCTTCTTCATTTTTAATAAAGCCTTTTTTGCCGTGGTTTACATAAATGTTTTCGCAGCATTTGCCGCAGCCTTTGCAAAAACCTAACCTGTAATATTTTTTCTTTAAAATTTTAAGGTAGAAAAACTTTTTAATTGAATTATAAACTTCTCTAAACAAAAGGGCTGCCTTATTCTATATAATCTTTATAATCATCACCAAAAATATCAGCCAAAAGCCCTTCCGATTCAAGAAGTTTTTTAACTGCAATGTCATCTTCGATGCTGATTTTTTTCTCTAATTCAACCGCATTTAAAATGTCTTCTTCCGTTACTCTGTCAATTTCATAAAGTGCCATTTTGGTAAATTTTTTAACATCTTCAAGTTTGTTATATTCCCTTATGGCATTTTCCAAAATTTTTATTTGTTCGTTTGTAATTGACCGGTTAATCTCTTTTTTATCGGGGAAGGTCATAAAATCGCTTGTCATAAAATTTGACAAGGGTGCTTTTTTATCTTTTTTCTTTAAAAACGAAGTAAGATATTTATGCATAAGAACATTCTATCATTTTTATGTTATATTTTCAAAAGAAAATATTTTTATTTAGGAGATGATTATGTCAGATAGAGTTTTACTTTGCATACTTGACGGCTGGGGCATTTCAGGTGATACAAAATATAACGCTGTTTACAGTGCAAACACCCCAAACTATGATAACTTTATAAAAAACATGTCTAATACAACAATCCATGCCGACGGGCTTAATGTCGGGCTTCCCGAAGGGCAAATGGGAAATTCGGAAGTCGGCCACCTAAATATCGGTGCAGGCAGAATTGTATATCAAGAGTTAACAAGAATTAATAAAGCAATTCAAGAGGGCGATTTCTTTAAAAATGAAGAATTTTTAAACGCAATTAACCACGTTAAGAAAAATAACTCATCTCTCCATATCTACGGGCTTGTTTCATCAGGCGGTGTGCATTCTGCTATGAATCATTTGGAAGCTTTAATAAAAATGGCGGCCGATAACGGTTTATCAGATGTTTATGTACACGCCTTTTTAGATGGCAGAGATACACCCCCTGAATCGGCAGAAACATTTTTAAATGAAATTGAAGAAACATTGAAAAAATATAATCTTCCCCCGATTGCAAGCATAATCGGAAGATATTGGGCAATGGACAGAGATAAAAGGTGGGAAAGAATTGAAAGAGCATATAATTGCTTAGTTTTGGGTGAAGGCAACAAGGCAGGCAGTTCAAAAGAAGCCATTTTAAATTCTTATAAAAACGGCAAAACAGATGAATTTGTTGAGCCTGTTAATATTGGCGGTAAAAGAATTTCAGATAATGATGCGGTTATTTTCTTTAATTATCGCCCCGATAGAGCAAGAGAAATTACAAGAGCAGTTGCCTTTAAAGACTTTGACGGTTTTAACCGCAAGAAAGTTTTGAATAATTTATATTACGTTTGTATGACACAATACGATGAAACTTTCGGGCTTCCTGTTGCGTTTAAACCGCAAAAATTGGTTAACATTTTGGGCGAAGTTTTGGATGCAAACAATGTTAAACAGTTTAGAACCGCAGAAACAGAAAAATATGCTCACATTACATTCTTCTTTAATGGCGGTGTTGAAGAGCCAAACAAGCTTGAAACAAGAAAATTGGTGGCATCTCCAAAGGTTGCAACTTATGACCTTAAGCCCGAGATGAGTGCTTATGAAGTTTGCGACAACGTGCTTGAAGCTCTTGATAACAAAGATTACGGCTTTATCTTAGTAAACTTTGCAAACCCTGATATGGTAGGCCACACAGGCGTTATGGAAGCAGCTGTTAAGGCATGCAGCACCGTTGATGAATGTGTCGGTAAAATTGCCGAAAAAGCCCTTAAAAACGGCGTTAAAATGATTATAACGGCAGACCACGGCAATGCCGAATGGATGTTTAACGAAGAAACAAATGCGCCTCAAACGGCACACACTACAAACATTGTTCCTTTTATTATTGTTGATAATAAAAAATACAACTTAAAAGAAACAGGTGCTTTGTGCGATATTGCACCAACCGTTTTAGATTTAATGGGAATAAAACAACCTGTTGAGATGACAGGGCAATCAATGATTAAACATTAATTTCAGCGCGAAAACATTGATAAACATTAAAAAACAGCCCTTTTTATTAAATTAGGGGCTGTTTTTCTTTTAAGGTATATAATTTTAATATATTGTATAAAAATTTTGTGCATTATAGAATTATCAAATAATATGCCAAGCGCTAACAACAACAGAAAGGATTTTATATGAAAATTACGGCCGTTGGGAGACCATTTTATAATTATCCCAAAAGTAATGCGCCCGTAAATAAAAAAAGTTCATTATCCGTGCCAAAGTTTCAAGGCGCGGATATTTTTTGTTTTACGGGTAACTCCAATGCAAATTCAAAGGTATGCATAGTTCCATCATCAAACCCGACAAATTTAGAACAGGGAATTAAACAAAAAACAGGAATTGACCCTGTTGATACCGTTGTTAAAAGTTTTAAAAACGGCGAAACTTATGTAAACATTGCGGGCAATATAAGGGGGAAAGATGTTTATTTGATGCCTGCGGGTGGCAACAGTGTAAATGACAATTTAATGGAAACTTACCTGAAAGCAGACGCCGCCAAAAGAGCAGGTGCTGACAGGGTAATTGCAATTATGCCAAATTTTGATTATGCAAGACAAGAAAAAAGAACGGAAAAAGGCGAACCTATTGCTGCAAGATTAAATATGGACTTGTTAAAAACATCAGGAGTGGATGGAATAATAACGGTAGATATGCACACACCCGCACTTGAAGGTTTTGCGCCAAATGATATGAACGTGGTTCATCTTGAATCAATGGGATTAATGGTAGATTATATTAAATCAAAAGAAATCCCTGATTTAGTTGTGGTAAGCCCCGATTTGGGCGGTACAAAAAGAGCCGATAAATTGGCAAAAGCGCTTGAATGTGATAAGGCAATAGTTTATAAATCAAGAAAAGCCCATAATGAAGCAACAGCGGAAGATTTAATCGGCAATGTGGAAGGCAAAAACTGCATATTGTTTGACGATATCATTGATACTGCAGGCACTATTGCGGAAGCTTCAAAGTTATTAAAGAAAAAAGGCGCAAAAGATATTTACGTTTGTGCTGCCCATGGGCTTTTTAACGGCCAAGCAATGCAAAAATTGGACGATGCACCGATTAAAGAGGTTATTGTAACAAACAGTGTACCTAATAAGCCGGATTCAATAGAAAAGATAAAACAAGTTGATTTATCGGGTCAGATAGTTGATGCCATGAAAGAAATTTCACCTGATATTGAAGCTGATGACAAATAAGAAATTAATAATTAAAGGGGCTTATTTTTAAATTTGAGCCCCTTTAATTTTGATTATGCAACCTGCAAATTAACTTATAATTACAGAACTTACAGTTGTCTTTATCTTTAATCGGTTCAAAATTAAGATTTTTTATATCGCTAACAGCTTTTCTTATTATCTCTTTGATTTCTTCATTATTATCTGCAACATTTTCAATTCCTGATGATTTCAGCCCCTCTTCAAAAAATAACAATGCGCACTCGCCGACTTTTGAATTCGGGTTCAATTCTTCGTATAAAAATTTATAGAATAAAAGCTGAATATAATATTCTTTCCTTTGTTTTAATGTTTTATGGCTGCCTGTTTTAAAGTCGAAAATACAAATATTGCCAAGATTATTTTTAGAAATTCTGTCTGCAAAGCCTTTTAAAATTGTTCCTTCAAAATTAAGCTCCATTCGATATTCGGTTTGCAAAATATTATTTGGGTTTGCTTCAATTAATTTCGGGAAATTTTCATCAATTGATTTTACCCCTCTTTTTTCAAATTCTTCTCTTTTTTCAGGGGTCGTAAATTCCATATCGTTCATTTTTTCTATAAATTTATTCAGCATATCGTCTTTTTCGCCCCAAAAACCGTTTTTAATTGCGTTTTTGGTCATAAAATCAATGGCAAAGTGGATTGAAGAACCATAAGACAAGGTGTCTTTATCTTCAACATAAACGGGTACGCATAAAATGTTTGAATAAAAATATGAAAGAGGGCAATTTATGTATTGATTAAGGGTTGACTGGCTTAAAACAATTTCATTTATTCTTTCTTGAATTTCTTTTTTATAGGAATTTTCGCTGAATTGAACGGTCAAATTTTTTATTGCTTCATTAATTTTGGAATCTAAATCAAGCTCGTAAATTTTTTGTTCAATAAAGTTGTTGGCTTCGGGAAATAAATTTGTAATATATTTTGTTGCGCTTTGGGTGGCTCCGTCTGTTGCATTTGAGTAGCTTAAATAAAGCCCGAATTTTGCCCTTGTAATTCCTACAAATAAGAGCCTTAAAATTTCTGCGTCTTTGTTTTCGTCTTTGTCATTTGAAAATAAAGATTTTTCAATCGGTAAAGCTATTTCGGTGTTGCCTTGCGACATTTTTTCAAAGCTTTTTGCGGTTAAATTCGGCATAAAAACATATTCAAATTCTCTTCCTTTTGAACCGTGGTATGTTACAAGCTGAATAGCATCTTTTTTGCTGTCATCTTTTTTGAGTTCAATTTTAATATCTTGTTTTATATATGTATCTATGTGCGCTGTAAACTCATTTAAGGTTGCGTTTTTATGCAGAATTAAATATGATTTTGCTTCATCAATTAACCTTTGAATGGCTTGGATGTTTTCAAATTGTGTTTCATCTTTGATGTTTGAAAAATAGCTTAAAATGCCTGTTTTGCCTAAAACTTCATACAAAAAGGGCAACAGGGGTGTATACATTTTTTTAAGCTTTAATTCATTATAAGTTTTAAGAAAATTTTGAACTTCAATTGAATTTTTAAATTTTTCATTGTCTTCATCTTTTAAAATTTCATACCAATTTTTATCCGTTTTTCTTTGCTTATAAAGAAGTTCTGCTATAATTTCATCGTCAAATTTGAAGGGCGCATTTGTTAAAAGCGCAAAAAGTTTATCCTGTTCTAAATAAACATTTTCCAAAATTTTCAAATATGAGAAAAATGTTATAAAAGAAGGTATAAAAAGCGCATTTTTAGCTCTTGATAAAATATAGGGGATATTTTTTTGTTTCAAAAGCCTTGCGTATTCTTCCAATTTGTCATTTTTTCTTGTTATTATTGCAATTTCTTCTAATTTCGTCCCTTTTTGAATTAATTTTTCAATTTCTTCAATAATGAAGTTGTCCTCTTGAATGGTTTCTTGGAAAACATTGAATTTTATCTTCTCTTCTTTTTTGATAACATCTTCGTTTTTGGCAATTAATTTTTTGTCAACCATCTCACCATTATGGCTGTTTAATCTGAATTTATCTTTGCTTATTAAAATGTCTGAAAAATCAAGAATGGTTTGGGTTGAACGTCTGTTTTCATTTAATGAAATAACGCTTGCATCCGGAAATTTTTCCAAAAAATCAACCAAATTGCGGCTTCTTGCCCCTTGGAAGGAATAAATTATTTGATCGTCATCCCCAACAACAAAAATATTTTCTTTTTTTGTTCCCCTCAAAAGGTTAAATATAAGTTCGTTTTGAACTTTGCTTGTATCTTGATATTCATCCACCAAGATATATTCAAGCCCTTTTGTTACTTTACAAAGAAAATCTTCGTCAGATTCAAGCTTTTCAATAACGAAATTAATCATATCCGAAAAATCAATCAAATTGTTTTCGTTTAATTTTCTTTTGTAAATTTCAAATATTGAATAAAATTCTTTTGCTTTACCCATCTTTTTTTCTTGATTTTCCAGCTTTTCAAGAAAAGTTTTCATAGGTTTTTTGTTTTCTTCTCTTTCAATTTTTTCTGCGTAGAGATTTTTTAACTTTTCGCCCCATTCAATATCTTCTTCAAGATATTTGAAATATTTTTCCTTTGTTGTTCTTTCTCTTTTAATTGTTTCAATTCCGCCTAAAATCTGACCTATAAAAAAATATTTATTTCCCCATTTGTCTTTTAAAAATTGAATTCCTTCTTTTTGGTCAAATTCATCAATGCATTCTTTTAAAATTGCCTGTTTTGTAACATCATCCGCCATTTGAACGTTAGATGTCATCTCAAATTCTTCGGGGTATTGTTTTATAATTTCATTACAAAAGCTATGATATGTGGAAATATTTACACCGCTTGCCTCAGGACCGATTTTTTCCACAAGTTTTACTTTCATTTGGTTTGATGCGGCATCGGAAAAAGTTAAGCATAAAATTGATTCGGGCTTAACCCCATTCGAGAGCATTTTTTCTATTCTTTTTGTTAAAGTGAAGGTTTTGCCTGTGCCGGGGCCAGCAAGCAGCATAACAGCGCCATCGATTTTGTTGATGGCAAGCTGCTGTTTATAATTAGGTTTAAAATTTTCTTTTGTTTGCTGCACTAAATGTTCACTTTTTCCATTATTTCATCATCAATGTCAAAATTAGAATAAACGTTTTGAACATCATCATGTTCTTCTAATTTTTCCATTAAAAGAAGAACTTTTCTTGCGGTTTCAGGGTCTGTAATTTCGGTTGAATTTGACGGAATTCTTGTATTTTCCGCCGTTTTTGCTTTGTAACCCAATTTTTCCAAGCCTTCCGTTGTCATTTGAAGATTTTCCGTTGTTGTTACAACTTTAATTTCATCATCTTCTTCATAAACATCTTTTGGCTCAAATTCAAGGCTTGCTTCTAAAATTTCATCAAGCTCAATAACTTTTGCCTTTTCTTTTTTATTTTCAGGTTCAATTACTTTATCAAAAGTAATAACACCGACAGGTTCAAATATCCAGCCAACGCAACCGTCAGCGCCCAAGTTGCCGCCAAATTTTGTGAAATAGCTTCTAATGTCGCCTGCGGTTCTGTTTCTGTTATCTGTTGCAGCTTCTATAAAAATAGCTGCACCGCCTGCAGAGTATCCTTCATAAGTTAATTCTTCGTAATTGTCTCCGCCAGCACCGCCTGCACCTTTTTCAATTGCACGTTTAATGTTATCGTTAGGCAATCCCCCTGCTTTTGCTTTATCGATTGCGGTTCTAAGCCTAAAGTTGCCCGCAGGGTCTCCCCCGCCCATTTTGGCTGCAATAATAATTTCTCTTGAAAATTTTGCAAAGTTTGCGCCGCGGAGTGCGTCTGTTTTTGCTTTTTTATGTTTAATGTTTGCCCATTTGGAATGTCCTGACATATAATTCTTCCCTTTTTTACTTTTGATACTATAATTAAATCATGGAAAAAAACAACGAGCAAGAAAAAAAACAGGCTAAAGTTCAGGAAAATGAACAAAATCAGCCTTTTATAGATAAAATTGAATTTGTAAGAGAATTAATTGCAGATTGCAGATTTGACGATGCTTTTGAAATTTTAGGCAGAATGGAAGAAGAAGAACCCGACAATTTTGAAGTAAACTATGAGCTTGCAAGGCTTCAATATGAAATGGGTGATTATTACAGTGCAATTGCAAATTATGAGGTGGTTTTAGAAAATCATCAAAGCCCGATTATTTTTTATAATTTGGGCTGCGCTTATGAAGCGAACGATGAACCCGATAAGGCGGTTTCAGCACACCTGAAAGCAATTACAATGAATGAAAATTTCCCTTATTCTTATAAAAAATTGGGAACCTTGTTTTTGGCGCGCGGCGACAAAACATCTGCTAAAGAATATTTTGAAGATTATATCAAGTTGGATATTGCGGATGATGAAAAAGAAAGTGTAAAACTTATATTGAACAGAATATAAGGAACATTTTTTTATGAATATTGAAATTTATACGCTGGATTATTGTCCTTTTTGCAAAAAAGCAAAAGCATTTTTTGATGAAAGAAATATCCCCTATATTGAATATAAATTGGATGGCGACGAAGAAGAAGAATTCAGAAAGCTGCAAAAAAAATTTAATATAAAAGGTGATGTTACCGTTCCCCAAATTATAATAGACGGTAAAAGAATCGGCGGCTATTCGGATTTAATTGCGCTTTATGAGGCAGGTAAATTGAATTTTTAACTTTTGTAAACATTTTAATTAAAGTATTTAAGATTTTTCATTCTGAATCCGTAAGAGTTTATATAGATCAGATTCAAGGATGAACTATGCTAAAAAAAGCAATTTTACCCACTTCGAATAACTCAAGAGATATCATAATGATTATCCAAGGTGCCAAAAAACGCCGCATGATGGCGCATAGCACCGTTAAGGCTGTTAATACCGAGCTTGGTTTGAAGCCCGATTTGGCAACCGTTAAATAATTACACCCATAAAGCGCAAACCCCAAATACGCTTAAAAATTGAAAAAAGAGAAAATCGAACATACCAAGCAGGTTTTTTAGGCTATCGCTCAGGGAACCTGTTTTAGTTTAAAAAATAGAAAGGGAACAAAAATGGGATATTGTTTTGAACTAACAAGAAAACTTCTTGAAATGAATGCTAACAAGGCTACTACGGAAGAGGCAAAAAAGCTCAACAAAGAGCTTACGGACGAATGCAAAGAAAAACTTGAAAAATATTCGATAAATAAACCTCAAGAAAATAAAAAGCAAACCGAAGAAGACGAATGTATTGATTCAAACGAGCTTGTTGATGATATCAGAGAAGAGCTCGATAAATTGAAAAACGAAAAAGAACAGCTTGAAGAAGAGCTTGATGCCATTACTAAAGAAATCGCTGAGCTGCTGGATCAACTTAACGAATTGAAAGCTGAAAAGCAAGAAGAAGAAAAAGACTTGCAGGAAGAATTGGAAAAGCTCATGGAAAATATGAAAGCAATCGAAGAAAAACTGCAAAAAGGGAAAAAGGATAATGCCGAAAAAGGCGAATTGGATGAACAAAAAGCAGAAATATATGAAAACATTCAGAAAATCGCCGCTCAATTGCAGCAAATACAACAGGATATGCAATCAATGGATTCAGCTGGCGTCAACACGGATCAAAACACTGTAAACGATTCAAATGTAAACAAAAAAGAATAACAAAAAACCGAGCATATGCTCGGTTTTTTTACGGTAGAACAAAATCGGGATTATTCTCCGAATCCGGATGAATAACCTTATTTACTATATTTTTTTCAAAGAAATCAATAAACTGTTCTTTTTTTGTTTTTGGTTTTTCTTCTTCATTTGGGGTGTTAATTATAACCAAAACCTCATTTTCGCCTGCCATTTTAAGGTTGTTTCTTGCGATGGATTCAACCCTGTTTGTGGAATTAAAATTATCAAGCTCGTTTTTTAATCTTTTATTTTTTTGCAGCGCAGCCTCTTTTAGTTCTCTTGCTTTAATAATTTTTCCTCTGTAAAAAACAATTTTGGATGTGTTTAAAATGGCGCTGTATGTAATTTGAATAACACAAAGCAAAAGAACAATCGTCATAAAAGAAAGATAAACCTTGTTTTTTCTCATCTTCTTTTTTTGGATGGTTCTTGTTTTTTTTCTCAGATTATCGCCTGTTATTGTATCTTGATTTTCAAGTGCCATAGATTTAATTTTACTCTTTTTTGTTTAATTGTACAAATTAATCTCTTATCAGTTTTTCAATTTCATTGATATTTTCTTTCAGTGATGCATCAAGCGCAATATCTTTTTTTAATTTTTCATATGAATATATAATTGTCGTGTGGTTTTTGTTAAAACTTTGAGCAATAACGGGAAAACTTAAGTTGAGAATTTCTCTTGTCAGATAAATTGCAGCTTGTCTTGCCGATTTTATTTCGCTTGACCTTTGGCTCCCTTTGATAAGCTCAGATGTGGTGCCAAAGTATTCTGCACATTTTTTAATAATATCATCGGTAACAATCTTTTTTTGGTTTTCCTTAAATCCTAAAATTTCTTTTGCGCTTTGAACTGTTAAATCTATTCCCTGAATTGAAGCATAAGCGCTTACTTTGTTATATGCGCCTTCAAGCTCTCTTATATTTTTTGAATAATTTTTGGCCAAAAATTCTGCAACTTCATCCGTTATTTCATAATTTGCGCGTTTTGCATGTTTTTTTATTATTTCAATTCTTGTGTCTAAGGAAGGTGGTTTAATTTCAACCGATAAACCCCATTCATATCTGCTTTTTAATCTGTCAGGGGTTTTTTCAAAGGTTTCAATCGGCCTGTCTGATGCAAAAACTATCTGTTTTCCGGCATGAAAAAGTGCGTCAAACGTGTTAAAAATTTCTTCTTCCGTTCTTTTTTTGCCTTCGGCAAATTGAATATCATCTAAAAGTAAAACATCAATATTTCTGTACTGTTCTCTGAATTTTCTCATTTCATTGTAAGAATCATTCCCGTTTCTGCAGGAGTCCACTAATTGGTTTGTAAATTCTTCGGTTTTAGCATATTTTACTTTTAGCTTGGGAAAATTTTTTAAAATGTTGTGGCCTATCGCTTGCATTAAATGTGTTTTGCCAATGCCGACAGAACCTGTTATAAAAAGCGGGTTGAATTTTTGCCCCGGGGCTTCCGAAATTAATTTAGCTGCGTCATACGCTACTTTGGAATTTTCCCCCTTAACAAAATTTTCGAATGTATATTTTAAATTTAAAGCGCAAAAAGAATGCATTTGCTTTAAATTGTCAATTTGCTCTTGCATTAGGGCAATTTCTTCCGTCGGTTTATATTTTTTCTTCGGTGCTTTTTTAACATCCGACGGCACAAAAATAATTTCAACGGGAATATCTTTGCCTAAGCTTGTTTGAACAGCATTTTGTATTTCGGGTAAAAATTTTTGGTTCAGGTGGCTGACACCAAACGCTTGATCGGATTTAACGGTGAATATATCTTTTTTAAACTGTTCTTCATTTGGCATAACCGGTTTTAATGGCGTTATCCAAGGTTCAAAAGTTGACGGAGGAAGGCTGTTTTTTAAAATTTCAAGCGCACTGTTCCATACCGATATATAATCTAATTCCGTTCCCTCTTTAGTCATGACAAAAATTGCTTCTTCCATCCTTTCTTCTTAACAATTTTACTATAAAAAGTTATTGTAGTAATATAAGATTAAATTTTGTTAAACCTACACCTTGGGGAATTACCGTTAAGAGAATTTTAATGAAATTCATAAATCATTCATATCTTTTTGACTTATTCAGAAATCTATATGCAGACATTTCTTATAAGTCTTTCCTGAATAAAACAGGAAAGGCAATAATTCCCTTGAGATATTTTTTGGAGCTTACATACAGATGTAATTTGGACTGTCCTTATTGCTATTTGGGGCACAATCGCCATAAGGTTGAGTTAACAACCGGTGAATGGTTAAATGTTTTGTCTCAAATTCCTTGGTATGGCTTAATAACACTTGTCGGCGGAGAACCTTTTTTAAGGAATGATTTTGTCGATATTATGCGCTATGCTTCCAAAAAGGTATTCGGTAAAGTTAATGTGGTTTCAAACGGCACTCTTTTAAATGAGCAATATATCGATGAAATGATTAAATCAAAAATTGTTTTATTCAGCGTTTCTTTGGATGGTTGGGGAAAAACGCATGATTTAAACAGAAACAAAGAAGGCATTTTTGATAAAATCACAAATAACCTTGAAATAATCAACAAAAAACGCCATAAAAGCTCAACTATGATTGATATTAAAACCATAGTTTTGAAAAACAACATTGAAGACATCTTTAAACTTTATGAATATTGCACAAAAATGGGCTTTGAATATTTGTCCGTGTCCTTTTTAAGAAATAACGGACTCAAACAAAATGCAATTTTAGAAGATGATTTCACCTCTATTTTCTACGAACCTTCTTATGATATTGACCCTTATTTTGATGTGGAACATTTTTTGGATGTTTATAAAAGAATTTGCGATTTGTCAAAAAAATCCCCCACAAGAATAAGGTTTTCGCCAAAATTTGAAGGCGGCGGCGCAAATAAAGAAATTCAAAGAATCAGAAACTTCTTTAAACCCAAAGATTTAAACGATTTAAAAAGACATCCTAAGGAAATTTATTACCCCTGCAAATACCCTTATTCAAACATTATGATTAACCCTTCAGGTGATGTATACCCTTGTTTATCGTTTAAAATCGGAAATGTAAAAGAAAAAAGCATAAAAGAGCTTTTTAATACGCCCAAATACAGATGCTTCAGAAAAAACCTGAAATATTCAAAGGCGTTTACATCTTGTCAGATGTGCTGTGAACTTAAAGTTAAGGATAAAAATTAAATGAAAATAATCAGAATATTTTTATTGTTCGGTATATTTATTTTGTTTAACACAACGGCTTTTGGCGCCGATTATGTGGCTAAAAAACTTGAATCAGGGCAATTGGTTGTTGTGTATGAAATGAAAGACAATCCTATTGTTACAATTAATACTTGGGTTAAAACGGGCTCAATAAATGAAGATGATACAAATACAGGCGTCGCGCATTTTTTGGAACACCTTTTCTTTAAGGGTTCGGAAAATGTTCCTTCAGGTGAATTTGATAAAATTTTAGAATCAAAAGGTGCCATTACAAATGCGGCTACCAGCAAAGATTACACTCAATTTTACATAACAATACCTTCCAAAGATTTTGATACTGCTCTTAAATTGCACTCTGATATGCTTTTAAGACCTTTAATCCCAAGAAAAGAGCTTGAAAAAGAAAGGCTTGTTGTTATTGAAGAAATTTCAAGAGGGTTAGACAACCCAACATCTGTCATGTATGAAAACCTTTTTAAATTGGTCTATTCTCCGGAGATTAACAATCACCCTTATAAAAGACCTGTTATAGGTACAAAAGAGGTTATTTCATCAATTTCAAGAGAAAATATTTTGGAATTTTACAATAAATGGTATACGCCTGATAATATGATTACAATTATCTCGGGCGACATTGATCCTGATTATGCAATTAAACAGGTGGCGCAAGCTTTTTCAAGACCGATTACAAAAAATGTCAAAAATTCTTATCCTGCTTTAAATAAAATCACAAAACCGGCCAAAGTTAATAAAACCATGGATGTTGCACAAGGATATATGGCAATAGGCTTTAGGGCGCCAAAGTTTGAAGACAATAAAGAGGCTTATGCTTTGGATGTTCTTGCCGTTATATTGGGCGGTTCCAACAGTTCAATTTTAAATACAGAATTAAAAGAAAAGAAACAATTGGTTAATTCAATTTCGGCTTCATATTCACAATATATGGATGACGGCCTTTTTATAATATCTTCAACTTATAAGCCGGCTAAAATTTCTTTGGTGGAAAAAGAAATATTTGATGAAATTCAAAAAATTAAACAAGGCTCAATTACAAAAGAAGATGTTCAAAAAGCCAAAAACATGATAAAAACTTCCACATATTACAGCAGAGAATCTGCGGCAAACATTGCAAATGAACTCGGATTTTTTACATTGTATTTCAACACTCCCAAAATGTATGACAAATATTTAAAAAGAATTGACAGGGTTTCTGTTAAGGATGTTGTAAATGCCGCAAACAAATATTTATTAAAAGAACAATCGGCAACATCAACCGTAATGCCCGAAAAAACATCTTATGTTGAAATTTCGGACATTCAGCAAATGGCGGCAGCCGCAAAGATAATTCCCGATACCGCAAAAATTTTGGAATCAAACAAAAATGAAACAAAATATCTTTTGGATAACGGCGCAACCTTAATTGTAAGAAAGAATAAGCAAAATTCCATAATTGCTCTTGATATAAATGCAAAGGGCGGCTCATTCCTTGAAAGTTCCCCCGGAACCGCCTATCTTGCAGCTGCTAATGCAAAGAGGGGCACCAAATCATTCAGCTTTGATGAAATGAACGATTTTCTTGATGAAAACGGGATAAAGCTTTCGCTTTCGGCTAATCCCGATGCTTTCAACATTTCTATGTTGACTACAAAAAACAGGCTTGATGAAGCTTTTATGGTGCTGAATGAAGTTGTTAATTACCCTTCTTTTACGACAACTGAAATTGACAAAACAAGAAAACATTATAAAGAGTATGTAAATTCTCTGAAAGACAGGTCTTTGGCGCTTGCCATGGACAGATTTTCGGGGCTTTCATATAAGGGTTATCCTTATGCAAACAATTCCGAAATTGTTTTGCCCTTGATTGATAAAATTTCAAGGGAAGAAATTGTTAAATTTTACAGTAATATATTGGATTCTAAAAACCTTGTCATAGCAATCACGGGCGATGTTGATGATAATGATATGATAAAAGAATTCAATAAAATATTTGAAGATAAGGGGCAAAAGAAAGTTGAAATTAAAGAATTCAACAGAACAAGTTTTGTTCCGAGCGAAAATATTTCTAAGAAAATATCTTCAGACAAAGAAACAACTTGGATTGTTTTGGGATACAAAACTCCTTCCGTATACGATATTAAAGATATAGCTACACTAAGGGTTATTGATTCGGTTTTGGGAACAGGCATGAGCTCCCGTTTGTTTAAATCTTTAAGAGAAAACCAAGGCCTTGCATATCAGGTTGGCACAAATATTAACCAATATGCAAACGACTCTTCATTTTTTGCCTATATAGGAACTAATTTCAAAAATGAACAAAAGGCAATAGAAGGCATTTTGGCAGAGTTTCACAAATTAAAAACAGAATTTATTCCGAATAAAGAATTAACTGAAGCGAAAGAAAAGCTTTTGGGCAACATGACAATTTCTATTGAAACCAACATGGACAGAAGCAGCCTGCTTTCAAAATATAGTGCATACGGCTACGATATTAATTTTCTTGAAAACTTGAAGAGTGCAATAAATAACGTTACATCGAGCGATATTTTGACATTTGCAAATAAATATTTTAACAGCCCGTATATATCTGTTATTGTCGGAAAATAATTATCATTCATTTATATGTTTTACTTTTTAATTCCTGTCATTAAACTTATAAATAAGTTAGGAAACAGGAATTAAATTTATGACTAATAGGATTAGCGGAAATTCACTTTTTGCACAGGCTGCATCAGGTTTAAATTCAAGTTTTTACTACCTTTCTTTATTGTCAGGTTCTACAAACGGTTTAACTTTGGATAATATCTTGCATCCTGATACCAAAAACTCGGGTGCAAGTGCTATATATTTAAACTCAACTTTTGCTCAATATCTTGCAAAAAACTTTAATTATATTGATATGGATGGCGACGGCACTATTACTCAATCTGATATTACAAATTACAGCACTCAATTGTATGGCACAGGGCTAACTTATGCTCAATTATCGCAATTGTGCGCACAAGGCGGTTCAGGTTCACTTTATGAAACTGTTTTAAATAATTTTCAGCAAATAGATGCTAACCACGACGGCAGAGTTACAAGTGCCGAAATTTCGGCTTATGGTATTAATCAGGAAAAAGAAGAAATGGAAAGTAAATATCCTAAATATGACTTAAAGGGTATGTCAATTTTCCATGATACAACAACTTCAACCACAAGCAGTGAAGCAACGGAAACAGAAAAAGTTTAACTTTAGGTTTTTATGAAATCTAATTTACAACGACCATAAACCTTTTCTCTAAAGGGTGCAGATATTTTGCCGTAAATTCGGGAAAATTCCTGCATTCTTTTTTTATCGTATTCAATAACCATAATTGAATCTTTAAATTTTTCAAAAACTTTTATGATTGCTTTTTCATAATCGGTTTCCCAAGGAGGATCTATATAAATTACATCGGGCTTAATATCAAGATTTTCAATAATTTTGATTGAGTCTCCCTTAATTATTTCAAAGCCGCTTTTTGCTATTTTTAGGTTTTCTTTTATTATTTTTATTGCACTGAAATTTTTATCAATTGAAACAGTTTTAAAACCTCTTGACAAGGCTTCTAAACTCATAATGCCCGAGCCTGCATATAAATCAAGAAAAATTTTGTTTTCAAAATCTCCTAAAATCGAATACAAAACATTAAAAACACTTTCTCTTGTTTTTGAAAGTGTTGGTTTTGCACAGTTTGGCGTAATAACTTTTACACCTTTATATTGCCCGCCTGTAACATGCAATTTTTTACTCCTTAATTTATATTCAATTTATCATGAAAAAAATTGTAATTATAGGCGGCTGCGCGGCTGGCCCAAAAGCTGCGTCAAAATGTAAAAGAATTAACCCTGAAAATATTGTGGAATTATACACATTGGAAAATATGGTTTCATATTCCGCTTGCGGTATGCCTTATTTTATAGGCGGTATTGTCCCAAATGTTAACAATCTGCTTGTAAGAAGTCCTGAAGAATTCAAAAAAATGAGCATAGATGTATTTTTAAACCATAAATGCACAAAAATTAATCCTGATAAAAAAACGGTTGTTTTTAACAATGATAAAGAAGTCAAATATGATGATTTAATTTTGTGTATCGGCTCAAATCCTTATATTCCGAATATAAAAAACTATAATCTAAAAAATGTTTTTAATCTTAAAGTTATTCAAGACGGTATTGATATTAAAAATTTGGCAACGGTTTCAAAATCTGCAGTTTTAATTGGTGCAGGATATATTGCGCTTGAGCTCTTAGAAGCATTTGTCAGAAACGATATTAAAGTTACAATAATCGAAAAATCTTCAAGAATAATACCTGTTTTTGACGATGAAATATCCGATGAAATAAAACGGGAAATTTTAAATAATTCCAAAGGGCTTGTTGAATTTATCAATAACGATGAAGTTATTGAATTTTTAGGAAATGAAAAATTTGAAGGCGTTATTACAAAAAACGGCTCTAAAATTTATGCCGATTTTTGCGTTGTTGCGGCAGGTGTTAAGCCCAATGTTGATATTGCACGCGAAGCCGGAATTGAAATCGGTGTAACGGGTGCAATTAAAGTGGATAATAAAATGCGGACATCAATTGAAAATATCTGGGCGGCAGGCGATTGCACGGAAGATATTTTTATTCCCACAAAACAATCTGTTTATAGAGCATTGGGGACAATTGCATATAAACAAGGGCGAGTTGCCGCAATTAATGTAAATTCTGATTTTACGGGTATTACAGAGCAATTTGACGGAATTTTAGGCTCAATGGTAACAAAATATTTTGATTATTCAATTGCTCTGACGGGTTTAAGTGAAAGTTCGGCCAATGAACTGACAAATTATTTTAACATTACCCCAATTTCAGCCACTGTTGAAGAATATGATAAAGCGGGGTATATGCCAAAAATCGGCACTTTGAAGGTTAAATTGACTGCCGATAAAAGAACAGGTGAAATTTTGGGTGCTCAAGCAATAGGGACAGGAGATACTGACAAAAGAATAAGTGTTGTTGCTTCCGCTCTTCGTGCAAACCTTACCATAAATGAATTTCTTCATTTGGATTTGCCTTATTCTCCGCCTTTTTCATCTACAATTGACCCCTTGTTGACAGCTGCATATAAACTTAAACAAATGATTGATTCTTAAATATTTTAACCACCGTATAAAGGAATTCTTTATTTGAATAACCTAGAAAAAAAGCAAATTATATATAATATTCTTAAAACAAACGGAATCATTCGGGAAAATGAAAAAGAAGCCGATTTTATTGTCAGCGATATTTTTCTTAAATCTGCAATGTTTTTGGATGTTTTCGAAGATGAAAATGAAGTGTATAATTATTTACAAGATTTTATTAACAGTTTAATTCAAAGAGATTCGAAAGAACCCGATATGACGGAAAATATTTTAAAAGACAACATAGATTCAATTAAAGACCCAAGAACAATTATTTTTGATATAACGGATGAAAGCAAATATATACGAAAAATATTAAAAAGGCTTGCCGAATTAGACAGAGTTAAGCCGAATAAAAAATATATTTCCATATTTTACAGAAAATATATTAAAGGTGTTTCTTTTGAGCAAGTGGCGCATGAGCTCAATATTTCGGATAAAGAACTCAAAGACAGAATTTTTGACATAGTTAAGTTTGTCTCAAAAGACTGAAGATTAAATCGTAAGAGAGCTTGAATGAGGCATACTTTTTGTAAAATTAATGTATGACTGCATATTTAAAGGTTGTTTTGCTCTGAAATTCGGATATGTTCTGCCGTCATATATTTCAGGCGGTGGCGGTGTCAGATTTTTCTTTTCCATTATTTTTTTAATAACAACGCTTGATTTATTTCTTAAAATAGGTGTGATTATATTGCTTGAAATAACCCCGCCTGCAATTGCCGCAAGGGTTCTTGCGCCTTCTACGGCCTGCTTGTTGTCAGGAAAACGTTTGCCTGCCAGTCTGCTTGCCATGTTCATAATCGGAATTGTAACGGCAGCATAAGTTGCAATGTTAAATGTGCCGTCCATAATTTCCTGCGGAACAAGGAATTTTTTTTCTTCTTTTCCGATATCTTTATTGGCAATTAGCCCTATTGTTTGTGCCATTGAGGCCAAAGCCCATCCGATGGCGGCAGATATAAATAAGAAATTGCCGTTGTTTTTAACGCTTTGTTTTAAGAATTTTCCGCCCGCTTTGGCTGTGTTTTCTAAAATGTTCATTTAACAACCTCCGTATTTTGCGGCACGGTTTGATTATCTGTATTTTCAGGGTCTTTCTCGTATTTTTCGTTCATCTTGTTTGTAAGCCAGTTTGTAACAGGCGCATCAATCAAGAAGTTCGTTGCAAGCATAACGCCCAGTGCTGTAATTGTTCCTATAACGGCTGCATATTTTTTTGCGCCGCCTTGGTTTTTTATAAAATCTTTTGATTTTTCAATGGCTTCTTCCGAGAAATTTTCTGCGGTATATTTTGCAATTGAATTGGTAAATTTTTCGTTTTCAAATGCTTTTTCAACGACTTTCATGCAGCCGCCTCTGATTGCAATGCCGGTAGCGGCACCTACAAGGCCTTTTGCAAAGCTTCTGTTGGCTGAAATTCTTCTTGTGTCTTTGTCTACATCTTTATTTGTAAGGTCAATAATAGGCTGAAAAGTAATTGCGGCAAGGCCCAAAGCCGTTCTTTGCTGCCAGCTGTTAATGTTTGCCGCTTTAGATAAAAGACTTCCTGCATTAAATCCTTTAAAATTTGGTGTCGAATAATTTTGTACAGGTGAAATTTTCAAGCCATACCTTCTTTGATTATTATCTTTCCCAAGTCGTATTAAACCAAAACACAAGCTAAATTTGCGTTTTTATTGGATAGTATTAACAATTTTTAATATTACATTCATAGTAGTTTATTGTCAATACCCACCGATATTAATTTTATGTTAAGATTAAATAGCTTTATGATTTTATATAAGGATATAAACCGATGAAACAGCCGTTTTTCTATGATATTACATTAAGGGATGGAAATCAAGCATTAAAAAAGCCTTGGGAATTAAGGGATAAAAAGGTTATTTTTGAAAAATTGCTGGAGCTTAATGTTCAAGCTGTTGAAGTCGGTTTTCCCGCAAGTTCCGAAATGGATTTTGAAGCTTGCAGACAATTATCTTTAATGGCACCAAGCCACCTTGTTGTATCGGGTTTGGCAAGGTGTGTTGAAAACGACATTATAAGCGTTGTTAATTCAATCGGTGAAGCAAAGAAACCAAGAATCCATGTGTTTTTGACCTTGTCTCCTTTTCATATGAAATATGTTTTAAATAAAACCCCTGAAGAAGCAAGACAATCGGCAATAAAAGCGGTTAAATTTGCATATGACGAAATTAAAAAAGCAAATAAAGATGGTGAAGTTCAATTTTCAGTGGAGCATTTCGGCGACTGCGGCGAAAACCTTGATTTTGTGATAGATACCCTAAAAGAAATTGTACAAGCGGGTGCTACAACACTAAATTTGCCAAACACGGTTGAAAGATGCCGCCCCGGAACTTTTGTCAGAATGGTTGAAAAAGTGAGAGAAAGTATAGATGAATCTGTTACAATTTCTGTTCACAATCATAATGATTTAGGAATGGCAACGGCAACAACCGTTGAAAGCTATTTCAAAGGGGCAGTTCAATTGGAATGCGCGCTAAACGGTTTAGGAGAGAGAGCCGGCAACACTAATTTTTATGAGGTTGCTGTTGCTCTGCATAATTCAGGCGTTGATGTTCCCATTGATTTATCCAAAATATATGAAACCGCATTAATTGTGGCTCAAATGTCAAAAGTTCCGATTTGGGAAAAAGCCCCCCTTATAGGCCCTGACGCCCTTGCGCACAGATCGGGTATCCACCAAGACGGCGCACTTAAAACAAAAGATATGGAAAAAGGTGCATACAGGCCAATTCATCCTTCTTTAATCGGCAGAAAAGATGATGAAAAAATGGGCATTACTTCTCAATCAGGAAAAACAGCAATCTTTGAAGTTATATCTAAAGCGGGCTATCCGATTACAATTCAGGAAGCTGTCCGCCTGCAGCCCATTATAAAAGAAGCGGCCGAAAAAGTCGGCGAATTGCCAACAGCACAGCTTATCGATATTTATTTCAGCGAAACGTTTAATGTAAAAGGTGATTTTAAATTCAGACATCTTGGTTATTTGAATGACGGTATTTTTGAAGTTGAATTCAGATATAAAAATGATGAATTTAAAGTTAAAGGCGAAGGCAACGGCCCTGTGGATGCTTGTATTAATGCATTGAATAAATCAGGGTTTAAAATTAAACTTCTTCACTACGAACAAAATTCTCCCGATACCGAATTAAAAGGCGCAGGCGCTGTTGCACAGAGTGAAATTCACTTGGAAGATGAATCGGGCCGTGAAGTTATAGGCAGAGCGCGCCACGAATCAACGGCAATTGCAAACGTCAAGGCAATTTTTAACGCTATGAATATTATGAGCAAAGATAAAAAGAATGAACAATAAAAAAACTTTTATTTTTGACTTTCTGATAACTCAAAACTGCAATTACAGGTGCCCTTATTGCTCCCAAAGTAAAAAGTTTCATAAAGGAATTTTTGAACAAGCTTCAGGTGAAACCATAAATTCGGTTTTAAATTTTATTGATAAAAATTTATCTGAATTTAATTTTGAAATTACGGTTTCAGGCGGCGAACCGTTAATACATCCTGAATTTTTCAATTTTTTGGCTGAATTAAAAAAAAGAAATGTTGCGGTTTCTGTTGTTTCCAACTTTTCGTTTCAAATTGAACAATATAAAAAAATTAAAGACATTTTAGGTGAAAATTTTAAAGAACTTCTTGTTTCCCTTCATCTATCCCAAGTCAAAAACAAGGATGAATTTTTATCTAAAGCCGCAGCCTTTAACTGTTTCAAGCAGAATACAAATTTTGTGGTTGCATCTGTTTTAACTGATGAAAATGTTGATGAATTAAAGAAAGTTGCCGAATTTTTAAAAGAAAATGAGATAAAATTTGAACTCCAGCATTTAAGAATAAATAATAAATTTGTTGAATACGGTGATATTGCAAGAGAGTTTATTTCAAAATTTCCTATTTCAAAAATTAAAGAAAAATCGGGAACCTATTCTAAAATTTGTTTGGCAGGCTCAAACTTTATGATAATTTATCAAAATGGCGAATGCTACCGCTGCTATTCTTCAAGATTTAATAAAATTCATTCTCTTGGAAATATAAACTCTAAAAATTTCAAACTCTATGATAGGCCCATCCCTTGCCTTAATAAGAATTGCACTTGCCCAAAGCCCATTTTATTTAATATGATCGATTATTCTTCAAGTGCTCCCCTAAAAGCTTTAATTTTAAGCCTTTACAATGCATTTTTTATTCCTTTTTATATAGTTAAAAATTTTAATTCTCTGAAAGAAAAATTTATTCAGGGCAGAAATTTTAAAAATAATAACTCTTGATTTATTGCTTTTATTTGTTAAAATTTTGTTGCGTTGATGTATCTGTCGGGACGTAGCGCAGCTTGGTAGCGCACCACCTTGGGGTGGTGGGGGTCGCAGGTTCAAATCCTGTCGTTCCGACCATTTAAGAAAAAACACCTTTTATCAAAAAAGGTGTTTTTTCTTCGGATAACTTTTTGATTTAAGCATTTAAATGTGCAAGCGCACTTTTAAACCGCAAATGTTTAATATCTTGATGTTTGGATTGTTTGTTCAAAACTATTTTGCATAAAAGGGTCTTTTGTTTTTAAACTGCCTGTATCCAAGATAACCTGAAATCACTAAATCTATAAGCAAAAAAGCGGTAAGACCGCCCTTTATTTTATTTTTTACATATTTTAATAACAATTTTTTTTTACGAAAAATTTTTATTATAAGAGTGGAAGCAACGGTTTTTTATGAATACATTTATATCTCTCAACGACTTTAAAAATTTTACTCAAAATAATGCCGCTCAGCCTCAGGGGACTGAAAAATATGTTCTGCCGTTAAAAAATGTACGTAATTTGCAAATAAATACATCTGCTATTAATGATAAATTTCAAAGTGCAAAAAAACAAAACGGTTTGGTTGAAAAACTTGCCGATAAAGTAAAAAATGTTACAAAAATCGGTTTCGGTTCGGCTAAAATTGAACAATCCATTGCAGATTTTAACTCCGGCAAAAAAACACAACAGGAAGTTGAAGCGGATATTAAAAATTACAGACGCTCGCAAGAAAATGTTGCGCAATCATTTGGTGATCTTGCCTCAATTGCTCTTGCGGGTCTTGTTTTTTTTGCACTGCATAAAAACCTTACTAAAGGAAAATCAATTGTTCAATTAAAAGAAGATAAGATTAAAGGTGCTATGCAAAAATTTGCCGAACGTCTTGAAAATTTTAAAGGCAATGAGCAACTTAAAAAAATATTATTAAAATTTCAAGATAAAAAGAATCAAGATAAAATCTACGACATTCTGAGCGACAGAAAAACCGTTAATGTCCTTGCCGCTTTGCCTGCCATGTTTGTGGGCGGATTTGTTAAGTCAAATGTTCTTAAATTAAACAGAATAGGTACTTCCCAATATAAAGCCGAATACGACAAAGAAAAAATGTCTAAAGAGGAAATCAAGCAGATTAAAAAGGCCAATAAAAAAGCAAAGAAAAATGCTAATTTCAGAAATAATCTTTCAGGCGCCATTAACGGTTTAACCATGCCGATAGTTGGCATGTTGGGCCCTGCGGGTGTTCCTTTATATCTTGCGGTTAATTCTTTGTCAAAATATTTTATTGCATCCGGAGAAGATAAAGGCGAAAAATCACCGGCTTCGTTTGTTGAAAATCTTGGCTCTTCAAAATTGGTTAATGCAATGACGGCTGCTTTAATTGCTGTTCCTTTAATTAAAAACGGCAAATTTACAAGAGTGCTTGAAGAAAATGCCCAAAAGGTTGTTGATGAACTGAAAAACGTAAAATTATCCTCTAAATTGTCATCAAAAGGCTCATATGATGAATTAGAGCAAATTTTGTTCTCAAATCCGAAAATCGGTGCCATTATGGAAGGCGAACTTAAGGATACGGATAAAATTCGTTTGCTTGGCGAAGAAAACATTTTTGCACTTAAGTTTAAGCAAATTTCTAATGACGGAAGCGGACTGACAAATGCTCTAAGAGAGAAATGTCCTCAAACATGGACACTGCAGGATGCTCAAAGAGAAGTTGAAAAAACATTTGGTGAAAATACATATAAATTAAGACAATGTGTCGGAAGCGGCACGGTTGCTCAAACATTCGTTGCCGAAGATAAAAACGGAAGAAAAGTTTGTATAAAAATGATTCATAAGGGCATGAGTAAAGATAAAATTTTAAAAGATAAAGAAGCCTTTATTTCAATGATTAATGCAAGCGGAAAAACTCAACAAGAAAAAGATTATTTAATTAAAAATATCGAAAATATTTCAAGAGGCATAGAAGCCGAAGTTAACCTTCAAAATGAAATGGATGCCGCAAAAAGGCTTGCCGAAACGGTTAAAAAAGCAAACGTGGTTAAACCGATTGAAGTTAAAGATAACATATATGTAATGGAACGCGCAGAAGGCATTAGTCTTGCAGATTTCAACGAATTCGGCGATAAAATTTCGCGTGCAAGATGGGATGTCGAGTTTTATGAAAAATTTGCAAACGATGGTTCGACATACAGCTATGTAAGCCAAGCCGAACTGGCACGCTACAAAAAAGAATTAGCGGATTTGATTGCAGAATTTAAAGCAAAAGTCGGTATTGATATTGAATTTGAAGATTTAACAAAAGATGAAACGTTAAAAATGCTCAGACAATATCAGGATATTTTGACGGAACAATTTTCTAAAGTGGACGTACAAGGCAAAGTAATCCATGGCGACATTCACCCGGGTAATATATTTATCGATGTTAAAAAATTAAAAGAAGGTAAAAACTGTTTTACATTAATTGATACCGGTAACGTTATCGAGCAAACAAGAGAACAAGCCATAAGGTTTATGAACTTAACAAACTATGTTAAAAATGCAGATGTTGATAATATTGTAGATTTCGTATTGGACGGCGCAACTCTGCCAAACGGCATGACAAGACAAAAAGCTGCTGAATTATTAAGTGCCGAGTTAAGAAAAGCATTCTTTGACAAGCAAACCGGAATTCCCGTTTTGACAAATGACACTTTGCTGACTATGACCGAAAATATCTTGCAGGGTCTTAATATTATACCGTCGTCTGTTCAGGGTAATTTGTTAAAGGCTAAAAAATCAAGCAGTAATTCGCTGATAGAATTATACAAATCATATCTTACTAAATTTGAATCACAATTTGATAAATCGGGTGATTTGTCTCCCGCGCAAAGGCTCGCTTTTATTGCCAAGGTTACCGCAGAATTAACAAAAGATATCACGGGGCTCAAAACAAGAAATGCAATTCATTCCATGATGCAGGAAAGATCTAATTTGTTAAAATTGCCTCTTACTGAAAGAATAAAACTTAAAAAAGGATTAAACGTTCCGGATGCTAATTCTAAAGACGCATTAACTTACTTCCTTAAACAATATTCCTCGGAAGATTTTGATGTTAAAAATTTTGTTGCGGAATTTTCTAAGGCATATATGTAAAAACCTTTAAATTAATACCGCCCATATAATGGATTGACTTTAATTATGCTTGATTTTCCTTGTAAAAAATTATAAATTATTTTTAGTATTGGGCTAAAGGTTTTAATGCAACCTGCCGATAACTATACGGGTAATACGAGGCACATATGTTAAGCATAGATAAAAGTTTGCAATTTGAGGGTCTGGATAATTTCCTTTATGCAACTAACGAAAACGTAACAAATACAATTTTGCTTGTTGATGATGAAATTAACAATCTTCAGCTTATAAAACGTGCTCTTAGAGGTAAATATAATATTTTAACGGCAAGCCAAGGCGCAGAAGGGCTTGACGTTTTAAAGCAAAACATTGATAAAATATGCCTTATAATTTCAGACCACAAAATGCCTGTTATGGAAGGCACGGAATTTTTGGAAAAAGCAAATCAAATTGCGCCAGATGTGATAAAAATTTTATTAACAGGCTTTACTGACATTGAAATTTTAACTGATGCCGTTAACAAATGTAATCTGTTTCAATACATTACAAAACCTTTTGACCCCAATGAGTTAATAGCTGTTGTTGAATCCGGTGTTGAAAAATTCAATCTTTCAAGTTCAAAGTCCATGATGATGAAGGATTTAAAAGAGCTTTTCTACAAAACAATAAAATCCATCTCTGCAACTTTGGACGCAAAAGATGCCTATACCCATGGTCATTCCATGAGGGTTACCTTGTATTCTCTTATGTTGGCAAGCACAATTTGCCCTGACGATCTTAAGTTTTTGGAAAATGTTGAAATTGCAGGCCTTCTTCATGATATAGGAAAAATTTCAATTCCTCAAAGTGTTCTTTGCAAACCCGGCAGACTGACCGATGATGAATTTGTTATCATGAAATCTCACCCCGTATGTTCTGAAAGGCTTGTTGAAAATATAAAACAACTGGGTGATGTCGGTCAATGGGTAAAAGCTCACCATGAAAGGTGGGACGGCACAGGATATCCTGACAAATTAAAAGGTGAAGAAATTCCTTTGTGCGCAAGAATTGTTGCAATTGCTGATACTTATGACGCCATGACAAGTACAAGGTCATATAGAAGCTCACTTTTGCATGAAGTTGCAATTGAAGAAATTGAAAAGTGTGCAGGTACCCAGTTTGACCCTGAATTGGCGAAAAAATTCGTAGATATGCAGGATTTAATTAAGAAGGCAAAAGATGAGCCCGAAAAATTCTATAAGCAGTACAGCGTTCTTCAAAAACTTATAGATAAAGGTGTTACCGGCGGGTTTTAATTTATTAAAATAAATATAAAAATAAAAAACTCTTCATTCGAAGAGTTTTTTAAATTAGGAGAAGAAGGGATTCGAACCCTTGGTACGTTATTCACGTACGACGGTTTTCAAGACCGCTCCGATCAACCACTCCGGCACTTCTCCAATATGCAGTTGTCTTTGATTATTATTATAAAAAAATAATAATTTGTAAAGAGTTAAATTATGAATCCAGTTCTTTTTTTAGTTGTTCAATTTCATTTTGTGAAGAATCATCTTCCTTGCATTCTATTAACTGCTGCTTAATGGCATCTAATTCGCCTTGAACTTCAATGCTTGTGCCAAGTGCTTTGTTTATTTCATCGTCAATATTTGTGCCTATTTTGGCTGTTTCTTCATATGCTGCTGCCAAATTTTCTTCTTCCGTTATTTTGTTTTTCATTTCCTCTAAAAGCGATGTTGTTGAATCATAATCAACGGATGATAATTGTTTGCTGACTTTTTTTGTGGTTTTGGCAACAGTATAGCGCGCTTTTAGGCTTTGGTATTCGCCTTCCCATTTTTGAATTTGGTGTTTTAGTTCAGATATTTTACCTTCCATTTTTTTTAGCATTTCATCATAATTCTTTGCTTCACTGTTCATTTTTTGAACTTCTTTTAATAATTCATTCTTTTTATTCAAAGCTTCACCTGCAAGCCTGTCTGCTTCTTTTTCGTCTAATTCGCCGCTTTTTGCCTTTTTTAGAAGCTGAATTGCTTTTTGCTCATATTCTTTTGCTTGCATTGTTTTTGCTTCAATTTCTTTTTTAACACCGATTGAAATAGCTTTAACTTTTGCAAAATTTTGCATGCTGTCATCAAAATCTTTTTTTAAATCTCTTATTGCTTGTTCCGTTAATCTGACAGGGTTTTCGAATTTTGACAATATGTGGTGTGCAAGTGCCTGCATCAATTTAAATGTTCTTGAGAATAAATTCATATATTTTTCCTTTCAAAATAAGAATATGCTTCATTAATTTTTTTTGAAATAATTACTGCTTTTTGGTATTTTTCTTCGTTATTGCGGAAAAAATCCGGATGATATTTTTTTAACAATTTTTTATATGCTGCTTTAATTTGACTGAAAGGTGCGCCGTATTTCAGTTCAAGAATTTCATAATATTCTTTTTCTTTGTCGTTTTTAACGGTTTCTGTTGTTTTTGTTTCGGATAAAATTTCGTCATATTCGGCAAAATCTTTTCCGAGGCCTTCTTTGGCATTTATATTGCTTGTTATTATATTTTTTAATCTTTTAAAAAAACTCAATTAAACCCCTTTACAGCCATATTCTGTTTTCAGACAAATTCTCATCAAAGTAAAGATTGTATTCAGCTTTTAATAATTCTTTCCATCCATTGGGAGTTCTTGTCATTATTATATCCAAATATCCCAATTCTTGCTCTAAATATTTTAACAATATTTCCGTATATTTTTTGTTTGAACTGATAGCAAGCGGCGTCATAATATATTTATCGTCTTTTTTTATAATGTATTTCTGCCCTTCGGGCTTTGAGTAAATTTCTTTTATGGAATTAATAAAAATGTTCCTTTCTCTTGTTGTGCAGTTAAGAAGTGTTAGGCAGCCCGTGAATTCTTTTGTTGTGAAATATTCTAATTTTAATTCAGAATACGGTGTTTTAATTATTTTTGCTCTGCATAATGTTTTTAATACGGCATCTGCTATTTTATATTTTCTTTTTAAATTTTCTCTTGTTTTAAACTTTAAAATCATTTTATAAATAAAGGCAAAAAACCCGCACTCAGGTTCTTTATTTCCTATAAACTTAACCGTTGTTTTTTCGGTTTCAATAACTTCATACATTCCTGACGTCATATTTTTTTCGGTTATTTTTGATTCCTTAAAAACCTGCTGCCATTTGGTTTTAAGTCCGGCTCGTTTTTTGCTTAAATTAATAAAAAATTTATTTAATTCTTCAATTTTATTTTTGTCCTGTGGCGGTGCATACACTTTAATTCTTTCTGTCCCGTTTTGAATTTTGTTGTCAAAATAGCTGACTCCTTCAAAAGTTTGAAACCTTTTTTCTATCGTTTCGAAATCTTTTGTAACCCCGTCTGCAACTGAAACCAAGTGCCAAATGTTTGCTGTTTTTTCTTTGTTGTTTTTGTCTATTCTAAGCGCTCTTCCTCTCATTTGATTGGATAGCATAAAAGACCCTACAACGCTTGCAATAATTAAGCAGTTAACGGCAGGGCAATCCCAGCCTTCGCCCAAAAGCGCCGCTGTTCCGATTAAAACATTAATTTCGCCATCATAAAAAAGCTTTGTTATAACAGGGGTTATGTTAACATCCGAATATGTATTAACTCTTAAAAAATCCTCGTCAAAATTATCCGTTAAAATATTGTCAGCATTAAGCCCCATTTCAGTTACTGTTTTATATAATTTTTCTTTTGCGCTTTTTGGAATTACAACAAGCGAACCTGTTAAAATTCCGATTTTTATATTTTTTGTTTTTTGAAAGCTTTTAATTTCATCAAAAACAGATAATACATTTACTCTTAAACTGTCCCCTTTTGAAATGTAATCTAATAAAATAACTTCTCTGAGTTCATTTTTCAGATTTTCAGCTTCTGTTTCCGTTATTTTTTTTATTGAATAAATTTTATTTGTGCTTCTTGCAATTAATTTTTTTAATTTTTCACCCCCGAAATCAACCTTTTTGCTTGATGATAACAGGTTTAATTCCTTTAATTTTTGATATATCTCTTTTGAATTTTTAAAATATTGTTCATATTCACCTATAATTCCGTTTGTTAAAATTTCTGCTTCAAATGTATTGAATGCGGGTATATTTTCTTTTTTGACATCTAAAAAATTTATAAGTAAATTAGCTTCAATATCAAGTTCATTGTTATCCAGAAGCAAAGAAATCAAAGAAACGGTGAAATTTGTATCTTGATATATCAATTCAATATTTTTCTCAAGTTCGCATAAAAAGGGTGAATTTTTAACCTCAAACAGAAATTCGGAGCTGTTTTTCAAATATTTTATAAAAGCTTCTTTTGATTTTTCAAAATTGTTTGCAATTTCTTCCTCTTTTTCTGTTAGGCTTGAAAAATAAATTAAATCCTGATGGGGGCATAAATCTCCTGCTCTAACAAGCTCGGGGATTGAAATTTCGGCATCAACAGAACCGCAAAGTTCACTGTAATTTTTCCATTCACAGGCAGAAACATCGTACGGCGGAGTTCCTGTTAGAGAAACGGTTCTTAAATCGGGCGAATCAAGCGAATTTAATAGTTTTGTCAGAGTTCTGTACCATTCATCTCTAAGGTGGTGCGCTTCATCAAGCACAATTGTTTTTATATTGCACTCTTTCAGGCCGTTAATAAATTCCGCCTCTTTTTCTTTGTCTTTGCATATACTGTGGAGCGTTTGGTATGTAAGAATTGTAATGGGTTGAATATTGTCCGCTTTAAGGCTTATTTGCAAAGAATCCTCTTTTTCTTGTATGAAATTCTCGCAAATTCTTTGCTTCCACTGGTTTCTTATTGTAATTGTAGGGGCTAAAATAAGAGTGTTATTTTTTAGTCTTGAAATAACCTCTACCCCTAAAATTGTTTTGCCCGCCCCCGGGGCTGCAACTATATTTAATTTTTTATCATCAAGATATTTTTCTAAACTTGAAAGACAGTTTTGCTGGTAATTTCTCCAGCTTCCTTTGAATTTAAGTTTTTCTGCCATATCTTTTGTTTTTGATTCAATCATACGTTTAAAAAGCCCCTTAGTTTAATTAAGGGGCTTAAAAATTAATTTCTATTTTTTAGCAGGCTGCGGTGCTGCGGATGTAAAGTTGAGTTTCTTTAAAACTTTATCCGTAATATCTATGCCGCCGAAAAATACGACTCTTGAATCAAGCACTGTATCAATTTTGTTTTCAATTGCAACCTGTTTAATTGCAGCATTAATTGCAGCGTCAATTTCAGATTCTTTTTTCTGTCTGAATTTTTCAAGAGCATCTTGTTTTTGTGCAAATGCTCTTGCCGTTTGGTCTTCAAAGTTTTTCTTTTGAACGGCTGAATCTATTTTCTTGAATTCTTTTTCTTTATCCAATAAATATCTTTGAAGCTCGTTTGTTTTGTCTTCAAGTTCGCTCATTGCGGTTTTCGCCTTGGAATAATTTGAAACTAATTGTCTGTAATTTACCATGCCGACTGTTTCGGCAAAAACCGGAGCCGCCATAAGCAAAACCAAAAATGCTGCAATAATTTTGTTCTTCATATAATTGGTACCTTTCTTTTTTTTCGGATTATATCAAATTATTTGGTTTTAGTAAATACAAGCAAATATTGTATTCTTGCCAGCTTGAACTTTTGAATTGATGTTATATCATTATAAGATATTATTTTTTCAGGGGCAAAAATGTCGCGAAACTATTCTCAAAGAAAACCTTCGGAATATAATTTTTTCAGAAAACTTTTCACAATGATAACTTGCAGGTTTGTATACGGTCTTTATTACAAAGTTGCTTGTAATTTAAAAATTGAAGGCAGAGAAAATGTTCCGAAAAAAGGCTTTTTTATTGTGGCTTCCAACCATGTAAGTGCTGTTGACCCGTTTTTGATGGTTGATGCCGTAGGAAGACCGATTGCATATATGGCTAAAAAAGAGCTTTTTGAAACAAAAACGGGAAGGTTTTTCTTAAATTTGCTTGGCGCTTTTGCCGTTAATCGTGAAAAACTGGATGTTTCCACAATTAAAACTGCAATAGGAATTAAACAAACAGATTGGCTATTGGGGCTTTTTCCGCAAGGTACAAGAGAAGTCGACGGCAATATGGATAATATTTCCCGTGGTTTTGCGGCAATTGCAAAAACAACAAAATCGGATATTTTACCTGTTTGCATAACAGGCGCAAGAAAAGACGAAAGAAAGGCTTTTAGGGGGCATATCAAAATTAAAATCGGTAAGCCGATTCCCTATATGGAAGATACCCATGAAATGGTCAATATTTGGATACAAAAAATGTCTGAATTAAGCAGAGAGGAATCATAGATTGATGACATCAAGCAAACTGGATCATAAAAATTATACAAAAAAAGTTGCAAAAGATTTTAATCTTTTTACTTGGCTTTATCAATTATATGCACTGAGAGTTCTTTTTATTCCGTTTATCGCAGTTCCTTTTTACAGATTTAAAATTTCAGGCAACAGAGATGCTCTTAAAAATGTACCTTGTATTTTGGCTTCAAATCATATTTCATATTTTGATCCTTTTATTGTGTCTTGGGCCGTCAGGCGCAAAATGGCTTTTATGGCCAAGAAGGAACTTTTTGAAGAATCAAATTATATTGCAAAAAACATTTCAAGACTCGGTGCGTTTGCCGTTAATCGCGAAAAATTGGAAGTTTCAACAATAAAATCGGCAAAAGAAGTTTTTAAGGCAGGTTGGAACCTTTGCATTTTTCCTCAGGGCGGTATAAGAAAAAATAAAACAATTGAAACAATAAACAAAGGCTTTGTTGTCCTTGCGAAGATGACTAAAGCGGATATTTTGCCCATCGGTATTTCGGGTTTGGAAAAATACAGCTGGAATATATTTAAAAAGCCTGTAATTAATGTAAAAGTCGGTAATCCGATTTCTCATACGCTGGATGATGATGAAATTATTGAAAATTGGAGAAAGCAGGCTGCCCAATTAACGGGTTATGAGCTTGCCGACATTTAAAATTTATAGCTTGTTTATTTTTGCGCAAAAAAAATTATTTTCTGTTGTTTTAGAATTGTTTAAATATTTTATAGCTATAATACTCAATGAACATTACAACGCCTGTTTTATCATATCTTCAAAACCCTGAAAAAATCGCTCCGATGCTTGCAATCGAAGTGCCTACAACCTTGGGCAGAACCTATCAGGGCTATAAAAGAGGCGGCAAGGCGGAAGCAAGAGAGAGAATTTGCGAAGAAACAGTAGGCGGGGTGGTTTGGCTTTTTGGCGCGAAAGCTTTCAACAAGGGGTTTGACTTTATAGGAAAAAATCTTTTGGGCTTAAAAGATTTGGATATTGATGTCGGCAAGGATTCTTTAAGAAATCCTGCATCATATATTGAACACAAGCCAACCTTTACGGCAGCTTTTAAATTTTCAAAAATTGCAGCATCTGCAGTTTTGGGGATTTTAACAATGGGCATTGTTGTTCCCAAAGTTAAACAAGCCATGACAAATGCCTTCAGAATGAAAGAAGGCAAAGAACCTATTCCGGACAAAAATTCGCCTGACGGTAAATTCCATGAAGGCTGGGCGGATAAATTCGTTGCTCATTTTATAAAATACGACGAAAATGAACCCTTACAAAATAATATGGGTCAAAACCGAAAAAATTCGGCTATTCCTTCCATGGCGGAATTTATTAACAGTTCAAGACAAACAACATCTTCTCCTTCATTTACCGGCGGTTCAATTTTAAATACTTTGTGTTTTGCTTCGCATAATTTGGAAAATAACACTGCTTGGCGTCTTTTATCAACCGATGTAGGAACATTGTCAGGCAGAGTTGCAACCTCAAGGAACAAAAAAGAAGGCATTGAATATGCCGTCAGAGATTCAATTTCGAGCCTGTTTTACGTTGGTGCGGCTCCGGCATTTTTATATTTTGTAAGGAAAGTGGCAAATATCCCTAATATCGATCCAAATGGTGCGGAAGCCGTTGCGCAAAGAATGAAAGATGTTATTCAAACAAAAGGCGGCTCTGTTAAGGCAGGCTTCTTCGGGTCAAAAATTCTCTCAAAAGAAAATGCCGAAGAATTGATAAAAGACATTACATTTAGAGAAGACGGCACAATTTGGCTGGATGATTTTAACCGTCAAACTAAAAATGCATGGATGGGTCATAGTCAGGCAATGTCTGAATTGCAGCCTAAGCTTTTGGATGAAAACGGAATAAGACGCTCAATTTTATCTAAAAAACAAGCGGTTGATGTTTTATCGGATTCTTATTTTGCAGAACCCGTCTTCTTGAAAAACGCCATTTCAAAAGTTACAAACGGCAAATCTTCTGATCCTAAAGCCTTTATTTCAAGAAACAAACTTGAAAAAATCAGAGATAGTTTTGATGAGTTTGCTGTTTCTCTTGAAAATTACGCTAAGAAAAAAGGCAAAGATATTGATGCAAGTTTGATTGATGATTATACAAAGAAATTAAACAGAATGAATTTAAGCATTCACATTATGGGTATGGCGTTTGCTGTTTTGGGTTTGGCTGTTTTAATTCCCAAATTCCAATATTGGATATCTGAAAAATTGACGGGCATAAAAGAATTCCCGGGCGATATAAATCCAAATCAAGATAAGAAGCCCAACCAAGCTATATAAACTTTTGCGATTTTAAGCTTTTAAATTTTATTTAATCTTAATTTACAGGTAAATTTTGGAGCTTATTTTGCACAAGCTGTTTTTAGTGTTTTTAATTTTTATAATTCCTTCTTTATCTTTTGCGGAAACTATTTCAGGCAATGTCAGGGAAGATAATTTTCTGAATAAAAAAAGTGTTATTATAGATTCAGAAACCGAAAAAGCTATTGAAGGCGCCAAGGTTTATCTTCCGAACTATGGTTTTTCAACATCAACCGACAACAAAGGGCGTTTTGAGTTAAATGCAAATATTCAGGACAAGGCAATTTTACAAGTAGAAAAAGAAGGTTACAGGCCATTTTCAATTACCGTTGACAAATCCATAACGGAAAGGCCTCTTAAATTAGGCATTGAAAAATTAAACGCCTCAGATATTTTTGTGGATTCAGGGGTTTATCATCTGGGTGATGATGTTTATTCCTCAAATTCCGCCAATTGCTATCAGTTTAAGGCAAAGCCCATCGGGCCTTTTTATTCAAAAAGAATAAAAATTAATAAGCCTTCAAACGGCAAGCAGGCTGTTCTTGTTTTCGGCTCTGTTATAGGGCTTGATACAAAACTTGCAAAAGAATTGGGGCAAAATGCAATAGTTTCCGTTTATTCTTCTCCTGTCGAGATTATTTTTAACGGGCAAAAAATCGGTGAATTAAATATGAATGGCGATAACCAGCAAATTGTAATTCCAAATTCTCTGATAAGAATGAATAACGATTTAACAATAAGAACGGGTAAAAACCTTTTTCAATATAATTACATAGATTATGATGATATGGAATTTGCGAACTTAAGAATTGAAATTAGAGACAAGGTTTTTGCGAATAAATAGCCCTGTAAAAATCAAGTGCGGTTTTTGTTTTTTTGACGTTATGAACTCTTATAATATCGACATTTTGTTCTAATAAATAAAAACTTGCAAGCATTGTTAATTCATCCAAAGTTTCAAGGTTGTTTTCATTTGTCAAACTTTTTATAAACCTTTTTCTTGAAACTCCCGCTAAATTTTTAAACCCTAAGGAATTAAATTCTTTTATTCTTTTTAAAAGTTCAAAATTTTGCTCAACATTTTTTGCAAACCCAAAACCGACATCAATTATAATTCTTTCTTTTTTAATTCCTTCCTCTAAAAGAAACAAGCTTTTTTTGTATAATTCTTCATATATTTCATCAGCAACGTTTTTATATTGCGCCATATCATCCATAGTATCTGGCGTCCCTTTTGAATGGCACAAAACATAATTAACATCTGAATTTTTAATAACATCAACCATTTTGTTGTCATAATTCAACCCCGAAACATCGTTAATATAATCAACTCCAAGCTCAATCATTTTTTTTGCGGTTTTAGAATTTCTTGTATCAATTGAAATTTTAATATTTTGTTTTTTTAATTCTTTTACAACCGGTGTTAATTTTTCAATTTCAAAATCAATATCAACGGGAATTGCGTTTGGCCTTGTGGATTCTGCGCCAATATCTATAATATCCGCCCCTTCTTGAACTAACCTTTCGGCTTGAATAATTGCATCGTTTAATTCAAAATATTTGCCGCCGTCAGAGAAGGAATCTTTTGTAATATTTAAAATTCCCATAATTTTTGGGTTTGATTTTTTAAAATAAAGATTTATTTCATCTTCAATTGATTTTGCAACGTTTTTAAGCCCAAAAGGTTGGTCTGATAAATTTTTTGCAATTTCTTTCAATTGTTTAATTGTGCCCGATAAAATTAAATCGGAATGCTCAATTTTATTTAATAAAACATCTCTGTGAATTCCTGCATCACAGCCTTTTGATAATGCTGTTTGCTTTATTATTGTTGATAGATGAGGGGGAAGATTTTGAATTTTTAAAGTTAAAAAATTGTGTTTCAAAGAAGCGTAATCAATATACGCGCTATCAAAGCCTATTTTTATAAGCTCATTTTTAATGTCATTGTTTCTAATTGTCTTTACTATAAATTGCATTTAATTATTTTACAGGTACAATAAAAAAAGACAACAAAAATTTAATCAGGAGAAAATAAAATGGAAGCTTGTATTGTAAAATTAGAAGCAAAGAAAAGAGAAGAAGGTAAAAACCCTCGCCAATTAAGAAGTATGGGTTTACTTCCCGTTACGATTTACGGCAAAGATTTAAACTTGAATGTTGCTGTTAATACCCACGAATTTAAACTTGCATATGCAAAAGATAAAAACACGAAGTTTGAAATTTCCTATGAAGGAAAAACTTATTTAACAGAAACAAAAAATGTACAAGTTAATTATGCAACATCTGAAATTCAAAGCGCTGAATTTTCTGCATAATTAATTTTAAAGCCTTAACTTTTACGCCTAATTTTCTTCTTCACCTTTGGAGATGTAAAATTCGGCGTAATTGTTTAACATGCTGATAAAGTGGTTGTATCTTTCCATTCTTAATTTTAACCACCCTAAAACGGCATCAGGCCCCATTACCTTGATGATTCTTGTTTGTGTAAAACATTTTTTCTTTGTTGAATACCCTTCTTCAAAAAACATTTGGTATTTGCAGCTAAGTTCATCTACCATGTTGAGCAAAGTCTGCAGCCAAGCGTCTTGAAGTTCATCGTTGTCAACTCGATACTCTAGGTACATATTTTATTTTCTCCTTGCTTGATTTATGCGTTTCATGTTTTTGGCAATTTTGGTTTTATAGGGTATAATTTTGAAGTTAATAGTCAGTTTTTACTGTTTATTTTGTTGTTACATTTTTAGTATTTATGAAAGTATTATTTGAGGCGATATTTGGTGGGCAAGGATTTTAATTGTAAAGTTTCTTTAAGCAATGGTAAACGTCTTTTTGATGCAAAGGTTGCAAACAGCTTTTTTTCTAAATTAATCGGAATTATGTTTCAACGTCAATTCCCTTACAGTGCGCTTGTTTTCACAGATTGTTACTGGATGCATTCTTTCTTTTGCTTTGTTAATTTTCATATCGTCTTTTTAGATAAAAACTTTAATGTTATTCAAACTTTTTATGATGTAAAACCAAATAAAATTCTGCCTCCTGTTTTAAATTCAAAATATGTTATTGAATTTTTTGACGGTAATGTAAAATTTAATGTTGGCGATAAGGTGATTTTAGAAAAATATGAATAAAAATGTTTCAAAAGAAGTTTTAGACCAAGTTAAATTAATGCCAAAGCTCCCCGGCAGCTATCAATTTTATGATAATAAAGGCACCGTTATATATGTAGGCAAAGCTAAAAACCTTTTTAAAAGAGTCAGAAGCTATTTTATTTCAAACGATTCAATAAAAGTTAATGTTATGGTTCCAAAAATCGCCAAAATTGAATGCATTGTGGTAGACAGTGAAATTGAAGCTTTAATTTTGGAATCCGAATTAATTAAAAAATATAAGCCCCGCTATAATGTTTTATTGAAGGATGATAAAAAATTTCCTTATTTTGTTATAACTGATGAAGAATACCCAAGAATAACGGTTGTAAGAAAGGCAAACAAAAACCCCGTTAAAGGCAAATATTTTGGTCCCTATACTGATTCAAGAGCAATGTGGGCAACTTTGGAAGTTTTAGAGAGAATTTTCCCCCTAAAAAAATGCAAAAAACCAAAGTTTAATTCTCGCCCTTGTCTTTATTATGATATGGGGCAGTGCATGGCGCCTTGCCAAAGGTTAATCAGCCCAGATGATTACAAAAAAATATTAAAAGATGTTGAACTTTTTTTAACAGGCAGAAGATGTGAACTATTAAAAATTTTAAAAAAACAAATGGATGTGGCTTCAAATAACCTTGAATTTGAAAAAGCCGCAAAATACAGAAATTCATATTTAGACATTGAAAAAACAATGGAAAAACAAAAAATTGTTTCTGAAAACACAAAGCAAAATAACGACTATATTGGCGTTATGAGAGAAGGAAATATTTTCTGTGCGGCAGTTTTAGAAATCAGAGAAGGGTGCCTTGTTAATAAAAAAGATTTTGATTTTAAAGGAATTCAAACAGAAGATAAAACCGATTTTAAAGAAATTATAAAAGCTATTATGAGGGAATATTATTCTATTGTTGAAGATACAAACATTCCAAAAAATATAATTGTTCAAGAGCTTCCTGATGAAAAAGAAATTTATGAAGCTTGGCTTTCTGAAAGAAAGGGAAGTAATGTCAAAATAGTTGAAGCAAAAACGGAAAAAGACAAAGAAATTTTATCTTTGGCACAAAAAAATTCAATTTTTAATTTGGAACAGCTAAAGCTAAAAAATTTATCGGAACTTCAAAATGATTACAATGAAGTAGGTGCATATATTAAAGAAAAATTGGGGCTTAAAAAATTTCCCCATATTGTTGAATGCTATGACATATCTCACATTCAAGGCACAAATACGGTAGCTTCAGGCGTTGTTTTTGAAAACGGCTTCCCTAAAAAAAGCTTATATAAAAAATACAAATTAAAAACAATTGAAAAAGGCGAAGTGAACGATTTTAAATCTATGAATGAAATTTTAAAAAGGAGATTTAAAAGAATTAAAGAAAAAAATGACTATATTCCTGATTTAATCATCATAGACGGCGGCAAAGGGCAATTGTCAAGCGCATATAATGCAATGAAAGAAGAAGGCTTTGATATTGATATGGTTTCTTTAGCTAAAAGAGAAGAAGAAGTGTTTGTCCCGAATAAAAAAACCTCTGTTATTTTCCCTGTTAATTCGGGTTCTTTATATTTTTTCCAAAGAATAAGAGACGAAGCACACAGGTTTGCAATAACATTTCACAGACAATTAAGAAATAAGAATATGCTGCAATAAAAATTTTTTACGGGCTTTTTATTTTTACAATTAATGTTATAATGGTAGTAATAAAAATTTGAGAGGATAAAAAATGAATTTCAGACACGGTTCATTAGAAAGTATAATTTTAAACGCATTGTGGGAGCTTGAAGCAACAGGTGTTTATAAAAATTCCGTTAAAGATGTTTTTGATTATATATGCGAATCTCAGACTACAAAAAGGGCATACACAACGGTAAAAACCGTTATGGACAGGCTTCATGAAAAAGAAGTTTTGCTTAGAATTAAACAAGGCAAGAAATTTTATTATAGAACCGCTTATTCAAACAATGATATCATTGCAAACAGCCTGAAAAAAATTGCCGTTCAATATTGCAACGGCGATATGAATAAATTAATTCAGGTTGCATCCTCTATTAATTCAAATGAATTAAATATTGTAGAATCAAAAGTTAATGCGGGTTAAGTTTTCTTGAAAAATGCCGAAAATATAATAGAGACCAGACAACAAACGGCTAAACTTATTGTTGATGTAATCTTGAATAAGATTACCGTTTTGGATGCTCTGAAATCTTTTCCCAAAGAATCATCCGACCCTTCTGTCAAAACCTGTTTCCATATTTTGGTTCATTATGAATCTGACGAAGAATTAAGAAAAAAAGATCCCCTATACAAAGAAACACAGGATGAATTTTTGGTCGAAACGGCAGAAACCTTGTTGAAAGGAGACCCTTTACCGGTTAATATTATAAAAGAATATCAAGATTTCTACCAAAATGATCTTTTTTACCCTGAAATGACAAAAGAAAACATTTTAAAGCGGCTGAGAAAGTTTATTAATTTATGAGTTTACTTAAATTAAAAACAAAATTAAAAAATTTGAAAGGAACAAGTTCTATTGAATTTCTTGCCGTTTTTGTGTTTTTGTTTTTCTTCTTTGTTTTAATTTTAGATATTGCATTATTTTTCAGGCAGGTTTATTTGGTTCAAACTATTGCGGATGAAACAATTGCGCGACTTACGGTTGAAAAACAATGCTCTAAAGACTTGCCGTCAACAATTATTATTGCAAACAAAGCAACTTCGTTTTATTATGCCGATCTTCAATTCAGTGCATCAAGCCAAAATCATAAAATTGTTAAACTAAAAACCGACGGAGATAAATATTCTTTTCTTATTCAATGCAGAAATGAAATCACTCCCGATTCTCTTATTTTTACTCTTAAATATAAGGGCGTATTTTTATATAGAACAGGAAAAGTGATAACGTCAAATATTTCTGTCAATACCACATATTACTAAGAATAAAATATACGATTTTATATCATCCTTGTTGGTGATATAATTTTTTATAGCCTTTTGTATATAATTTATTTTTGAAAATTATGGTTAACAGTTTATTTAAAGATGAGAATTTTACCCATTATACCGTCATGTTAAATGAAGCGGTTAATGTTCTTGATATAAAAAATAATCCGGATGCAATATATATTGACGCAACACTTGGTGCAGGCGGGCACAGCGAATTAATCTTGCAGCAATTGTCAAATAAAGGCAGATTAATTTCTTTTGATATAGATTCGGATGCAATTAATGCGGCTTCAAAAAGGCTTGAGAAATATAAAAATCTCACAATTGTAAACAGAAGCTATACTGAAATAAAACAGGTTTTATCAGAGCTTGGAATTGAAAAAATAACAGGCGGTGTTATTTTTGATTTGGGTGCAAGCTATCATCAGCTTACAAAAGCCGAAAGGGGCTTTAGTTTTAAAAAAGACGCCCCATTGGATATGCGTTTTAATAAAGAGCAAAAGTTTAGCGCATATGATGTTGTAAATAAATATAAGGAAGATGAGCTTGTTGAAATTTTTTCAAAATACGGCGAAGAACATTTTTCAAAGAGAATTGCAAAAGCAATTGTCAATTCCCGTCCCATTAATACAACTTTACAATTGGCAGATTTAATTGTAGCTTCCACCCCAAAAATAAAAAGCTCTATTCATCCGGCTACAAGAGTGTTTCAGGCAATCAGGATTGAAGTTAATCAAGAGTTGTTAAATTTTGAAAATACATTAAAAGATGTGCTTACTTTATTATCCTTAGGTGGTATAATTAGTATTATAAGTTTTCATTCTTTGGAAGACAGAATTGCAAAGCATTTTTTTAAGGAATATTCCAAAAAATGCAGGTGCAAAAAAGAACAGCTCATTTGTTCATGCGGCGGTCAGGTTCTTGAAATTCTAACAAGGAAACCAATAAGCGCGAGTGATGAAGAAATAAGTCTAAACCCGCCGTCGAGAAGCGCGAAGTTGAGAGCCGCAAGGAAAATAGCCGATATTGGAGTTTAAGATTTGAATTCTTTTGATTTTAATTTTAACAACAATAATAATAAAAATTCTTCACACAATAACGGTGACGGAATTAAATTCGGCATGCCTGATATGAACAAGCCTTCAATGGGTCCGTTTTTAATGGGTGCAAGACAAGTTAAAAACCCTTACCATGATGTTGTTCAAAACAGAAAAGTCTCTCAAAGAAATATGCATGGTCAAAAGAATCCCGTTATCAGCGGTTATTTTGTTAAAGAAAAGTCTTACAAAGAAATTATCATTTCACGAATAAATACTGTATTGTGCGGCATTTTAGGCTGTTTGGTTTTGGTTTGTTTGGTCAGTTATTATTTTGTTGTTCAATCTGAAATTGAACTCAGAAAATTGAGCAAAGAGACTATTGCGCTCAATTATGACAATGTTGATATGCAAAATAAATTAGATAATCTTCAATCGTTTTCTAATGTTGATTTTGAGGTTACAAAATCAAACATTTTGACCCGTGCGAAAAAGGTTATTGAGCTTTCGGCCGCAAATGTTCCAAGTGTCAATTATGACAAAAAGAAAAATGAGGGGCTTACAAACAGATATTTAGGATACTAAATTTTTATTTTGAGGCGATAGGGGAAGTTGAGAAGAGAATTTCATAAACAATTTGAAAACAGAGTTGGCTGTCTGCAACTTTTATTTAATTTGTTTGTTGTCTTGCTTCTTGTTTATCTTTTTTTGGTTCAGGTTTTCGATATCAGAGGTTATAAAGATAGGGCAAAAACCCAAAGAGCGTCAACACCTTTTGTTTTAAGAGGTGAAATTGTTGACAGAAACAATGTTAAATTGGCTACCGATGACACATCTTTTAACGTGTATGCTCACCCCATGTATTATGATAATTCTCCGGAAGAGCTTGCGGAAAAGCTTCAATCGCTGCTCAATATGGACAAAAGAACGCTTGTTTCAAAATTCTCTAAAGACGAATCGGTTATTTTAATTAAAAGGGGAATTTCCAGAAAGACCGCGGAAAAAATAAAAGCTCTTAAATTAAGGGAAATTTCTCTTGAAGCTAAAAATAAAAGAATTTATCCTCAAGGAAGCTTGGCAGCGCATATTTTGGGATATTACAATGCTGACGCGGATATGGCAGGCGGAATTGAATACGTTGCGGGAGATTACCTTAAATACATAGATAAATCCATAAAATATGAAAAAATGCCGAATGGCGATATTATCTATAATTTGTCGGTTGACCCCGAGGATGTTATAAAACCGGCCAAAGGTAAGACATTAAAACTCACAATTGATTCTCCGATTCAACATATTTGTGAAAAATATTTATACCAAATGGTTCAAAAAACAGATGCTTACAGGGGTGCTGTTATTGTCATGGAACCAAAAACGGGCGAAATTTTAGCACTTGCTCAATATCCGTATTATGACCCCAATAATTATCAAAAGCATTCTTTAATTGAAATGAAAAACTGGGCTTTGACCGATGTTTACCCCCCGGGGTCAACTTTTAAAATTATAACAATAGCGTCTGCCATGTTGAATAACAAAATAAATAAAAATACAAAAATAATGGACACAGGCAAAATGAAAGTCGGCTGGTGGGAAATAACCAACTACGATTACAGAGAAAAAGGCGCCCCCGGTTTGATTGACCTTGTCTATTTATTCCAGCATTCAAGCAATATTGCAAGTGTAAAAGTTGCCCAAATGATGACATCCGATGAATATTACGATGCCTTGCAATTATTCGGCTTCGGACAAAGAACGGGAATTGACCTTCCGGGTGAATCAACCGGACTTTTGCCCAAAGCTTCATCTTGGGATGTTTCAACCCATGCTTCAATGGCATATGGCTACGGCGCTTCTGTTACCGCCATACAGATGATATCTGCCGTAAACGCAATTGCAAATGACGGAGTTTGGATAACGCCTCATGTTATTAAATATTCAGATGCCGAAGCTGAGCAAAAAATAGTTAAAAGGCGCATTATGACCCATGAGCAAGCTCAGGAAATTACCGAGTTATTGGTTAAATCAATTGAGGCGGGTCGTTCCATGGGCAAAATGGACGGTTACACGGTTGCTGCCAAAACGGGAACATCAAGGCGCCCTAATGACAAAGGTACCGGCTATTCAAATAAGCTGTATACCTCAATGATTGGTTTTTTGCCTGCGTCTGACCCGAAAGTAACCATTTATGTGGTTATAGATTCACCGCAAGGCGGAGGTTTATGGGGTTCTACAATTGCGGGCCCCGTATTTAAAGATGTTGCAACCGAGATTGTAAGAATTATGAATATTAACCCTGATAAACCCCAAAAGGACGGTAAAAAAGTGTAAAAATAAATAAATTATCTTGATTTTATTAATATTTTTGCTAGAATTTTCATGTGGTAAGTTAATTTCGAGTGTAGTTCCTTATTTAGTTTCACATTTAAGATTTTAACTTTTGTAGTTGGTAATATAGAATTATTGTGAAATACAACTTTAACAACAGTTATATTAAAGAACAATCAAAACCCGGCAGTTGGCGCAGGGGGTATGAATGTTTTCAGAAAAATTTAGTAAGCGATGTTACAATTAAAGACACCGTTATTTCTGGAAAGGTAAAAGGCAATTTTAAAGACCACTACGATGTTTCAATTAAATTTAACAAAACATCAATAAAGCCAACCTGCTCTTGCCCTTTGGATGAGCCTTGGTGCAAGCATGTTGTGGCGCTTGGTTTGTCTGCAATTAAAGATCATCAGGTTGATGAATTGATGTACGAAAAATTTGACATTGAACCAAAACTTGATGATGAAAACATCCCCATGACTGAAAACCCAAAAGGCGGTTATATTTTCCACTTTAACCCTAAAAGAAGACAAAATTTCTTTTCAATTCTTGTCATGGACAGAAACACAAAAAGAGTTATAAGAGATTTAGAGGGCATTTTTAAGGCGGTTTTAGAAATGCAGAAAAATGACCCTGATTTTAAGTTGAATGAAGTCCAAAAATTAGAAGCCATGATGTTTTCAATGCTTTTAAAACAATCGAGACTTGATAAAAAATCGGGCTGGTATGATGTTCAAATAAACAAATTTGACGATTTCTTTAAAATGCTTGCCAAAATGGAAGATGTAATTGATGCTAAAACCCATAAAAAAATCTTATTTACGCAAGATGTTTGGAATTTGTGCTTATCCGTTAATGTGTCATATGTCGGAAACGTTTTATTGTCTTTATATTGGAAGCGCCCTGACGGTAATGAAATATATCCCTTTGAAGAAATCAGATATTTTTCACGCGGTTTAAAATGGGGCAGATTTAAAGACAGAATTTTCCAAACTGATGTTATGGTGTCTGTTCTTCCTCAAAACCTTATAAAAGCTTCCTTTACGGATATTAAAGATGCTGAAGGCGGTAAATTTATATATGAAGAATTGCCTGAATTAAGAAAAGTTATGACAGTTGAACTATCAGAAGAAATGGAAAAGCTTTCTTTCGAAAAAAGGCCGCCAAAATGTATTGTTGAGCTTGGAATTGACTATGACCAGTCCCTAAAAGCTTCTCTTGATTTTGAATATGACGGTGTGAGGGTTCCTTATGCCAAAAACCCAAAAACGCCATATATCACAATAAAAGACCCTGATAAAGATTTATTATATTGGGTTAAAAGAGATTCAAACTATGAGCAAAAAGCTTATCAAATGCTTCTTGCCTGCCGTTTTGCACCAATGCAGACAAATAATTTAGCGCTCGAAAAAGAAAATGCCATAGATTTTTATAATTACTATATAAAGCAGGCAGGTCCAAATTGGGAATTTATTGAAAAAGACGATATGTCTATGTATAAATTAACCAAAAAAGAACTTACATTGTGTGCTGATATTGACTTTGCGGCAGATACAACGGATAAATTCGAAATCGAAATGTACGCAGAAGCTGAGGGTGAACGAATAGAATTTGAAAAAGTTCAGGATTTAGTCTATGACGGTCAAAGATATTACCAATCAACGGGTAAAGGACAAAGTTTAATCCCTGTTGATAATGTTTTCACGCTTTTAAAATCTTTTAATACATACGATGTTTACAAAAACGATGAAGATAAATACATTGTAAAAACCTATCGTGCAGGTGTAGTTTCCGAAATGGAAAATATGGATGTTAAAATGAAAATGTCCAGAAAATTTTCTAAATTTTGGAAAGAAATTTCAACATTTTCAAATATGGAAAATACTCCACTGCCTAAATCCACAATCGCAACACTTCGTGAATACCAATTAAAAGGATACAGCTGGCTTTGGTTTTTGTATAAATACGGTCTGAACGGAATTTTGGCTGATGATATGGGGCTCGGTAAAACCCTTCAAACCTTAACCTTGCTGCAAAAAGCAAAAGAAAAAGACGGCAAAGAGCCGACACTTGTAATTTGCCCCACATCCGTTGTTTTTAACTGGGAAAATGAAATTGAAAAATTTGCTCCTAATTTGAAATTTTTAACACTTTCAGGGTCAGAAAGAAAGTCTAACTTTAAAAATATTCCGAAATATGACGTCATAATAACAAGCTATGCCCTTATAAGACGCGATATTGATCAATTAAAGAAATTTGATTTCAGATACATAATTTTGGATGAATCTCAAAATATTAAAAATTCTCAAAGTCAAACTTCAAAAGCTGTTAAAACCCTAAAGGCTAAGCATAAGTTGGCATTATCAGGTACACCTATTGAAAACAGACTTGAAGAATTATGGAGCGTGTTTGATTTTCTTATGCCCGGGTTCTTGTTTGATGCACCTGAATTCAACAACAGATACGTTTATCCGATTGTTGAAAAAGAAGATAAACAGGTTGAAAGGCGCTTGAAATCTCAAATATTCCCGTTCATTTTAAGACGTATGAAAAGAGACGTTGCAAAAGACTTGCCTGATAAAATTGAAGCTGTTGCATACTGTGAACTTACGCCCGATCAAAAAGATTTATACTTACAAGTTCTTGATTCAACAAAAGAGGAGCTCTTTAAATCAATTGAAACTGTCGGTCTTGAAAAATCAAGAATGTCTATTTTCTCTGCCCTTCTTCGTCTTCGTCAAATTTGCTGCCACCCGAGGCTGTATGATAAAGAAGGCATGTTAAATATAAATGAATCGGGTAAATTTGAACACCTGCAATCAATGCTTGAAGAAATTATATCTGAAGGTCATAGAATTTTACTATTCAGCCAATTTGTCGGAATGCTTGATATTATTAAACTTTGGCTTGAAGAAAAAGGTATTAAGCATGAATACTTATCGGGTGCAACTAAAAACAGGCAGGAAGTTGTTGAAAGGTTTAATAATGACCCGACAATTCCTATATTTTTAGTTTCCCTGAAAGCGGGCGGCACGGGCTTGAACTTAACAGGTGCAGATTATGTAATTCACTATGACCCATGGTGGAACCCTGCTGTGGAAGATCAGGCAACAGACAGGGCTTATCGTATCGGGCAAACAAAGAAAGTTTTTGTTTACCGCTTAATTACAAAAGGAACGGTTGAAGAAAAAATTCAAAGGTTGAAATCTAAAAAACGTTCACTTGTAGATTCTGTTATTTCTGTTGACAGAAACATTGCAAAAACTCTTACATATCAAGATATTAAAGATATTTTCTCTGTATAAAACATTAAAAAGCCCCTTAATTTAAGGGGTTTTAATTTATCTAAAATTTTAAATCTCTTGTTCCGTTTTCTATATTTTTAAGATTTTTAATTACTTCTTCTTTTAAAATGGGGTTTTCAATGCCTTCCAGTTCTTGTTTTATCATTCTTTCGCCTGCAATTTTTGTTTCATTTGAAGCGTAATCGGATAAATATTCTTTTAATGTCATAATGGCATTTGGTGCACAGAAATTATGAATTTGTTCTTTTTTGCAAATTTCCATAAAATCTGAACCGATTCTTCCTTTTCTATAACAGGCTGTACAAAAACTCGGCATATAATCCATATCTAAAAGCCATTTTACAACTTCATCCAACGTTCTAAGGTCTGAAACATTAAATTGGGATGAATCTTCTTTTTCAGGTTTTGCATAGCCGCCAACACTTGTTTTTGAACCGCCTGAAATTTGTGTTATACCCACATGAAGGCTTCTTTTTCTAACCTGAACGTTTTCCCTTGTTGAAACTATCATGCCTGTATATGGCACAGCAAGCCTTAAAACGGCAATAATTTTTTCAAATGTATCATCATCAATTCCGTTATCAAAAGTATTCGGGTCAATGTCATCCGCTCTTCTTATTCTTGGAACGGAAATTGTATGAGGACCTACGCCAAAATTGGCTTCTAAGTGCTCTGCATGCATTATAAGCCCGACTAATTCATATCTATATAAACTTAAACCGAATAAAACCCCAAGCCCCACATCTTCAATGCCGCCCGTTAAGGCTCTGTCCATTGCTTCCGTATGATATTTATAATTGCTTTTCGGCCCTTTCGGGTGAAGATTTTCATAGTTTTTCTTGTGGTATGTTTCTTGAAATAAAATGTATGTGCCAATTTCGGCTTCTTTTAATTTTTTATAATTTTCAACCGTTGTGGCTGCAATATTAACATTTACCCTTCTTATGGAACCATTTTTATGTTTTGTATTATAAATTGTGTGAATTGATTCCAAAATGTATTCAATGGGGTTATTAACGGGGTCTTCGCCTGCTTCAACGGCAAGCCTTTTGTGTCCCATATCCTGAAGTGCCATCACTTCTTCTTCAATTTCTTTTTGGGTTAATTTTTTTCTTGGAATATGTTTGTTTGTGTAATGATACGGGCAATAAACACAACCGTTCACGCAATAATTTGAAAGATACAAAGGCGCAAATAAAACAATTCTGTTGCCGTAAAAATCTTTTTTAATTTTCTCTGCAAGGGCAAAAATTTCGTTGTTTTTATCTTCAAGAGTGCAGTCTAATAAAATTAAAGCCTCTCTGTGGGTTAAACCTTTCTTTTCTCTCGCCTTTTGAATAATGTCATCAATTAATTTTTCATTATTCCTGTTTTTTTCAGCCCATTTAAGGGTTTCCATAATTTCATTGTGGTCAATAAAATTTATTGAATCAGAAGATTTAACATCATACATAATTTTTGCCTTTCTAATTTTTAATGTTACTCTTAAAAATTTATCAGGCAAGAAAAATAAATTTATCCTAATGTACTATAAGCAACTTTTGAAACTTTTTGTATAAGCTCCCTTGCACCGTAATCATTATGAGGACGTTTAACCATAATAACCATAATATATTTTTTACCCGAAGGGGAATAAATAACTCCCGCATCACCCAGCATTTTTCCAATGTCGCCCGTTTTGTGCATTAAAACGGCATCAGGTGGCAATTGCGATTTAATTAAAGTTCTGTTTTCAACTTTTGTCATATATTCTTTAATATTTGCCGCAGATTGAATGGGGAGAAACTTTTGATTGTCTATATTATAGAGCATGGTTGCAATGTCATAAGGAGTTGTTGTGTTTGTTCCTTTTAGGTCAGGAAGCCAAGATGTAACTTGTGTTTTTGAAAAGCCCCAGTGTCTAAGAGCAGCATTTAATTGGTTAATTCCGCCGACTTCTTCAATCAGCATATTTGTTGCGGAATTGTCCGATTTTCTTATCATAATTTTTGCTAAATAATCAATCGAATAATCAACATCGGCGCTTTTAAACTGCAAATTCCCCGAACCTTCCGTTCTGTGTGCTTCGGTGAAGGTTAACTTTTTATCTAAACTTATGGGTTCAAACCCTTCTTTTTCAAGGTCTTTATTTCTGTTAAAGAAATCCAATAAAACGGGAATTTTTATTATACTTGCTGCGGGGAAAATTTCGTCTTTATTTATATCAACGGTTTTTCCCGTGTGGTAATCATAAATAAAAATACCCGCATGAAGATTTTTATAGTTATCTAAAATAGGCAATATACTGTTTTTAAGTGCCGTTAGTTCGCCCGTTGATGTTATTGGGAGCAATTTGCCCTTTCCTTTATCGGGAACATTTGCCAAAATGTTTGTATTTAAAAAATTTAAATTATTTGCATAATTTAGTGTGGGTGCATAAACCGTTTCTGCCTTAAACTCAAGGTTTGAATTATTTAATCTGTTTAAATATACAGGTTCTAAAAAATTCGGCTTGTTTATTGAAAGTGCACCAAGCAAAACGGACGCCCAAACTATGAGTGCAGCATATATTTTTACTTTTGAAACTCTTTGTGTCCGCATTTTTTTCTTAGCAACGCCAAGAGAATCTTTTTTCATGCCGTTTGATACTTTGCGGTTATAATTTAAACTCTGTCTCGGATAATTTTCATAGTAAAGGTTTTGCATATTTTTAATATAACAAAGTTTATTTTTTAGGGCTTCTATGTAAAAAAATTTTAAACTTTTTGGATGATATAAATTTCTTAACTTGAATTGAAAAATATGATATACTCATCATATGAAAATTTTTTATACGCTGATTTTACTTATTTTTGTTTCATTTATGCCCGTGTTTGCAAAAGATACCGTGCAAACTAAGGATAATATTATCACCGGCAAGATTCATTCCTATGTTGACGGATTAATAAAAATCAATAAAAACGGAATTGAATATACTTTTAACAGGTCTAAAAATATAGATTATTACGGCGATTTTGTTCAGTACAAGCCAAAACCGGTTACAAGAGAATTAATTGATGCATATTGCCGTGTTGTTTACGTTGATGTTTATAAAGTTGTATTTGAAACTCCCTCAGCCAGAATACAGGTTCCGAGGTATAGAGTTAAAAATGTTGTATTGAATGCTGATTAGGAGATAAAAGATGAATGTAGTTATTTATTCCGACAATAAAGAAACCGAATTAAAAAATATACTTGAAGATATAGATGAAATCAACTTAAGAGTTGAGCCTGCGGCCGGTTTGCCTCAATATAAAGACATTAATGCATCTGTCATTATATTGGACATGCCTCTTGATAAAATAAAAGAGACTTCTGCTATTACCAAGTTTGACGCAGGTGTTTTGGTTTTGGTTGATGAAATTCCCGATATGACAATAAGAGCAATTGTTCACGATTTTATTAAACGCCCTGTGAATAACATTGAGCTTAAAGTCAGAGTTGAAGCTTTAATGAAAGCTGTACACTACAAACATTCTTTGAGCAAAGTTTCAATAACCGATGAATTAACCGGCCTCTACAACAGAAAATATCTCCATGCAAGGTTGGATGCTGAAATTTCACGTGCAAAAAGGTATGGCACAGACCTTTCATGTTTGCTTATCGATATTGACTTCTTTAAAACGGTTAATGATATGTACGGTTATGACTGGGGCGATGTTTTATTGAAAAAAGTGGCTGAAATGCTCAATGCCCTCATAAGAAAAGAAGATATTTTAACAAGATACGGCGATGAAGAATTTCTTTTAATTCTTCCGAACACATCCGAACAACAAGCATTTATTTTTGCTGAACGTTTCAGACGCGATATTGAAAAAATGGAATTTATCCCTGCACAAGAAGAAGAACGACACCCGATTACAATCTCGGGAGGCATTTCAAGTTATCCGTTCTTGGAAAATGTTGAAGAAAATTCAAATTCTTTAATCAGATACGCAGAACATGCTCTCTATAACGCAAAACAAAGCGGCAAAAACCAAATTGTTCAATTTTCAAGAATAAACTTAGGGTTCTAAAATGATTAAAAACGGCCCTTGTAAAAGAATTATCCCCTGTCTTGACGTTAAAGACGGTCAGACGGTAAAAGGGGTTAATTTTGTTAACCTCAAATATGCAGGCGATTGTATTGAACTTGCAAAAAAATATTCGGATTCAGGCGCAGATGAATTAGTTTTTCTTGATATAACAGCAACAAACGAAAAAAGAAAAACCGTTGTTGATTTGGTTCAAAAAGTGGGAAAAAATGTTTTTATTCCCTTCACGGTTGGCGGCGGCATATCTGACATAGAAGATATAAGGTATATTTTATCTGCCGGAGCGGATAAAGTTTCAATCAATTCTGCCGCAGTGAAAAATCCTGAAATAATTTCAAATTGTGCAGAATATTTCGGTTCTCAATGTATTGTAATTGCAATTGATGCCAAAAGAATTGACAATGATTTCTATGTATTTGTAAACGCAGGCAAAAAAAACTCAGGTAAAAAACTTCTTGATTGGGCAAAAGAAGTTGAAGAAAAGGGCGCAGGCGAAATCTTATTAACCTCGATGGATTATGACGGCACACAAAAAGGTTTTGACATTGAAATGCTTAATGTTGTTTCAAATGCCGTTAATATTCCCGTAATTGCTTCAGGCGGTGCAGGGGCTGACAGCAGGCATTTTATAGATGTTTTTAATAAAACAAAAGTTGATGCTGCTTTGGCTGCATCCATTTTTCATTTTGGCACTTTGCCGGTTAATGTTCTTAAAAAAGAGCTTCAAGCTGCAGGAATTGAGACGAGAAGAATTATTTAATTTTTTTTAAATAAAAAAGCCGCATTTTATGCGGCTTTTTGTTTATTATAAAATCTGAATTTAGCTGAAATATTGGAATGTTCTTTCGATGTTGGATTGGATAATTGAATCCACTGATTCCATTTCTTGTTCTACTGCTTTTTTCTGTGTTTCAATTTGGTTTAATTTGTTTTCAAGACGTGTATCAAGCGTGTTTACTTTTGCCATTGCCGTGTTGTATTCCGCTTGTGCTGCCGCGTCATCTTCCGTGTAATATCTTGATGTTACTGTTGACAATGATTCAGGCGTTTTTCTTACAAAGAATTCATCGTTTACTTTTAGCTCGCCTGCTTCGTTAGTAACGGTTGATACGATATGGCTTGTTGAGTTAACGTTGTCTGTATCGCCGTTATCTTGTGTCCACAATTGATATGAACCGTTTGCAATACCGTATTGAATAGGTGTGTTTGAACCGTTAACGTTCATTGCTTCAATTACGTTTTGATAATATTTATACAATGCAGGATTTTCTTTTTTAAGTGAATCGTCAAAAGCTCTTAATTCGCCGCCCACTTCAACTTCATATGACATTTCATATGTTGAGTTACCGTCATCATCACCTGTTGCCGTTGCTGTCGCCTTAACAATAGGTGTACCGTTTGAGTCGGCAATAATAATGCTTGCTGAACCTGCACCTGCTGTTTGCGCTTTTGCGAGTGAATCCAAAGTCATTGTTTGTTGTTGTGTTTCGCCGTTTTCAAATACACGACAAGTATAAATCGTGTTTGTAGTTTTGTCAGAATATTCCTGAGCAATAGTTTCTTGTTCCTGAGCCAGCAATAAACGTTCTTGTTCAACATTTTGTGCTTGAAGTTCAAGTGCGTCATTTTTTGCTGTCAGTAATAATAGTCTTGCTTGTGATGCTGCTAAACCCATTTTATACCACCTTTATATTATGTTAATTCTTTTCTTTTAAGGACCTATATAGTAATAAAAACTTTTTTTATATATAAAATACATATAAATTATATATTTTTACATTACTTTACATTAGTCCTAAATGTGTCTTGTTGCGTGTCTTTCCTTTTGTTTGCGTGTGTTATCTTTTTTCTTGCTATTGTTAACGACAAAATTTAAAAAAAACTTTAATTTGAGCTTTTTGCCCTTAATATTTTGTAACATATTTATTTTAATTAAGCCAAATTTACCTAGTCCTCTTTGTTTGTAAAAACTCTTTTATTTGAATTATAATTATTACATTATTTTTTTGAGGTGTTTATGTCTTCTAAAAAACGAATTTTAATTACTCTCTTATGTTTGATAGGTCTTATTTTAAGCTTTGATTTGGTATATATTTATATTAAAACAAGTTTTCTTGAAGGCGCCCCTAAGAGCTTTTGTTCCATTAACAGTTTCATTGATTGCGACGGTGTTGCACAAACCGATAAGGCATTTTTTATGGGTGTTCCCTTGGCAATTTGGGGTGTTGTCTTATATCTTTTGTTTTTATTCTTAAATTTTGTGGATAAAATCAAGGAAAAAATTAATTTCCCTTTGTTGAACGTTTTTAAAAATCCAAGTTCTTATATTGCAACAATAGGCTTTATTTCTTTTTGTATATCGGTTAGTTTGGCATGCATTTCGCTTTTTGATATCCGTAAAATATGCATTCTTTGTTTCATGACATATTTTATTAATCTTTTTATTGCGCTTATTGCGGTCAAAAAAGATTTTTTTATTACCGATATAAAAAACACTATTTTAGATTTCATTCAAGGCGTAAAGGAATATACAACTTTGTTTTTGGTTGTACTTCTCCTTGTTGTGCTCACTTTGGGATTTTTTAGTCAATCGCTTATTTTGGCGCCAATAATTAAAACAAACAAATCCATAAAACAATTTAGTGAACTAAAGACAAATATCTATGCAATCAGCGGCAATACTTTGGGAAATCCTGACGGAGACGTTTCGGTTTTTGTATACGGCGATTTTATGTGTCCTTTTTGCAGAGTAATGAACATAATGCTCCATAAGCTTGTTTTGGATGATAAAAATGTTGCGGTGTATCACGTTAATTTTCCCTTGGATTCTGCCTGCAACCCCACGGTTAAAGCTAAAATTCACCCTGGCTCCTGTATTTTGTCAAAATATGCGCTTGCTGCACAAAATCAAGGTGATTATTGGGGTATGGTTTCCGGAATTTATAACAAATTACCAAGAAACGAAAAAGAAATTCTGCAAGTTGCAAAAAGCTTGAATTTGGATACGGATAAGCTGTATAAAGACGCTCATTCGGCCACCATAGATGAATATCTTGAAAATCAAGTATACAGAGGCATGAATGAAAGACTTATGGGTACACCCACAATTATAATTGACGGCATTCCGCATTCTGAAATAATGCCGTATTTTAAACTGCAAAAGCTGGTTAAACAATCAAGGATACGCCATGCAAAGCAAAAATAAAATTTTAATCCATGCCTGCTGCGGCGTTTGTTTTTCTTACCCTTTAATTTTATTGAGAGAATTGGGGTATGAACCTGTTGTATATTTTGTTAATCCGAATATCCACCCTATAAATGAGTTTGAAAGAAGATATTCGGAGCTTGAAAAATATTGTGCGGCAAATAATGTTGAATTAATTAAAGAAGAATATGACCATGGCGAATTTTTAAAAATTGCAAAAGGTCTTGAAAACTTGCCCGAAAAAAGCGAGAGATGCAAAAGATGTTTTTATTTAAGGCTTTTAAAGACCGTCCTTTTGGCAAAAAAAACCGGTATTGATAAAATAACCACAACTTTATCCGTTTCGCCTCATAAAATTTCAAAAGATATTTTTGAAATGGGTAAAAAAGCATGTGAAAACACGGATATCGAATTTATGGAATTTGATTTTAAGAAAAAAGACGGCTTCAAAAAAACCTCAAAAATTGCTTATGACTTCGGAATGTACCGCCAAAACTATTGCGGTTGCGAATTTAGTTTAAGATAAAAAAAGTTTGTATATAGTTTTTGTTTCTGTTATTATATTTTAGCTAAAGGTTTGAAGCAAAAAAATTGTTTTATGAGGTTTAACAATATACTTCAAACACGATCTGTCGGTTAGAGAATATATTAGAGAATACTTTTTAAATTAGAAAATAATTAAATAGTCAGATAAAGTTTATTTTTTCATACTACAATTTTCTTTTCGTTACGACGCTTGTACAATCCCAAGCGTCTTTTCTTATTTATATTTTTTAAATTCGGTTTTATTGAACGTATAGGGAATAATTTTATCTTCTTTTATTTCAAATTTAATTGCACCGTTTTCTTTTGTATTTAAAACCTTTGAATATTTCTTCAATACGTCTACTGTTTCAATATCAGGGTGATTATATGGATTTCTGCCCGTTAATATAACAGAATATTTCGGCCTGAGTTTTCTTAGCATTATGTCATTTGCTGTTCGCTTTGCGCCATGGTGTGAAACTTTTAAAATATCAATGTCATTTGGCATAAATTTTTCTATTGTATAAAAGCTTTTTATTGGTATATCTGCCAAAAATAAAAATTTAAGGTCGCCGTATTTAATAAATGTTACGGTTGATGAGTCGTTTTTTGAAATTTTATTGTTGGATTTTGGAACATAATTTACAACTTCAATATTTTTGTCATATGAAAACCTTTGTTTTGTATAAGGCAGCGTATAATTAATTTTATTTTCTTCTATGTAATTTTTAATTTTGCAGGAATTTTTGGAGCTGCACTCTAATTTGGGAATTATCAGATTTTTTACTTTTACTTCTTTTAAAATATCAACCAAGCCGCCTGAATGGTCCGAATCATAGTGAGTTACAATTAAAAGTTCAATTTCTTTTATGTTTTTGTCATAAAAATATTCCAAAGTAATTCTTTTTGCGGTTGAAGAATCGGGGAATATGTATCTGCCTGTATCTATCATTATATATTTATTATCTGTTGTTTTAATTAATGTATTATCGGAATTTCCGGTATCAAAGAATATTATTTCGCCTTTATTGGTGTCAAAATTTATAAATTGCACTGAAATAATAAAAACGGAAACAATAAGTGCGATGTTTAAAAATTTTCTTTTGAATAAATGCTTAATGCAGAAAAACAAAAGAATGATGAATACATAAAAACTGAAAATTAAAAACGGGTTCGGTGAGGGAACTTTTATTATTGAATAATTAAGAGCTGCAAAATAGTTTGATATATTAAGGATTATTTGTATTAATTGGTTTAATACAACATCTAATGCGGGAATTATGCAGTCTGACATAAAAGGAATAAGACAAAATGCGGACGAAATAAAACCCAAAAAGCTTACAATTCCAATAAACGGTACAACGGCAATGTTTGCCAAAATTGAATAAATTGAAAAAGTGTTAAAATAATGAGCTTGCAGGGGTGCCGCCCAAAGTTGTGCAATAAAAGGCACTAAAAATATACAGGTAATTGATACGGGTGAAAATATCATAAGAAAAGATTTAGTCAGCTTATTAAAATTTTTCAGTTTTCTTATATAGTTTCTTTCTTTGCTTTCAATAATTGTTGTTGTGCAAGGAGTACAGATGATTAATCCCAAAGTTACAAGAAAAGACAATTGAAACCCGACATCTGCTATGTATTCCGGTTTAAAGAGCATAATAAGAAAACCGGCCATAAATATTAACGAAATTCCGTTGGCTTCTCTGTATATAAATTTACCAAGCAAAATTAAAATGAGCATAACAGACGCTCTTACAATGGATGGCGGAAAGCCGGTCATGGTCATGTATAAAATTACGACACAAAGTCCCGATAAAATTTTTAGTCTGTAATGTATATTTATAAAATAAACAATGCAAAGCCACATCGAAAGAATCAATGCAACATTCAGCCCCGAAGCCGCTAAAAGATGTAATAAGCCCGAATTTATAAACGATTCTCTGACTTCATCGGGAGTGTTTATTGCATCATCTCCAAAAACAATGCCGCCCAATATTTCTAAATTTGGTGATTTCAGATATTTTCCGTGGGTTTGAATAACTTTGTCTCTCAAATTATTCATATATCTTGTAAAACATATTCCAAGATAATTAAGCTTGCTTTTTGGTGTCTTTTTATTTTTTAATTCAGCTATATTCGGACTGTGTATAAATTCGCATTCTTTAGCATAAAATGTTTTTAAAATTCCTTTGTTGTTTAAAAACTTTCTGTAATCGAATTGTGAAGGATTTGTTGCCTCTGTCGGGGTTGTCATTGTGCCTGTTAATTTTATTTTATCTCCGTATTTTGGAATATAATTATCATCCGCAGATTTTACGGTTGCAAGAATTGTTCCTTTATCAATTTTGATTGTTTTGTTTTGAATCACTACAAGATTAACTTCAAGCGGAAATTTACAGCTTCCTTTTTTCTCGCTGCAGTTTGGAATATTTATTACCGTTCCTGTCGCTTGCATATTTTTTACGATTTCTGTTCCGTAAAAGTCATCAAAGGCCACATATTTATATTTTGCATTTATAAAACCGATTACAAAAAGAATGTACAGAAAAAGTATAAAAAGCGGAGAAATAAATTTTTCGTATTTTTTGGCAAAAATCAAATATAAGTATATAAGGCAGGTAAATATGGTTACAATAGCTGCTATTATTGCTGTTTTCCCGCAATAAAAGGCAATAAGTCCGGCTGAATACGACAAGAAAATCAGAGCACATATAAGAGATTTGTTTTCTTTTATATTAATTAAAAAGCCCTTCAACATATATCATTTATCCCATATCAAGCTTGCTTTTCACGGGTTTGTTAAATTTTGTTAACTAACATTTTTACAAAAAGTCAATTTTACAGAGGATATATACTTTATATATTCAACGAGAGAAAATTTTTTTACCAAAGGAGAGTAAAATGACACACGTAAGTACTATTAAAACAAATACCCAAACAATGACCCCTGAAGCTTTACAAGAAGCTATCAGAAACGGAAGTATTGATTCAACAAAAATTACTGATGTTTCAGTATTTAACCAATCAGCTGACCCGTCAGCTTGCACAGATGGCAAAGATGACGGTAAAATCGGCTTTTTTGAAGCAATCGGAAGCACGTTAAAAGGCGCTGTTGAAGGTGTCGTAAACGGTATTAAAGGTTGCTTTTTTGATGAAAACGGAAACTTCAGCTTAGGTAATACATTAAAAACTGCATTAACGGTTGGCGCTTGCTTTATCCCAGGCGTTGGTCCTATCATTGCAACAGGCTTGTGCGCATATGGTGCTGTTAAGGGCGGTATAGGCATTGCTAAGGGTGTGGCAGCAGCTGCAACTGCTGAAACAGACGCTGAGGCAAAAGCAGCATTTGAGTCAATCGGTGCAAACGGCGTTGCAACAGCAGCTTCAGCGGTAGGTCTTAAAGCTTCTATCGGTGCTGTTTCCGCAGGTGCTAAAGCAGCAACCGGTTCATCAGCCTTCCAAAACGCTACAACTGTTGGCGGCAAGGTTGCAGGCTTAGCTAAAGACGCTCTTGCAGGTGTTAAAGGATATTACGGTTCCGCTTGGGGCAGTGCAACGGGCACAACTGCACAAAAGCTCGGCCAAGTAGCTAAAACCACATTAAAAGACACAGGTTCAAACGCAGTAGCAGCAGCTAAAGCAGCTAAAGATGCAGTTAAAAATAAAGTTGACAAAATTACAGGTAAATCAGGCACTATTTCTGAAGCTAAAATGACTAAACTTGCAGAAAAGAATAATATGACTCAATCTGCAGACGGTTCTTATCAAACAACTTCAAAAGACGGCTTGACAACAAAACAATACAATAAAGTTGTTGCAGATGACGGTACTGTTTCATACGAAATCAAAACAACAAAAACACCTAAATCTTCAACTCAGACTTCATACTCAGCTGATGCTGACGGCGCATTAACAAAAACAACTTCAAAAACAATTCAAAAATCAACTCTTTCAGACGCTCAGATTGAAGCTCTTAAAGCATTAGACGGAAAAGCAGCAGGCAGCTCTAAAATCAAAGTTGAAGTAACCGGTGATACAGTAACAATTACATCAACAGGCAAAGGTACTCAATTTGGCAAGGCAATTCACGATATTACAAGCACAGGTGCTGGCCAATACGCAACATATACAAACGCTGCAGGTGATACGGTTTCAACAGTAGCAGCAGGCCAACCAAAAGCAGCAGCTTGGACATTAGCTTCAACTACAACAAGAGGTGCAGCTGATAATATTGAAGACCAAATCCCCTTAGCTTCACAACAATATGCAACAGTAGATATCCAATCAGGTGTTGAATATGACTTAGAAGATTATACAATCTACGGTGCAGACCAAGTTAACGAAAGCTATTCACAAATTATGTCAGATGCATACGGTCTGTAATAATAAAAACTAAATAAATAAAAAAGGGGGCTTTTTAAAGCCCCCTTTTTTTAGTCTATAATTGTAACCGTTGCACCGCCGTTTGAACCGTATCTTCCTTCGTAGCCGTAGCCGTTTTGATAGTCCCCTGCGCTTGTTCCGTTATTATCGTCAAAAAGATTTATTGTTTTGCTTTTTCCGTATTGCGAATTATTGTAATTTCCGTTTACAATCCCGTTGTTTGGCGTTGGCACGGTTGAATAGTACGGGTCATTTTCTTCGTCTTTTTTAAATACGTTTTTTATTTTATCTATAATACCTTCTCTGTAATAATAGTTAGGGTTGTTATAAATTCCGTTTGTGTAGCCGTAATTGTTGTAATAGCCGTACCCTACAGGCGGCGTAAAGCCTGTTATTGTCCCATATGGTCTTCTTCCCCAAAAGCGGTTATTGTACCATCTGTTGCAGTGGCAATTGTGTCTGCTATATCTTCCGTAACCTCTGTATCCTCCGTAATATCCGCCATACGATGGGCCAAAACCGCCTACACCCGTTCTCATAACGCCAATTCCTGCTATCAGGCATTTGTTTGAATATTTATTTATCATATCCATCCTTTTTGCAAAACTGCCTGATTGTATTGAGCCGAATATTTTGGATTCTATTCTTGACAATCTTACTTCTGTTGAGTCTTCTTTGAAATTTTTTCCCAATATTTTATATTCGGCTTTTTCTAAAGTTTTTATATCAATTTTTTCAACCGCTTCCTTGCAGGTGAAATCGTTATAGCCGTCTTTAACTTTGTAATTGGCATTAATAATGTCATCATGAGCAAAAGAAGGCAAAATGCTTAAAATTAACCCTAAAATTAAAATATAATTTTTCATAATATGAAAATAACTCGGGTTGAAATTTTTTAAACCCTATATAAAGCTATTAGCAGATTGTCTAATAATTTAATTGTCTTATTGCGAAAATGGTTTTATCAAGGTCTGATAAAAGTTTGGCATCTTCCTTTAAAATGTTTTCAGGGTCATATTTTGTGCCCATAACCGGTGAAAATTTTGAATAGTAATTGGCATCAAACTTTAAATTGCCCAAAACTTTAGCCTTATAGCTTAAATCTAATAAAAGCCAATATGAAGGGCTCATGCCGTCGGGCGTGTCTTTGTATAATTTTTCAATTCTTCTTGCGTGTAAATCCAATAAGTTTACATTAGCATTAAACTTTTGAATATTTTCATGGTTTTCAATTACAACTCTGAAACTTTCCAAAAATTTCATTACCCTAATCATATCCACAACATAATTTGAAGGATTTTCTTTCTTCAGGATTACATCTAAAAACAACGGGTCTTCAATTTTTGATTTTTGAAATTCTTCAGGGTAATAATTATCGGCGCTTACGCCTTCCCCTTTAACATTTGTGGATTTTGGCTTTTTGTATTGAAATTCTGATTTTATATCCGGTAAACTTCCTCGATAGCCTGATTGAACCGTGTCAAACTGAGGCTCTTGTTTTTTGTTTCTGTTAAACAGTCTGTTAAAAAAGCCTTTTATCCCGCCTTCTTCCTTTTGTTTTGGTGCGGAATAACTTGATTGATTGTTAACCTTAACTTCGTTTGAAGCCCCTTTTTTAATTTTATACTCTTCATACTTCGGTATTTCAAAAGAAACATTCGGCGGAAGGTCCAGGTCGTACATTGAATCTGCTTTTGCACTTATCTTTGGCGCAAAAAGCAATACAAGAAAAAGAAAAAATAAAACTAACTTCTTCATACTTAAATTATAATGATGATTTGCAAAAATGTAAAAATTATAAAGTTTTATATGTGGCTTTTGTTATATTTTTCCTGCAGCTTTTGCATATCCGAACCCAGCCAATCAATTGCCGCGTTCATTGCCGCATTTAGCGCAATATTCAAACTTTCTTTTTCTTCTTGTCTGAAATTTTCCAAAACAAATTTTTCGGAAGGAAAATTTTTGGGCTGCGGCCCGATGCCGACTTTTAATCTGTCAAAATCAGATGAGCCTGTTTCTTTTATAATTGATTTTATTCCGTTATGACCGCCGTCAGAACCTTTATCTCTAAATCTTAAAGTTCCTAACGGAAGCGAAATATCATCATAAATGATTAAAATATCTTTTATATTTAACTTATAAAAATTCATAACTTCTGCAACGGCAAAGCCTGATAAATTCATGTATGTTTTTGGCAACAAGTAAAGAACATCGCCGTCTTTTGCAAAAAAAGATTTAAATTTTTCCTGAAGTTTTAGATTCTTTTTTTCTAAAATTCTGTCAAGCACCATAAAGCCTGTATTGTGCCTTGTGTTTATATATTTAACATCGGGGTTTCCAAGCCCAACTATAAGCTTCATAATTTTTCCCTTTCAATTTTAATTATAATACAAATTATCTTACTAGCTATTTATATGTGGAATAAAAAAAAGATAACTAAGGTTTAACTTCAAAATATTAATTATTTTGGAGCAGTTAAAATGAAAAATACAAGCCTTAAAGAATTTGACATAAAAAGTTCAAAAAAAGTCGGCGATTTTTTAGAACAAAACAACCTTCATAAAAAAGATTTTGCACAAATGATAGGTGTTACCTTGTCTTATGTCTATAACATTATTGATGAAAACATTCCTTTTTCAACACGTTCCACAACAATAGAACGTATAGCAACCGTTATGGATATTATGCCCGAGGATTTTAAAGAATATATTATTGAAGATGATCCCGTTCCCTTTAATCGCAATTTGCAATTCATTAAAAATGCTATTAAAACAAACAGTATGAAAGTTATTGACTTTTTAAAGCTTTTTGAAAGAAAAAAGCGTTTGAAAATTGTGGATATGTTGAGAGGCAAAGAACCCTTGCCGATTGATTATTTTGAACTTTTAACCTTCAAAGAAATATTAAATATAAACGATAATGACTTTTTTAATCTTTGGAAAAATGTTCTGGTTGATTATCTTAAAAAAGGCGGATTTGATGTCGATAAAAATAAGGGGTTATTGGATAAAATGTTTGCATGCGCAAAAGAATATATAGCAAACATAAACTAGACACATGTAATATTTCTTAATAACAAAAAGTTAATTTTCTTGCCAACTATCAATGTTTAAATTAGTATGAAACAATAGGAAGGATATTGGCAAATATGAAAAGTTCCACATTACACAGATCAAATCTTTCAAGAGAAAGAATGGCAATGATTGAAAATGTCAGACCCCAAAGCTACAACAGCTCTGTTTCCGATGTTAATCAGTATATGAAATTTCAAAGGAAACCCGAACTTGATGTATTGTGGAGAGATTTTGAAAAAAGTGTTCAATCTAAGTCTAAAGCTAAAGCTCCTGTTGTTTATGCAGGCATAGGCTTTGTTTTGGGTCTTTTATTTGCCCTTGGCATTGCGGTTATTATCGGGCTTTCAATGTATTCAGATGTACAAAAACCTGAATTTAAAAACCAAACCATAAAACTTGAAACAAGCGAAACACCTGTTTCAATTGTTCCTTCCGCAACAAATGAAGAAACCTCTGTCGGGGCAGCTTCTGTTGAAGAAAAATATACGGTAAAAGCCGGTGATACTTTGGATAAAATCGCTTTCAGATTTTACGGTAAGTATGATATGGAAAAAATTAACCGTATAATGCAGCTTAACAACATTAAAGATGAAACAACAATCCAAATCGGGCAAGTTTTAATTATCCCGTTGGATTAAGCCGTCTTTTCTTATTTTCTGCATATAGAGAATGGTAATTAAGAGGAAGAAGGATTTATGCCGACTGCACTAATGGCTTGTTTTGCCTTGTTATGTGCTTTTGCGCAGACCGCAAGTGCCGCAAGTATTGATGAACAAATAGACAGATATTTTGCTCCGTTTTCGGACGCTTTTTCTAAAGTTGTATTTTTTTCTGTTAATATTGGCGAAGCAAAAATTCCTCTGTTAATTTTGCTTTTAATTGCCGCAAGTATAATTTGCACATTTTATTTAAGAGGAATTGGTATTTGGGGCTTTAAATATTCCCTAAAACAAATTTTCGGAAGAAAACCCGAATTCAATGAATCCAAAAATGATAAAGACGGTGAAGTTTCAACTTTGGGTGCTTTGGCAACGGCATTATCCGGCACCGTGGGTTTAGGGAGTATTGCAGGCGTTGCAATTGCAATTTCAGTCGGAGGCCCCGGGGCAATGTTTTGGATGTGCGTTGGTGCTGTTTTTGCAATGGCTTTGAAGTTTTGTGAAGTTACTTTGGCGCTCAAATATAGAAGATTTAATGCAGACGGCTCAGTTTCAGGCGGTCCTATGTTTTATATAGCTCACGGCCTTACAAGAAAGGGTTTAAGGTGGCTCGGGCAGCCTATGGCGTTATTTTTTGCAATAATGTGTGTACCTGGTGCTTTAGGCGGCGGGTGTATGCTTCAAGTAAATCAAGCTACAAGACAAATGATAAGCATAACAGGCGGCCCTAACAGTTTTTTTGAAGCGCATGCTTGGGTTTTTGGTTTAATTGTTGCAATTTTGGTCGGTCTTACAATTGTTGGCGGTATTAAAAGCATAGCAAATGTTACATCAAAAATTGTTCCTGCCATGTGCGGTCTGTATATTTTTTCTGCGTTTATAATAATTTTAATTAATTTTCAAAATATCCCCAATTGTTTTATGACTATTATTCATCAGGCATTTTTCCCCGATGCTGTAACAGGCGGCATTATAGGTACAATTGTAATGTCTATGAGAAGATCTATTCAATCAAACGAAGCAGGAAGTGGCTCTGCCCCGATTGCATATGCTGCAGTTAAAACAAAAGAACCCGTTTCTCAAGGGTTTGTATCTTTGATAGAGCCTTTCTTTGTAACGGCTGTTATTTGCTCTATGACAGCACTTGTTATAATTATTACCGAACAGTATCTTCACTATCAGCAAGGTATGACAGGCGTTGAATTAACATCTTCTGCCTTTGCTTCCGTATTTTCATTCTTCCCTTACATTCTTGCAATTGTTATTGTTTTATTTGCAATTTCAACCATAATTTCTTGGGCTTATTACGGTCAAAAAGCTTGGAGTTATATGTTCGGCGAAGGGTTTAAAAGAATTAAAGCGTATCAAATTATGTTTTGCTGTTTTATTGTAATTGGCTCCTGCATGAACCTAAACAGTGTTGTAGATTTTACCGATGCTACAATGCTTGCCATGGCTCTGCCTAATTTAACCGCAATATTTATTCTTTTAAAAGAAATAAAATCCGATTTAATTTTATACTGTAAAAAACATAATATAAGACACAAGCTAATAGAACCTTGGTTTAAAGATGATGTCAAAGCTTAGTTTTTATGAAGATAAGCTTCTTGAATTAGAAAAAGATTCCAATTTAAGGTATCTTAAAAACTTTATTCAAGACGGCAAATGTTTAATTTGGAACAATTCAAAACTTTTGAATTTATCTTCAAATGATTATTTGGGAATAAGTATTAATGATAATATAAAAGACAATTTTTTGTCTTCCTATAAAGGAAAAATAGAAAACCCTTCTGCAAGGCTTTTAAGCGGTTCAAATAAAGTTTTTATTGAACTTGAAGATTTAATAAAAAATGAATTAAAAGTTGAAGATGTTCTTCTTTTTAATTCCGGCTATCATGCAAATGTCGGAATTTATTCTTCGCTTTTAAACAGAGACGATGTTGTTTTTATTGATAAATTAAACCATGCAAGTATAATTGACGGCATTCATTTGTCAGGTGCAAAATTAATTCCATTTAACCACCTTGATTATATTGACCTTGAAATTAAACTTGAAAAATACAGAAACCAATATAAAAATGCAATTATATCATCAGAAACCCTGTTTTCTATGGATGGCGACATTGCAGATATTAATAAGCTTGTTGAGCTTAAAAATAAATATAATTCGCTTTTGATTATAGATGAAGCGCATTCCTTTGGGGTTTACGGAGATGGCAGGGGAATTTGCCGCAGTTTAAATTTAACAAATGAAATAGACCTTATAATGGGCACATTCGGAAAAGCTGTCGGGTCATATGGCGCTTTTGCCGCGGGCAAAAAAACAATTGTTTCTTATCTTGTTAACTTTGCAAGGTCTTTTATTTTTTCAACCGCACTTCCCGAAATTACCGTTTCTTTTTCAAAATACGTTTTGGAAAATTATATTTTTTCATCAAGTGAACTTCAAAATAAACTTTTTGATATTACAAATTATACCCTATCAAAATTCTCGGATACTCCTTCTAAAAGTTATATTATCCCTGTTATTTTAGGTGAAAATGAAAGGGCTGTTAAGGTTTCAGATGAATTAATTAAAAAAGGCTTTTATATTTTACCTATAAGATATCCGACAGTTAAAAAAGGGAGTGCCAGAATCAGAATTTCTCTTAACCCTTGTATAACAAAAGAAGAAATTGATTCTTTTTCAAAAATCATTTCTTTGTATAATTAATTTATGTTTGCTTTTAAATACTACTCTCTTTTAATTTTGCATATATTAACCCACATTGAAACGTTTTTTTATCTGTGGTCGAAAAATGTTTCTTATTTTGTTTTGGCTTTTTTTGTTTTCTTTTTCTTCTCTTTTGTTGCAAATATCTTTAAAAATTTTAATTATTCAAGACGTTCACTATATTTTTTATTTTTTCCTTTTATTTTAAATTTTATAAATGTATTTTTTATAAAATCTGATACTTTTTCCGTTTTTCTTTTATATCTAGGTTTGTTTGCAATATTCAACCGCTTTTTTGTTATTAAAACTGTTACAATCTTACCGCTTTTTCAAAAGCAAAAATCTTTAAATTTTATTGTTATTTTTCTTATATGCTTTATTTTTTCAATTCCTTGTCTTTTTAAAAGTCAAATAAATGTTAAGTCTTCATCGGTTTATTTTAAAGCGGATGATGATATTAAACCTGTTGAATATGATACAAAGGAAATATCCCTATTTAACAGATTCGGAATTTTATTAAAGAAAAACAGCGATAATAAATTTGAAATTAAAATTATGAAATAATGTTATAAATCTTGTTTAATTTCTTCCTTCATATTGGATAAAGGCCCGTTTGTCGGGTTTCTCAGAATTTTAAAGTAATTTTTTAAATACACAACGGGGAATTTTGGAAGCCAGCCTATTTTCATAAAAATAGAAACAGCTTCTGCCCCTTGGGATAGCATCAATTCATCAATTGTTGCTTCATAAGCGGGTGAAATTGAAGAAAATATTTTAATTGAATAATCGGCAGTTGTTATAAGAGAATACTTTGAAGCTGCAACAGGGCTTGTTATTAATTTTGTTATTTTAAATTCTTCGTTTTCTTTAATGTTTTTAACATCACTCGGTAAAGTCAGTGTGCTTGCTGTTACCTGTTCAATTTCATACCATTCGCCTTGGTATTTAACCCTCATAATGTTTGGTTTTGGCATATAAATATCATCTGCAACATAATCTATCAGCTGTTTGCCTTCCATATCAACAACGCCGTATTTATAATTTTTATTTACAAGAAACATTCCGCCGAATAAAAGCTCAATCGAATCTTTATCTTGTGAAATTATTACATTTCCAAATTCATCATACAAACCAAAGCCTTTAGAATTTTTAAGTTTAACATATTTCCCCAAAACTCTTGCAGCGTGAGAAAATTTAAAATCTATTAATGTTTCTCCTTTTTTATCAACAACTCCGTATTTGTTGCCCTTTAGAGTAATAAAAGCATTTTCCCCAAGACGGATTAATTTTTTGTATTTTGCATCTAAAATAATTGTTTCATTTTCTCTTAAGCCAAATTTGTTCTTTTCTTGGTATACTTCTACCCCAAAAGAACCACCTATTGAAAATAAAAATATGAAGAAAAATATGATTAACTTTTTCATAGTTTAAATAATAACATAAAATTTTTATGCTATTATCTTTTTGTTATGACAAATATACCTTTCCAATTAACCAAAAAAAGAAAAATTATTTTAGCTTCGACAGGCATTTTTGTTTGTGTTGTTTTAGCTTTATACATTTTTATTTTGCCTTTTATTTTGACAAACAAAATTGTTGTAAATGGTGTTCAAAACCTCGTTTTTAAAACAACGGGGGCAAATTTAGAAATTGTTAACCCAAAGATTAAAACAAGCATTGCACCAAAAATTTTTATTTCATTTGATAAACTTTCATTAACTAAAGAAAAAGAACAACTTTTATATATTGATAAATTTATAACTGCATTTTATTTTGACCCTGTTTTTAAAAAGGAGTTTGAATTCAAGGTTTTAGGAGCTAATAAAATTTCATTAGATGCAGTTAAACTTGCAGATATTTTCCCGAAACAAAACGAAGACAAAAACAAAAAACAAGAGAAGCTTCCTTTTAAAATAAATATTTTTGATTCCGTATTTTTTCTAAATGAATGCAATATAAAATCAGACCTCATTAATGGCGCAAAATTAACTCTAAACGGCAAAAACCTTTTGATTGAAAGCGAAAAAAACCCGAAATATATAAGGTTTATTTTTGATATTTTAATTGAAAACGGTAAAGAAAAAACCAAAATAAGGTTTACCGATAACAATAAATTTTATATTAAGGATAGAACCTTAATTGCGGAAGATTGCCCCCTTTATATAAATAAATCAAAAATTTTAATTCAATCTTTATCAAATGAAGGGTCATTTGCTTTTATCCTAAAATCAAGAAATTTTCAAATTAAAGACGGTGCAACCCTTTTGGCGCTGAATATTTTCTTGAATAACGGTTCTGACATTATAAGAGAATTAAACGATATAAAAGGAACCTCGGACCTTTATGTAAGGCTTGATAAAGATGGTTTAAGAGGTGGTGTGAGAGTTAATAAATCATCTTTTAAATTAAAGTCTCTTGCAAATTTGCCCGTTTTTGTCGACGGCGGAATTATTAAAATTGAGCCCGATTTAATTACATTAAAAAATTTCAAAGGTTACTACGGTTCAAGCAAAAACAATAAGCTTTCATTAGATGGCTCGGTTTCCGATTATTACAATTCGGTTGATACAAAAATCGGTATAAACACTGTTATGACAGATGATTTTACAAGAAATTATTTGTCAAAATTAATCGGATGTGAGACAACAATGACAGGCGATACTCCCGCAGGCACAAGAATTGAAATTTATTCAAAATTTAATAACATTGATATTGTTTATATGGCAAAAGTGGCGAAAGAAAACGACATTTTATTGGAAGGAATGTCAATAAGCCCGCTTCATTATGACAGGGCCATAAAGTGCGATATGCACCTTAAAGACAACATTTTAAACATTGAAAGCTTGAATTATTACATTGCAAAAGATATTGACAAAAATTCAAAGGGTAAAATTTCCCCAATAATTACAATGGAAGGCAATGTTGATATTGTGAATAATTCCAAAATCTTAGATTTTGGGTTTGAAATTCCAAAGCCCCTGCCAAGTGAATTTTTAAATATTTTTGCAGGCCCAAAAACCTTTAAAAAGGGTCAAATTTCTGGCGGCATTAAATGGCTGAACAGAGGTAAGGTTCCGAAATTAATGGGCAACCTTGCTTTTGACAAGGTAATTATCCCATCTCAAAGGCTTTATATAAAAGAAGGCAGATTTTCAACAGACAGAAATTATTTGAATTTCTCATCAAACGGCTATTTTAGGCGCTCTAAATATGATCTTAAAGGCCAAATTTCAAATTCAATTACATTCCCGATTTTAGTCGATAATTTCAATTTAACTTTAGATAATATTGATATTGAAAAACTTCTTCAAACGCAAACGGCACCGAAAACAACAGATGAAAAAAGCGAAGAAGAATACATAAAAGCGGTCGAATCAAATAATGTTGCATCATCTGATGCTTCTGCTCCCGCTTTTGTTCCTAATATAATTGAAATTAAAAACGGCGAATTTAACCTTTTAAAAGGTAAATATAAAGAAATTAAATTCGGCAACATAAAAGCTAAAATTTCATTGGATAGAAACGGCAATTTGGACATATCATCCAACAAGTTTGATTTTGCAAAAGGTTATTCATCTGCCAAAGTAATTTGTAACTTGGTTGAAAATAAATTCAGAGTAATTTTAGGGGCAAGAAAAATTGATTCCGATATAATCGCAACCGCCCTTTTGAATTTAAAAAGAGAAATAACGGGTTTGGCCAGCGGAATTATTGATATTAATACGGACGCTTCACTCAAATTAAACGGTACTATTAAATTTGACATTGATGATGGGACAATCGAAAAAATGGGACTTGTTGAATATGCACTTAATTTTGTTTCATTCTTTAGAAACCCGATGGCAATGATTAGTCCATCTACCATTTTTGATCTTGTAAATATCCCTGAAGGTACTTTTGACAGAATTTGGGGCGATATAACAATTAAAGATAACGTTGTTAACAGAATGATGATAAAAACAACCGCATCTGAATTAGCAACCCTTACTATGGGAAGGTTTGACTTGGAAACAAGAGATGCTTCTCTTAGAATTTACACAAAATTTTCAAATAAAAATAAAGGCTTTACGGGCTTTTTAAGAGGAATTTCTTTAAACAGTCTTGCTAACGTGGGTTCATTCGGCACAAAAAATGATGCCAACTATTATTCGGCTGAACTTGCACTAATTCCTGAATTAAAAACAGATGAAGAGAACAGCCAGATATTTTTAACAACTGTGGATGGTGATGTTGAACACAATAATTTCTTGTCCGCACTAAAGAAAATTAAATGAAAGTTTTATGATTTATTTTGTGCTATATTATAAGCATAGATAAGCTTAACAACCATGCAAAATACGACAGCAAAAGCTCAGGGTTGCATGAATCCTTATTTAACCGCTTTTGTGATTTTGCTTCCGGGGTTTATATCCCTTGTGGCTTCTTCTGCCACAAATACTTGTCAAAATCACATTGCAGGTTATTTTGCAGCAACTCCTTATGAAACAAATTCCGTTATAACCGCATATATGATTGCAGGTGGCGTTACTTTGCCTGTTTTTGGCTGGGTAGTTAATATTTTCGGTAAGAAAAACGTTGCATATTTCAGCTTAATTATGTTTGCGCTTGGTGCGCTGATGTGCATTTTGGTGCGTGATTTATACCTTTTAATTATTGCAAGGGTAATTCAAGGTGTCGGAAGCGGCTGTCTTTTGCCTTTATCGCAACAAGTTTTATTGGAAGTTTTTCCTCCGGAGAAGAAATCCGTTGCAATGGGGCTTTTTGGTTTTGCTGCTATGTTTGCACCTTTGGCGGGGCCCGCAATTGGCGGATATTTGACCGATAACTATTCTTGGCAGTGGGTTTTTATAATAAATATCCCCTTATCAATTATTTCAATTCCTTTAATTAAATATTTTGTTCCCGATTCTCATAAAAAAGGCGATTCAAAGAAAAAAGAAATCCATGTCGATATTCCGGGGCTTATGGGAATTATAATCGGAATGGGATGTTTGCAGATGGTATTAGACAAGGGTGAACAATACAATTGGTTTGACACCCCTTGGATTTACTGGTGCACAATGGCATCGGTTGTTGCTTTTGTTTTCTTTTATGTTTGGGAATTAGAATATAAACATCCGATTGTAAAAATAAGGGTTTTTAAAAATGTTAATTTTCTTGTTGGCACAACAATAAGTGCTTTTATAAACATTCTTTTGTATTCAACTTTGTTGTTAATTCCTATGTTTGTACAAAACATTTTGGGATATTCACCATCTTTGGCGGGGCTTACGGTTTTACCGAGGGCAATTGCCTGTTTAATCGGTCTTTTTGTTTTTGGTGAAGTTGCAAGATATGTTGAAAACAGGCTTTTAACGGTTATTGGGTTTTTGATTTTATCGTATTCCGTTTTTATGTTTTCTTCTTTAAATAGTGAGGCCTCAATGGCATCCGTTATTATCCCAAACATTATTCTTGGAATAGGCATTTCTTGTGCGTTTGTTCCGATAACGGCATTATCATTTTTGACTTTGAAAAAAGATATGGTGGCAGATGCTGCAGGTATGCATGCATTTTTCAAAAACATTGTAACGGCCGGTTCAACTGCACTTTCTTCAACTTTTATAACAAGGGTGTCTGAAGTTCATCAGAATTATTTGGTTGAAAATCTATCAAGGTTTAATTTAACCTTTCAAAATCACCTCGCTGTTTTGCAGTCCAAATTCAGCATTTATTTTTCACCATATATGGCAGCCAAAAAGGCGAACGGGTTTTTATATAAAGAAATGATATATCAATCAAAAATGAGTGCTTTTTATGATATTTTCCAATTGTTATCTTTATTATGCCTGCTTATAATTCCGTTAATTTTATTTATCAGAGTGCCGAAAAAACCTTCAAAAACAAATTAATATATGCTATAATCCAAGATACTTTTCAATGTTGTCTTGATGATAAAAAAAATATTTAAAATAGCTTTTTGTTTTTTTCTTCTCTCGTCCCCTGTTTTAGCTGTTGTGGATGAATCTTCGGCTGAAAACGCCAAACCCGAAATAAAACACTATAAAGGTGAAATTTTAGCGGATGAAATTATAAAACTTGATGACACAATAGACGGCGATTCTATTGAAGGTGTCGACTTTTTTGATGATGATAAATTAGATTTTAAACTTTTTACGGAATATACTTTTGCAAAAAAGAAGGCTATTCAATTTAAAGAAGGCCCAATTGATGAATTATCCGGTGAATTAAGGTTTAAAGGAATTAATGCATTTGAAAATGTAGGCGATTCAATGACATCAACGTATCCTTTTGACATTAATGCCGTTATTGAATCAAAGTTTTTCGAAAATAAATTCAGATTTTTTACGGAATATGCTTTTACAAGAGATGTTTCTGACCTTGACAGCGAATTTTTCGGCAAATTTTCAAACCTATTTATAGAAAACAATTTTTCAGATAACCATAAAATGAGAATCGGTACATCAAGAGCTCCTATTGGCCTTGAAGGTTCAATGAGTTCATTTTCCTTGCCTTTAATTCAAAGGGCTCAGATTTCAAGAAATTTTGGCGATGCTATTGCAACAGGTATTTCATTTTTGGGCAATAAAAACGGCTTTGAATATAATTTAGGCGGCTACACTTCAACAAGGTTTACTCAAGGCTTTAAAGACGGCGCTGAATTTATCGGCAGAATCGGTTATCAACCTTTTTATAAATCCGAAGGCAGTTACCTTAGGGATTTAACTTTTTATACAGGTGCAGACATCGGCCACAATGGCGGCGATTTTCAGGTTTATTCCGCTGCTTTAAATTATGAATATAAAAAGTTTTTAATGAATTTTGAATACGCTTTTGCAAACGGTTCTAACGGCGATTATTATGTTCCCGATAAAAGGCAAGGGTTCTTTACTACATTAGGGTGGAACTTTAACCCTAAGGTTCAGCTTTTATTAAGGTATGACTGCTTTGACCCGAATACTGTAAAATCGGGTGATTTAAACCATGAATATACGGTTGGGCTTAACTATTTCATATATAAACAGAGGCTAAGATTTGCCGTTAACTATGTTTTTAGAGATAATCAAGCAATTAATTCCCAATCAAATGCAATTTACTTTTTAACTCAGTTCTTTATTTAACAATTTGTCCTAAAAACTCCTATTTGCTATAATTAATTATCTTTTTTAGTTGGAGTTTATTTATGGAAGAAAACAAAAGGCCAAGTTGGAGTTCATACATAAGTTTTATAATTGCCGCAATAGGAAGCGCCGTCGGGTTAGGCAATATTTGGCGTTTTCCTTATGTAACAGGTAAATATGGCGGTGCTGTTTTTTTATTAACATACCTTTTAATAATTGTTTTTATATGTGCAATTCCCCTTTGTTTGGAACTTGCATTGGGCAAATATTTTAAAAAAGATACGGTTACCTGTTATGAAAATATTTCTCCGAAATTAAAATGGTTTGGATTATTGAATTTAATTACCGCCATTTTAATTCCCGCATTTTACTTTGTTGTAGGCGGATGGATTATAAATTATATTTGGCTGTTTTTAACAAACAATATTCCTTCGGATTTTTCTGTTTATTTTTCAACACTAAATTCAAATCCTTATGTACCATGCATTTTAACATTTTTATTCTTGTTTATAGTTGCAATTTTTCCGTTTCGAGGGGTTAACAAAGGCATTGAAAAGGCGAATAATTTTATGATGCCAACACTTGCAATTGCCTTAATTTTGCTTGCGGCTGTTGCCTTATCTTTGCCGGGCGCAAGAGAGGGCTTAGAATTTATGTTTAAGCCTGATTTTTCAAAATTCAGCAAGGAATTAATTTTGACTGCCTTGGGACAAGCGCTTTTTACATTAAGCATTGGTATGGGTGCCATGGTAACTTACGGCAGTTACTTAAATAAAGAAGTAAACATCAAAAAATCCGCTTATACATTGATATTTTTCGATACTCTTGTTTCGATTATTGCAGGCGTTATGATATTTCCTGTTGTATTTACTTACGGAATTGAACCCACAGCCGGCGCTTCACTTGCCTTTATTTCGCTTCCTCAGATATTTTTAAATATGCCTTTTTCCATTCCATGTGCTATTTTATTTTTTCTGCTTTTATTTTTTGCTGCGGTTACCTCCGGCATAAGCTTAATGGAAACATCGGTTGCCTGCTTTATAGATAATTTTAAAATGACAAGAAAAAAATCCGTTGTCGTTTTATCTTTAATTATCGGTTGTCTGAGCATACCGTCGGCACTTTCCTTCGGTGTATTAGAGAATTTTAAAATAATGGGAAAAACTATTTTTGATTCTCTTGATTTTTTGACATCCACAATTTTGCTGCCCTTTAACACTCTTTTAATTTGCATAATTTGCGGCTGGTTTGCATCAAACATTGTAAAAGAAGCCTTTGGAGAGGGCAAATTTGCAGGCCTTTTAAAATTCTTATTAAGGTTTGTTTTGCCTGTTGTCTTTACATATGCTCTTATTGTGGGGCTTTAGATGTACAATTCTTCTTCAAATTAGTGTAAAATAAAGTAAGAAGGATTAAAGGCAATTAAGATGAGATCGCAAAAAGAAAAAATAGTTGAAGGAAAATTGTTAGAACGTGCTTCTAAGTATCCTGTATGCAAAAAATTAATGGAAGCTATACTGTCTGATGAAGAACTGCATGAAATGCAGGATTATGCAAACAATGTTTCAATCAAAAGGCTTGGTTTTAATGACCATGGGCCTGTTCATATGCGTCAGGTTACAAAAAATGCAATTAAAATGCTTGAAATTCTTCATGAAGCGGGAATTAAAACTTCACTCGAAACTGAAGATATGGGGACGTTTGAAGATTCCATGTGCGCTTTGATTTTGGCCGGCATGTGCCATGACATAGGTATGATGACTGGCAGACAAGGCCATGAAGAAATGTCTGTTACTTTGTCAATGCCTGTTATAGACAGAATTTTAAAATCAGTTTTTAAAGATGACCTTAAAAAAAGAGTCATAATTAAATCTTTGGCAACTGAAGCCATAATCGGGCATATGACAACAAGAAAAATTCATTCGCTGGAAGCGGGTATTTTGCTTGTGGCGGATGGTTGCGATATGACAAAAGGAAGAGCAAGAATTCCTTTGGCAATTCACAGTGCAACGCCAAGAATTGGTGATATTCATATATATTCAGCCAATGCAATAGAAAGGGTTAGTATCAGAAAAGGTACCGATAAACCCTTAAGGGTTGAAGTCGAAATGTCGAGCGAAGTCGGATATTTCCAAATAGAAGAAGTTTTATTGGCAAAAATAAATTCAAGCCCTGCCAAAATTTATATAGAAGTTTTTGCGGGCGTTAAAGGCCAAGAGAAAAAATGCTATTTATAAAAAGTTGGCTCTTTCCCAGTTGTAGGCGCTTTTAATTCCTTCTTTAAGCGTTTTTTCGGGCTGCCAATTTAAAATTTCTTTTGCTTTTTTATTGTCTGCAATTAAAATAGCAGGGTCGCCTTCTCTTTTTTCTTTTATTTCATATTTAATTTTTCGCCCTGTTACAATTTCTGCGGTTTTTAAAACTTCAAGAACCGTGTTGCCTTTTTTTGTGCCTAAATTAAAATAATCTGTTTTGCCGCCTTTTTTCAGATATTCAAACGCTTTTATATGTGCATCAATTAAATCTTCTATATCTATATAGTCGCGAACGGGTGTGCCGTCTTTTGTATTATATGTATTTCCGAATATATTAAAAGTTTTACCTTTTGTATTCAGGCTTTTTAAAATATTTGGAACAAGGTGTGTTTCTGTTTCATGCCATTCGCCCGTTCTTTGGAATTTGTCTGCTCCAATAACATTAAAATATCTCAATCTTGCGCTTCTTATGCCGTATGCTTTTGAATAATCATCCATTAAAAATTCAAGCGCAAGTTTTGTGTTGCCATACGCATTAATTGGCCTTTGGGGGTGGTTTTCATCTATTGGAACATAATTTGGCTCACCATATGTTGCCGCAGTTGATGAGAAAACAATTTTATTTATATTGAACTTTTTCATTGCATCAAGCAGATTTTTTGTTCCTAAAAAATTATTTTCCCAATATATTGATGGATTTTTGGCAGATTCTGAAACAATTGAAAAAGCTGCAAAATGAAAAATTGCTTCAAATTTATATTTTTTAAAAACATTTTCAATTTCTTGTATATTTTTAAGATCGCCTTTTATAAAATCAACAACCCTGCCTTTTAAATTAAGGCTTTTTAATTTATCAACAATTTCAATGTGGCCGGTTGAAAGGTTGTCAAAAATAACTACGTCATATCCTGTCTCTAAAAGTTTTAGAGCTAAATGCGAACCTATATATCCCGCTGCACCCGTAACTAAAATCAAAAATGTAATCCTTTAAAATTGTTGTTTTTGAGAGAGAAGAACCCTTGGGTTCGAGCCTGATAATCCTTATTTTCTGCGTGGCTCCTGTGAAATTTGCTTTGCAAATTTTTACGTCGCCATCGTCCAGTATCGTCCTGTCCGCCGAAACTCATCGTTTCGCCGTCACGGACTCACATCCGTATGCTTTTTCATTTTCGCCAACTCCGTCGGAGTATGGCTCAAATTTCAAAAGTTTGGGCGAGAAGGGACTCGAACCCTTACACATTGCTGCGCTAGATCCTAAATCTAGTGCGTCTACCAATTTCGCCACTCGCCCAAAATCGGTTTACTATTTGATTATTAAATAATACTATCCATTAGTCAAGTATATTCTAAAAAACATCTTTGTGGTATTATTTTTGTATTGTTTAAGGAGTTTCTTTTTTATGAAAAGAATTTTAGTTACAGGCGGTGCGGGTTTTATCGGTTCTCACTTATGTGAAGAGCTTTTAAACAGAGGTAATGACGTTATTTGCCTTGATAATTTTTTTACCGGCTCAAAAGATTCAATAAGACATTTGCTTGATAATAATCGTTTTGAACTTGTGAGGCACGATGTAACAAAAGAATATTTTATTGAAGTTGATGAAATATACAATCTGGCATGTCCTGCATCTCCCCCTCATTATCAATATAATCCGATAAAAACAGCTAAAACATCTGTTCTTGGTGTTATCAATATGTTGGGTTTAGCTAAAAGGTGTAAGGCTAAAGTTCTTCAGGCTTCAACTTCTGAAGTGTACGGCGACCCTATTGTTCACCCTCAAAAAGAAACGTATTGGGGAAATGTTAATCCGATTGGAATCAGAAGCTGCTATGATGAAGGCAAAAGAATGGCAGAAACTTTGATGTTTGATTACCATAGGCAAAACAATGTTGATATAAGAGTGGTTAGAATTTTTAATACCTACGGCCCCAATATGGACAAAAATGACGGCAGGGTTGTTTCGAATTTTATTGTACAAGCTCTGCAAAATAAAGACATTACAATCTATGGCGACGGCTCTCAAACACGTTCATTCTGCTATGTTTCCGATTTGGTTGCAGGCATGATAAAAATGATGGAAAATGAAGAAGGTTTCAATGGCCCTGTTAATTTGGGAAACCCTGTTGAAACATCAATTTTGGATTTTGCAAAATTTATAATTGAGCTGACAAATTCAAAATCAAAAATTGTCTTTTTGCCGCTTCCGTCAGATGATCCGACACAAAGAAAACCGGATATAACTCTAGCTAAAGAAAAATTAAATTGGGAGCCCGTTGTTAATGTTAAAGACGGCTTATTAAAAACGATTGAATATTTTAAAAATGTAATTTAAAGGGGAAAAAATTGAATATTTGCGTTATTGGAACAGGATATGTGGGTTTAGTTGTCGGAACTTGTCTTTCCGAAATGGGGAATTCAGTAATTTGTGTAGATTCCGACGTGTCAAAACTTCAGCTGTTGAAAAAAGGCATTATTCCAATATATGAACCAGGTTTGGAAGAATTGATTTTATCTAACGTAAAAGAAAAAAGGCTTTCTTTTTCATCCGACACTGATTATGCGGTTAAAACTTCTGATATTTGCTTTATTGCGGTTGGTACTCCTCAAGATGAAGACGGAAGTGCTGATTTAAAATATGTTTATCAAGTGGCAGATGAGATAGGAAAAGCCATGAACGGCTATAAAGTTATTGTTGATAAATCAACAGTACCTGTCGGCACGGCTGATGAAGTTACCAAGATTATTAAATCTAATACAAATTTTGAATTTGATGTTGTGTCAAACCCCGAATTTTTAAAACAAGGGGCTGCTGTTGATGACTTTTTAAAACCAGATAGAGTTATTATCGGCTCAAATTCAAGACGTGCAACTGAAATTATGCAGGAACTCTATGCGCCTTTTATGAGAACAGGAAATCCTGTTATTGTAATGGATGTAAAATCGGCCGAAATGACCAAATATGCTTCAAACTCTTTTTTGGCGGTTAAAATTTCTTATGCAAATGAAATTGCGAACTTGTGTGAAAAAGTGGGCGCAGATGCTGAGATGGTTAGAATCGGTATGTGTGCCGATAAAAGAATAGGCTCCCAATTTTTATTCCCTGGGCTTGGTTATGGCGGCAGCTGTTTTCCAAAAGATGTTAAAGCATTAATTAAAACAGCATCTGATAACGGCTGTGATTCTTCTCTTCTGGAAGCTGCCGACATAGTAAACAAAAAACAAAGAGTTTTATTTACCGATAAAATTCTAAAATTTTATAATAATAACATTGAAGGCAAAACTTTTGCCGTTTGGGGTCTTGCCTTTAAACCAAAGACAAACGATATGAGAGAAGCCCCCTCTATTACAATTATAAATAAATTGCTCTCGCTTGGGGCTAAAGTTAAAAGTTATGACCCGAAAGCATTTGACCTTGCAAAAACAATTTTTAAAGACAGAATTGAATATTCAAAAGACGCATATGATGCTTTAATTGGTGCCGACGCTCTGCTTATTTTAACGGAATGGAATGAATTCAAGCGTCCTGATTATGAAAAAATAGCTTCAATGTTAAATACACCTGTTATTTTTGACGGCAGAAATATATATGATTCTGATAAATTAATTAAAAAGGGCTTCAAATATTTCTGTATAGGTAAAAACACAAATATTGAGGGCTGATTATGAATGAAAAAGAAAAAATGCTGAACGGCTTTTTATATGATGCCGATTCTGACCCCAATTTAAAACAAGAAAGAGACTATGCAAAAGATTTGTGTTTTGAATTTAACCGCACAAAACCCTCTGATGAAGTTAAAAAAACAGAAATAATCAAAAAGCTTTTCGGAAAAATTGAAGGCAGATTTTTAATTCAGCCTGATTTTTGGTGTGATTACGGCTATAATATTGAAATCGGCGATAATTTCTTTGCAAATCACGGACTTGTTATTTTAGATTGTGCCAAAGTTAAATTCGGTAAAAATGTCATGATTGCCCCAAATTGCGGTTTTTACACGGCAGGCCACCCGATTGATGTTGAAGACAGGTGCAAATGGCTTGAATATGCCTATCCCATTACTGTTGGCGACAATGTTTGGTTTGGGGGTAATGTTTCTGTTTGCCCGGGAGTAACAATAGGGAATAATACCGTTATTGCGGCAGGATCGGTTGTCGTGAGGGATATTCCCGATAATGTAATTGCGGGGGGTGTTCCTTGCAGGGTAATAAGAAAAATTACACAGGATGATAAATTAAAATATAAAAGATATGAAGAATAAAAAATGAGCCTTAATTTTAAGGCTCATTTTTATTTTGGTTTTAAATTAACCTATAACAGGTTGTACAAAAGTTCTTGCTGCAAGCTCTTTATCAAGCGCATAAAGTGCGTTAGCGTCCGTTCCAATCATTTTTAATTGTGCTAAAACGCCGCCTACATTTGCTTCTTCTTCAACCTGCTCTTTTAGATACCAATTTAAAAATATCATAGCTGCCCTGTCTTTTGTTGCTTCAGCTACATCCATAAGCGCATTAATTCTTGATGTTACATATTCTTCGTGGGCTAAAACGGCTTCAAAAACTGCTAAGGGTGAAGCCCAATCACATTCGGGTTTTTTGATTGCAAAAAGTTCAACCTTGCCGCCTCTTTCAATTACATAATCATACATACCCATTGCATGAGCGTGTTCTTCTTGAACTTGTACATCCATCCAATTTACAAAGCCGTTTAAATTAAGGCTTGCAAAATAAGCTTTCATGGATAAATAAAGATATTCAGAATAAAGCTCGGCATTTATTTGTTCTAAAAATGCTTTTTCCATTTCTTTTGAAATCATTCTAATTTCCTCCACTGTTTCTTTGTTTATTATAGCAAAATAAATATGTTTATTACAGCGGATTGTTTTTTATTTTGTTTTTTCACCCGAGTTTATACTGATATTACCGTTTATTGTTATTGTTGAATTATCGCCCATTACAATTACGTATTTTGCATCTCCTGTTAATAAATTTGCATCAAGAGAAATTTTCTTACCGTCTACATTAATAACTTTGCAAACAGAGTCTGAGCCTTGTAATTCCTCGGCAGAAATGTCATTTGATGTTAATTCTTCAATATATTTTTCATCTTGTTTGCTTAAATATGCGCTTCTTAAGACTTTAATTCCGTCCTGTTTTGCTTTTGCAATTAAATTAGCCACTAAAGAACGTATTTTTTTGGTAAAGGGTTTGCATCTGTCGCTTGATATTGATATTGCACGGCAGCCAACCTCTTTAACAATGTCATAAAAGCCGTTTACATCGGTTTCGTTATCGTTTACCCCTTCTAAGAATATATATTTTAAACGCAGGTTGGCATTTTCAAGCGGGTATTTTTTCAGATTTTCTATAACTTTATCCAGCAAATCGGCTTTTTTAATTTTCTTATATGTTTCGGGTGTCCCGCAATCAAGTGAAGTTAACACATTTACTGTTCTGCCTGTTTTTAAGAATTCGGCAAATTTTTCATTGTAAATTGTCATGTTGGTAACAAATCTTGCTTTCCATTTCATGCTTAATAAAATGTCAAAAATTTCATTGCAGTGTTTGTTAGCGCACAATTCACCGTTAGATAGTTCTATTGTAATGTCTGAATTGTTATATTCCGGCATTTGCGAAAGCTGTTTGATTGTTTCATATGTGGTTAGGCCTTCGCTGTTTTCTTTAAACTTTTTAAATCTGTTTTGTACAAAACAATATGAGCATTTTAAGTTACAAACATCGCCAGGGTGATTTGTTGCAAAACATATATAATCAAGCTTGATTTTTTTCGGAAAAAACCCTTCCTTAAGGTGTTTGCAGCCGTCGCAAGCATTTGGAACCCCGTTTTTAATGTCCTCAGCCAATTTAGTTACATATTTCTCCCAATGTGCCAATCTTTCAGCTACCGAGCCTGATGTATTTACTGCGGAATTTTTTCCGACGCAGCAGGGTGAAAAGTTGTCGACACGGTAATCAATGAAATGTCCCAAAAAGTAGCAGCTTTTTTTGTATTCTAAATTGGCTTCAAAGAAATGTATTTTTTTAGGATCGTATTTTTTTAGCAATTTTTTTGCAGTTGCATTGGCTTTTCTGTAAGTAACCCATATATCATTTTCAGGATAACGTTTTAATACTTCATTTAATGAAATAACTTCATATTTATCTAAATACAACTTATTTTTATATTTTTCAACTTCCTCGTCTTTACCTGTGAAAACAACGGGTTCGCCCGTAATTGCGACATATTTGTCAAGTGATTCTGGAAGATAGGAAGGTATGCCGTAATAAACCGGAGCCATATCTTTATTGTTCGTTGAATCTTCCTTTTTTGATTGTGAATTTTTAAATAAATCGGATATAAATTTCATGATAATCGGCTCCAAATACATTAAAACATATTAATTATAATGTATACACCCTTGATAGCATATTGAAAGAAGCATAAATACTGCATATGATTGACGGTTTGGCATTTGGCTTTTACCTAATATGGGTTTATATAATGTTAACAAGCCCTGTTGAATGGTCAAAATGGCATTTTGCAATCAAAAGCTTGTCTGTTTTAACCGCTTCGCTTACTATTTTTGATTTTTGCATCAAAACTTCTTCGGCCCATTTTGTGTGCTCTTGTGCAAAATAATTATGACAACTTATATCTTCTTTTTTATCTAAAACGGGGTAAACACATTTCATAATTGATTGAAAATCATCTGTCATTTCAGGGTAGTGGTCTTTTGCATATTTCATAACGCCGCAATCATCATGGCCCAATAAAATAAGCAGCGGAACCTGTAATTTTTTTACGGCATATTCTATGCTTTCAATTACATTCGGGCCTAAAGTTATTCCGGCAACCCTTATAACAAAAAGCTCTCCGATACCGCAATCAAAAATAATTTCCGGCACTACTCTTGAATCCGAGCAGCTCAAAACTGCCGCATACGGTTCTTGGTGAAATGCATATTTTTGCAGTGTTTCAAGGCTCATATTGCTTGCTGTGGGTGTGCCTTTTACAAAATTTTTGTTGCCGGATAAAAGCTTTTCCAGTTCTTTTTGTCCAAGATTGCTTTGTGTCATTTTGCCTCCATTTTTAAATTATATTTTTTTTAGTTCTTTTTGTAAAATTGTAAACTCTCCTTAAATATGTTATTTTTATTAAAGAATAGGGAGTTTTATGTCAGTATTAATTTTATTTTGTGCAGTTGTTATTTTTTCTTGCATTATAACTAATAAATTTTCGAACAGAATTGGAATGCCCGCACTTTTGTTTTTTATGCTTTTGGGTATTTTGTTTGGCGTTGACGGAATTTTTAAAATTTCATTTGATAATTACGAATTAACCTCTAAACTTTGTTCTGTCGGCTTGCTGCTCATAATTTTTTATGGCGGTTTCTGCACAAAAAAACCTGATGATAAGAAAACAGGTATTGTTGCAGCCGTATTATCTTCTTTTGCTACATTTATAACTGCTTTTTTAACGGCAGTTTTTTGCCATTTTGTTTTAAAAATTTCTGTTTTGGAAAGTTTTTTAATTGGCGCTGTGCTGTCGTCAACGGATGCTGCTTCGGTATTTTCAATATTGCGATCTAAAAAATTGAATTTAAAGTACAACACGGCAACTCTTCTTGAAATCGAAAGCGGCTCTAATGACCCTTTTGCTTATATGCTCACTATTTTGGGTTTAATTTTAATCAACGGTCAAAATTCAACAAACATTGGTTTGATGTTTTTGCTGCAATTGGGGCTTGGAGTTTTGTTCGGGGTTTTAATTGCGAAGGCGGCAATTTTAATATTCAAAAAAACCAAATTTATTTCAGAAGGTTATGATTGTCTCTTTGTTTTGGCTGTTGCGCTTATTTCTTTTGCTGTTCCTGATTTGCTCGGCGGAAATGGATATTTGAGTGTTTATTTAACGGGTATTATTTTGGGCAACAGCGAGATTAAGAATAAAATCAATCTTGTTTATTTCTTTGACGGCTTGGAGAGATTGGCGCAAGTTCTGATTTTCTTTTTGTTGGGACTTTTGTCTTCGCCGCATAAGTTTTTCGAAATAGTTTTTCCTGCAACGGGAATATTTTTATTTTTAACTTTTATTGCTCGCCCCTTTGCTGTTTTTCTTACCATGAAACCATTTAAAGCCAAATTAAGACAAATTATTTTTGTTTCTATGGCCGGATTAAGAGGCGCTGCTTCTGTTGTTTTTGCAATAATGGTTGCTGCAGGTACAAACAATTTTAATTTAGATATTTTCCACATTGTATTTTTTGTTTGTTTTGCTTCTGTTGCAATTCAAGGCTCAATTCTTCCTTTTTTGGCGAAAAAATTAAATATGATTGATAAGTTTTTTGATGTATTAAAAACTTTTAATGACTATCAAAAAGAATCTGCCATTACATTGTCTAAATTTGTTGTTTCAGACAATAATCCTTGGATTAACAAGCAGTTAAAGGATATAAATATACCAAAAGATGTTTTAATCCTTTTAATTAAAAGAGAAAGGCAAAAAATTGTACCTAAGGGAGATACGGTAATCTTAAAGGATGATGTTGTTTTGCTGGGTTCATCCGTTGTGCATTCAAGTTCTGATATTAAATTAAGAGAAATGGAAATAACGGAAAATCATGAGTGGAAAAATAAAAAAATTAAAGATATTGATTTTCAGCCTGATTTTTTAATAGCTCTTATAAAAAGAGCCGGCAATGCTTTTGTTCCGAATGGCGAAACAACTCTTTTTGCCGGCGATGTTGTTGTTTTTTATATAGTTTAACTATTTTTTATAAATACATGATATTGAGTTCCATAGTTTACGGTTTGGCTTTGAATATGGTCTGAGGCTTCTCTGCCGTCGCCCAATGCTATTGAAATGTGGCCGTGGGGATGGTTTGAAGAATTTTCCCAAACAACAATCGCGCCTGCAGGCAAATTTTTTAAATCCGAAGCACTCTTATATTGATTTGTAACTTCTGTAAAATCGCTTCTTGATTGCAAGGCGGGTATCGCTTGATATGCGCTGTTATAACTTAATCTAAAGCCATACACTTGCTCTAAGGTGTTGTTTACCCCTTTTAGACACCAGCCTGTTGTTCCCATTGAACTTGCCATTGATTCTGCGGCTGCAGCTAAAGTTGTGTTTGAAGGCAAATCGCCGGTGTATGTTCCGCCTGTTGAGTAGCTCGGTGTGCTTGATGATGAGCTTGCGGCAGCTTTTTGTGCAGCCTGTTGCTCTTTTATTGCTTTTACCTGTGTTAAAAGTTCAATATCTGCGGTTAATTTAATAGTATTTACCGTTAAATTGTTGCTTGCTGTTTGAATATTGCCTTCAAGGTTTTCTATTTGAGCTTTTAATCCGGAGTCTTCATAAACTCTGTCTTCTTCGGTATGTGTTTCGTAGTATTCCGCCATTAGTCTGCTCATCAGACCTTGTTGGCTTTCCGACAGTGTTTCGTTTTCGCTGTATAAGCTGCTGTTGCACTGTTCTGCGGTATCTATTGTTTTTTGTGCGTTTGAAGCAATTACATTCAGAATGCTTATTTCCAAATTAAGGCTGCTGATTTCGTCTTGCAAGCTTGAAATCTTGTCTTCGTCAGGGTTGGATTTCTTTTTCAAAGATTTGATTTCTGCTTCTTTTTCTTCTATTTCTTGTCTTCTGGCCTCAATTTCCTGATTGACCTGTTCAATGGTTATTGCGTTTTCGGTTATAACACTTAAGTTTTCTTGAATGGTGCCTGTATTGTATGCAATATTGTTTAAAATATTGTCAAGCTCGGTGTCATATTTTTCTTGCACTTCTTTTGGTATAACATCGGTGCCTTTTGCAAAAATTGCTTCTATTGCGTTTCTGCAAGTTTCTATATATGCATCTGTTTCTGTTTGTTTATCAACAATTTCCTGTTGTTTTGCTTCAATTTCTTTTTCAACCTCTTCAATCGTGGTTGATTCGGAAAGCATTTCGTTATAGTCTGTTTCGCTTGTTTCGCTCAACTCTACAAGCTCATCTTCAAGAGTTTTGTAGTATACACTGTTAACGATGTCGTTTCCTGTTGAATTTATTGATTGTTTTTGGGTTACTTGTTCTTCTTCTGAATTTGCGGCTGTCAGTCTTCTTAAGATAGAACTGATGTAGTCATAACTCATTGTTTACTCCTTTATTGTTTATCTTCTTCGAAGTCAAGCTCGTAGTCATACCCGTCCTCGCCTTCGATTATTGTTTTGCCTTCTTCGCTTTCAGCAGGTTCTTCTTCAACTTCTTGTTGAGTAACACCCGCATTAATTTCTGCGGTTGTTCTGGGCCCGTCGGATGATGAAGCTTCGGAAGCGGAATCAACACTTTCTGTTATGCTGTCAGAATTGTCTATGCCGACAAAGTCTTCATTTTCGCATGGAACTTCATCTTCTTCTTGTTCTGTTTCTTCGGGTTCCGCTTGAACTTCTTCAACGGGTTCTTCAACCTGATCTTCAACGGGCTCTTCCGGAGTTTCCGCAACTTCCGTTTTTATTTCAGGTTCTTCTATGCTGTTTTGAACCTCTTCGGTTTCCTGTTCTTGCTCTTCGGTTGTTGTTGCAATTTCCTGTTTGGCTTCTTCAGCCTTTTCTTCGGGAATTTCTTCGACAGATTCTATTGCAGGATCTTCATTAGGCCCGTCTTCAGGCATTATTTCATCTTCCGGCTCGCAAATTTCTTGTTCTTTTGGAGGTGTGTCCGGAGTTTTATTGATTTTATCAAGAATTTCTTGAAGAAGTTCTTCAATTCTGCTTGTGTCGGCTTCAACATTTACGTTTGTTGAATTATCAATGCTGCCGATGTTTGTAGAATTGTCGATGCTGCCGATGTTTGTTGAATTGTCTTGGGTTATATCAATATCGGTTGTCGAGTCGTCATCTATTGTTGTTGAATTATCCTGAGATATGTCAATATCCGTTGTGGAGTTGTCTTCATATGTATTATTGCTGTTTGTTGTGTTTTCTGTGATATTTTCGCTCGGCTTAGATGTTTCTTCTTTTTGTACTTCATCAAGCCTTTGGTTTAATATAACAAGAGCTTCTTGATATGCACTTACATCGCATCCTAAACTTTGTGAGGTTTGAATATCTATTTGAATTTTATTGATAATTTCCGCAATTTCTCCGACAGAGCTTGCCTGACCTGATTCAATAAGATATGTTTGTACTTTTGTTTTTATCGCAATTTCTTCAAATCTTTGAATTTGTGTTATCAGTTCTTTTGCGCCCGAGATGTTTACTTCAAGAGATGAATAATTTGAAATCATCGTGTTTATTTCTGTCATTAATTGCATTCTTGCTTCGCTTGTTGTTGCGCTGCTTATTCTTTGTTCAAACGCTTCAATTTCATTATCTACAAGTACTTGTTGCGTTTGTCTGATTTCTTCCAATTTTGAAACAAGCAATGTACAGTCTATGCCTTCAATTTGTTTTAATTCTTCATAATTGGCGCTGACTTGCGTGTATAATTCTTCAAGCTCAAGTACTGACAAGCCTGCTATTTTAATGCTTTGAACATAGCTTTCAAGTTCTTGTTGTGCTTTTGATTTTAATGTTTCGGAAGCTTCTTCGATTTTGCTTGTGTCGGTTGTATATTGTGATGAATTTTTATCAACTTGCGATGCGGTGTCTGAAGCTTGATTGCTTCCGCTTACCATATCCTGAACGGTTCCGATAATGCCGCCCGAGCCTCCGCCTGTGCCGCCTGATACACCTGCACCCGAACCGCCACCGCCCGTTGTGTAGTCTTCTAATATCATATCGGCTGCATCATCTGCTTCATTTTGGTTTGTTTCTTGAATTTTTTCAAGCAATGCTTCCAGTTTTGATGTATCAAGTCCTTTGCCGTCAGCATCTTCAATTAACTCTGCTATATCTTCATGGAATGTATTTAATGTGGTTGTATCCGTAATAACTTCATCGGTAATATCCATGCTTACTTGTCCTGCGTACGCATCTAAATACTCTTGTGCATATACAAGACAATCGTCGCCTGTGCCTAATTTTTCCATTAATTCGTTTAAACCTTTAATTTCTATACCGTATGTTGTTGCAACTGTATAAAACGGTTCAAGTTTTTCTTGGGCTTCAATAATTTTATCTATATTTTTGGTTATACTGCCTACGTCTGTTATGTCGTCAAAATTAAATTCGTCATTTAAAAGACCGTCTAAATCTTTTTCAACTTCATCAACTGCGGCTTCACCGCCTTTTTGAAGTTTTTCTGTTGTTTTATCCCAAGAACCGTTAAGCTTATCGGCAGTATTTGTAATATTTTCTTGTAATTCTGCCAATTTCTTTTCCATTTCCTCATTTTGTTTTGATGAGGTATATGCCCAAATACCGGCTACAATTGCAACTGCGGCTCCTATACCTGCTACAACCCAACCGGGGCCGGGAACTGCCGCTGATGTTGCGGCAACAACGCCTGCACCTTCAGCAACTGCAACCGATATTGCCGCCGCGGATGTTGCAATGCAATATGCAGGAACACCCACTGCTACTGCGCCTGCTATGCCGGATGTTACAGCCTTACCAACAACTCCGTTTTTCTCAAACTCAACGCCTGCAGCCTTTCCGAGTTCGCCGATTGCTATTGTCATATTTGCCATATCGCTAAGAAGTGCTGCAATTTCATCAGGGTCATCTTCATCAACCGATGCAATTTTTTTATCAAGCTCGTTTACTTTGTCTTCAATTTTTTCAAACACGGCAATAAGATCGTCAACGCTGCTGTCTTCAGTCAGCTTTGTCAATCCTGTGGATGCTGCGTAACTTTTATATGCGTCATAGTCAAAACCTTCAGGATATTCGTCTTCGGTTGCCTCGGTTTCACCGTCTCCTTCGATTTGCATTTCCTGATATTCGTCTTCATCAATTTGTGTTGCTTTATTGCTTGCAACATAGCTGGAAATTATTTCTTGCTTTTCCGACGTAGTTGATGCGTTGTTAATTTCATTTAAAATTGTTTGAGAATCTACTTTGTAGTATTTACCGCTAATTTCAACGGAGTATTCGCTCATAAGTTGCCTTCCTTTTCATAAAACCACACCCTCATAAGTTCGGTTTTTTTGGTTTTTTCTTTAGAAAATTTTTTGTTTCTTAACAAACTTGTTACAAATGTTTGTTAATTTTTGTAAATATTATTAAATTTTTAGAAATCGGATTTAAAGTATATACTTTTTATATATGTCCCTTAGGAGAAATTGCGCTATGTTATCTGAATCATTTGATTTGTATTTATTACAAAATACGACTTCCGTTACCAATGTTGATGCGGCCGATAATAATACGGCGGCTCCTTCTGATGTTCAGACGCAAAAAGCCGGTTTGGATGCAAAAAGTTCGGAAGATAAATATCTTGAAGTAGATTTGTCCGATGATGACACTGATGTTGAAACTGAAGTTGAAAGTGCACAAGCTGACATTGAAGCTGAAGATACTGATATTGATTCTGATATTCAACAGAATCAAAATTCTGATGAAGATATAACAGATGATGTTGCTGATAATGACAAAAAAACTGAAATTGACAATGATGAAAACAAACATACCGTTGTCGATAAAGATTATTCATCTTCCAAAGAAGAACAAGATGATGAGGATGAAGGAATTACACTTAAAGAATTTAAAAAGTTGATTTCTTCAAACTCTAAAAATGATGAAATTGCAGCAGAATACGGCTATGATAAGTTGTTTGATTATATGGACGAAAACGGAGACGGCAAAATTTCTGACGATGAAATTTCCGCTTTGGGCTTTGACATTAATGATATAGAAAATTTGACTGCAGATAATATTAGACAAATTGCTAAACTTGCGGGACTTCCTGATATTGATGAAAAAGGGGAAGTGAAAAAAGCTGATGAAAAAGAAGAAAAAGAAACTTTAGAACTTACGCCGGAGCTGTTAGAAAAGCTCAAAAAAGCATTTGGTATTACAGATGATGCTGAAACTCAAACACCTCAAATTGAACAAACCGCTCCTGCTGCATATAACAACGGAGTGTCAGGCGGAGGCGGAGTATCAGGCGGCGGCGGAGTATCAAGTTCAGGCGGTTCTTCAGGCTCTTCCGGTTCATCCGCTTCAAAAAGTGCTGCGGATACTCCGCAAGATATGTCCATGGATCAGCTTTTAGAAGAACAACAAGCAAAGCAAACAGCACTTGATGATGCCAATGCTAAGGTTGCAGAAGTTCAAAGCGGTGAAAACCCAGAAGTTAAAGCGGCTATTGACGATGCAGATGAAAAACAGGAAATATACGAAAAAGCTCTTGAAGAAGATGAAGAAATTTCTGACGAATTAAAAGAAAGACAAGAAAAAAATCAAGAAGCAATTGAAAAGCAAGAAGATATAATAAGTGAAAAAGAAACGGCAATTTCTGAAGCCGAAGCACAAATAACAAATCTGGACAATGACATTTCAATGCTTGATAACAAAATCAGTGCCTTAAATGCCTCGTTGTCGGCACTTCCTGCAAAAACCGAAGATAATGAATCAAGACATGCTGAAATTGATGCTATGGAAGCAAGCATCAGAGAACAAATTTCTGCCGCAGAAAGTGAAAAAGAATCCAAAATAGATGAAAAAACAAAAATTGAAAAACAAAAAGAAACTGATGAAGAAGACCTTAAAGACGCTCAGGATGAATTAAAAGATCTTGAAGACGAGCGTGAAGAAATTGAAAAAGAAATATTAGAAAATTGTTCTGATGAAACAAAAGAGGCTCTTGAAGCTTGGCAGGAAGCAAGAGAAAACATTGAAACCGTTAAGCAAGAACAACTTTCACTTGCTCAAAAAGAAGTTGAAAAAGCTCAAAGCGAGCTGGATGAAGTCAACGCCTCGATTAAAGAGCTGGAAACAATGCAAATTCAGCTTGAAAACAGAGTCGGCGGAGAGGGCGAAGATGTTGTTGATTTTGCAACAAAGCTCGACGGTATGTCGGCATCAGAAATGAAACAAATTATGCAAGCTGCAGGATGTCAGTTTGATGACGGCGCTTGGTGTGCTGACTTTGTTACTTACGTTACAAAACAAATATACGGTAATGACGCAACACCTGGGGATTTTGCAAATAGCTGTTCAAACACGGCATACTGTCCGACAATTGGCGCATGGGCAGAAGCTAACGGAGTTTTAACAACCGATTCAAGTCAAGTGCAGCCGGGTGATTTTATACTTTATACAAAGAACGGAACTTACGGTCATATAGGCATTGTTACCTCGGTAAATGATGACGGTACCGTAAATACGGTCGAAGGTAACACAAGCTATGATAACGGCAGCTACAACGGCGGTGTTGTTAACCAATGGACGGGCAGAACAGGCACATATGTATTAATGCATGAATTGGCATAAAAACAGATTTCAGAAACAGCATAGCGATTTTTCGGCGTTTTATATTTATTATAAGACGCCTTTTTTTATTCAAAATAAAAGCCGACTATAAAGCCGGCTCTTATTATCCTAGTTTATTGTAACCTTAGCCTTGGGTTGTTGTAGCTGTTATTGCTGCAAACGGATTTTGGTTTGCTGCATTTTCGGCTTCAACATTTGTGCTTTCTAAATCAACTTGCGGTTGAACCGTTGCAGTTTGAGTTTCTTGTGCTTGTTCAGCATTTTGTGCTTGTTCAGTTTCTTGCGCTTGTTCTTCGGGGTTTGTTGTTTGCGGAATTAATTCTGTTTGGGGTGTTTCAACCTGCATTTGTTGAGCTGGCTGCGGAATTATATTTTCTGCTGCTTGTGCGGGTTCTTGTGCGTTGTTGCCTTTGTTGATGAAACTCATTGTTTTATCTTTTATTGCTGCAAAATCTTCTTTTTTAAGGCTTAATAATGTCATAACGCCTGCTGCAATAATGCCTGCACCTGTTGCTTTAAGTATTCTGCTGCTTGTTTTAACTTGATTTACTGCATTTTTTGCGGGTTTTGTTGCTAAAAATGCGCTTCCTGCCGATAATAAGGTTGCTGCGCCTATATATTTTGCTTTATTTCTGTTTTCTTTATCTTGAAATACTGTTTGAAATGATGATTGAATTGAATTAATTTGCATGTTGATTCCTTTTTACCCTTGGTGTGTTTGCATTTTGCTTTTTAATGCTTGAGATTCTGTGTCAATATATTTTGATTCTTTTTTTGCTTTTATTTTATCAAATCCTGATCTTACTAAATCTAATACCAGTGAAATTCCTGCTACGATTAAACCAACTTTTGCGGCATGTTTGGGGTTTTGTCCTTTATTGAACGCATATGTGAGACCTGCGCTTAAAATTGCGCTGCTTGCAGCGTTTGCAGCCACTCTTTTTGCGTTTTCACTTGCATATGGTCGTGAATATGAACCTTCTATACGCATGCTGACACCAACCTTTCTGATGTAATTATAAAACAGATGATAAATTTTTTTTGCTATTATTTTCAATTTGTATTAGCTCACAAGGCTAATTTTTACATTTGTTTACCTTTATTAAAATTTTTTTATTGAATAAAAAATGGTGGCTATTATGAGAAATGTTTTAATTTTATTGTTTTTTTCACTTTTGCTTGCAGGGCTTATATACCATGATGCAAACACGAAAAATAACGTTATCATTGAGTTTGAAAAACTAAGACCCGTTAATGAAAGAATTAATATTTATTATAACGGTTTTAAAATAGGCAAATCCGGAAAATTTTTTCCATGTGAATCTTCCAAAAATATCTGCCTGAATGTCAAACTGAACAAAAATGCAATGTTTTTGCCGGAAAACATTTCCGCAGAAATGAAACAAAAAAGAGTTCATGATAAAAAATATGAGGATTATATTGAAATAATTTATCCAAAAACACCTTCAAATTTATCTATTGAAGATGGCATGACAATTAAGGGTGAACTTTCAAGCGGCTTTCATAATTATCTTAATGAAGAAATCAGCTTTTCTGATATGGAGAGTTTAAAAACTTCGCTTTCTAACTCTGTATATAATTTAGAGAAAATAACCGGTGTTTTGTCTGATATTGTTCAAAATATTGATGATACAACTAAAAAATCAGAATCAAATTTGAATAATACATTTAAAAGTGTTGATGTTATGACAAAAAATTTGGCAAATATTACATATAAAATTGATAATTCAATTGATCCTGATTCCATAAATGCAATTATGCATAATATTGACGGAATTACAGGCAACATTAACGAATTTACGGGCGATTTTAATGATTCATCTTCTGACATAGGTGAAACATTAAGCTCAATTGAATCAATTACAAAAAATACGGATGAAATTGTTCAGGGTGTTAATTGCACTCTAAAAAAACCTTTTGGCGGTATAAGGTTAATGTTCGGAAGGGTTGTAAAATAATAAATGCCTGAAATATTTCAGGCATTTATTTTATTTAAGCGCGCCTTTTGGCAGTGTTGCTTTATCTATCAAGGGACGGTAAAAATCCGTATTAATATTCAGCTTTTTACCTATTTCAAGCAGAGCAAGCGCAATTTTTCTGTCTTTATTTTTGTGTTTTGATTTTTCAAGATATTCGATTAAGTAATCAATTTTTGAATAAATCTTTTCATAATAAATGTTTTGCGAAACTCTTATATCCACGTTTAATCTTAATTTATCGATTATTCCGAAAATTGCAAAAATCTTTTCTGTGGTATTTTCATCAGGATTATCGCCTAAATCTTCAATCAAGGCCTGCAATTTTTTGGCAATAATAAAGCCTGCACGTGATTTGTTGACATTGATAAAGAATTTATCGGTTTCGTCTTTTATTATATCAAGTTTGTCGTTTAAATCTTTATCAAGGAAATCTTCTGCATTCAAAAGTGTTTCATCTAAATCCTTTAAAAGGCAGAATTTGGCTGCAATTCTGAATACATCAGGTATATCCATACCGATTGAAGATAACTGTATAACGGGCGCTCTTAAATCTTCATACAATTCTCTGTATGCTTTTGCTGTTTTGAGCAGCCTTTTGTAGAGAACTTTTTCAAGAATAACTTTTCTCTTGTCGATAAGGACATCTTTAATTGTGTAATATTGCTCGCAGAACTCTCTTTTCATTGTGTCTAATGTGCCTAAAAGCGTATTTTGCATAAATGCTTCATGCACTTTTTTCCTGCCTTCCGAATAGTCATCTTTCGGGTCAAATTCTTTAATCATACAGTAATATTCGCTTTTTGAAGTTTTTAACAGCGAAAATGTCATATCAAATTTTTCAAGCGTAATTTCGGATGTTACTTCAATTCTGCCGAAAGCAAGTTCATTGTCGCCGTTTTTGTATGATTTAAAATTATTTTTCTTTATTTTATAGCAATAAATTTCGCTTAATTCGGAATTTTCATTATACAAAGATGAAATTGCCCAGTGTGTAACAATTTTTTCTATTGTTATTTTGGCCGGCTTTACAAACATTTCATATATTTTTCTTCCGTTTTCATATTGCGGAATATTGCTTTTTGCTCTTTGTAAAATTGTCAGGAAATTTTCTTCATAGTCTTTATTGGTAAATTCTTTTGCAAGTTCCATTGCACGTGCCGCATATTTCATTATTTGTGTTGTTTCAATGCCCGATATTTCCGCAAAGAACCATCCGCAGCTTGTGTACATTAACATTGCGGACCTTTGAATTTCCATTAACTTAATTGCTTTAATTCTTTCTTGTTTTGTTAATTTTTTAACCTGATTTTCTTCCAAGAATTTATTAATTGTTTCGGGTGTTCTGTTTAATATAACATCAATATATTTGTTTCTTGCATCCCAAAAATCGGAATAATATTTGCTGCCTTCTTTTGTGCAGACTTTTATAAGCTCATCTCTTAAATAATCAAGAGCTTCTCTTAAAGGTTTTCTCCATTTTTGGTTCCATCCTGCCTGTGCGCCTGTTGAACACCCGCAATCATCGCTCCATCTGCCGACCCCATGGCTGCAGCTCCAAGCGGAAACAGGTTTAATATCAACCTGATATGTCGGAGGAAATTTTTCCAAAAATTCACCGTAATTTGTAACTTGAAAACCCAAATCTTTCGCTTTAACCGCTAAAACATATGATAAAGCCATATCTCCGAATTTTGTGTGGTGGCCGTAGCTTTCCCCGTCTGTTGCAATGTTTACCAATTGCGGGCGGTTTCTGTCCTGCACAAAGCCGTCCTGTAATCTGTATGCAAACTTTTCACCGTTTGTTAAAAGGTTATCAAATGCAACCGATTTTGAAATTGCACCGTCGTAGAAGAATAAATCAATGTATTTATCTGTTCCTTCAATAAAATATCTGTATGGTTGTGAAGGGTCTATACTGCCCCAGCTTACATCATGCCAGTTTTCTTCACCGATTTTTCTTACCGCCTGAGCTTGATAGGGTGATAAAATTGTAAATTTAATGCCTAAATCGATTAACACTTCCAAAGTTCTGTGGTCAACTGCGGTTTCAGAAAGCCAAATGCCTTCGGGTTTTCTTTTAAATCTGTATTCAAAGTCTTTTATACCCCAGATGGCTTGAGTATATTTATCGTTTGTATTTGCAAGCGGCATTATAATGTGGTTGTATACTTGTGCTATTGCGCAACCGTGGCCCGAATATATTGAAGTTGAATTTTTATCTGCTTCCAAAATTCTTCTGTATGATTGCGGTGCATATTTTTCAAGCCATGCTAATAATGTAGGGCCCATATTAAAGCTCATGTATTGGTAATTATTTATAATGCTTAAAATTTTGTTGTTTGAATCTACAATCCTTGCAACAGAGTTCGGCTCATAGCATTCTGATGAAATTCTTTCGTTCCAGTTATGAAACGGGCGGGCACTGTCTTGAATTTCTATAACCTCAAGCCAAGGATTTTCTCTTGGCGGTTGATAGAAATGGCCATGTATTGTTAAATATTTTTCTTGCACAAATTACTCCCAACTTTTTACAGCTTTGTTTGCTGACTATTTATTTTCAACAGCTTGAGCTTTTTGTAAAATTTGAATGTTTGTTATATCAACCCAAGCATCGCCCAAGGCGTTTGAAAAAACAACGCCTGTCATAGAGATTTTGTCGCCTGTGTTAAGGTCAACAAATTTTTCGGCGTATTCTCTTTTTAAAAATAATTTCAATTCCGACAAAGGAACATCATGGTCTTTAACATCGTCCCTTTGAATCATGAAGCCTATATATTTGTTTGAATCTCTGAAGGCTTTTTTATAATCAAGTCCCAATGTTGAAAATTTATCAAATTTGCCGTCCATAATGATTTTTTTTGATAAGTACCCTTTGGGGTTTGCAACCAGTGCTAACGGCGTTACTCTTGTTGTTTGAACGGTTTGCACCGCAGTTTTTTGTGCGGGCTGCTGACTTGTTGATGCCGGTGCCGCAAATGCGGGCACAATAAGCATTAGCGATAAGGTGATTGCCAATATATTCTTCTTAAACATAAATAAACTCCAATAAAAACTCTTGATTTATTACATTTTAGCATATTTTTAAAAAAAAGATATAAACAAGAGGGTTATAAAAATAATTGCTTGACTTAAATTACTACCTATGTAACAATAAACATAAAATTGAATAAGAATACACATAAAAGGAGTAAGAAAAATGACATTCGTACCGGAGCAAGGTAAACCACTCACCAAAGATGAAATCAAAAGCATTATTAAACAAGAAAACGTTCGCTTTATTCGTTTGCAATTCGTCGACATTAACGGAACGGTTAAAAATATGGCAGTTCCGAGTGAACAAATTGATAAAGTTTTGAATAATGAATGCATGCTGGATGGCTCATCAATTAAAGGTTTTAGAAGCATTGAAACATCGGATATGTATTTTTATCCCGATTTATCAACTTTTTCGCTTCTTCCTTGGCGCCATAATAAAGAAGAAAATTCTAATGTTGCTAGAATTATTTGCGACATTTATAACCCTGACGGCACTCCCTTTGAAGGCTGCCCCAGATGCAATTTAAAAAGAGTAATTAAAGAAGCATCGGATATGGGTTATGTCTTAAATGTTGGCCCAGAAGCCGAATTTTTCTTATTCAACAAAGACGAATTCGGTAATGCTACATTGGAAACTCATGACGATTCCGGTTATTATGACGTTGCGCCAAACGATAAAGGTGAAAATGTTCGTGCAAGAATGGTTGAAACCTTAAAGAAAATGGGTTTTGAAATTGAAGCAAGCCACCATGAAGTTGCTGCGGGACAGCATGAAATAGACTTTAAATACGCTGATGCGCTTACAACGGCAGACAACGTTGTAACATTCAAATATGCGGTTCGTGCGGTTGCTTCAATGAACGATTTATATGCAACATTTATGCCAAAACCGATTTTCGGAATTAACGGTTCCGGCATGCACTGCAATATTTCTTTGTTTAAAGACGGCAAAAATGCTTTCTATGATGAAAATGCACCATATCAACTTTCAAGTGCCGCAATGAATGTTATAGGCTCTGTTTTAGAAAACGTAAGAAGTTTTTCCGCTATTACAAACCCCCTTGTTAACAGCTATAAGCGTTTAGTCCCGGGGTATGAAGCACCTGTTTATTTGGCTTGGAGCTTGGCAAACAGAAGCGCGCTATTAAGAGTTCCCGCTAAAAGAGGCAACGGCACAAGAGTTGAATTAAGGTCGCCAGACCCATCTTGCAACCCTTACCTTGCATTTGCCGTTATTTTAACAGCAGCACTTGAAGGCATTAAAAACAATACTCAACCGCCAAAGCAAACGGAAGAAAATATTTATATAATGACCCCCGAAGAAAGAAGATCAAAAGGAATTCTCTCACTCCCCGGCACATTGGCTGAAGCACTTTATGAATTAAAGAGAAACCCTTTAATTAAAAAAGCTTTGGGTGAACACATTTATAATGAGTTTGTTACCGCAAAAGATAAAGAATGGGATGAATACAGAACTCAAGTTACATCTTGGGAAATTGAAAACTATCTGTAATCTAAAGCAGTGAACAAAAAAGCAAGGCATTTTGCCTTGCTTTTTTATTATAAAAAAATAATTAATTAATATCCCATCTTCCGCAGGTACCGCCCCAGCGAGCAATTATATTGCCTTTAACATCCGTAATTTTATGTTCCTGATGCGGGGGCAGAGGTTCAATATCACCTTCAACAATTGAAATAACCTCGCAATTGTTTGAACAACCCTTGCAGGTGCAAGTTACCGAATTAAAGTGCATATCTTTTGTCTGCCAGCCTTTAAATTTGGTTTCTTTGTTTGTATATTGGTGATTTTCCATTGCTAACAATGCTGCACCAATTGCACCCATCGTTTGGTGGTTGGGGGGAACCACAATTTCTGTTTGAAGCGCTTCTTCAAAAGCTTTTACCATACCCTTGTTTGTTGCAACGCCGCCTTGGAAGGTTATTATAGGTAAAAGTTCTTTACCCAAAGCAAGGTTTGATAAATAGTTTCTGACTAACGCTTGGCACAAACCGTATAACAAATCTTCAACAGGATATCCAAGCTGTTGTTTGTGGATTAAATCGGATTCTGCAAAAACGCCGCATCTTCCTGCAATTCTTGCAGGAGATGATGATTGAAGCGCAATTGTTCCGAAATCTTCAATTTTAACGTTTAATCTGCCCGCTTGTTGGTCTAAAAAGCTTCCTGTTCCTGCGGCACAAACCGTATTCATTGCAAAATCTGTTACAATGCCGTCTCTTAAAATTATAATTTTTGAATCCTGCCCGCCGATTTCCAAAATTGTTTGAACCCCGGGGACAATAATTGAAGCGGCAACCGCATGGGCTGTAATTTCATTTTTAATTATATCTGCCCCAACAAGTGCGCCTGCAAGGTTTCTGCCGGAACCGGTTGTTCCCACTTGAGCAACTTCCCACTCAGTTTGAGCTTTTTTAAGAAGCTCATCTAAGCCTTTTTGAACAGCTTTTGTGGGTTGCCCCGCCGTTCTTAACATATAACTTTCGACATATTTGCCGTTTTCATCCACCACTGCAAGCTTTGTTGTAACAGAGCCTACGTCAATACCTAAATAAACTTTCATAATAAGTTCATTTTGGTATAAACAAAATTTATTTTCAATAATTTTTAACAAATAATTCAAAGAATCCGATAGGGTGCTTGCAAACGGGGCAAATATCAGGTGCTTTTTTTCCAGTATAATGATACCCGCATTTTCTGCATTTCCAAATTACCTCATTTTCTTTTTTGAAAACCTTGCTGTCCAAGATATTATTTATTAATTCTAAATACCTTTTTTCATGCTCAATTTCAACCTTTGTAATTAATGAAAATATTGTTGAGATTTCATCATACCCCTCTTCTTTTGCTGTTTTTGCAAATGAAGGATATAAAAAACTGTTTTCTTCATGCTCACCCGATGCTGCATTTTGCAGGTTAACTAAAGTTGAATTTGAGATTCCGATACCGTATTTTGCATTATTTATTTCCAAAATATCACTTTCCTCACCCAAAAGCCCGTAAAAAATTTTTGCGTGCTCTTTTTCGTTTTCCGCAGTTTCCGAAAAGAACCCTGCAATTTGCTCAAAACCTTCGTTTTTTGCAATTTTAGAATACATTGTATATCTGTTTCTTGCCATGGATTCCCCTGCAAAAGCTTTAAGAAGATTTTCTTTTGTATTTGAATTTTTGTCTAAATTTTTCATTTTTACCTCACTATATGTTAACTTTTATTAACTTAAACCATAAAGTTTTTATCTGCATTGCCGATATTGTTAATAAGGAAGGTTAACCGTCAGGAGAAGAAATGACTGAATTTAAAATTGGCAGCTACACTATCACTAACAAGGAAATTTATGAAGTCTTAAAGCAAGAAAATGTCTCTGATGGTGTTTTAAAAGGGTTTGATGTTAACGGAGATAAAGTTATCTCTGAAGATGAGCTGCAAGAATTGTTGTGTTCGGATGAAGACGAATCAAATAAAACTGATACTACTGTTGATATTTCCGAGCAAATTCAGCAACAACTTGAATATTTGGAAGAAGAATATCAAGAGTTAAGAAAACAAATGAGCACATATTTGTGCCGTTTGGGTACCGCTCCTGATTTAGAAACATATTCATCAATTCAAGGGCAAATTGATCAAATTAAAGAGTCTATGAACTCTAACAGAATGAATGTTTACAATTTGCTTGTAGCAGCTGAAAACCAAGCCATGCAAGAAGCAGCCGCAGCAAACGGCACAAGCGCAACGGGTGCTCCGGGTGCAACAACAGGCAGCGGCATTTCTGGCGGCACAGCCTTTGGTAACACAATTGTTTCAATAGCGCAGTCTTTTGTCGGCAAGTTAAATGAAAGCGACGGCTCTTATCTTAAAGTTACGGGCGGTCGTCATGAAGCTTGGTGTGCAGACTTTGTTACCTACGTTGTCCAACAGGCCTGCAAACAAACGGGAACTTCCTTGAACGGTTTCGGCTCCCCCTCTGTTTCAACGCTTAAAGCTTGGGGCGAAGCAAACAATTGTTATGTTAATGTTGCAGGCAGTTCTAACAGGGCGCAAGCAATTGTTAATAATGTCAAACCCGGTGATGTTATGATTCAAAAAAGCAACGGTGCATCTCATACGGGTATTGTTACCAAGGTTTATTCGGATGGCAGCTTTGATACAATTGAAGGAAACACATCCGATCAGTGTTTGGCAAGACATTACAGCGCAAATGATTCAAAGCTCTCGGGTTTTGTCAAAATTACATAGTTTACAATTTAATATTTTAGGCGCCGCAAAACGGCGCTTTTTTTATTTAAAAACTTATAATTTCATTAAACATTTTTATGGCAAAGCTGTCTGTCATGCCTGAAATAAAGTCTACAACAGCTTTTTTGTAATCTTCATAGCTTTCAATATCATATATAATTTTATTTATAAATTTTTTGTTTTTTCTTTCATCTTCAGGTGCAACGTTTGAATACTTGATAAGCCAATCTCTGAATGTAGAGCATAACAGAGGGTAAAATGTTTCATCGCACCTTAATTTGTATATGGAATTTTGTCCGTCATAATATTCTATTAATGTTTTTGAAATTGTTTCTATAATTAATTTTGCGTATGCATGGAATGTTGTTAAGCGTTTGTGGTTGTATATATTCTTATAATTAAAATCTTTAATCATTTTCATTATTTCAAAGTATTCTTTTGAAAATGTCAAACCAACATCGGGGTTAGAATTTTTACATAAATCGATTGTGAATAAGTGCACTAAAGTTGATGTATTTATATCGGTTAATTTTTTCTGTCCGAATAAATTTTTTATAATTGCTTCAAATTCAAGTTTTTGTTCTTCAGTCAGAATTTTTTTAGACAAAGCATCTTCAATATCTCTTCCTAAATATGCAATTTTATCCGAGATTTTAACAACAAGCCCTTCCCAAGTGTAACTTTGATATTCATTGGGGGCATTAATTGCTTCAAGGTCTATAAATTCATCTCTTGGTTTTAATCCGTTTTCTACAACCTCGCCGCAATGGCAGATTATACCGTCTCTGACTGCATAAGTTAAATCTAAATTTCTTTCAAAACCTTCATAATCGGGCAGGGTTTCAATTTTATCAATGAATCTCAAACTGTTTTTTTCATGCCAGAATTTTGTTCCTAAATTTAAATTATCAATAACTTCCTGAATAATTTTTTCGCCGGTATGTCCAAACGGGGGGTGCCCAAGGTCGTGGCCTGTTGCAATTGCTCTTGCAAGCTCGCTGTTTAAGCCCATACATCTTGCTAAAACTTCAGCGGCAGATGACACATGGTTAACATGCTCAATTCTTGTGCAGATATGATCATTATTTGTTGCAAAGAAAACTTGAGTTTTGTGTTTTAGTCTTCTGTATGCATTTGAATATAAAATTCTGTGATAATCACGTTCAAACGGGCTTCTTATATCTTCGCTTTTTCTGTAAATAACATCCAGCCTGCTTGTTGCTTCTTTATATTTCGGATTATTTTTTGTCATTGCATAATCAATGAACAAATTTTCTTTGATTTTTTCTTTAGTTGTCATAGCTTTAGTATTTTAAACTATTTTTAGCTAAAAATAAACTAAACATTAACAACTTCACCCAAAGAATTGATATAATTCATTTGATTATTAACGGTATCAGGGCTTGCCAAAATTGAATAAACGGGTTTATTTGAAAATACGTGTTTGGCTGCATCCATAATATCTTGTTTTGTTATTTTATCGATTGCTTTAACATATTCATCAATTCTTTTGATACCGAATGGCTGTGTCATATTCATTGATAAAAGAGCGGTTGCACTTGTCGGAAGTTCCATTTGAAGTGCTATATCTTGTTTTAACTGCATCTTGGCTGCTTCAAGCTCTTCATCCGTTACATATTCTGCCATTAAAGCATCCGTGTGTTTTTGGAAGCCGTCTAAGCATTTTTGAAGGTTGTCATATTTAATATCATTTTGCTTTTTGTCGTCTGTTGTGGATAAAATTTTCAAAGTAATTATACCCGAATTTTCAAAAGACTGAATTTGGCTTGAAACGGTATATGCCAGTTTTTGTTTTTCTCTTAAGTCTGAAAATAACCTTGATGACGGGCTTGAACCCAAAATTGTATTTAAAAGTTCAAACTTGATTTCATCTTCAATGTTGCCTGTAATTTCAAAAGAATAGTTTTTATAAATTTGTGCCTGATTTCTTTCTTCCGTATCCAATAAGACGGTTGTTTTATCGTTTGGCCTGTATGATTTTAATAATTGAGGCGAATACGGTTTAAATTTAACGTTCGGTGTTGTCATACCTTCAATTATTTGCCCTTTTAATTCGGGATGATCTTTAACGGGGGCTGACACCACTATATTTGCCGATGAATTAAAAATAAGATTGTTATAATGTTGTTTTACATCGTCCAATGTAAGCGTTTCAAGCCCTTTTAAAATTTGTTTTGGCGAGGGGAAATATTTGCCGTACAGTTTTGCAAGCAGGTTAACGGAAGCATCTTTATCCATTGTTGAGCAATACGTTCTTATTTTATTAACAGCTGCGTTAAAATCTTCTTGTGTAAATCTTGGAGCATAAATTGCTTCCTTCATTGCTCTTATTGCATAATTAACATTTGTGTATAAGCAATTTGCATTTGTTCTTATTTGAAAACAGTTTGCCGATGTATCAAAATCAACCGAATTTAAGCTTGCATTGTATGAAAAATCTGCCTTTGATTTATACATTGAACCGTCATTTAAAATTTGGGTTAAAACATAACTTGCGGCAGGATTAACCGGTACTGCATCTTTGCAGGATAAACGCCAGTCAAAATAACAATTTTCAGAATCTATATCGTTAATTGTTAAAGCGGCATTATCGGCAAGTGTCATTTCTTCTATATTTTGTGTGGAAACGGTTCTCCCCGTAAATGATATAGGAGCGTTTTGAGTGCTGTTTATTTTGCCTGTTTTTACAAGTGAATATTCGCTTTTTTTGTAGTTATCCAATATTTCTTGTTCTGTCATATTGTATGGGTGTACAACAGCAACGCTCATTTTTGAAAAATCCAAATATTTTCTTGCCGCATTAACCAAATCTGCAGGCTGCAGATTTTCAATTATTGTTTTATACTGGCTTATGCTTCCGAAATAGTTATTCAATAATGATGCGCCAATAGTATCTGTTATTGTTTCACTGTCTTCGAAGCTTGCAGATAATGCTTTTAATAAGACATTTTTAATTATTCTCATTTCTTCTTCGGTAGGCGGATTGCTTTCAAGAGATTTAACCGAATTATAGAATTTATCTATTGCCTTGGAGTCATCACCTCTTTGGACTGCAAGCTGGAAGATTATTGCCTCGGGGTCAGTATCTTTCAAACCGACTTTTTGCGTGTCAAAATCGCCCAAAGCATACATCGGGGCAAGTTCTTTGGTTAATCTTGAGCTGTTATTTCCAAGAAGTAATAAACCAAGCGCCGTTATACTTATCGAGTCTTTAAAGTTATCAGGCAAAGTCCCTGCAAAACCGCAAAATACATTTGTTGAATTGCTGTTTGGTGAAATATAATCATTTCTTACGGATTTTTGTATAGGTGTTAAAGTTTCTTTGGTTCTGTACTGTTCGGCATTTTTAACGGGGGGTGTTGTGAAATTTTTGGCTATAATTTCAATTGCATCATCAGGATTAAAATCACCCGTTAAAACCGTGTACATATTATCAGGTGTGAAGTGTGTTTTCCAATGATTATATACATCATCTCTTGTAATATTATTAACTGTTTCAATTGAGCCTGCGACAAGATTTTCAGACTTGGAGTTGATTTGGAATAAGTTTCTGACCAAGTCATTTAAGGCTTTATTTGTTATATCGTCATTTACCATGCTGATTTCAGACGTTACGGGCCCTTTTTCCTTTTCTACCATATCTTCAGGGAACAAGGGATTAACAAGCATATCAGCATGCATTTCAATAATTCGTTTTAAACTTTTCTCATCAACAATAGGCGACATTATATAAAAATCAGTCTGGGCATAATCTGTTGAAGCGTTTGTATCTGCGCCTAATTTGCCTACTTCTTTAAAAAATCTTCCGGCTTCCAAGTGTTTTGAACCGTTAAAAACATTGTGTTCATTAAAATGCGATATACCTCTGTTTGCGTCATTTTCATTCATGGAACCTGCATCGACAAAGGTTTTTATAATTGTAGTTGCATTCTTTTTGGGCATTAAAACAACGGTTTGACCGTTTTTAAGTTCGTATTTATATAAATTGTCGCCGTATGGCGTTTTGTTTACTTCTTTTAATACCCAGTCGCCGTCTGCGCCTTTTGTTTTAACATCAGGAATAAAATTTGCATTCTGTGTGCCTGCACTATTTTGCGTATAATAAAGCGCTGGGTATGAATACCCGTAATACCCTTGATTTGCGGGTGCATTATACACATTGGTTGCATTGCCGTTAGCAAAGGGGGGTATGTAATTATTAGCTGTATAATTCGGTATATAGCCGTTTAATTGAACGTTATTCACACACATTTATAAACTTCCTGATATAAATACTAAAATAAAAACACAATAAATTTTGCCTAAAAATAGTAAATAAGTTTAAAAATATGTTACAAATAATATTTTTTTAATGTATTATTTTATTAAATTGAATTATTTTGAGGATGTTTTATGCCACTTAAAGAAAAAACAATCGGTATCCCTAGAGCCCTTGTGTATTATAATTACATTCCTTTTCTTTCAGCCTTTTTTGAACATTTGGGCTTTGAAATTATATATTCAGATTACACAACAAAAAAAACATTATCCGAAGGTTCTTCTTTGGTTGTAACTGAAACTTGCCTGCCGATTAAAGTTTATGTCGGGCATGTTTTAAATTTAATTGAAAAAGGCGTTAAAAACATTTTTGTTCCTTCAATTCAATCAGTTGCGCCGAAAATTTATAATTGTTCAAAAATAAGGGGGCTTCCCGATTTAATCAGAAATGTTGTCAAGGGCGAATACAACATAATTGAAGCAACTTTAGATAAATCCGAAAAAAATTTGGGGCTTGTTGAATTTTTAAAACAAGCGGTTGTACCTTTTGGCATCAAAGATGAAAATTTAATTCAAGAAGCAATTAAAGAAGGCTTTATCAGGTATAACAATTTCAGAGTAATGATGCAGCATGGCATGTCTTTTGATAATGCACTTAAATATGCAAAAGAGGGCAAGGTTGTTATTAATTCAACAAAATCAGAAAAAGACGTTAATGTTGCCTTAATTGCACATGGTTATAATATTTACGATAAAAGAGTATGCATGGATGTATTCAAGAAACTTGATTCATTGGGAGTTAAAGTATTTAATGCATACAGCCTGACAGAAGAACAACTAAAAGACGGCTTAAATTCAATTGATGTGGATTTATACTGGGCAAACCAATTGGAAATGTCGGGTGCGGCAGGATATTTTTTAAGAACACCCGATATAGACGGAGTTATAACAATAACGGCGTTCGGTTGCGGGCCTGACAGTTTGATGATTGAAGATATAAAAAGAAAGTCTAAAAACTTTAACAAGCCTTTGTTGAACCTAACAATAGATGAACACACGGGCGAAGCAGGCTTTGTTACAAGGCTTGAAGCATTCTGCGATATGCTGTACAGAAAAAAACGCGCTCAAAATAAAACTGTTTTTTCAAATGAAGATATTGATTTGGTGGATGATTACAGCATTAATTTAAGATAATTTTTAGGGTTTTCATACGCCATAAGCTCAGCTTCATCTTCTGTTATAATGCCTTTATTAATAAGGTTTGAGACAATATCCGGCAAAAGCATAACAGAACCTCCCAAGATTCCGTTTTCGTCATATCCTGTTTTTAAAACAGTCTTTCCGCAAAATTCTATTTTTTCTGAATCTGAATTCGCAATAGGCAATGCATCTGAAATCAGAATAATTTTTTCTTTTGGTCTTGTTTGAAAGGTTAACTTTAAAACATCAGTGCACACATGCTTTGTATCTGCAATAAGTTCTGTATATATTTCTTTATCCAAAAGCGCCTTAATGGCTAATGTCTCTTTTTTGTGTGTCATAGGCTCCATTGCATTAAAAAGATGGTTAATGCAATCAGCCCCGATTAAACTGTTTGTTGTTGTATGTCCGAAATGAACTTTGATGTTTTTTGATTTTAAATAGCTGATAAATTCACTGCAATTGCGATTTTCAGGCGCCAGAACAACAATTTTTATATCATCTTCATATTTGCCCGCAATTTTTTTAAAGTTTTCAATTGTAGGCTCCAAGAAATTATCAGGGTTTTGAACCCCCGGTTTTTTTTTTGATAAAAACGTTCCTTCTAAATTTGCACCAATAATAGCTGCCTCATTTTCTTTTTGGCTTTTTTTTGCAAAGTGAATATTTTCAATTCTTTTGTTTAATTCTTCAATAGTGCCGCCGGTTAGTGTGGGGCAAAAAGCCAAAAGCCCTTTTTGAAATGCGCTTTGTGCAAAACTGTTTATATCATTGGCGCTTGCCGAATCGAAATTAATTCCGAAGCCGCCATGGATATGAATATCAATAAATTTCATAAAATTTATTATACTTTTTTTGACTTTTAAGTTCAAATCCTTAATAAAAAATCAGGGTTAGTGCTTATTTTCGTCTTTATGTTAACAAAAGTTAATAAAAGGACAGAACTTTCTAAAGTAGAAATTTAAAAATGACGATACAGCTTATATCAAAATCAAAGCTATGGAGGCTTTAACTATGGGTATGGCAGCAAGCCAGGCAAGGTTCTTATCCTTGACTGCGAGGAAATCTAACGTTGAATATGAAGGTCAGCAAGTTAACCAACAAAGAACGGCTCTTTCAAACGAAAGTGCAAATTTATACAATAAATTAACATCAATCGAAGTTCCGACTCCACCTTCAACAAGTGATTATTATGAAACGGTATACACATTCAAAACAACTGAACTTGATAATACATCTACTGCTTCTACGGAATACACATTAAACAGTATTTATACAATGCCTGACGGCACTTATGCAAACCTTTCGTATATGGCATATTCTTGGCAATCAGCCACAACAAGTGCATATTCAGGGGATATTAATTCAAAATACGATACTTCAACAGGTAAAACAACAAGAAGTATCAGCTTGGCTAACGGTGTTGTTGCGGATGCAACCGAATATAAATATCAACCCTCGCAAGCTGATATTACTTTGGACATTTCCTCAGGTTCTGTTACAATTGCAGGCCAAAATTTCATTTTAAGTGATACAAAAGATCAAATTTTAGGCGGTATGGATGCAAGCGGAAAATATCAATACGCTTACGATGTTGAAGATTTAGGCAACGGCCAATATGCTCTTAAGCTTTCAATTACTCAAGATAAACAAGACCCCGAAAAATTCACATGCACAATTGCAGGCCAAACTTATGAAGCAATTCGCCAAGATAACGGCACATATGAATGCATTATACCGGGCGGCACAGATGCTGACGGTGTACCAACTTCTTATGATGCTGAAATTTCAGGTAAATATGTAAGCGAAAACGGTAATGCAAATTCAGCTATCAGCTACTTAGGCTCAGATTTTACAACTTATACAAAAGAAGGTTCAACGGAAGAATTATTCAACCAACCCGTTTTGGCATACACTCTTAACGGTCAGACATACTTTATTACTGCGGCTGAATACCAAGGCGGCGAAGGAACATATTTCTCAAGCTCATCTTATGTTCAAAGCGTAGGACACCAAGAAACTGTTTCTTATCCTTGTATATTTACAACATCTTCAACCGGCAGATACCAAACATTGACCGTAACTGATGATAACGGCATTACTCATGAATTTTCATTAGATGTTCAAACCGTTCAAGACGAAGATGCTTATGAACAAGCAATGCTTGATTACGAATATCAACAAGCTCAATATCAAAAGCAAGTTCAAGACATTAACGCTAAAACAGAAGCTCTTCAACAAGAAGACAGAACTCTTGAATTAAGATTGAAACAGCTTGATACTGAACAAAACGCAATTGCAACCGAAATGGATGCTGTTCAAAAAGTTATTGAAGATAACGTTGAATCTACATTCAAAACATTTGCGTAATAAATTTTATTGACCATCTCCATAGTTATTTTGATATTTGCTGCAAATCTGATTTCAGTTTTGCAGTTTTCTTTTGTAAACTTTTGTTAAGATTTTAACCGTTTTTTCTAAAGTTTTGAAATTTCTTTACCGATATAAATTACATAACAAGGAACTGATAAGGAGACATTCAATATGGGTATGGCAGCAAGCCAAGCAAGATTTTTATCTTTGACGGCAAGAAAATCTAACGTTGAATATGAAGGTCAGCAAATTAACCAAGAAAGAACCGCTTTGGCTAATGAAAGCTCTAACCTTTATGCTGAATTAACCAATATGGAAGTTCCTGCACCTCCGAATACCAGCGATTTTTATAAAACGGTTTATACATTTACGGCAAGAGAAATCTCGGGTACAACAACAGAATATACTCTTCAAAATATATTCTCAACTCCCGAAGGCGATTTTGCTAAATTAACACACAGCGAACCTTATTTTGGTAACGTTGCAACTGCTATTAACGGTACAATTTCACCTGTTAAAAAAGATGAAAATAAAGAAAACGAAGATTCTAAATTAATTTCCAGCGGTTACCAAATTAACATCGGCAGCAGCAATTATGAAATTTTCCTTGATAATACTGCTGATTACTCAACAACTCTTGATTATTTAAATGCCGACGGCAGCAATTACGGCAACTTCAAATTGGATGGCGATGAAACTACATACTTGCCTTATTTCAATTTGAACGGCACAAAATATTACTTAACCGATGAACAAATGCAAAACTTGAATTCTAATGCAATTACTTTTGCTATGACGGTTAAACAATCATCAAAAGAAATTGAAGAAGATATTCCAATTATCTCTTACGAAACAAATGATACAGGCAGAACCACTTCAATTACTGTCAGAAAATATGATGAAGTTGATGAAACAAAATATCAAGATTACACATATGACCTAACTTGCACAACTGTTCAGGACGAAGAAGCATATAACCAAGCAATGCTTGATTATGAATACTATCAAGCTGAATATGAAAAACAAGTTACTGACATCAACGCAAAAACTGAAGATATTCAAGCTAAAGATAAAACATTAGAACTTGAATTAAAACAACTCGATACTGAACAAAACGCAATTTCAACCGAAATGGATGCAGTTCAAAAAGTTGTTGAAGACAACGTTGAATCTACCTTCAAAACATTCGCATAATATGCTTGACTTTTAACAAAAAAACATTAAAAAAATTCCAAAGGCCAAATCAGGTTTTTGGAATTTTTTTCATACTGTATTTGGCTGATTTTAATCTTGGGATAATGTCTTAAAATAAAGTAGGTTAGCTATTAAGTAAAAGGTTTAAACTATGTCTTACAAAAATGACCATGAATTGGTAATTGCAAACAAATTCGGTTCGGCAAGTTCGCTTGCAAAGGCTGAACTTTATGAAACCTATGACAGATTAAGGGATATAACCGTTTCAGGCGGTACTGCAACAGGTTCAGGGTTTGGTACAGCGGGCGGTTTTTTGTGGCAATTAGCCAGCATGTTCTCACCATCCAGCTTTTCACCGGTTTTTGGCGGAAACTCAACGTATAATATCCCCGGAACTTCTTATTGGTCGCCAGTAACAGGTTCCACTTCATCTTTTTACGGCTCAAATAATTCATTCGGTATCGGCTCAATAGGTTCTTTCCCGGGATTTCCTTCAGGCGCTGCGCCTGTAAGCTGGGGTTTAGGCTCTGTAACCGGCGGCGCTGCCGGTGTTTCAACAGGCGGTGCTGCAAGCGCGTCAACCATTGCGGGGTTATCTGCAGCTTCTTATGGTGCAGGGTTAGTTAGTACTGGATTTAACTTTGGCGAATCCGTTATTTTGCCGACTGCAGGACTTATTTCTGGCTTAGGCGGTATAATGCAGTCTATGGCGCCATATTTGGGCACATCAGGTTTGGCAGCAATTGTTGCGGGTAACTTATTTGAAGGCACAGGTTCCGCAGCGCTCAGCGCTTACCAAAATTTAACAGGCAGGGTAACAACAAACGCTGATGCTATCCTTTCAAATAAAGTAAGGAATATTGAAACCGTTGTTAAAATGCTTGATACTCAAGCTGATATTGTAAGGCAATCCTTAAAAGACGGTATCGAAAGCGACAATGATGCCATTTCGGACATTAGCTAATTCTTTTTAAGAATTGTAACAAATAATATATTTTTTAAAGTGAACAGGTTTTTTATCCGATATATACTATAAGATAAGAAATCTGTTTTCATATTTCTTAACATTTCAAAAAATAAGGCAATTTTTGAATATCATTCGTTTTTACTAAGTTAGGTTTGCCCCTGACAAAAGGAGTAAGCTCGTGCATGAAGTGATTTCTGCAAATATCAAAAGAATACAAAAATTTATAGGGTTCACAAAGAACTACTTTATCCGCCATAACCCTATAAAGGCAATGATTGACGGTACTATTACCACAATCAAAGATATTCTTACAATAAGAAAAAAGCAGAAATTAGTGAAGTATCGTCTTAACTACCAAATAGGCAAGCTTAAACAAATGGAAAAACTGATTGCTGCAAACAATGATCACGTTTTTCTAAGAGGTAGAAAATTTAACGAAACGAGATAACTAATGGGTCTTTTAATTGCCATAGCAAGAAAAGTACAGTTGAATAGCCAAAGGTTTGCTTATGAACATAAGCTGATGGTTATTAACCGTGCTAAGTCTGACTTAGCAGGTAAAATTTCCGACTATCAAATGTCGCAGACCGATTATGAAGCAAACAGCCCCGAGGCTAAAACCTTGCAGCAAAGAATTGAAAGACTTAACCAAGTTGATAAAAGGTTAGATGAACAACTAACAAAAATACAAACCCAATTGCAGTTAATTGAAGCTGAATACGGTTCTTGCGACCAGATGATTCAATCTAACATTCAAAGAATTTATGCTGCTTAGAAATTAAGGGTTTCTTCGTTTAAAGGTTGTTCAACATAAATGCCTTCGCCGCCCAAGTATTCTGTTTTCTTGCCTTCTATATAAAGGTAAACGGGTTTATTTTCGGCATAAGCGTTGACGGTTTTTATGAGCTGTAACAGTCTTGCCTGAATTGATTGCGCGCCGCCGCCGCCTTCAAATTCTTTAGAAAGATTTAATGCAATTTTATCGCCGTCATCTTTTAAGGATAAAAGTTTTGTACCCTGCGGAATTTCGGTATATGCGCCTTGAAGTCTGTCTTCTCTTTTGGAACCCTTCATTAGTTCGTCTAAAGCGGCCTTTAGGCTGTTTACGGGCGCTTTTCTTTTAATTTTAACGGGCTTATTATCTGCGTTTATAAGATATATTGTAACTTCCGGCTCATTTACGGGCGTTTGTTTTGTTTCCACTGTTTTATTTATTGAAGTGTTATTTGGCTTTAAGGTAGGAGAATAGCTTTCTTTGCCTATAAAAGCATATATAAAATATACCGCACAAATGATAAAAGTTACGATAAAAGTTTGAATAAAGATTTTCATACAATTACGCCCGAATTAAAAAATTTTTCTACCTTAATTATATTATCTGATAAAACGCCGATTGATACAAGATGCTTTTTATAGGAAAGTTTTAACAAGACATTGTTCCCTTCAAGCTTTGTTTCAATGCTGACGCCGTTTCTTATTTTTTCATATTCCGCTTTGCTTAATTCATATCTTTCCAAATTTATTGCATCAAGCGGGTTTATGCCGTTTTTTTTCAAATCTGCTTCTTCAATCTTTACACTGTTTTTCAATTCAAAATTTCCGGCTTTTGTTCTTGTTAATTTGGTTAAATATCCGTCTGTTCCCAAAGTTTTTGCAATGTCTGAAGCCAAAGTTCTGATATATGTTCCTTTTGAACAATTTACCTTTATTTTTGCGCTGTCTTCGCCAAATTCAAGAAGTTCTATATTATAGATTTCAACTTCTCTTTCCGGAACAAAAATTTCTTTTTCAGGATTTTTTCTTGCTATATTGCATAGCTTTTGTCCGTTAACCTTTATGGCTGAAAATTTTGGCGGTGTTTGTTTGATTTTGCCCTTAAACTTTAAAATTGCTTTTTGTAAGTCTTCAATTGAAAATTTTTGATACGGAACCTCTTTTATTTCGCCTTCGGTATCAAGTGTAGTTGATGAGAAACCAAACTTAATTGTTGCAATATATTCTTTATCTGAATCTAAATATTCAATTAATCTGGAGCTGTTTCCTGCCGCAATCTGCATAACGCCGTCTGCAAAAGGGTCAAGCGTTCCCGAATGTCCGATTTTTTTAATTCCGAATTTTTTTCTCAGCTTAAAAATAACATCAAAAGACGTTATTCCCCTTGGTTTGTATATATTTAAAAAGCAAAAAGGCTGATTTTCCATATAAAAAGTTAAATTTCACCTTTTGAAATTTTATCTATTAAATTTGTAATTCTGGCCCCTCTTTCAAGAGATTCGTCCAAAATAAAATTTAATTCAGGGGTTAATCGCAGTCTGACTCTTTTTCCGACTTCATACCTTATTTTTGGCGTGTTTTTCTTGATTGCTTCTATTATTTCTTCTTTTTTGTCATCAGAGGAAAGCACGCTGTAAAAAACTTTCGCATAGGAATTGTCATGAGAAACTTCAACATCTGTTATGGAAACCAACCCTGAAATTTTAGGGTCTTTGATTTCTTTCAATAAAATATCAGAAATTTCTTTCATAAGAGTTTTTCTGACACGTTCGTTTCTTAAACTCATAGAATATTCCTTATTAATCTATTCCAAGCTGCTTCTTTCGATTTCTTTCGTGGTTGTTACTTGAATAATATCGCCGATTTCAATATCGTTAAATTTAAAGAATGAAATACCGCATTCAAAACCGGTTGCAACTTCTTTGACGTCATCTTTGAAGCGTTTTAATTGGTCAATTTCGCCTTCAAAAATTTCTTTTCCGTCTCTTATTACAACAGCGTGCTTAGAGCGGACAATTTTGCCCTCTGTTACATAACAGCCTGCAATTCTTGTGGTTTTGCCGATTGTAAATATTTGTCTTACTTCCGCTTTACCGAGTTCAACCTCTTCTATAACTGGCGACAATAATGAAAGCATTGTTTTTTCAATGTCTTCTAACACCTGATAGATTATGTCATATTTCTTGATTTTTACGCCTTCTTTTTCAGCCGCAACAATAGCATTGGCGTCTTCCTTAACCGTAAAGCCCAAAATAATTGCATTTGAAGCGGAAGCCAGCATAACATCGGCTTCTGAAATATCGCCCACGCCAACGTGAATAATCTTTGGAATGATTTTTGAAGATTTCACGTTTTGAATGGCCTGAGAAACAGCTTCGGCAGAACCGTTCGTGTTTGCTTTAATAATTAAATTCAAGTTAATTATTTCATCATTGCTTAAAGTTTCTTTTGTAACGTGTGAAACAGCCATAGCCTCTAACCTTGTAATTCTTTCTTTTTGTTTTCTTTCATTTACTATCTGTTTCATTTCACGTTCATTTTTAACGGCTTCTAATCTGTCGCCTGCTTGCGGAACTTCATTTAAGCCTAAAATTTCAACAGGAGTTGAAGGACCTGCAATTTTAACTCTTCTTCCCGAATCATCAATCAAAGCCCTTGCTTTACCGCCAACAGAGCCTACAACGACACTGTCTCCCACATGCAGTGTTCCTTGCTGCACAAGAATATGCGCAACGGGGCCTTTGCCTTTATCAAGATTTGCTTCAATAACAATACCCATAGCAGGGCAATCTTCAACGGCTTTTAATTCTTGCATATCGGCAACAAGCAAGATGTATTCCAAAAGTTCATCTATACCTTTACCTTGCAGAGCTGAAACAGGAACGGCAATTGTATCGCCGCCCCAAGCCTCAGGAACAAGGCCGTATTCCGTCAATTGTTGTAAAACTTTATCGGGGTTAGCGTCGGGTTTGTCGATTTTGTTTACTGCAACAATAATGGGAACACCCGCCGATTTTGCATGGTTAATAGCTTCAATTGTTTGGGGCATAACGCCATCGTCTGCCGCAACAACCAAAATTGCAATATCGGTTGATTGTGCACCCCTTGCTCTCATTTGAGTGAAAGCTTCGTGTCCCGGGGTATCAATGAAAACAATTTTTCTGTCATTTAACCAAACGGTATAAGCACCAATGCTTTGCGTAATTCCGCCGACTTCGGTTGAAACAATTTTGTGTTTTGAAGCACGGATGCTGTCTAACAATGTTGTTTTACCATGGTCAACATGGCCCATAATGGTAACAACGGGGGCGCGTTTTACAATTTTACTCTCATCGGCGGTTTCTAAGATTTTTGAAAATTCTTCTTTTTCAATTTCTTCTTCAATGAAAGAATCAATATCTTCGTCTAAAACTTCTATTTCATAGTTTTGAGCAACTTTTTTAGCTGTTTCAACGTCTATGGGTGAGTTAACCGTAACCAAAATCCCCTGCATCATAAGAAATTTAATAATATCGGCCGGAGTTTTTTTGATTTTATCTGATAACTCGTTGATTGTCATCGGACGGTTAATTACAACCTGCGTAACATCTTCAACTTGAGCCGTCATTTGAGTGTGTTTTTTGTGTTTTTGCTGAACCGCTTTTTCTAAACTTATTCTTTCTTGTTCTTCTTCTTTGTTTTTATACTGTTTGTCTTTTTTCTTCTTTTTGCCTCTTAAGTTTTGGTTTTGGTAGATATCTTGAGAAATCATATGTCTTACAACAGGTTGCTTTGGTGTCGAATCTTTTGTTGCTGACGGTTTTTCTTTTGATTTCTTTTCTTCTTTTTTGTCTTCAGAGGGCTTTTTGTTTTGTTCTTCTTCAATTCTTGGTTTTTTTGCAAAATTTTTCCTAATCATTGAAGGAACATCGGGCATTCTTTCAAATTCGGGTTTTTTTTCAGTTTCAACTTCTTTTTTAACGGGTGCTTCCGCCGGTTTTTGTGCCTTTTGAGAGCTTGGTGCAGGACGAACAATTTCCAATTTGGATTTCATTTTGGGTTGTTCAATTATTTTAACTGTTTCAACCTTAACTTCAGGCTTTGTTTCCTGCTTGGGTTCTTGCTGCGCTTCTATAACCGTGCTTTCTTCCTGAACCTCAACTTTTGGCTTGTCTTTTGCTTTTTTAACAATAAATGCTTTCGGTTTTGCTTTTTTTTCTTCCTTTTTACCTAAAAGCTGTTTAATTTTTGCTGCGGTATCCGGCGTAACTGCTGCGCTATGCGATTTAAAAGTTATGCCAAGCTCCGCTTCGGCCTTTGCCATAAGCTCTTTTGGTGCCAGTTTTAATTCGTCTGCTAATTCGTATACTCTCATCTTGCTTGTATTTATTCCTTTTTAACTTAAATTTAACACAAGCATAAAAATTAGTATAGTTTTTAAATTTTATTCATATTTAATCGGATATTTCCTGCACCTCAATTTTGTTTATAAATGGGGTTTCTTTAAAGATATTATTGATTGTAACAAGGTTTTTTCTTGTTGTTACTGTTAATTTGATGACAAATTCATTATCCGAGCCTATTTTCTTTTCAAATCTGGTTATATTTTTAAAATTGGTGTCTATGATTTTATTTACGCAGTCAGCATTATCAATGTCGCATGAGATGTTAATTTTAATGTTTCTGTATTTTTTCAGGTAATCAGATAAGAATTTTTTTTCAAACTGTCTGATTAAAATTAAAACAAAAAGTGTTGAAAGGGTTGCAAATACAGCAATGAAAAACATTCCGCAGCCGCATGCCATGCCAATTGCTGCCGACATCCAAAGAGTGGCCGCAGTTGTTATGCCCAAAATGTTCGAGCCGTTTCTCATAATTGTGCCCGCACCAATAAAGCCGATACCTGTAATTATTTGAGCACCGATTCTTGCAGGGTCGTTTACGCCTGAAATGCCTTCTGTTATATGCATTTTGAAGCCGTAAATAGATAAAAGCGTAAAAACGCATGCTCCTGCGCAAACCAAAATGTGTGTTCTAAGGCCCGCAACTTTTCCCGTTAATTCTCTTTCCGTTCCTAAAAGCGCAGCCAAAAATATAGCGGCTGTCATTCTGACTATTATTCTTATATAAAACTCTGAATTTTGCAGAAATTCATCAAAAAACGTAACTTCGGGCATTTTACCTTCCAACCTTACTTTTTGGGTCTAAAACATCCCTTATTGTATCGCCAATCACATTAAAAGACAAAACCGCAATAAAAATTAAAAATCCCGGAGTCAAAAGCCAAGGGCGATACATTATATTTGCAAATTCCTGTGCCTCTTTTAACATGTTTCCCCAGCTTGCATCAGGCTGTTGAATGCCTAAACCCAAAAAGCTCAAACCCGACTCCGCCAAGATAAAAGACGGCACCGATAGTGCAATTGCTATAATTACATAGCTTGAAGTCTGCGGAAGAATATGTTTTAAAATTATTTTAAAATCGGTTTGACCGATGCTTTTTGCAGCCTTAACATAATCTTCCGTTTTAATTGATAAAACCATGCCTCTTACAACTCTTGCAAAGCCTGCCCAGCCTATAAATGCTAAAATAACCGTTATAAGGGCAAATCTTTGCGCACTTGTCATATTGGAAGGCAAAATTGCAGCTAAAATAATCAAAAGGTAAAAGGTCGGAATTGACATTATTGCTTCTGAAATTCTCATAAGTATATTGTCGATTTTTCCGCCAAAATATCCGGAAATTCCGCCATATATAAGTCCAATCGGAAATGAAATTAAAAGGGCAAGAAAGCCTATGGTTAAAGAAATTCTGCCGCCGTACAAAAGTCTTGAAAAATTATCTCTGCCGTTAATATCACACCCTAAAAGGTGCAGTTCGCCTTCTTTATCGGTTCCGATAAAATGAATATTTGTTTTTATAAGACCGAACAATTTATATTCAAAACCTTTGGTAAAAAATTTTACGTAGTGTTTTTGACTCCTGTCTTCATAATATTTTGTACTTAATGCATGAGGGTCAAATTCTCTTTTGATATTGTAAAAATAGGGCTTTGAAATTTTATTGTCGGGTGTAACGGTATAAATTTTAACAGGCGGAGAATAAGACAGTTCTCTGTTTGACCGGTTTTTTTCATAAGGTGATAAGAAGCTTGCAAGTAAAATCAAAAGGTACATTAAAATAAGCACAATAAGCGCAATTAAACTGATTTTATCTTTCTTAAATTTTTTAAGCAGAGTACCCATGGCCTATGTCCCCCTTACTCTGGGGTCTGTCAGCCTCAATAGAATATCTGATATTGCATTTCCCAAAACAAGCATGACAGAGCCTATCACAAGGCCTGCCATAACTAAATTTATATCGGATTTCATAACCGCTTCCAAAATTAACCTGCCAAGCCCCGGGTATTGAAAAACATACTCGGTTAATGCCGCCCCCGATAATAACCCTGCAAATTCAAACCCAAGCATTGTAATAAGAGGATTAATTGCATTTCTTAGAGCGTGCTTTAAAATAACTTTGTTTTTTGAAATCCCCTTTGCTCTTGCATATTTAACGTAATCGGAATCCAGCGTATCCAATAAATTCGCCCTCATTTGCCTTGATAAGGCGGCTAAAGAAAGAGTTGTTAAAACAAATGTAGGCAGAAACAAATGATGAGCAATATCTAAAACTTTATGAAATAAATCAAGTTTGTAAAAATTGGCGCATGTTAAGCCGCCAATTGGAAACCAGCCTGTTTTTTGTGCAAAAATAAGCATTAAAACTGCAAAGAAAAAAGAAGGAATTGCCATGCCGGCACTTGAAAACAGTGTCAGCATTCTGTCAAATGTGCTTCTAAAATTAAGTGCTGCGATAATTCCAATCGGAATTCCGATAAGCCAAGTCCAAAAAAGAACAGAAAAAGACAAAAGAAGCGTATTTAATGCTCTTTCTTTTATTTTGGATGAAACCTTTTCGCCCGTTGTGGTGGTTCCCATATCACCCTTAACAAAGTTTTTTGCCCAGTAAAAATATTGAACGTAAATTGGCTTATCAAGCCCCAATCTTTTTACTTCATGTTCAATTGATTGTTTTGAAATAGCTGGGTTTAGACGCATTTCAGCCAAAGGGTCAACGGGTGATAATCTTATCAGAAAAAAACTTATAACTGTTACTAAAATTAAAATCGGTATTGTTTGAAATATTCTTTTAAATATATAAACCCAAATTGACATAAATTTATTTTATAAATAATTGTTTTAAAAATCTATTAATAAATGAGATATTATTCAAAAAGGCTGTTTAACCTGTCTTGAATTTCGTTTGAATCCATCTCTTTTGTAATTGCATTAATGTCTAATGCAGCTCTGTAATATTTTGCAGCTTCCACTTTTTCGCCTTTAATTGAAAGACATCTTGCATAGTTATAATGTGCAAGTGCATAATTAGGGTCATATTCTAAAGCTGCTTTAAAACATTCAGAGGCTTTTTGAATTTGTGCAAGGTCATCCAAATAAATTACGCCTAAATTATTGTGTGCTATTGCATAATCAGGCTGATATTTTATTGAAAGTTCGTATTCGTCAATTGCTTCCGTTAAATTGCCCAAACCCCATAATAAAAAGCCCAAATTGCAGTGTATTTTGGCGTTTGTAGGTTGAAGTTCAATTGCGCGCCTGTAAACTTTTAGTGCGTTAACATAATCTTCTTTTTCATAAAAAGCTGCACCAAGCCCGATGTATATTTCAAGGTTTTTTGTATCCAGCGTATATGCTGCCATAAATGCCAATACTGCAGCTTCGTCGTTTTCGATAAAATGTTGCAGCAAAAAGCCCAAGGTCTGAGCAACTTCCGGCGCTTTTTCATGTGCAGGGTTTAATAAAAGCGCACTTTCATAGTGCGAAACCGCTTTGTCATGCTCACCCTTCATAAAATATAGGTTTGCAATTTGACTGTGCAAAACAGGGTTATTCGGGTGAATTGTAATAAATTTTTTATACGTTTCAATGGCAGATTCATATTCTCCCATTTCTTCATACGCTTGAACAAGTCCGACGTATGCGGGCAAATAAAGTGAATCAATCCATCTTGCCATTTTATATTCAATAATTGCTTCTTCGTGTTTACCAAGAACCCTGTAAATATCTCCTAAAAGACAATACAAAGTTGTAAACCCGGGCATTTTATCTATTGCTTGGGAATAATATTTAACCGCATCCAAATAATGTCTTCTTCTTGTGGAACGTGCCGCCAAATAAAGTTCCTTTGCAATTGAAAATATTTTTAATTTTTTTATTACGTCTTTTTTGGCTTCATCGTCAAACGGTAAAGTTAAATAAGACATAAAAAGCTCATAAATACTTTTTTGTTTTGAATTTTTATCAGAGAAAAAAGCGATTCTAAGAAGCCTGTGTTTTAAGTAATGAATTCTTGATGATTTTAAAAACGTGCTTTTAAGAGCTTTATCCGCTTCATCAAGGGCATCTGTGTAGCGTTCTTTCTTTTTATAGCAGTTTGCAATCATAAAGTGTGTTTGCGCCTTGTTTGCACCGTTTTTAAGCGCCATTTCAAAATAATTTAAGGCACGGTCAAGTTCCCCTTTATGGAAAAAAGCAAACCCGATTTTATAATAAACTTCGCCGTTATCCAAAAGCGTTTCCATTGCTTTTTGATATTGGACAATGGCTTCATCTATATATTGTTTTGCCTGATAAACATCTAAATGCCAATCCATATAAAGATCGCCGAGCCTTATGTTTAATTCGGGGTTAGAAGGTTCCTGAATTAAAATTGATTGGCAATATTCTATTGCTTTTTGAATTTCGCCTTTGTTTTTTAATTTATTTATTTTTTTATTTATTTCTTTTATGTTTGTCAAAACAAAACTTCCTTTTAATAAAAAGATTTTACGATATTGAATTTAATCATGCAAATTGGATTAAGAAACTTAAAAATCCAAATATTCTTTTGGTGCCAAAACTACAATTGTAGGGTCTGATAAAAGATATTTTTTAACAGTTTCAATTATATCCTCTTTTGTAACTTTTTTTACCTCTTCAAGTAATTTTTTATTATACTCAAAATCAAGCCCTGTTATGTAATTCCACCCGTTAACAGAGGCAATTTGCGCATTTGTTTGCGTGTAGAAATATTTATATCTGCCAAGAAAATTTTCAATAGCCCCTTTTAATTCTTCCTCTGTCGGCGGCTCATCTATCACTCTTTGAATTTCGGATTTAAACCCCTCAAGCGATTTTTTAATATTTTTTGGTTCGGTTCCAATATATAAAGTGAAATGCGCACCGTCTTTTAGGGTTTTATAACTGCTTCTAACGGTGTATGCAAGCCCTTTTTTATCTCTTAATTCAACAAAAAGCCTTGAAGATAATCCGGCACCCCCTAATAAACTGTTTAAAACGTTCAATTTAGCAGAATCAGGAGTATTTATGCCGTCAACTATCCAACCTTGAAAAATTTGCGCTTGTTTTGCGTCATTTTTTTCAATTTTAACTAAGCTGCCTTTGTTTTTTGGCGCAGGATTATATTTAATTTCAACATTATTCTTTTTCATAAAAGAAAGGTTGTCTGTCAGCATATTAAAAATCTTTTCTTCATCTTTAATTCCTGATACGACAGAGATTATTTTTCTTCCTTGCAACAGTTCCTGCAGATAATTTTTAACATCTTCAATAGTAACGTTATCAATTGTTTCTAAGATTTTTGTATTTGTAATTCCGTATTTATGCCCTTTGAACAACTCTTTATAATAAGCATCGGAAGCTTTTGCGGACGGTGTATCCAATGAAGCTGTTGTTTCATTTTTAAATTTATAAATTTCTTTGTCCAATGTTTGAAACGTTGAATCAACCATAAATTCATTTACCGTTTTAAGGGCAAATTCAAGATCTTCGTCTAAACAAATAATTGAAACCTTTAAAAAATCAGACCTTGAATCAACCGTAACTTCAATGCCATGGTTTTCTAATTCCGTTGCAATTTCTTCCGCTGTTTTTTTGCTTGTTCCTTGCAAAAGAAGGTTTCCAAGCATTGTGTGAACCCCTTCTTTTATCGGCTTTTCGCTTGATAAATAAAGGTAAACAGCTGTTCTTGGAGTGTTTTCAACATTTTCATAAACTATATCGGTATTATTAAATTCAATAAATTTCATTTTTAAAATCCTTATTTTTCAGGCATTAAGATACTGATTGAAGCATTTTCTTTTGAAAGAATTGTTTTGGCAATTTTAGATAAATAGTTTGTGTCAATTTCATTTAACATATCAAGATACTGACCTGCAAGCTCTAAACTGCCAAAAACGGTCATAAACTCACCTATTAATTCACCCGTGGCAGAAACTGTTTCGGATTCTTGTGCGAAATTAACCTTGGCAAATTTTTTGGCTTTTTCAAGTTCTTCTTCTTTAATATTTTGAAGCTTATCAAGCTCATTGTTTATATCTTTTATAACTTCTTCTTTTTTGCTTGCATCAAAATTTATGTCTATCAAGAAGCAGTCGCCGTCTCTTAATTGGTAATGCGCTGCACCGACGCCATAAACGTAAGGCTCTTTAACATTTTCAATTAAATTCGTGTTCAGTCTTGAACTTTTGCCTTCACCTAAAATTGTGGTTAAAAGGTCAAGCGCTATTGTTTCTTTTAAATTTTTAGGAGGGTTTGCAAGAAACCCATACATCATAAAAGCAGTGTTAATATGCGCTTTGTTTTCAATTGTTCTTGGGTTTTTGATTTTGGTTTCAGGAACTTGTTCATCAGGCGTAAGCTTATCGAATTCTCCAAAATTTTGGAATTTGAATTCATCAAGAACGCTTTTTATTGCAAAATCGTCATCAAAATCGCCCACAATAACGGTTGTCATGTTGTTAGGAGTGTAGAATGATTTATAATATCTGAAAATTTCATCTCTTGAAATGGTTGATATTATTTCTTTTGTGCCGATTACATCCCGCCTGTACGGGTGTTTTTCATACATAATTGAATTTAGTGCGTTATAAACTTTTCTCCAATTTGCATCTTGACCCATTCTGATTTCTTCAATTACAACACACCTTTCACGTTTTTCTTTCGGTTCTTCGCCATTTATATCAAATGTGGGGCCAATTTCAACTTCAGGAATTAAAGGGTTTGTCATCATATCCGCATGCATATGAAGCGCAAGAGAGAAATGTTCCGTTGGAATTGTTACATAATAAAATGTGTAATCTTTCCAAGTGGCGGCGTTAATTATCCCCCCTTTTCTCTCTAAAGTTTTATCAAATTCCCCTGCCTTATATTTTTCCGTCCCTTTAAACATAAGGTGTTCTAAAAAGTGAGAAACGCCGTTATTGTGGTCATTTTCATTTATTGAGCCTGTTTTAACCCAAGTGCTTATATTTATCATAGTGCTTTTTTTGTGAGCTAAAACAAGCTTGTGGCCGTTTTTAAAGGTAAGAATTTTTACTTTATCGGATAAATAAGGATATTCAACCTCTTCAATATTTATAATGTTTTCCATTTGGTTTATAAATCCTTTCTCAAGGCTTTTGCGCCCTTTTGGTATATGTGCTTAATTTCTTTTTGGGTTTTATTTGTGTTAATTGTAACAAGTGCCCTTAAACATAATGGCATTGAACCAACAACTTCCATTTCACGGTAGCACATCATAGGAATGGTATCAAAACCAAGTTCCAGCCTTGCATATTTTGCGGGGAAATCCTGATCAATATCGGATGTAACCGTAAAAATTATAAAAGCAATGTCTTCTTTATTTATGGAGTTAACATCCATTATTTCTTTAATTAATTCAATTGTTGCTTCTTTTATTTCTTCTTTGGAATTTTCCCTTAAGGTGGTAGCCCCTCTTATTCCCCTTGTGTACATGAAATTATATCCCCTTTTTTAATTTTTGAGCCTAAGCTCCAATTATAGGCTGTCATTAAATTTTTGCCTTCCGGTTTAACTTCTTCTATTAAAATTGCATTGTTAATACAGCCGATTAAAACCCCTTCTTTTGAAACATCTAAAACCTCTCCCGGGGTTTTTTGCATTTTATATTCAACCGTTTTAGATTTAAAAACTTTAATTAATTTATTGTTGAAAACAAAGTGGGTTGTGTTTATTCCACACATTGCACGAATTTTGTTATGAATGCAGGCTGCATCATTTTCAAAATTTAAAATTTTGTCTTCTTTTGTCATTTTTTTTGTGAAAGTGGCAATGCAGGCATTTTGTTTTGTAGGTGTTAAAATTTTATTGTATAAGCCTTTTAAGGTTTCTTTAATAATATCGGGGGAAACTTTTGAAATGTTATTTGTTAAAGTTAAATAGTTTGTATCATCAGTAAGTTCAATTTCTTTTGTCAGGCAAATATCCCCTGCATCTAATTCCAAAACGGTTACCATGGTGGTGACTCCCGTTTTTTTATCCCCGTTCAATAAACATTCGCAAATTGGGTTTGCCCCTCTATATTTTGGAAGAAGGCTTGCATGAAGGTTTATTGTTTCATATTTTGGAATATCTAAAACTCTTTGGCTTAAAATTTGCCCGAATGCAAAAGTAACAAAAAAATCAGGGTTTAATTCTTTTAATTTTTCAATAATTTCTTCATCTTTTGAAATTCTATAAGGTTCCAAAACAAGAATATTGTTTTTGATTGCTTCCTCTTTAATTTTTGAATCTTTAATTTTTTTGCCTCTGCCGTTTGGCCTTGGGGGTTGAGTTACAAGGGCTTTAACTTCAAAATCAGGGTCATTTATTAAAGATAAAAAACTTTCAACTGCAATATCCGGCGTTGCAAAATATACAAGGCTTATTTTATTGTTGGTCATTATTTTCCGCCTTATTTAAAGCAAGCAATTCTTCAAGTTCTTTTTCATCTAAAAGCTTATCTTCCTGAATTTTTGGAAGGTTGTTTTCTTCTAAAACTTTTATTGCTTCAAAAATATTTCTTGTGTGGTCAATAAATAAAATGCCGTCTAAGTGGTCATATTCATGCTGAATTGCTCTTGCAAGAAGAGAGCCGTCTTTTGCTTCTATTATGAAGGGTTTGCCGTTAAGATCGGTTGCTTTAACTTTTATGTATGAATATCTTCTGACGTCTACAAAGGCATTCGGAAAACTTAAACAGCCTTCTTTTTCATGGGTTGCACCTTCTTTTTTGATTATTTTCGGGTTAATAAAAACAATGGGGTTAAATGGTTCGTTATCCAACGAAACATCAATAACAAACATTCTGATGTTTTCGCCAACCTGAGGCGCAGCTAAGCCGACACCGTTATTGGCGTACATTGTGTCTATCATATCATGGGCTAAGACCTTAATTTTTTTAGAAATTTTTGTAATTTCTTTTGATTTTTGCCTTAAGGATTCTTCACCGTATTTAACTATTTTTAATATTGCCATATTTAAATTATAGCAAAATTAATATTTAAGGGCAATTTTATTAAGCTTTTTAACCTAAAAGCGCTTTTAGCATAACAGCAACGCCTAATTGCTGGTCAACATACCCTGCATCATATACGCCGTCTGCAACATATTTGCCTGAGGTATAATTTGTTGTGCCTGCCCAAACGTAAGGAGATGACACACCCTTATTTCTGTAGCCAAGGCCATTGTATCTTTCTGCAAAATCATACCAAGTGGTAATGTCATTCATGTTAATATTGCCGTAGCCTCCGGATAGCGCGTCAATTGCAGCTGCTTCCCAGCTGGAATAACCTGATAACGAACCGCCGTCATGAAGTCTTGCATTAAAGCTGCCTGAGGCTTCTCTCCAGTGTATTGCTGCAATTAATTCCGCAGGAACGCCTGTTTTTGCCGAAACTGTTTGATACCTTGATTTATTCTTTTCCCAATTTGCTTTAAATTGTTGTAATTCATTTTGTTGTCTTGAGGATAGTTTTTCTGTAAAATTAAAGCTTACGTTTGCATTTGAAACAGGCGTTGCATTGCTTGTTGAAACGTTATAATCTCCGTTAGATGACATCAAACTTGCACTTGCTTTCAGAGTTGCAATTTGGCTTTCGGTTGTTGTCATCAAATTTACTATTGAATCGTCAATATCTCTCATTTGGTCTGATATGCTCTGTGCTTGCTGCATATACCCTTGATAAGTCGATAAATCTGCACTGGAGCCGATTTTGTTATATATTGAGAGCCTTTGTTCTCTTAATTTATCTAATTCTTCATAATAGGCGAGCAATTTTTTTTCGCACGCTTCTTCTATCTGTGCTATTTTTTCGTCAATTGTTGCATTGTTTGTTGTTGTGTTTGTTTGGGTGTTTTCGTCATCTTGAATTTCAAGCGACATTAATTCATCCTCTGTCAATTTTTTGTCGCCGTTGACATCCAATTGTTTCAAAATTTCTTCACCGGTTGCATTGCAAGCTTTAAGTGCGTCAAAATATGCTTTTGTTGCTATTTCATAATTTCCGATTTTATAGTTTTCGCCCATTGTTTTTTCCTTTTATTATGCAATTTTTGTGTTTGCGTTTATATTTGCCCCTGTTAGCATATTATAAATTTTGGTAACACTTGGCACCCATCCTGAATTTGTTCCGTTAGGGTCGTTTGCTGCGCCGACGGGGCAATATTTTGCACCTATTGAACTTATTGATGTCAGCCCCTGATTAATATAATTATTTTTCAGGTTCTTTGCAACCGATTCTATACCGGCTTCAAGGCTTGAGTATCTGATTAACGACATCCATTTTGAAGAAGGATCCATCATGCCGCCCGGGTTATTGTAGTTTTTAATGGCAGAACTTGTGCCCCAGCCTGTTTCAAGCGCCATTATTGATGCAAGAAGATTGGGGTCTATTCCGTATTTTTCGGCAATAGAGGCTACCATTGCCCCTTTGCCTGCAAGTACGCCTTTTTGGAAGCTTGAGTTGTTAAATGAATTTACAAATTCCGCACTGTCTCCTGAATATGTATAGCTTGAAGCACCGCCGGCAGCCGTTGCATTTGCCGCATTTGCCGCCTGCATTGCCTCATTTGCGGCTTCAACTTCTGCATTGTAATATATTTGATAAATTTGTTTTCTTACACCTTGAATTTGCGAATTAATGCTTTCAAATTGGCTTTGCAAACCTTGCGATTCTTCTAAATTTTGTGCAGTGCCCATTTGAGCAAAAAGCCTTCTTCTTTGCTCGTTTAAATTGTCTAATTGTTGATATAAGTTTAAAACTTGGTCTTCAGTTTCTTTGTCAAGGCTTATTGAAGATGAATTTTCTTCATCGCTTTCTTCAATAAGTTCGCTGATATCTACAAATTCGTCTTCGGAAATTGTTTTATCACCGTTTGTATCAAGCATTTTTAATTCTTTATCCGAGGTGATGTTACCTTTTTTTAAGATATCATAAATGCTTTTCGTTTCTATTGAAAAATTGCCTATCTTAAAACTCATTTTCAACTCTTTTTATAAAAGTACCTTCCAATTTTATTTATCGGTATTTTGGAAGGTAAACTTTATTTTCTGTTAATATTTGTTAAGCTATACAAGGCTTGTATTTGCGTCTATATTTTTCCCTGATAAATCGTTATATATACTCGTTACCGTCGGAATCCAGTTTGAATTTAAGCCGGTTGGGTCGTTTGAAGCTCCGACAGGGCAATATTTGCCTCCGATTTGTGCTATGGTTGTTAAATTGTTGCCTTCTTGGTGTACATAATTTCTTGATAAGTTGCTGATAACGGCTTCTATACCTTCTTCAAGCGAGCCGTAGGTTATAAGGCCGCTGCTGCTCATCATACCGCCGGGGTTATTGTTGTTTTTGATTGCAGGGCTTGTGCCCCATCCTGTTTCTGATGCCATAATGGCTGATACAAGATACGGGTCAACGTCATATTTTGCGCAAAGCTCTTCAATATAGCCGCCCATATCAGCAAGAACGCCTTTTTGGAAGCTTGAATTTGCAAATATTTCTGCTAATTCGCCCGTAGCGCCTGAGAATGAGTTTTCTTTTTCAAGCTGTTGGTTTTTAAGCTCTGTTATTTTCTCATCTATTTCTT
>CALUWE010000006.1 GCA_944324425.1 Candidatus Gastranaerophilales bacterium
TTAATTAAACCGGGGATAACGATAATATCCGAAATGCCTTGAACACCTCTTAAAAGAACCTCATCAACCACAAGGAATGCGTCTCTCATTGTTGTTCTTCTTTCAACAACTTCAATTAATTTGTCGTTAGGAATAACAATTAGGGCATCAACGCTTTCTTTTAATTTTTCTAACCCTGCAATTGCTTGGCTCATACGTTTTTTGCCTTCAAAACCAAACGGTTTTGTAACAACGCCTATTGTAAGAGCGCCCAATTCTTTTGCGATTTTTGCAACAACCGGAGCAGCACCGGTACCTGTACCGCCGCCCATACCTGCCGTAACAAACACCATATCGGAACCATCAAGTGCAACCAATAAATCTTCTCTTGATTCTTCAGCTGCTTTTTCACCAACTGAAGGATCTCCGCCTGCGCCTAAGCCTGCGGTTAATTTTGCACCTAACTGGATTTTTTTCGGAGCGGACGACATTTCAAGAACTTGAGCATCAGTATTCATAGCCCAAAATTCAACACCGGATAAACCCGATGAAATCATTCTGTTAACAGCGTTTCCGCCGCCGCCGCCAACGCCTACTACCTTTATATTTGCTTGGTTTGAGTATCTGTCAAATTCGTTTGATTTTCTGCCAAAGCTGTCTAGTCTAAACTTTTCCACTTTTGTTGGTCCTCTTTTCTTATTGGTTCCTTTGTTAATACAATACTTAAAAATTTTTTTAAAGTAAAGTAATTATCAATATTATGCTTAAACTTTCACAACAATTCAAATAGTTAATACAACTTAACGAAAATTTAACAACTTTTTTTCTTTATCTGTTTTAAAAAAATATGAAAATTAACGGACTTTATTACAACTATAATTCGCCTGTTTTTGGGTCAAAAAAGCATTCCGTACAAAAAGCGGACGAGATTCAAAGACAGACAAGAAGGGCTTTTCCGATGTTAAGCCCTACTTATATTGACAACTTTTACCATATTAAAAAATACGGCTATAATGACAGATTAAAAGCAACAAGAATTTCAGACAAAATACATTCAAAAATTATGACCGCAAGAGAAATGGAAAAATTTCCGCAATATTACGGCATAAATCAATCAGACTTTGAAAAAGACACACCCTACGCTTTAATTTTAAGTATAGTAAGAGACCTAAAACTCGGAAATTGCCAGGAAAACGCAAAAGCAGCAGTTGCGGTTCTTTGCGCAAACGGATATTTAAATACAAAAAGGGCAAATTTGTATCTTCAAATTGATATGGTAAATAAACACACAGGCGAAGTTGAATACACAGAAAGAGCCCCTCTTGATCATTCTTTTGCAATAACCGACATGAACACGGAAGACGACCTGAATATAGTTGTTGACCCTTGGCTTGGTTTTGCCGATACAAAAGATAAAGCAATTGCAAAATTCAAAAGTATGTATGACGAAAGAGATTTTTACGAACCAAGGTCATACTGCAGATACAGGTTTTTCCTCTCAAAACACAATAGAGGCGAAGAAGTTGCTACAAGTGATTACGACGTAAAAACAAAAATGGTAATCGTTCCCATAGAAAGCTTTGATAAAGAAAAACTTGAAAATTTAGGATATTACACACAGCTGATTAACAAGAGAATAAAAACAGACAACTAATTTATTGCACATCTGATTGCGTCAGATATTTTTGAAACTTCAAAAATTTGAATTCCGATTTTTAAAATTCTTTCTTTTATTGTTTTGTTATTTATTTTTGGAACAACCGCACGAATAAAGCCCAATTTATAAGCTTCTTTCAGTCTTGCTTCCAAATTATCAACAGAACGTATTTCACCATTTAACCCGATTTCACCCAAACAAACCGTGTCTTTATTTATAAGAGAATCCCTTGCACTTGTTAAAACGGCAAGCGCAACACCCAAATCTGCCGCAGGCTCAACAATGTCAATTCCCCCTATAACATTAATATAAACATCGGATTTGGATAAATTTAAGCCGACTCTTTTTTCTAAAACCGCCAAAATTTGAAGCAGCCTGTCATATTCGATTCCTCTTGCAACCCTTCTTGGGTTTGGATATGGGGTAGAACCTGTCAGCGCTTGCACTTCCAATAATAAACACCTTGTGCCTTCTAATGTTGCAATAACCGTACTGCCTGAGGTTGTTAAATTTTCTCTGTCAGATAAAAATAATTCGGAAGGGTTTTTAATTTCAACAAGGCCTATATCTTCCATATTAAAAACGCCAACCTCAGAAACTGCGCCGAACCTGTTTTTAATGCCTCTTAAAATTCTTGTTGTTTTAAATTTTTCACCTTCAAAATTCAGAACACAATCTACCATATGCTCTAACACTTTTGGCCCTGCAATGTTTCCTTCTTTTGTAACATGGCCTATTATAACTGTTGTTACATTAAACTGTTTTGCAATGCGCATTAAAATGTTTGTACATTCTCTGATTTGACTGACAGAACCGGTTGAACTTAAAATTTGGGCGCTGAAAACAGATTGAATACTGTCAACCACAAGAAATTCAGGCTTCAGGTCTTCAATTTGTTTTATAATTTCTTCCAAACAATTTTGCTGAGTTACATAAATATTTTCCGAGTTTGCATTTAATCTTTCAGCTCTTAATTTAACTTGTGATGTTGATTCTTCTGCGCAAATATAAAGAATTTTTTTATTTTGGTTTGATATATTTTTAGCTGTCTGCAAAATTAAAGTTGATTTCCCAATCCCGGGGTCGCCCGCCAATAAACACAATGACCCCTCAACAAAACCGCCCCCCAAAACTCTGTCAAATTCTTCCATTCCGCTTGAAATTCGAATTGAACTATCAACCTTAACTTCATTTATTTTAGTGTATGAAAAAACTTCACCGTTCCCTATATTCATGGAAGAATTTTTTGATTTTACTTCGCTTTTTTCTTGAACAATTTCTTCAACAAAAGTTGAAAACCTGCCGCAGTCGGGGCATTTCCCCAAATATGAAGCGGTTTCATATCCGCAATTTTGACAAACCCATTTTGATTTAACTTTAGCCATAAAATTATTATATTAAAAAAGCCCTTATTTTGTATAAGGGCTTTTATTTATTTTAATCTTTCTTATTGAACAATGTGAAGATTATCTTCTAAGTCAATTTTAACTTGTTCTAATAATGTGAAATCAACTTGTTGAGATTTATGAGTGTAGAAATTATGACCTTTGAATCCTTTAAAGCCGATTTTTTGAAGATACGGATTGTGGGTAAATTCTCTTACTTTCGGTCTTAATTCTCCAACAGCTTTAAACGGTGCAATCGGTTGTCTTGTTTCAGAATCAATTAAGTTTTCTGTTCTGTACACCATTTGAGAATTCTTAATTAATGTTCTGCCTACGCTTACTTTATCAATTGTACCTGTCATTTCGCTTCCGATTGGAATTAACAATGTATGGTCTTCTGAAACAAAGTTAACAAGCGCACGGGTCAAAAGTTGTGTACCTTCTTTTGTTGTTCTTGTATACAAGCAATCCATAACACCCAAAGGAATTGTTGTACCTGCAGGAATTATTGCATAACGTCCGTCAAAAATAACATTTTTAATTATATAGCCGTCAGCTTTTCTCGGGCCTTTCGGTTGTTCGGGAAGTTTTTCACTTGGTTGAATTGCTGCCCTTTGAAGCATACCGTATAACCAAACTGCAAGTTCACCCCTTGTTGCGTCTTGATTGGGAAGAATGTAGTCTTCATATCCGGGAAGAAGAACAATTAAACCTAATTCTTGAGCTTTACCGGTTGTTAAAGTTGCCCAATAAGGAACATCTTTTGCGTCTCTGTATACCGATAATTGTTCAAGTGCTTGTTCTTCGGTTATTTCTTTAATTGAAAGAGCCTTCATAATAACCATAATAATTTCTAATCTTGTAATATGGTTTGAAGGATAAAACATACCATCCGGAGTTCCGTGGATTAAACCGTAATATGAACCGAGCATAACATCATAATATGCCCAATGGTTTTCATCAATGTCTTTGTATGTGGTGTAGGTTATTTCGCTTAAATCACGAAGCCCTAATGCTTTTGTTACAATGGTTGCAAATTCTGCCCTTGTAACTTTTTGATCAGGTCTGTACAAACCGTCAGGATACCCTGCCAAAACATCTTTATCTTTAAAATACATAATGGCATCATACGACCAATAATCAGGTCCTACATCGGGAAATTCTTCAACGGCATTTGCCGGAATCCAAGACATTGTAAAGAAGATGGCAACAATGGTAAATAGTTTTATAAGAAATTTTTTCATCTTTCAACTGTTCTCCCTTAATAATATGATTGATTTTATATTATTAAACTGTATTTTGCAAGTTTTAAACTGGTTTTTAATACAGTAATATGGTTTTTAAAACCTGTGAAAAAATTTTTTTGTCAAAAAGTAAAATTTTATTTTTGCAAAAGATATTTTTCCAAAGATTCTTCCCAAGAGGGCAATATATTTCCGTTATCCAAAACACTGAATTTAGGGCGCTTTGCCGGCCTTGGAAAATCTGATTTTAAAATCGGCTGAACAAAAACACTTCTTCTCTTAATATCAAAAATTTTCTTTGTAAATTCAGACCAGCTTGTTCTTCCGGATGAACATATATGATAAGTTCCGTATTCTTTGCCGCCCGATAAAATGTTAATTATTTCTTTTGATAAATCTCTTGTCCAAGTAGGGCACAAAATTTGATCATCAACAACGGAAATTGATGTATTAAACATGGAATATGTGAGCATTGCATCAACATAATTGCTTCCGCCTTTGCCATACAAGGAACTCGTTCTTATAATGTAGTGCTTTTTAGTAATTTTTCTGATTTCTTCTTCGCCCATCAATTTTGATTTGCCATATACGTTAATGGGGTTTGTTGCATCGGTTGTTTTATACGGGGTTAATTTTTCGCCGTCAAAAACACTTGCGGAACTTATATAAATAATGGGAACATCCAATTTTTTAGCAATTTTTGCCATATTTTTTGTTCCGATATGGTTAATTCTAAAGGCTTCTTCTTGGTTGACTTCTGCTTGGTCAACGTTTGTAAAAGCAGCTAAGTGGATAATAAAATCTAAGGAAACTTTATCCATAATTTCATTAACCATTTTAGCATTTGTTATATCAAAAATTTTGCTATTCGTTGCCCAGTATTGTGCGCCTATTGAATCAAGCATCGGACATAATTCCTGACCTAAAAGCCCCGATGCGCCCGTAACTAAAATTTTCATCCGGTTTCTTTCGTTGTTTTTGGGTAAAGGCATAAACAATAACTTGCCTTACCATACAGTTTTTATATCAAACAATTGTGGTAAAATCAATAATTATGAAAAAAATAATATATATAATTGTAATAATTCTATTTTTCACACTCTTTTTAACGTCTTGTATCAAAAAGGATAAAGGCTATAACGAAGAATATTTTGAAACAAACCAAAGACCGCTGAATGTTACCGAATATGATTTTGAACCGAGTTATACAAAAACAATAAACGGCATTGACTATTTGGCAACAAACGCAAAAATCGGCAAATTTGGCGGTGATTTTACGATTTCCACATTAGGCGAAGGCCCGAAAACTTTTAACCCTTTCAACTCAAACGATGCAACATCGACTCTTTTGTCAGGGTTTATGTATGACGGACTTTTTACAACAAACCCATACACGGGCGAAGTTGTTCCAAGGCTTGCAAAATCAATTGAAATTTTGCCCGATAAAAAAACTTATATTGTTGAATTAAGAAAAGGCTTAATGTGGTCGGATGGCAAAGAAATTACGGCAGATGACGTTTATTTTACATATAAGACAATAATTTTTGGCGGTTATGGCGACACAAGCGCGAGAGATTCAATGATGGTAGAGGGCAAACTGCCAAATATTGAACAAATTGATAAATATACGGTAAAATTTACAACCCCTGTTCCTTTCGCTCCGTTTTTAAGAAACCTTACAATGCCCATTGCGCCAAAACACGTTTTTAAAATTGCAACGGATAAAGGAAAAAATTTCTTTAGGACTTTTCATTCAACGGATATTAAACCAAAAAACCTTGTTACATCGGGCCCTTTTAAATTAAAAGAATATATCCCCGCTCAAAGGCTTGTTTATGAAAAAAACCCGAATTACTACGTAATAAATAAAAAGGATGAAAAACTTCCCTATTTAAACAGATTTTTGGTTTTAATCGTGGGGGATTTAAACAACGATATTATTAAATTCGAAGCAAAAGAAACAGACACAACAACAATCCCCGGGGGTTTAATTTCAAAATACAGGGAAGATGAGAAAAAATCGGATTATATCTTATATAATTTGGGCCCCACCACAAATACAAATTTTATAGTGTTTAATTTAAATACAAGAAAAAATAAAAATACGGGAAAATATTATGTAGACCCTGTTAAACAAGCTTGGTTCAACGATAAAAATTTTAGAGATGCCGCTGATTATGCAATAGATAGAGAAAACCTTGTTTTAAATGTACTCTCAGGCGTTGGAGAACCGCTTTTTACGGCAGAAGGAATACCATCCATTTACTTAAACAAAGAAATTGCAAAAGGCCACGAAAGAAACCTTGAATATGCAGAAAAACTTTTGGAAAAATCCGGATTTTATAAGAAAAACGGAATTTTATACGACAAAAAAGGAAACAAAGTTGAATTTGAGCTTTTGACAAATGCGGGTGTTACCCAAAGAGAAGCAACGGGCGTTTCGATTAAAGAAGATTTATCAAAATTAGGGATAAAAGTTAATTTTAAACCGATTGAATTTAATTCTTTAGTAAATAAGCTTTCAAATTCTCTTGATTGGGATGCAATTATAATTGCACTGACAGGAAACCCCTTGGAACCCCATTCAGGGTATAATGTTTGGCATTCTAATGGTGCACTTCATCTTTTTAACCAAAGAAGCGAAAATGACGATAAATCAACAGATAAATTGCTTCCTTTTGAAAAAGAATTAAATGAAATTTTTGATAAGGCAGCAATTGAACTTGATGAAGCTAAAAGGCATGAACTCTACAATAAATATCAAGAAATTATAGCTGAATATAACCCGATAATTTATCTATACAGCCCGATAAATATAGTTGCCGTAAGGAAAAAATTTAAAAATATTTACCCGACTGAACTTGGCGGGGTTTATCATAATATTGAAGAAATATATATTGATGAATAAATATTTCCTACGTTTAACTGAGCGCAATTATTTTTATTTGGCTGTATAATTCATAATTATGCCAACAACAGTTCAAACATTACCAAAAGCAGTAAATAAAGTTTTTATGGGAAATTTCATTAAAAGAATTTCTCAATATCTGCATGATTGTATAAGAGAAGAAGTTCAAAGTTCAACTTTTAGAAACCTCAAAGGCGATAAAGAAAATAAATGGGTGTTTTTGGAAGGCAGTGAAGAACTTTTTACAAACTATGACACCCCCTTAATTATTACAGGAGATAACCCCTATTTAACGGAATTAATGATTCAAGCGGAAGTCAGCTTGAAAGAAAAGTATTTACTATACGGTTATCTTTTTTTAGTGGGAAAAAACGGCAGAGCCAAAAAGAACAACGAATTTTTAACCCCGCTTTTATATTCTCCTTGTAAAATTGAAAGAACGGGTAAAAACCTTTTAATTTCAATTCAAGAGGAAACTCTTTCTTTGAACACGGGCGCCCTTGCACAATTAATGAAAAAAGACGATGAAGAAGAAATTGATGCAATGCTTCAAGGGTTAATTGATGTTGTGCCTGAACTTCCATTAAATGAAGAAAAACTTGAAATATTTTTATCAACTCTGAAATCATTATTGCCTGATGTTGAAATTGAAACTGGTGAAGCGGTTCATGAGCAATTACATCAAAACGAAGAAGAATTTTATTCAAATACAATTGAATCAATAGATGAATTTAACTTTGATGAAATGGATTCAATTGATATTGTCAAACAAAAACCAAAAGTAAATGTTGATAAATTAATCTTAAAAAGGCTGCAATCGGTTATTTTAACAAAAAGGCCGACTGTTACAGCGGGCGTTTTGCATGAATTAACACAAATATCAGAAAAGCCCCAAGGCACAATAAAAGAAACATCTCTTGGCGTTATTTTGGATGAATATAATAAACAAAATAAAGAAATTAAAATTAAAGAAAATGAAAATAAAACATTTTTCCCCGTAACGCCCCTTTCTTTAAGCGATTCACAGGAAGAAGTTATCAAAAAAATTGAAACAAATGACCTTTTAGCGGTCTATGGCCCCCCAGGCACCGGAAAAAGCCAAACAATAGTAAACCTTGTGGCGCATTTAATTGCAAACAATAAAACCGTTCTTGTGGCATCTCGTATGGATAAAGCGGTGGATGTTGTAGCTGAAAGGTTAAATGAACTTGGTGCACCTTATTTGGCACTTAGAGCAGGCAGAGCGAATTACCAAAAACAATTATGTTTTCAGTTGGAAGATTTGCTATCCGGCAAGGTTGAATTAAATGATGAATCTTATATGGATTCAATTTTGGTTGATACACCCGATATGAAAGACCTTTTGGATGAAATTAAAAGGTTAGAGAATAACGCAGAAAAAATTATCAACTTAGAAGAAAAATTCACGGAAAATGAAATTGAAAAAGAAACTTCAAAAGGTGCAATCGGTGAATTGAAATATATAAACCATGAACTTGATGAAAGTGAAGTTGAAACCTTAAAAAAAATTGTTGAAAAATTAAAAACAAGACTTCAAAAAGACGAAGGCTTTATAAATAGAATTCTTATTCATTTTAATTTGAAAAAAATTAAAAATATTTTGAAATTGAAAAAAGCATTTAAGGCAAAAGAAATGCTATCCCGCCTTGAAATTGAGCTTGATGTTGAAAAATTAAGCGCAAGAGCAAGGGCAATTGAACAAGAAATAATGTCAACAGGCAACTTGCACCTTTTAATGAATAAAATTAAGCTTTTAAAAGGAAAACAAAAAAAACTTGCCGTTGAAATTTTGAAAAATAAAAGAAGGGCTGCGATTAAAGAACTTCTTCAAGACCAAAAGAAAAGACAAAGGCTTATAATTCATTCAAAATCGCTTGTTTCAAAAAAAGCAATGCTTCAAAACAGGCTTCTTGAAAACGAAGATTTTAAACCATTACTTAATGCTTTTCCCTGCTGGGCGGCAACAACTTATGCAATTTCAAATTCGCTTCCCTTAAAGCCTGCTTTATTTGATGTTGTTATTATTGATGAAGCAAGCCAGTGCGATATAGCATCTTGTTTCCCTATTTTATTCAGAGCAAAAAAAGCAGTTATTGTGGGCGATGACAAGCAATTGCCGCATTTATCATTCTTAGAAAAAGCAAAAGAACAATCGTTTTTAAATCAATACAATATTGACGATAAATATCAATTAATGTGGCGTTTCAGAACAAATTCAATGTTTGACCTTGCAAATTATTATTCTGTTTCACCCGTTTTATTGGATGAACACTTTAGAAGCCCGAAACCTATAATTCAATTCTCATCGGATGAATTTTACGGCGGCAGAATAAAAGTGATGAAAACAACGGATGATATTGATTGCCCGATTGAACTTGTTGTAGTGGAAGGCGGCAAAGTTGATGTTGATATTACAAGAAATACGGTTGAAGCAGAAGCCGTTATTAAAAAAATGCAGGATATTATCGCAGAAAATGAAAAAACCGACCCTAATAACCCGATTTCAATAGGCGTTGTTTCACCATTCAGAGGGCAAGTGGATTTAATTAAAAAAGATGTAATGCAAATTTTTTCACTTGAAACAATTCAAAAACATCAAATTGAAATTGGCACTGCTCACACCTTCCAAGGTGATGAAAAAGACATAATGCTTATGAGCTGGGCAATAGCGGATAATTCAAGGCCTCAATCACTAACATTTTTACAAAAACCGAATTTGTTCAATGTTGCAATAACAAGAGCAAGAAAAAAACTGATAAATTTCATTTCAAAAGCACCAAATACAATTCCTGAAGGGCTTTTAAGGGATTATATCGAATACGTTCAAAGAGCAAAAAAAGCTTTTGAAACATCAAACAAACTTAATTTCAAAAACGATTTTGAAAAAGAAGTTTATATGGAACTTGCCCTTTATCTTCCCGATACCAACATTCAAGCAGGGCTTGAAATAGGCGGAGTTAGCGCTGATATTACGATAGATAAAATTGATATTGAAGTAGACGGCGTCCCTGATAAAACAAAAGGAAGATATTCCAATATGAAAAAACAATCTATCTTGGAAAGATGCGGTTTTAAGGTTATAAGAGTTGTTAAAAGAGAATGGGATTTATCCAAAAAAGCCGTAATGGATAGAATGTTATCTGAAATTAAAGGTGAAGGTTAAAATTTTTATACAACCTTCATCCAATATTAATGCACCTTTTTAGACAATGAAATTTGATTTTTAATTGATTATTATTTTATAAGTAAGAGCTTTATAAAATGAGAAAAACAGTTAAAAATGAAAAAATAAATATAAAAAAAGAGAGTGCAAAAAAGTATCTTTTAAAGTATATTAAAGAACTGGAGCTGCATTTTGACTTAAATGAAGAAGAAATAAAAGATATAATCCTACAAACCCTGTATTCAAAGTGCACTTTATATAAAGCCGTTAAAAAAATCAGAAAGTTGTTTTTAAAATGTTAAAATTAGAAAAATTTATACCTGAAGAATTTGCATCAAACAATTATCTTCTATATAACGATGAAACCAAAAATGCGGTTTTATTTGACCCTTCGGGGTGTTATGATAAAGTAACAAAATTTATTAAAGAAAATAATCTCAATTTAAAAACATTAATTGTAACCCACATCCATTTTGACCATTTGGGAGATATTAAAAAATATCAGGATAATTTTGAAAATATAAAAACGGTTATTCCAAAAGGCGATAAACCAATGTACGATAACCTTATGGTTCAATGCGATTTATTTGGAGTTAAAAGGGTTGATAATTTTAAAGTTGATGAATTTATTGATGAAAATTCAAAACTTTTTATAGACGATGTTGAAATTAAAATAATTTCAACCCCCGGCCATTCCTTTGGCTCAACCTGTTATTTAATTAATGATATTTTAATTGCAGGTGATACTTTATTTAGGGAAGAAATCGGAAGATGCGACCTTCCGACAGGTTCATTTGAAGATATTAAAAATTCAATTAAAGAAAAACTTTTTAAATTGGACCCTAATGTTAAAGTTTTCACAGGGCATGGCGATAATACTACTATCGGCCATGAAAAAGAATTTAACGCATACTTTGGATTAAGAGCAATTTATTAATGAGGTTTAAAAATGAAAACAAAAGAAGAATTGTTTTTGGAAGCAAAGAAGATTAGTGAAAATTCTTATTCACCTTATTCAAATTTTCCGGTTGGGGCTTGTTGCCTTTTTGAGAACGGAAAAACTTATTTGGGCGTAAATGTTGAAAATGTAAGTTACGGGCTTACATTGTGCGCAGAAAGAAATGCTCTGTCAACCGCTGCAACTAACGGCGAAAAAACAGGGCTTGTTGCAATTGCAATTTATTCGCCAAAACAAAAAATGTGTATTCCATGCGGCGCCTGCCTTCAGTGGATGGCAGAATTCAGAGCCGAAAACAAAGATGTTTCAATTATTTTAGAGGATAATGACGGAAAAATTGTTGAACACACCTTAAAAGATTTTCTCCCCTTCACATTTAAAATAAATTAAAAAAAGCGCCCCATAAAAAGGGCGCTTTTAAAATCAAACCTTATTCAAATTCCGGAAAAAATCTATATCCCATTTCTTGCAAAATTTCCCATTTAATTTGTTGTTTTTTATTTAACATCGAATTAAATTTATCCAAAGCTTTATTATAAAACTCATCTCTTTCTTTATACAAACTAAGCGTTTCTTCTTCAAGTTTTTTGAGTCTTTTTAATTGCTCTTTAACGGCAATTTTACTTCTTTTAACCATGAGCATTTCTTGTTCTTTATTTTTAATTTGCTTTGTTAAATCGTTTAATTTAGCCGTTGTTTTATAGTAAAAAAGGCTGAATTTTTCGTTTTGTTTATCAGTGAATTGAAGAAATTCATTAATAGAAACCGCATTTTTTTCAATATCTTCATAAGTTAAATTTTTTCTGTACAACTGCGCAGGGGTTTTTTCTTCCGTTACTTCCTGTTTGTTTTCAGGGAGTTTTGCCTCATCTGTTGCAGATTCACCTTTTATTTCAACGGGTTCTTCCTGTTTAACGTCTTCAACCGTTTTTTCTTCTTTAATTTCTGTTTTTTCTTCTTTGCTGGAAGCTTCAACAACAGGGTCTGCTTCACTTTTTTGTTCCGTTTTTATTTCTTCATTTTTTGCTTTTTCGTTTTTTTCTTCTGTTTGAATTTCTTTTTTTGTTTCTTTTTGAACTTCATCAACAGCCGGCTTTTCTTCTTTTAATTCTTCATTTTTTGCCTTCAGCTGCTCTTTTTGAAGTTTTTCCTGCTCTTTTTGTTGTTTTTTAAGCTCTTTTTCTTCTTCTTTTAATTTTTCTTTGTTCAATTTTTCTTGTTCTTTTTTAAATTTTTTTATCTCTTTTTCAGATGGCATATCGCTTACATCTTGCATTTTGGTATCATCAATCATAACGGCTTCTTTTTCATCCGTTTTTAAAACATTCTTTTCACCATCAGCATATGACGGGGCGGCAAATAAACCCATAACAAAAAGAAAAGCAAATATAGCAATTAAATTCTTTTTCATATAATCAACTCCAACATTCTTAACTCTTAAATAATACCATAATTTCAGACATAAAAAAAACTCCCACAATTGGGAGTAAATCTTTAAATAGGAAGGGAAGGTTAGGAAGTTAGGTTGTTTATAATGTGTGTTAGGTAATTCTTAATATCTCGTTGTTTAACTTAAATGTTTTTCAACTTACATTTATATAAAGTATTTTTAGTATATATAATTTCAATATTCAGTATATATTTTTACAATTCTTTACAATTGGTTCAAGTTTATTATTTTTAGGGTTTAAAACAAGAAAAAAGAAGGCAAAAAATGAACATTAATTTTAATCCCCGAATATACCTGCCCCAAGCAACAAATATAAGGCCTGATAAATCTTTAAATTTTATAAAAGACAGCATAAGTTTTAGCGGAAATACCGCCCCAAAAAGCGAAAATGAAACTGAAGCCGAAGAATTCGGACTTAATTTATATGCGCTTATGCAAAACGGAAATCTTACGCTTCGAACCATTGAAGAACAAGGCAGAAGAAATATCCCCATACTGAAAGTCGATAAAATTTCAAATCTGAAAAAGCTTATAGGGTCATTTGCCGGCATATATACGGCATACACTCTCCCTGAATACAATAGCAATTGCAGACTCAAAAAATTAACCCTCTTTGCCCCCGACGAAATTAAAGAACCAAAAAATATAGGAAGCGTTGCCCATGAATATACCCATTGTCTTCAAAGATACAAAAGCGGAAGCTATTTGGGACTTGAAAAATACACAAACGGCGACCTTTTGCAGACAAGAGCTTTAAACAGCATCTCGGCAGCAGTATTTTCAAATTTGGAAACAGCCCTAAGAAACTCTGAAATAATTGCAAGAGCTGATATATCAGACACAGACAACGCAAAAAACAAAGAAGCCGTATATAGAGCATACGGCTGCAAAAACGGCGAAGAATACAGAAGACTTAACAAAAGAGCCTTTAATGAGTTTTATGACTTTGAATTGGCCAAAGTAATGCACTCAAGAGAAATAAGAGCCCATTTGCCGCTTATAAACAGCCCCTTGCAATTAAAAAGAATAATAAGAGAACAATGCAGGCTAAGAGCCGACATGGAAAAAGAAGCATATCGGGTTCAAAAAAACGTAATCCGCAAAATAGACCCGTCGCTTGTTACGAACGAAAACAAATTTAACCCGATATTTTACGGTTTGCTTTCGGATTCACTCACATAAAGCCCCTTTATATGATTGATTTTGAGCTTATTTTATTTACATTAAACCCTCATATGTGAGATACTTTTAACCATAAATACCATATAAGGAAAAATGTAAAACCATGATTATTGAAGAAATTCTTGAACTTACAGTTCAAAAAAAGGCATCAGACCTTCATATAAGCTCATATTTACCGCCTGTTTTACGTATAGACGGCGAACTTGTGAGAACCAACCTTCCCGTTTTATCGCCGGAAGATGTTGAAACACTTCTTTTCCCGATTTTAACCAACGAACAAAGAAGAACATTGGAACAAACTTGGGAATTAGACTTTGGTTACGGCTTGCATGGTATAGGCCGTTTCAGGGTAAATATTTATAAAGACAAAGGAAATTATGCAGCCGCATTCAGAACGGTTAATTCAACCCCTCCGACATTTGAAAGCTTAGGACTTCCCGAAGTTGTCAAAACTGTTTCAAACAGACCAAGGGGCTTAATTTTGGTAACAGGGCCGACAGGTTCAGGTAAATCAACCACATTGGCCGCTATGATAGACTACATTAATTCAACAAGAACTGAACACATTCTTACAATGGAAGACCCTATAGAATTTGTTCACACCTCAAAAAAAAGTATCGTTCACCAAAGGGAATTAGGGCAAGACACAAGAAGCATGGCAAATGCTCTAAGATCAGCCCTTCGTGAAGACCCTGACGTTATACTGGTAGGCGAAATGAGGGACTTGGAAACTATCGGCTTGGCTCTGACAGCAGCAGAAACGGGCCACTTGGTTATGGGAACCCTGCACACATCAAGCGCCGCTCAAACCATAGACCGTGTTGTTGACGTATTCCCTGAAGGCCAGCAGCAGCAAATCAGACTTCAATTGTCAAACAGCTTAATTGCGGTATTTTCTCAAACATTATTACAAAAATTATCAGATGACGGTGTTACCAAAAAAGGCCGTATAATGGCGCAGGAAATAATGCTTGTAACAGGCGCTATTGCAAACTTGATTCGTGAACAAAAAACGGCACAAATATATTCATCATTGCAAACAGGTACAAGCATCGGCATGCAAACACTTGATATGGCATTAAGGGATTTGGTTCTTGCCAAAAAAGTAGATGTTCAAGACGCCCTTGCAAAATCGCACCATCCTGATGAATTAAAGAGAATGCTCGGGCTTGAAACCGAATCCAAAAAGTTATATTAATAAAAAACCGCCAAAAAGGCGGTTTTTATTTTATAATTTATAAATGAAAATTTTAAACCGAATAAAAAAAGAAATTGCCGCTTTCAGCAAAACAGAAAAAATATTTTTTCCGCTTGTTATATTTTTTATTCTTTTAATTTCAATTTTAAAAAACGACTCAATTATTGCAATCATCTCTGCCGTTTGCGGAATAACTTATACAATTTTTGCGGGTAAAGGCAAAATTTTTTGTTTTTTTACAGGGCTTTTAGGCACGTTTTTTTACGTTTACTTAGCCTATAAAAACGGTTTTTTCGGAAATATGCTTTTATACGGCCTTTATTTTTTTCCGATGCAGGTTATCGGCATTTTCAAGTGGAAAAAACATTTGAAAAAAAATTCGTTTGAAATAATAAAAACAAAACTCCCCGCATTTAAAAAAACAGTCATTATTTTAAGCTCAATAATTTTATCTTTAATTTTATCTTATATTCTAAAGCTTTCAGGCGGCAAAAGCCCTTTTTTAGACGGCTTTACCGTCATATTTTCAATTTTCGGGCAATATTTAACAATTAAAAGATGCATTGAACAGTGGTATTTTTGGTTTTTTGTAAATTTGATTTCATTAATTATGTGGCTTATTGCCGTTTCAAACGGGGCAAAAACCTATGCCACTTTTTTAATGTGGCTTATTTACCTGATTTTGGCCGTGTATTTCTTTATTGATTGGAAAAAAGAGTTAAAAAATTAAATATATTTTACAAGGTCAGATTCCGTTACTTTAAAATTATATTCATCAAACATATTTGAAACACCGTTTTCCGCTTCCGCCACAAGCTTTAAAAAAAGCGGCTCTTTATTTTTCAAAATTGAAGAATAACAGGGAATGCAAACCAAATTATAAATTTTTTCAATATATGGAGTAGAAAAAGTATTTATGGTCGTACAGTTAAATTCAATATTATAATCGGCGTCAAATTCAATTGTTCCGCCGTTATTTCTGCACCATTCCGCATCATAAACATTGTGCGCAAAACAATATGGAGCAAAAAGAAATAATCCTAGAGCAAACAAATTTTTTCTCATTTAAAATTCCCGTATGTTTTATATTTAGATTTTAATTTTTAAAAAAGGGAATTACATTACCCTCAAGTTTATTAACATATTTTGAAAAAATAGTTTTTTCTAGTATAATAGACCCAAAAAGAAGAGTATAAAGAGGAAATAAATGGCAAACGCTGCGCTTATATTAAATTTACTTGTAGTAGCATTATTACTTTTTGCAAATGCATTTTTCGTTGCAACCGAATTTGCACTTGTATCTGTCAGAAAAACAAGACTTGCACAATTATCAAAAGAAGGAAACAAACTTGCAAAAATTGCACTTGATTCAATAAACCACTTGGATAGGTCAATTGCTGCGGTACAATTGGGTATTACAATTGCAAGTATCGGTCTTGGTTGGGTTGGTGAAGCCGCTTTGGTTAAATTAATTCAGCCGCTTTTCGGCTTTTTGCCTGTTTCAATGCAGGCCGTTGCAACACATTCTTTAGCCGTTTCAATAGCTTTTGCTCTTATAACCTTTATGCACGTTGTAATTGGCGAATTAATGCCGAAATCAATTGCAATTCAACACCCTGAAACAACAGCGCTTGTTGTTGCAAAACCAATGTCATTTATTACAAAAATTTTCACACCGTTTATATTTTTATTGAACGGTTTTGGTAACTGGCTTTTATCTTTAATGAAAATTCCGCCGGCTCACGTCGGGCACCTTGTTCATACCGTTGAAGAACTGGATATGATTATAGATGAATCTCACAAAGAAGGTGTTTTAAATGATACTGAAAAAGACATCCTGCAAAATGTTTTCAAATTTTCAGACATTATGGCAAAACAAGTTATGGTTCCAAGGCCTGATGTTATAAGCATTCCGCTTGATATTACAACAGAAGAACTTAAAAAACTCACAATTGAAAATCAATATACAAGATACCCCGTTTATGAAGAAGATTTGGACAAAGTGGTAGGTATTCTTCACCTTAAAGATTTATACACTCTTATTATTGAAGATAAAGAAATTGTTTTAAAAAATATTTTGCGCCCTGCAATTTTAATACCGGAAACTTTAACCATAGATAAACTTATTCACGAATTTAAAACAAAAAGGGCTCAAATGGCGCTTGTTATAGATGAATTTGGCGGCGTTTCGGGGCTTGTAACTTTAGAAGACATTTTGGAAGAAATTGTAGGCGAAGTGCAAGACGAATTTGACGAAGAAGAAGCCGACATAAGACAAATTTATGAAAACGAATATATTGCAAACGCAATGATGAGAATAGATGAATTTAATGATTACTTCCAACTTGAAGCGCAAAACGAAGTTGAAGATGAAGACATTGAAACAATCGGCGGTCTTGTTATTAAAAACTTAGGCCACATTGCAAAAGAAGGCGACTGCTGCACAATAGACGGCTTTACCTTTAAAGTTGTTGAAGTGGACGGTGCAAGAATTGTTAAAATCAAAATCGTTGCACCTGAAAAACCGCCTATTGAAGAAGAAGGCGAAGAACCGGCATAAATTTAATTTATTTTTGAATAAATTTCACTCGCTTCATTTTTAATATCAAAATGAAGCGTTTTAAATGTTTGTTTTATAACCTCTAATAATTCAAGCTTGCTTGGGGCGTTTTCGCTTAATTTTATATAAAATAAATCCATATTTAAGCCGCCTTCTTTATTTGGGAAAAAGTAATTTATGCAAAGCTTTATGGCGCCATTTTTAATGTAAAAATTTTGCCTTCTTATTGTATTTGGAATTTTTTCATCAATTTTTTCAACTTCAAAAATAATTCCTTTTTTATTTTTAAAATTTTCTTTTAAGGTATCCAAAATTTTTGAACCAAAGCCCATTGAATGGTATTTTTTAAAAATTGCCAAATAATCAACCCAAATGTAGTCAAATACATCCAAAATTAAAATGTAGCCATAATCTTCCCATTTTAAAATGTAATAATCAGGGTTTTTCAAATAAGACAAAAAATGTTCATAACTTTTTAATTCTGAAATTGGAAATTGCCCTTTCATATCTTCATACAAAAGGGCAAAATCACATTCTTTTTTTATTCTATTTAATTGCATCTTCACAATCTTTGCAGATACCATCTGCGTTTAATTCTCTATATTTCCAGCATCTTTGGCATTTTTCGCCGCTTGCTTTTTGAATTTTAACGGTTAAGCCGTCTTGCTCAAATTCTGAAATTGAATTAAATTCAGGGTTTTTGCCAACGTAAGCGTGAGAAACAATAAATAAATCCGCAAGTTCATTTTCATATTTTTTAAGAACTTCAACATTATTGCCATCAAGCAAAATGTCTGCTTCAAGTGAACTTCCTATAATTTTGTCATCTGAACTTCTTAACGGTTCAATTGCCCTTGAAACGGTTTCTCTCGCTTTTAATAAAATAGAATATTCTTCTTCAAGTTCATCATTATCCCAAAGAGGGTTAACTTTTGGCCAATCGGAAAGCAAAATACTTTCTAAGCCCATTTTTTGAGCCTCAGGTGTATTTTGCCAAATGTCTTCTGCCTGATGAGGCATAACCGGAACCAAAATTCTAACCAAAACTTGCAAAATTTCAAACATAACAGTTTGAGAAGCTCTTCTTGATAATGATTTTTTACCTTGAGTGTAGAGCCTGTCTTTTACAATATCAAGGTAGAATGAACTTAAATCAACCGTTGCAAAATTTTGAAGATATTGGAAATATTTATAAAATTCATATTCTTCAAAGGCAGAATCTACATTTCTTATTAATTTGTTTAATTTTGAAAGTGCAAATTTATCAATTGATTTTAAATCTTCATATTTTACATAATCGGTTTTTGGGTCAAAATCAAAAAGGTTGCCAAGTAAAAATCTTGCCGTGTTTCTTGTTTTCTTGAAAACTTCAACAAGCTGGTTAATTATATTCTGGCCTATTTTAATATCGTTTCTGTAATCAACGCTTGCTGCCCAAAGCCTTAAGACATCTGCCCCGTAAACCTTTGTAACCTCTTGAGGTAAAACAACGTTGCCTAAAGATTTAGACATCTTTCTGCCTTCACCATCCAAAACAAACCCGTGGGTTAAAACGGTTTTATACGGCGCAATTCCTAACGTTGCAGCGCAAGTTAAAAGTGAAGATTGGAACCAGCCCCTATGTTGGTCTGAACCTTCTAAGTACATATCAACAGGAATCGGGTTAACATTATCTGCTGCAAATTCATTACATCTTTTTGCAACAACCGCTCTCCAAGAAACGCCTGAATCAAACCAAACATCCATAATGTCTGATTCTTTTTCAAATTCAGAGCATCTGCACTCACATTTTGTGCCGTTTGGTACAAAATGGCTAGCATCATATTTAACCCAAGCGTCTGAACTTTCTTTTTCAAAAATATCTGCAATTAATTTAATTGTTTCATCGTTGATTAACGGTTTATTGCATTTTTTGCAATATAAAACAGGAATAGGTACACCCCAAGCTCTTTGTCTTGAAATACACCAATCGGTTCTGTTTTCAACCATGTTGGATATTCTTTTTTCGCCTGCAGCCGGTATCCATTTAACGTTTTTAATTGCGTTTAATGATTTTTCCATAAAATCACCCACACGAACAAACCATTGCGGAGTTGCCCTATAAATTACGGGGTTTTTACATCTCCAACAATGCGGGTAGCTGTGAGTTACGGGTGTTTTTTTCATTAAGGCTTTTGCTTCAGTTAATTTGTTTATAACAATATCGTTGCCTTCTTCATAATAAACGCCTTCAAGTTCTGGCACCTGATTTGTCCATCTGCCTTTTTTATCAAGCGGCGAAAATGTTTCAATACCATATTTTTGGCAAACTTCCCAGTCCTCTAAACCATGCCCTGGGGCTGTATGAACTGCACCCGTACCGGCGTCAAGCGTAACATGGTCGCCAACTATAATTTTTGATTTTCTGTCTAAAATAGGGTGTTTAGTATCAATATTTTCTAAATTGATACCTCTTGTTTTTGCAACAAGTTCAAAATCATCTTCTTCTTTTTCAATATCAGCTGCAAAAGCTTTTAATAATTCAATAGCAACAACATAATATTCGCCTTCAAATTTGTATAAGCCGTATTCATAATCAGGGTGCAAGCTTATAGCTAAGTTTGATGGAATTGTCCAAGGGGTTGTTGTCCAAATTACCATATAGCAAGGTTTTTCAAGGGAAGATAGGTTGAAAGCTTTTAAAAATTTATCTTTATCAAGAACTTCAAACCTTACATAAATTGAATCCGATGTAACATCTTGATATTCAACTTCAGCTTCTGCTAAGGCTGTTTCACAGTGAGAACACCAATAAACAGGTTTTAAACCTTTTTGAATATAGCCTTTTTTATAAATTTCACCGAATACTCTTATTTGTTCAGCTTCAAATTCAGGCGCAATTGATAAATAAGGGTGTTCCCAATCACCCCAAACGCCAAGACGTCTAAAGTTTGCTTCTTGACCCTTAAGGTTTTTCATTGCAAACTCTCTGCACATTTTTCTTAATTCAAAAGGAGAAACTGCGTCTTTTCCGCCTTTAATGGTTTTTGCAACAGCATTTTCAATAGGAAGCCCATGGGCGTCATACCCCGGGATATATGGTGCAAAATAGCCTTTTTGAGATTTATATTTAATTACAATATCTTTTAAAATTTTATTTAAAGCGGTTCCAATGTGGATTTTATCGGAACTTAAATAAGGGGGGCCGTCATGCAAAATGAAGGCATTTTTTTTATCTCTTTGATTTATATTTTTTTCATAAATTTTATTTTCATCCCAAAATTTTTGAATTTCAACTTCTCTAACAGCAGCGTTAGCGCGCATTGCCAAAGTGGTTGAAGGCAAGTTCAAAGTTTCTTTAAACTCTTTCTTTTTTGTTTCTTCCATTGTTAATCTTCCTCTTGATAAAAATTAAGCTAAAAACATTATAAAATAAACAATTTGAAATTAAAGCATATTTTTGATAAAAAGAAGTCATAAAAGAAGGAACAAACAATGGAAGAACTAAAAATTGCAATCCCGAATAAGGGCAGATTATCTGAAAAAATATATGAATTATTAAACGCAGCAGGCTTAAATTTTGAAGCAAAATCCGAAAGATGCTTACATATTAAAACACAAGATAAAAAATGCTCTCTTATTTTTGTCAGAACCCAAGACATCCCGAAATTTTTGGATGCAAAAGTGGCTGATATTGGTTTTACGGGGCTTGATATAGTAACAGAAGAAGGAATTGACCTTGATGTTATAAAAAGATTTGATTTTGGTTACTGCGATATGGTAGTTGCAGTTAGAGAAGAAGACAAATATCAAAAAACAGAAGACCTGCCCGATGTTATAAACGTTGCGACAAGTTTTCCAAACATTGCAAAAAAATATTTCAAAGAAAAAGGCAAAACCGCAAAAATAATTGAAGTAAACGGTGCTGTTGAAATTACGCCTTCGCTTGGCTTATCGGATGTTATTGTTGATATTACAAGCTCGGGTTCAACATTAAAACAAAACCGTTTAAGAGTTATTGATAAAATAATGGATTCAAGCTGCGTTATAGTTCAGAGGAAAAATTTATCCGATGAAATTAAAAAACAAATTGAAGAACTTTTGGTTGCAATAAATGCGGTTTTAGACGCTAAAGAAAAAAAATATTTAATGGTTCATCTTCCGAAATCAAAATTGGAAGAAGTTAAAAGTTTTCTTCCGGGGCTTTCTTCTCCAACCGTTATGACACTTTGGGGCGACAGTGAAAATGTTGTGGTTCACGTTGTTGTTGATAAAGATAAAATCTATGACAGCATAAACCACCTGAAAGCGCTTGGCGGCAAAGGAATTTTAATTTTAACCGTTGATCAAATGGTGAGGTAGAAATTATGGAAACAAAAAATATAAATGCACTTCTTGAAACGGTTAAAACTTTAAGAAGCGAAAACGGCTGTGATTGGGATAAGGCGCAAACCCATAAAACAATTCGCCAAAATATGCTGGAAGAAGCCTATGAAGCGGTTGATGCAATTGATGATAACGATATAAAACACTTAAAGGAAGAATTAGGCGATGTTTTGCTTCAAGTTGTTTTGCACTCTCAAATTGCAGCAGATAACAATGAATTTACTTTTGAAGATGTAGCTGATGAAATAAACAAAAAATTAATCCACAGGCACCCCCATGTTTTTTCAAATGTAAAAGTTAACAGCGTTGATGACATTTTATCAAATTGGGATAAATTAAAAAAAGAAGAAAAACCCCACAGAAAAAGTTACTTGGATGGCATTTCAAAAGCGCAATCCGCTTTAATGACAGCACAAAAACTATCTAAAAAAGCGGTAAAAGCAGGCTTTGAATGGGAAAAAGAAGAAGATGTCCTAACTTGCGTTAATTCTGAAATTAAAGAATTTTTATCCGCCAAAACAAAAGAAGAAATGGAGCTTGAATTCGGCGACATTTTATTTGCGCTTGTAAACCTTGCAAGGTGGAGAAAAATAGACGCAGAACAAGCCCTAATTCGAGCAAACAAAAAATTTGAATTAAGGTTTAGGAAAATGGAAGAAATGGCAAGAGAAAACGATATTGAGCTTGAAAAATTAACTCTTGATGAGTGGGATAAACTTTGGCAGGCAGCAAAAAAATCTGTTTGTATTTACCAATAACCAAATAAAAGCTGGAGTAATCCGCCAACTAAAAAGCCCGTTATTACAAGAATGGTTAAAATTAAAACTGTATCTTTTTTATTTTTGTTATTTTTAAGTAAAACTAAAAGCCCGATACCGCCGTTTGTCATAAGCCCAGACATTAAAGCGCCAAATGAAATTGCGCCTTTTACAAACAGCAAAACAAGCCCGACTGATATTGCGCAATTTGGAATTAACCCTAAAATTGAAGTTATTAAAGGGCAATACCAATGAATTCCGTTTGAAGAAAAATTTTCAAGATTGAAAATATTTAAAATATAATTTAAAACCAAAGTTAAAACCAAAATAAAAAGAAAAATATTTATTGTGTGCTTAACGGGGTGAATTAAAAAATCCCGTTTTCTGTGCGCTACAATTTCATGCCTGCAACACCCTTCAATATTTTCTTCTTCATCCAAAACCTCTTCACTATTTTCATCCGAAAGAAGAAAATCTACCAAATATCCGACAGGAATTGCAATTAATAATTTTATTAAAATTAAAGGAAGAATATATTTTAAATATTCAGGATACATTAATAAAACAGGAATAGCCTCATCGCTTGTGGCTAAATAAACAGCAATAATAGTTCCTCTTGTTATAAATTTTTTGGTATATAGAGTGGATGCCACTATGCTAAAACCGCACTGGGGAATTGAAGCAGCTAAAGACCCCACAAAAGGCCCTAAATTTTTAGAAGCTTTTAAAAAGCCTTTAATTTTATTTGCCCAAAAATGTTCAAAAAGTTCAATAAACAAAAATACCAAAAACAAAAAAGGAATGGTTTTAATGCTGTCAACAACAGCATCAACTGCCCATTCAGGGAAAAATTGAATAAAAAATGCTTCTAACATAGTTCTAATTTTATAATGATTAATAAAAAAATCAAAATTTTGTTGCAAACATTTTGAAAACCATTATTATATTAAACTATGGGCGGTTTTAATCCGATAAATTTCATAGTTAATACATTTGCAATAAATGCCAATAATATGATTAAAAATAGTCAAACAGGGCAAAGCGCAAACAATTTGGCTGCAAACAGCGGGAATTTTAATTCAAATATAAACCAAGCCTTAAACAACCAAGGAAGTTCATTTACATCAATCAACTACACAAATTCAGCACAAAACCAAACGGGTTTAATTCTATCAAACACAAACCAATTAGTTATATCAACCGTTGAAGTTGAACAAAGGGCAAATTATATCAAAGATTTATTAAACCTCCCAAGAGATTTTCAAAGCTTTATTAATCAAATTCAAAATATGAACACAGAAACCGCCAAAAGCTTTGCAAAAATTTTAACCGAAGGCAAAATAAATTTATCAGCCCTGACTGAACTTTTAGCAGGCAACTCAAAAGATGCCGTCCAAAAATTAATGATGACAATAATGACAGTTTCTAAAATGGGCTCAAACAATGTTTCGCAATTAAAAGAATTAATGGCAATGTTTTCTGTCGGTGCAAATTCATCAGATTCCGCTCAGACCGTTAAAAACCTTTTAATGCTTTATCTTCCTTGGTTGCCCTTATCAATCAGAAATGAAATGAACCTTGATTTTGATATAGATATTTTTGATAAAATTCAAGGGGCAGACCCCAATGAAGAAGCAAATATTGAAACAATCAAAATAATGATTGAAACCGCAAACTACGGAAATGTTTTGGCACAACTTGAAATGGCGCCCAATTTTGAAGTTGATGTCTTTATATCCGCAACAGAAAGTTTTCCTGAAAGTGAAGTTTTAAAAAAATTCGATGAAGAAAACAAAAAAAATTCAATCAGAAGCAATACAAAAATCGAAAAAACAAAAGACCCCGAAAATTCGGCGCAATTCAAACAAAATGTAAAAATAACATCGTCAAATTTTGTTTCCCCAAAACTTGTACAATCGGCACACAGTCTAATTAAAATTATTATAGATGTTGACTGTTCAAATTTTATCATTAATGAAGAAGAAGAAAATTAGGTAGTTCATTTGGATGATATTTTGTCAAATATCATTAACTAAAAAAAATTAAAGCCGAAAAAGAAATTGTAAAGCCATCTTTATATGAAGGGAAATATAAAATGCTTCTTCAAGGTACAGTCTCAAACATCCAAAGCGGCTTGCATGATTCCATTGGTGCAATGCACATGCAAATGGAGCTTATGGGAATAGGAAACAAAAACGTTCAGGGCTTTGATAAAGTGGGTTATCAAAGAAAAGACGCAGTTGTGTCATCCTTTGCGGATGTCATTGGAATCCATGCACTATCAGAAGCCGTTGATGATAAAATAGGCAGAATTGTTGAAACAAAACAACCCTTAGACCTTGCAATAACAAATAAAGGGTATTTTCAAATTTTGAATAAGGACGGTTCAATTGAACTCACCCGTGATGGCAGGTTTAAACTAAATGAAAAAGGCGAACTTTTAGGCCTGAATGACCAAAAAGTTTTAACTCAAGGGGGCAGCACCATTCAACTTCCTTTTATGCCGGAATCTTTAAGCCATTTAACGATAGATAGAGACGGCAAACTTTTTATATTCAACCCCGAAACAAGAAAAATGGATTTTGTTGACACTATTGGCGTTGTTTCATCAGATGGCAGAGCGGTTTTAGAACCGAATATAAAACAAAGCTGTCTTGAATTTTCAAACGTTAATTTGGCGCAAGAATTTTTGGAAATGCTTCCTTACAGGAAAAATTTTGACGCTAACAGGCAATTATTCAGGCTTCAAAATGAATCACTGTCAACTGCAATACAACAACTGGGAGGTTCATAATCTAAATGCCAAGCGGATATAACTTACAAGGAATAATAAGAAGAAATACAGTTAATGCGCTAACACAATTTGAGCGTATGGGGTTTTATTCCGAAAACATTTCAAACTGGTCAACAAACGCTTATAAAGCAACAAGATTTGAAGAAATTTTGGGCGAAAACGGCTATGCAAACGGCGTTATCAGAACAGACCACTCTCAAGGTTCAATTCAAGTTACAAAAAGAGAATTTGACATTGCGCTTGATGGGCCCGGGTTCATTCCAATAACATCACCATCCGGCGAAATTTATTATACAAGAGACGGCGCCTTTTGCCTTGGTAAAGACGGCATTTTAATGACACAAGGGGGCGACATTGTTGGTTCAGGCATTAAAATCGGCGGCGATGTAGTTAAAACAAAAATTGAAAAAAACGGCGATGTTTATATTTATAAAGATTTATCAAAAGAGCCCGAATACAGAGGCACAATTCCGGTTGTTACCTTTGATAACCCCGAAGGCTTAAAAGAAGTTGGCGACAATAAATATATTAAAACCGAAATTTCAGGCGAAGAAAAGCTTGTTGTAGATCACACAAAAGTTGCGCAATATTCAATAGAAAGGTCAAATGTAGATTTATTTGACCATGTTAACCAAGTTATGAGAGTTAATGCTTCACTTCTTGCATCCACAACGCTTATGACAGCAGTTGATGATATGTATGAAAAAGCAATAAATATAAGGGAATAATAAATGAGCTATTTACCAAAAGACCCTATACAAAAATCGCAATTAATGCTTGATTTAATTGCAAACAGACAAGAAGCAATTTCAGGCAACATTGCAAATATGGACACCCCAAATTATGTAAGAAAAGATATTGAATTTTCCCAATATCTAAATACAATGAATGGTTCCTTAGAAACCAAATTAAGCCAAAAATTGGGGCCGTCTGGCGTTATTGAAGCAAAACAGCAAACACTCTCCGTAACGGATGAACTTGCAATAATGCAAAAAAATTCAATGCTATATGGTGTTGCAGCAAAACATTTAACATCAATAATAACAGAAATGAAAACGGCAATTAACGTTGGAAGCTAGAGGTAAAATATGGGTATAATTGATACATTTGAAGTAGGCAGACAAGGTTTAAACGTTCACTCTAAAAGAATTCAAATTGCGGCAAAAAACATTGCCAATCTTGATACACCGAATTATGTAAGAAAAATCCCTGTTTTAAACGCAACGGAAGACATTTCTTTTGCGGGACTTTTAAATACAATGAAAGAAGATGTATTCGGCATTGGCACCATTCCTTTTATCTCAGGCGGCGTAAGGTTTACAGGCACGGTTGAAGACCCGACGCAAGGTGAAAAAATTTATCGCCCCGGCCACCCTGATGCTGATGAAGAAGGGTATGTAAGAATGTCAAACGTTAACCCAATGGTTGATATGGCAGACGCCGTTTTAGCTCAAAGGGCGTATGATGCCAGCCTTGGCGTTATGGCAATCGCAAAAACAATGTCAAACAGAGCCTTACAGATAGGTGAATAAGCTATAACAATTCCTTTTTAACTTTATCAAAGCTTGTTTTTGCGGCTTGAATTAAATTTTCATAAAAAATTAATTCAGCATCTGTTGAAGATAAAATTTGTTCAGTTAATTTATCTTTAATGGGGTTGTTTGATGGTTTTTGGTTAAACCCAAAAACTTTAAGGTCAATATTTAAGGCATTAACAATCATAAAAAATGATTTTAAAGAGGGAATATAGCAGCCTGATTCAATTCTTGAAATATGCTGATCGGATAAATCAACCCTTTCTGCAAGTTCTGCTTGGGTTAGGTTCATTTTCTTTCTGTTTATTTTTATAACTTCCGCAATAAATTTCTTGTCATCAAATTTCATTTTATTACCTGCAAATGGTTTATTTGTTGCTTACATATTTTTTATATTTCACTTGATGTCTGCATATATAATTCTTAACATTCAATTTTATTTAAAAGGTTTTATGCTATTAATGTTGTTAGCGCATATTTTTATATTTTTATATGTGCTTGCATATAGTAGCGGTCAATAAAATGTTTAATAACAATAAAATCTATAAAGTAACCAAAGAAGGCAAGAAAAAAAGAGTATTTTTTATTTCGGGTTTAAAAATAAAATTTACCGGCAAAAATGCAACAGTCATAATCCATGAGCCTTGTTTAAAATTCAGAAAGTGCCGCTTTATTTTGGGCGAAAATGCAAAAATTGAAATTCAAAGTTCAAAATATATGGCAAATAAATTGACAATAAATTCAGGCGGAAAAAATTCCGAATGCATTATCGGGAAAGATTTTTTAGCCTCACCAAACTGCACATTTTCAAATTACTGCGAAAACAATTTAAAAATAGAAATTAAAGATGAATGCGCCTTTGGGGAAAATTGCGAACTAAGAACCATGGATGGTCATACTGTATATTCCGCATTAGACAATAAAGTGTTAAACCAAGGTAAAAGCATTTTTATAGGAAAACATTGCTGGATTGGCGCAAATTCTCTTATTTTAAAAGGGGTTAAAATAGAAGAAAATTCCGTTATAGCAGCAAGAAGCATAGTTACAAAAAATTTGGAATTTAAAAATTCCCTATATGCAGGCATTCCCTGCACTTTAAAAAAACAAGGAATAAATTGGGATCTAAAATCACCTTTAGAATTTATTTCACAATATGAACCAAAAACCAAAGAATAGGGACTATAAAAAGAGATGGAAGCATATTAACGGTTTTCATTTCTTTAATTTTTAAAATGCCGATACCTGAACTTAAAATCAAAATGCCCCCTACAATTGAAAGTTCATTAAAAAAGTTTTGTGAAATGTATTCACCCAAAAATAAACTGATGGCATAAATTGAACCTTGCCAAATAAAAAGAACAAAAGCCGCCCACATAATGCCAATGCCATAAGCGCAAGATAAAATAATCGATGTTACAAAATCAAGCGCCGCATTTGTGAATAAAAATGTGTTATTACCGTATAACGCACTTTGAACAGGCCCTAAAATTGAAAGAGAGCCTATACAAAAAAGCATAATGGCAGCAGATAAGCCCTTTGAAAAATCAGAACCCCCCATTTTGGATGTAACTTTGTTAAATTTGCCGTCTAAATCTAAAAATGTACCTATAATTGTGCCTATTGCCATTGAAACTATAAATAAAACAGGGTATTTACTGTTTGGAAGGGAAGATGAAAAAGTTGCAACCCCAAGGCAAAAAGCACAAAGCCCGATTGCATTAAAAAGGGCATTTTGATATTCTTCTTTTATTCCTTTTTTTGTAATTGAGCCGATAGTGCAGCCTGTTATAATTGAGATTGTATTTACTATTGTTCCTATCATAAAAAAATTTTACCATAAGAATTTTTTAATTTTATTATGCCTTATAGGCATTATTTATTATTTATTATAAGTATTTGCTATTTTAGAAAAATAGTTAATAATAAAAATATATTTTAAAAAGGGAAATTTTATTTATGCTAAAAAAGCTTTTTATATTTTTTACAATATGTTTATTTTTCTTAAAAACAGGAGATTTAAGCACCATGGCAAAAGAAATTGTTTGGGACAAAGTTTTTAAAAAAAGCGAACTTGTTGATATTCAAAAAGTTGAATTTAAAAACAGGTTTGGAATTAAATTAACCGGTGATTTGTATTTACCAAAGAACTTAAAAAAAGGTGAAAAACTTCCTGCAATTGCAATTTCAGGGCCATTTGGCGCAGTTAAAGAACAATCCTCAGGGCTATATGCTCAAACAATGGCAGAAAAAGGCTTTATAACTCTTGCTTTTGACCCTTCATATACGGGTGAAAGCGGCGGGAAACCAAGAAATGTTGCATCGCCCGATATAAACACGGAAGATTTTAGCGCCGCAGTTGATTTTTTATCGAATTACAAAAATGTTGACCCAAATAAAATAGGCATAATCGGCATTTGCGGTTTTGGCGGTTTTGGAATTAACGCAGCTTCCATTGATACAAGAATAAAAGCAACCGTAGCAATCACAATGTATGATATGACAAGAGTTAGCGCCAAAGGCTATTTTGATTCACTGGATGAAAACAAAAGATATGAATTAAAAGAAAGCCTAAACAGGCAAAGAACAAAAGATTTTAAAATGGGAAAATATGAAAAAGCAATCGGGCTGCCTGAAAAATTAACGGGCGATGAACCGCAATTTGTAAAAGATTATTATAATTACTACAAAACAAAAAGGGGCTTTCATAAAAGGTCAATTAATTCAAATGGCAACTGGAATTTAACTTCAACATTATCTTTAATTAATTCGCCAATTTTAGCATACGCCGGTGAAATTAGAACGCCTGTTTTAATCATCCACGGCGAAAAAGCCCATAGCAGATATTTTGGCGAAGATGCATTTAAAAAATTAAAAGGTGAAAACAAAGAGCTTTTAATTGTAAAAGATGCAAACCACACAGATTTATACGACAATTTAGAAAAAATTCCGTTTAAAAAACTCGAAGAATTTTTCAAAACAAATTTAAAAGGGTAAGAAATGAATAAAATTTTTATAATTCCAATTATCATTGTAGTTTTAATTATAGGGGGTATATATAAAATGGCAGAAACTAACAACCAGCCTTTTAAAAAAGGGGAAATTAACCCATACAGCGAATTTTTCACAGGTGAAACACACCTTAATATGCTTGTTAAAAAAGACGATGTTTTTAATTCTTCAATTGGAAACGTTACCTTTGAAAAAGGCGCGAGAACCAATTGGCATAAGCATTCAGGCGGCCAAATTCTGCTTGTTACAATGGGGGTTGGAAGATACCAAGAAAGAAATAAAGAAATTCAAGAACTTAAAACAGGAGATGTTGTTAAAATTTCGCCAAATGTCGAACACTGGCACGGCGCTGCTCCAAATTCCGAATTTGCCCATATATCAATTGAAACAAACATTCCAAACAATGTAACAACTTGGCTTGATAAGGTATCTGACATTGAATATAAATAAATTTTTTAAAATATTTTTAATGCTTATTTTACTCTGTAACGTTTGTTTAGCAACAGAAAGAGGCGATATGACAAAAGAAGAAATCTGTAAAGAAAATTTTAATAAATTATTTTTAGCTGACCCTTTGGGGAAAAACGGCACAGACCCTGAATTTATGGCAATTTTGCAAAAATATATTTTCGGTGAAATTTTTACAATAGGCGAACTTGATATAAAAACAAGGGAATTAATTACAATAACCGTTTTAGGAACAATGCAAACTCTGCCTCAATTAAATGCACACATAAATGCCGCCTTAAATGTTGGTGCTACCCCGATTGAAATAAGGGAAGCAATGTATCAATTAGCACCATTTATAGGCTTTCCAAAAAGTTTAAATGCAATTAGTACAATGAACGAAGTTTTTGAAAAAAGGGGCATAAAACTGCCTTTAGAAGACACTACAACAATTAAAGACAATGAAAGATATAAAAAAGGCTATGAAATTCAAAACCATATTTATGGAGATGAAATTAAACAAAGTTTGAAAAATCTTCCAAATAATATGGGGGATGATGTCAGCCGCTTTTTAGTTGAAGTTTGTTTTGGCGATTTTTATACAAGAGGCGGGCTGGACATTAAAACAAGGGAGCTTTTAACAATTGCAATTTTAACCGCAGCAGGGGATAAAGAAACCCTGAAAGCCCACATTAAAGGAAACATAAAAGCAGGTAACAATAAAGAAACAATAGCTGCTGTTATTGTTCAATCAATGCCATATACAGGCTTTCCAAACGCAATTATGGCGCTTAAAACCTTAAAAGAAGCCAAATAAAATTGTAAATTTTTAAATAAAAAGCCTTTTTAGATACTGTTTTTTAAAAGATAATTAAAAAAGGTAAGTAAGTAAAAAGGTTTTATAATGAAAGTTTTTAATTGTTTTCTTGTTTTTTGTTTTGTTTTCAATTTTTTAGCACCATTTGCAGTTGCTCTTGAAGAAGAAATGCCAAAAGCCCCTGTTTGGGAAGAATATGTTCCCTTTAAATATCAAAACCCAAGGCCTTTTCCAACAAGAGGAAAACATATAGCGGAATTATCCGCAGGAATTTTTCTGACGGATTTATTAATAACAGCCCCCATCGGAATTCCTATGATATGCCATGCTGTAACAAAATTAAAAAACCAAGGCTGGTATGAAAGAAAACAAAAATTTGAAAAAGGGTTAATTGAAGCGGAAAAAATATCCGACCCCAAAGAAAAAGAAGCATATTATGCAAAACTTCTTAAAGAGTGCAAATTAACGGAAGAAAAAAGACAAGAACAACTAAAAAGAATGGAAAAAAAGCAAAAAAGGGAAGCAGGCAAACAAGAAAAAGAAACTCCTTAAAATATTTCAACAAAAAGCAATTTTTAGAAAAAAATTGTTTTTAAAAAGTATAAGGATTAAGGGAGCAATTAATTTGATTGGCAAATACCACAGCCAAATAACAACGGAAGCTTTAAATTCAAGCTTTAATGATAATGCCTTAAATTATATCGAAAAAGGCAACCTTGATTCAGACAAATTAAGAAGAAAAATACCTGATATTACAGACGGTTTTGACTTAAGCGCACAACATTTTAATAAAGCATCGCTTGAAAAGTGCGATGATTTTTTAGAAAAAGCACAAAGTGTTGTTATAGATGATTTTATTCAAGCCGCAAAAGCAAAGGGTGAAGATGCCGATGAATATTATGAACAGGCTTTTTATGATTTAGGAAGGCTGGTTCACAATATTCAAGATTTTTATTCCCATTCAAATTGGGTCAATTTGAACCAAGATGAAATTTGGAATGAAGACATTAAAAACCCGAATATTAACGGCGAAAACAAACTAAAAACAGGTGAATATTCATATTTTTCACAATTTATAGATAAAATAAACCCCTTTTATAAATGGTTTGCAGCAAAAAATTATGAAAATATGTATGAAGGAACATCAACTGTTTCCCATTACGGCTTAAATAAAGATGAGCCAAACACAATTGCAGATAGAATTTATAAAGAAAAATACGGAACTTCTGCTTTCGATTTAGCTGAAGATTTTGCAACCATTCACACGGAACAAAAATGGGAAGAAATTAATTCCGCACTAAGGGAAGAATTAACAACAACAGAATATAACAATTTGCGCCGTGAAATTGCAAACTTTGACCTGTCGGAAGATGATTTCAACAATAACCTTCAAGATTTAAGAAAAAACTTCAATGAAGATATGAAAGAAGCTTAAAAATTATTTTTCTTTCAGCTGGGATAAAATTTTTATAACCTTTTTGTTGTCCACTTTATAGCAAATTTGGTTGCCGTTTCTTGTTCCGGTTATAACTTTTGCACTTTTTAAAATGGATAAATGCTGTGAAACAGTCGGCTGGGGAATATTTAAACATTCACTCATTCTATTCACATTGCATTCCGGTTTTTTCATTAAGTTATATGCAATGGTAAGCCTTGTAGGGTGCGCAAGCGCCTTAAAAATTGCCGTATATTCATCAATATCAATATCAGTTTTCATATTATGAGAATATTACAATATGCGAATATTGTCAAATCCATATTGACAGTTTCTAAAATTTTTGATAATATGAATATGCTAATATGCGAATATATGAAAATATTTTTATGAGGATTTTATGAAAGTTGTTATAATAGGTGGCGGCGCAACAGGCGCAAGCTGTGCAACAAGATTAAGAAGGTTAGATGAAAATATTGAAATTTTAATTTTAGAAAAAACAGGTGAAGTTTCAATTGCAAATTGCGGCCTTCCTTATTACTGTTCAGGTGTTATAAAAGAAAGAGAAAAAATTCTTGTTTCAAATTCAAGCCGCTTTTATAACATGTTCAATATTAATGTTAAATTGAATGCGGAAGTTACAGGTATAAATAGAAGTGAAAAATTTATTCTAACCAAAAACGGTGAAAAAATTTATTACGATAAATTAGTCCTATCTCAAGGCGCAAGCCCAATTAAACCTTCTATAAACGGAATTAACAATGAAAAAATTTTCACGGTTAGAAGCTTAGATGACATTGATAAAATAAAAGCATATATAAAAAATAACAATGTTCAAAAAGCGGCAGTTATAGGCGGCGGCTTTATCGGGGTTGAGATGGCAGAAAACCTTAATTTTATGGGGTTAAAAACAAGCCTTATTGAAATGCAAAGCCAAATTTTAGCGCCTGTTGATTTTGAAATTGCGGCGTTTGCACAAAATGAAATGAGGGAAAAGGGTGTTGAATTAATTTTATCAGACGGCGTTAAAGAAATTTTTGAAAATGAAATTGAACTTAATTCGGGCAAAAAAATTCCTTATGACATTATAATTCTTGCAATCGGGGTTAAACCTGAAATTGAGCTTGCAAAAAATGCAGGGCTTAATGTGAATAGGGGAATTATTGTAAATGATTATATGCAAACAAATGACCCTGATATTTTTGCAGGGGGCGATAATGTTGAAGTTAAAAGTTTTATTAATGATGAAAACGTTTTAATTCCTCTTGCCGGCCCTGCAAACAGGCAAGGAAGAATTATAGCGGATAATATTTCAGGTAAAAATTCAAAATATAAAAAATCTCAAGGAACATCAACTATAAAAGTTTTTGATTATACGGTAGCTGCCACAGGCTTTAATGAAAAACAGTTAAAAGCAAAAAATATTCCATATTTAAAAATTTTCACCTTCGGAAATTCAAACGCTTCATATTACAAAAATGCGGCTCCGATTTTATTTAAACTTTTGTTTAACAATAATGGCGAAATTTTAGGTGCACAGGGCGTTGGAAAAAATGGTGTTGAAAAAAGAATTGATGTTATTTCATCCGTTATGAGAAACGGAGGCAAAATTCAAGAATTATTGGATAGCGAACTTTGTTATGCTCCCCCTTATTCATCCGCTAAAGACCCTGTTAACATTTTGGGAATGGCGGCAGAAAACCTTTTATCAGGGCTTTTTAAACCCGCATATTATGAAGATATTGAAGGCTCTTTTGTAATAGATGTAAGAACCCCTGATATGTTCAGTTCAAACAATATAAAAGGTGCAATCAATATTCCGCTTTCCGAATTAAGAAAAAGATATAATGAAATTCCAAAAGATAAAAAAGTTATTTTAATTTGTAATACAGGCTACACAAGCTATCTTGCTTCAAGAATTTTAATTCAAAAAGGGTTTAACAATGTTTATTCATTTATGGCAGGAATTAAACTTTATGATGAAATTCAAAAAGACAAAATACAAAATAAAGAATATGCCAAAAGCTGCAATTAATTTTTAATTCGTTTAGAAAAAAATTTAAAAAAAGGAGAAAAATTTATGAAATCAATTACAACTTTTGACCTTCAATACGCCCACAGATTCTACAATTTTAAAGGCGAAGCCCAATATCTGCACGGCCACACAGGCACCCTTACAATTGAAGTGGAAGATTCTGTTAATATGGGCGTTAATATGGTTTTCCCTTGCAATGAAATTCAAAAAACCGCATGGGACCTTTTAAAAAACTTTGACCACGCAACAATTTTAAGAGAAGATGACCCCCTGCTCCCCGCTATTTTAGAAGTTTATGAAAAACAGGGAATTAAAAACGGTGCACCCCAAAACACAATGAAAGGTGCCGCTTTTAAAACAGAGCTTGCAACAGCATACCCTGATTGCAGAATTGTTGTTACAAAAGAAACAATGACCGTGGAAGGAATGATAAAAATTGTTTATGACCTTTTAAAAGACAAATTAAACATTTCAAAAATCACTTTCACAAGCGGCGTAAACGCAGCAACCGAAGATTTTAAAGTAACCAAAACAATAAATAGATGCCCCCTTTGCGGTATTGAACTTATTGATGATGTTTGCCCCAAATGCGGGTACAGAAAAAATTAAACCAAGTTAATTTCTCACCTTTTTGCCTGAATTTATTAAAATTCAGGCATTTTTTATTCTATAAATCAACAGTTTTATATGAAATGTATTTCAATTTTTGTTTATTTTCAAAGGTGATAATGTCATTTTTATTCGGCGTAAGGCAAGCATCATGGTCAACAAAAAGAACAATACATTTGCCTTTATTGTAAACCGAACTTGAATAAATTATGCCGTCTACCTTTAAAACCTCTTTGCAATATTCCGCAAAAATTTGAGTCGGAACGTATTCTATATTTTTATTTTTTGTATCACTCTTTTTAATCGGGGAACTTAAAGCCTTATGAAGATATCTGTAAAAAAGTATAACTTCTCTTTCTTTTGCCCTTTTTATATCAAGCCAATCCGGCAGATTTAATTCTAAAATTTTGGTTAAATCCAAACATTTTGATTCATTCAAATTTATAAAATCGGCAATGACTAATTTTTTATTAGTTAAATCTTTTTGACTGTTTAGCGCTTCTTCTTTTGCAACATCATCTTCAAACGTTGCATAAAAAGCAGAAATTCCTTCTGCTGACATTCTGTTGTTCTTTGCCTGATAATAAGGTGGAGATGCCATTTCCTCTTCGTTTATTTCAACATCATTTTCTAAAATTCTTGCTCTTTTAAAAATCGTTCCGATATTGAGCGTTGTGAATAAGTTCAATTTTTCAAGGTAAGAAGCCGTATAATCAAGCATTTCAGATGCTGACATAAATGCCTTTTCATACTGGCACTTATTTTCATCCGCGTAAAATAAATATCTGGTTTTATATTTAACCAAATGTGCAAATCTCTTCCAAGAGTTTTCGCAAAATTCCAACTGGCTTGTACCGTATGGGTTTTTATCGCACAAATAAAAATCATAGAGCGTTTCTTTTATGTCATCCGCAAGATCGGAATCAAAATCTGTTCCAAGCGCCTCAGACAGTCTGTATACAATATCATACTTATTATAAGTTCTGCCAATATATTCTTTTTCTTCATTATCATATGCCAAATTTCCCTCGGCAGGCACAAAATAATATCTTATAACCTCTGTCAAAAATTCAAGAAATTTTTCCATATGCAGACAATTTGTCTTTGCACCGCAATATGAACAGGTTGTCTTCATATTTGCATTCTTTTTAATCAACTCTTTAGCAAATTCATTTTTAACGCATTTTGGGCAAATACATTTATCAATCTCGCCAAATCCTCTCCTTTTAAGCATTGCCGAATATTCTTTTGCTTGTCCCAAAATAACATCTCCTTTATACTCTTATAATAACAAAAAACGGAGCCTAATTTAAGAGATGTTTGCAAATTTTTGAGCAGATTTTCTTAAAGAAACAAAAATAATATTTAGCGGCGTTATAAAAACAAAAAGGTAAACCGCCGGATGAAAATTCTTCCTCTTTCAATAAGTTATTGCTCAAAAGCAAATAAAGACAACAAAATAAATAATATAATAAGCCATTCGCCGTCTTTTTACGGGAATTTTCCTCCTGTCTGTTATTATCCGCCCGCCGGAATAAAAAGCGGTTCTTTTTCCCCGAAAGATTTTTTGGAAGATATTAAATATGATAACTCTGAAGCCTTTTTGCGGAATACGGAAACAGGAAAAGAAGAACTGCAGCCAAATGCACCCGCTATTAAAAAATTAAAAGCTCTTGATAATTTAACACTTTTGGAAAAGAAAGCCTTTGTTAATGAATTTTGCGCAATGACAGGGTTTCCGAATTTTAAAAAAGTCAAAGAAAATATGGAAAGCGAATTTAAAAATGCACTTTCATGTTTGAGTGAAAAAGAAGGTTTTAAAACGCTTTTTATAGGTTATGACAAAAACTGTTCATTAGGAAGAGGACAAGCTTTCCCCGGAAGCGATGCCGATGCGCTGTTTGCAATAATTGATGACAGGCACCAGCCTTATTCTTGGTACGCAGGAAAAATAAGATGGGATGTAAAAGACATTATTAACCAACGCATTTTGTGCACCCATGCAGGCGGCCTGCCTGAAGTTTTATCAATTAATTTTATAAACCAAGGGCTTGATATGGCAGATTGCGCATTTAAAAAAGCAGATTTCAGCGAAGAAGATTTAAAAAGATTCGGAACAAATTTAAAAAATGATTCAAACGACTTTGTAAGCGCTGCCGAATTTAATATAAGAATGGCAAAACAACTCCCGAAAAGAGGAGATGTAAGAGATACATTTTACAAAACGGCAATGCTTGTTGAGCTTTTAAGAGACGGTATTATTCTTGAAAATTCTTTTGATAAAGAAACTATTCAAAAAATAAAAAACTCACCCCTTTATAAATACAGCAATATAGTAAGACAACGGGGATTATCAGAAAAAATTAAACCAAAATTAAAAGAAAGAGAAAAACTTTCAAAAGAATTTTCAACATATCCCATTGAAAAGCAATTTTCCGTTGTTTATGACATTTTAAGGGCATCATACTTGCTTAAGCCAAAAAATAAAGAAAACGAAAAATATTTTACAAACACAAATTCTAACGGCGAAGACATAATGGGCAACATTCTTGAAATGTATCAAAGGCTGCTAAACGACTGATAAAAGAAATATACCCATTTTGAAATATAACTTGTTTTGATATTTGTAAAATTTCCGTAATATATACTCCTGTTTATTGAAGTTTTAACACATAAGAACGATAAGAAAAACTATAACATAGAAGGAGTATAAAATGGAATTTGACAGCGCAAAACTAGCAAAATTGTTATCAGAAACATTTTCCAACGTAGTAAAAGCTAACGGGGATAATGATGCCGAAGACAAAATGATTGCGAACAACGACACAGCATTTACAATTGACGGAGAAGACGACGACGGAGTAAAAAATGATTGGTTCGTAAAAACTGCGGTACCAAAAGAAAGAGACAGCTACAACGGCTTCAAAGTAACAGGAGATGACATCCCTGATGTAATAAAAACAGCTCTTGGCGAGGTTGGCGGAGCTAACTCGGATTTATCCAATGTGTGGGTTCAGCCGGGCGCAAACAATAAAGTAACATACGGCATTACAGACGGCGAAGGTAACACTGTCTGGGTAAGATATGAACTTGATGAAAACGGCAACGCAAGAGAAACAAAAAGAACAGTCAGAGACAAAGACGGAAATTTTGAAAGCACCGGCGTTGAAAGCGATAACGATGTGCCAAATGTTGCCCTGAATGCGCTTAGAGATTCAGTCGGCTCCAACATCAATCCATCTGCCGTAAATATACAAAAAATGGACGACGGCAACAGCTTTGTTTACTCAGCAAAAGATGAAGACGGCAAGACAACTTATATTAAATATACAAGAGATGACGACGGCAGCTTTACGGAAGTAAAACGCACTCTTGAGCTTGGCAACGGCAAATTTAAAACAATTGACGGCAAGGAAGCTTTAACATATACCATAGATGAAAACGGCGAACAAAATGTTGAAAGCACAGCCAAATTAGATGAAGACGGCGATGTTGTATCAATTAAATTTGCAGGCGGCAGCGAAATCGGCTCAGATGTAGTCCTAAAATTAAAGGGGATACTGGGGTCGGATTATGACTTTACAACATTAACAATGACAAACGAAGGCGATAATGGCGACATTACATATAACGTAAAAGATAAAGACGGAAATGATGCTTGGGTAAGATTGGATAAATTCGGAAACGAAACCGCAAGAACAATTGAAACACAAGAAAATCAATTCTACTCAATTTACAATGAAAATGACGTTAACCAAGGCGAAGACGGCGCAACTAGAATTGTAATGAGAACTTTTGATGAAAACGGCGAAAAAATTGTTGATGAAGCAAAAGCGGACGCAGATAAAATTTCTTACGATAATATTGCAGGCCTGCAAACCATTTTAGCCCAATTGAGCAGTGTTATGAGCGGCGAATACGACGCTGAAGACATTCCTCAAGACATTATTGAGACCGCTGAAGTAATTAAAGGAATGTACGCTGACGGCGCAACCGCAGAAGATGTTAAATCAACTGTTGTAAGCTTTATTGCAAACGCACTGAATCTTGATCCCGAAGAAGTTGCAAACACAAAAACATTAAGCGAAGAAATTGACAAAGGAATAAACAACAAAACAGACTGGTTTGTTACGGCGGCAGAACCCGAAGAAAAAGATGCATGGGGCGGCTTTAGTGTTGATGGCGACTTAGTTTCGGATGAAATTAAAGAACAAATCAAAAAAGATTTTGACGGCAAAGCTAATTTAGACAGCATATGGGTGCAAAAATCCGACAACAATTTGGTTACATACGGCTTTAAAGACGAAAACGGTAACAATGTTTGGATTCGCTATGAAATAGGCGAAGACGGAACCCCAAAAGCTGTTAAACAAACAATTGCCGCAAAAGAAGACGAATAAGACAATTTTACCCTTTCGCTCATTATAAGCAAAACAAAAAAGAACCCTAACCTAGGGTTCTTTTTTTAATTTAATTTTATTTAGTGGCGGGGACGACGGGGATCGAACCCGCGACCTCATGCGTGACAGGCATGCGCTCTAACCAATCTGAGCTACGCCCCCAACTACTAAATTATTCAATTTTCAATTTCTACAAGTTATAGTTTATTTGAGTTGGTACACTTACCGCAAGGCTTGTTCCCAACACATTTAATCATATTATAAAAATTTTAATTTGCAATAAACTATTTAGCGTATACACTAACTTGTTTTCTGTTTCTTCTGTGAGGTTCAAATTTAACCACACCGTCAATAAGTGCAAATAATGTGTCATCTGAACCAATGCCTACATTATTTCCGGGGTGAACTTTTGTTCCTCTTTGTCTTACTAAAATATTACCTGCAAGAACTTCTTCGCCGCCGAATTTTTTAACACCAAGACGCTTGCTTTCGGAATCTCTACCGTTTTTGGTTGAACCTAGTCCCTTCTTATGTGCCATTATTCTTCTCCTGCTTCATTTGTTGTATCACTTGCAGCTTTTTTAGAAGCTTTTGAGTTAATTTTATTAATCATAACTCTTGTAAATTGTTGTCTGTGGCCTTGTTTTTTTCTGTAACCTTTTTTAGGGCGTTGTTTGAAAACAATGATTTTTTTAGCTTTATCATGTTTAACAATTGTGCCTTCAACAGTTGCAGCTTCAACATAAGGTGTGCCAACTTTTGATTTTTTACCGTTTACAAGCATAACAACCTTATCGAAAACAACTTTTTCATCTACATCGTTATGTAATAATTCGATGTCAACGTATCTGCCTTCTTCGAGTTTGTATTGTTTGCCGCCGGTTTCTACGATAGCATACATTTTATATTGTCCTTTCTGTTAAGGGACCGTAGCATTAAATCTGCATTTAGACACGGTCAGCCTCTCTTACGATTTATAACTATAAAATGAACAAGGGCCATTGTCAACCGATTTTATAGTTTTTTGTTAAAAAAGGTATTTTGACAAAGCATTTTTATCAAAAAATTCAATTTCGTCTTTGTTATGAATAAATAAAAGGCAGGTTATAACAGATTTAAACATTGAAAATTCAGGGTATGAAAACTTTCTTCTTAATTCATCCATATTATCTGCTAAAAATTCCGTTATAAGAGTTTTATTCTTCAAAGTTAAGGATGTGAAAAAATCCAGCCCTTCTTTGGTTGCAATACCCTCAAAATAAACAATATCCGGCGATTGAAATTCAATATATCTCATGGCCTTATCTAAATTAAAACCGACAGATTCATTTAATTCAGACTGAATAACGTTTTTCAATTTATATTTTGCAATACTCTCTAATGTCATTGCTGTTTTATTTTTGGGTATTAATTCATCCAAAATTGAGTAAACAAGATGCGTTTTACCTGAAAGTGAGCTTCCGCAAACAAGAACAACTCCGGGGGTTAAAAGTGCATTTTTTAATTTTGAAATCGTGTCTTCATCCTTAATTAATTCCATTAATTTTTTTGGCGGATGATAAATTTTTAATAAAATCCTCTCGCCTGAAATTGTTGGGTATGCTGAAATGCTTGCGGTTAAACTGATATTATCGACATTAAAAGTTAATTTCCCAAGCTGCGGAATTTCAGATATTGTTGGGTCAAGTGCGCATAATGACTTCAGCATTTGAATAAAAGGGCTTATTAAAAGCGAAGGGATTGAGCCTGTTGAATAAGCTTCATCCTGCTTTTTAAAATATACCGTTAGAGAATCTGTCAGGTGTTCAAAATATAATTCATGGATATTTTCTTTTATTGCCTGCTTTAAAATACCCCTGAATAAATTTTGAAGATGCTCTTCAGATAAATCTTCATTATGAAGTTCATCAATCCACCTGAAATTATCCTCTTTTTCAGTTACAATATCTTGAACCTTGCCTTTAAGATCATAATATTCATTGATTTTTTTCAAAATTGTATTTAAAGACCCCAAAACAGGTTCAATTGTTTTTCCCGTTCTTTCAATAATTTTATCTATTGCAAACAAATCCAAAGGGTCTGCCATAATAACGGTTAAAGTATCTTCAATTTGAAATAGAGGCAGCATTTTATAGGTTATTGCCTCTTTATAGCTGATAAATTGAAGACATTTTTTATCAATTTCATAATCATCCAAATTAACGTACGGAATATGAAGCTTTTCTTCCAAAAATTTTAAAAGTTCAGCTTCCGTGATTAATGAAGAATTAATTAAAACCTGCCCCAGATTTGTGTTTTGGGCATTTGCAATTTCTTGGGCACGTTCAATATCTTCAAAAGTTATGATATTATTTCGAACCAAGTCATATTTTAACTTATCTATGGTTTTATTTGTAACTAAATCCATAATTTATGCCTCAAGATATTTACGAACGCTTTTCAAAACTTCTTCAAATTCAAAAGGTTTTGTAATATATTCATTTGCGCCCGTTTCTTCACCTATTAATTTATCAGAATCTTGTCCGCGCGCAGTTACCATAACAATCGGAATGTGCTTATATTTGTTGTCATACTTTAAAAGACGGGCAATTTTATAGCCGTTAATTTTTGGCATCATAACATCCAAAATAATTAAGTCGGGATTTTCTTCCTTTGCACATTTTAAACCCTCTTCTCCGTCATTTGCCGTCAAAACATCATAGCCTGTTGCCTTCAGCATAAAAGAAAGGGTCTCTGTTATATCTTTTTCATCATCTACGACAAGAATTTTTTTCTGCATAAATCACTTCCTAACTATAAACGGCAATATTCAGGCATCTTTTTTATAAAATGCCTTTGATAATACTATATCACAACTTTTAAGGTTTATTTCATCTTCAATTTTTGAAACCATAAAATCAAATGCGCTTCTGTCTAACCCTTGCATATAAACCTGAGTTACATATTTATCGTTCTTTCGTTCCAAAAATTCTTTTGAAGTTTTTGTAAGCTTGATTATATTTGAATTTTTAAGATGGTTATAAAATTCAAAATCACTGTTTTCAATGATTTTTAAATATCCGGTAGATTCCGCTTCGTTTCTGATTTTTAAATTTAGTTCAGCCCTGAAAGCCTTTTCATCACTATAAGCCGGTATTATGAAATTAAAAGTTGAACCTTCATTTTTAACGGAATCAACCCAGATTCCGCCCAAATGAGCATCAATAAAATGTTTTGTAATTGTAAGCCCAAGGCCTATGCCGCCCGTGTTTCTTGATAGAGTATTTTCAATTTGAGAAAATTTATCAAATATTTTTGGTATATCTTCTTTTTCAATGCCAACCCCCGTATCTTGAACGGAAATTTTAACGTATGCACCTGAATACTCACCGTCTGAAGGTGTTATCAAAAGGCTCTTATCAGGGTTTTCAATTATGCCTGTTGAAATTCTTATTTTGCCGCCATCAGGGGTAAATTTAATCGCATTTGTTATAAGATTTGATATAATCTGATCAATTCTGTGCTGGTCAATATAAACATCAGGCAGATTTACATTGTTTTCCAAATTAAATTCAATATTTTTTTGTGCGGCCTGATTTTTAAAAGTATTATATGCAAGTTCAATTGAAGGCAAAAGCGAAGCTTTTGTAAATTTAAAATCAAACTTTCCTGTCTGCATTCTTGATAAATCCAACAAATCTTCAATAATGCCTGATAGCCTTGAAACATTTCTTTTTGCAATATTAGCAAAATTTTTGTTGACATCGCCGATAGCCCCGCCCTGTTCCGATAAAATTATACTTAAAGCATTATTAATAGGGGTCAATGGCGTTCTTAATTCATGAGATACAATTGAAACAAATTCAGATTTCATTCTTTCTAATTTTTTCAATTGAATATTAGCATTTATTATATCCTCATATAAAATAGCGCTTCTTAACGGTGCCAAAATTTGATGAATTATGGATTGAAAACAGGTTACATCTTCTTTTGTAAATTTGTTTTTTCTGAATATTTCAATAACGCCTTCAAACTTATCTTTAATAACAATAGGTGCAATTAAAGAATCGTATTCATTAAAAGAATCGTCAAAATATTCATTTTTATATGAAGGCTTAACATTTTGAATTGTTTCAACCTCAAACCTCGATAATTTAAGGCTTGTAATCCCCACATCTTTTGCACCCAAAGAAAGCCTTTTAATCAAATTGGAATTAAATTCTTCCGTTGTTTTTTTAAGGGAATTTATATAAAACTTTAACTTATCCTCTTTAAGGTTATCCCAAAAAAGGGCTGTTGCCGTATCATAGCTTAAAATTCTCTCCAAGCTTTCAAAAGCGACTTCATAAAGTTTTTCTTTTTCCAAAGTGCCTGCAAATTTTGAACTTGCGTTATAGAATGCATCTATTTGGTACAAATTCTTTTTTAATTCCATATTTTCTTTATAAAGATTAATGAAATTTTGTTTATTTAAAACCGCCAAATTTATTTCATTTTTCAAAATTTCCGAATTAACCGGCTTTAAAAAAGTTTTAACAGGGGTTTTAATTTCATCTTTATTGTAAGTTTCCGTTATGTAAAAAATTTCAAATGTTTTATTTGTATTTTTAGCTAAAAGCTCAATTAAAATTGAGGCTGAATTTTCAATCGAAGAATCCAAAATAACGATATCCGACTCAAAATTCAAAATATCGTCATACAAAGCTTCATAAAAACCGTTCGCTGTTTTTAAGCTGTATTCCTCTAAATTATATTTTTCGTTTGAAATTACAAATATATTTGTCATAACAGGCAATATGATAGCAAATTAAAGGAAATGTGTCATAAATTTAACAAATATACAAGTTTTTTAAAGTTTTTAACCTTATCGTCGATATAAATTTTAAGGAAGGCAAGTTTTTGTATTAAAAATGGAAATTAAAGGCAGCTACATTAATTTTAACAACGATGACAATTCAAGGGTAAGAAAAAACCCCGAACCTTCACCTGCGCCAAAACAAGATGAGAAAAAAACTCCCGAAAAAGAAACTCCCGTTAATCCCGAATATTGGCAAAACAGAGTAGGAATTTCGTTTGGAAACAAAAAAGAAGCTTCTGAAGAAAAAAATTATACAGATGCTCTTGAAGAACTTTTTGACAAAACACCTTTAGACAGCAGCTTTTCCTACCGGCTGTCAAATGCTGGCGCAAAAAAGCTTTATGAACTCATTCAAAAAGGAACATTTACACCCGAAGGAATAGCTGCACTCTCAAACAAGCTGAGTATATATACTGCCGAAGACAGGGACGCCATCGAACCTCTTGTTGCCGCAGTATATGATATTTGCGCAAAAGAAAACAATGAAGCTGAAAACAATGCAAATGCCGAATATATTACAAATTTAGCTTCGCCGTTTTTATCGGTACGAAGAATAACGCCCAAAAATTTTATAGCCGCAATAAAAGATTTTACCCCGTTTGAAAGAACAGCAGCGGAATTTTTTGCGCAAAAAGGCAAAGAAGCTAATGAGTCCGCATTTGCCGAATTGGGCGATTTTAAAAAAACTGTTGCAAGTTTGGATGAAAATAATTTTGAAAGTTACAAAACATCATTTGCTAAAAGAGGTGAAGGTTCAAGCCTTTGTGATGCAACATATATGATGAGTTGTTTCGTAAACCCGAAAACCAAAAAATATGATTCTTTAATAGAAGAAAAGACAAAAGAATTTGAAGCAAAAAGGCAAAGCCTTGATTATATGAACCGCTTCTTCGGACACTCAGAAGTTAAAACAGCTAAAATTGTAAGAGCCATGGTCGATTTACAAACCGGACAAATAAGCGAAAAAGCCGTTAATTTTACAAACGACTATTTATTTGGCGATAAAGTTGAAACGGAAGATAACAAGTTTGTTGCATTTATAAAAAATCTGCGCTCCAAAAGATACATTTTTGCACCGCCATATTATAAAGACTCGTACTCAATGCGTGAAAACTTTGCAGATTTACTTGACGACATTAAAGATAACACAGGCGCTTTTAACGATACAAACATAAAATATATGTCCAAGTTCCTTGAATCTAAATCAGGCTGGGGCGGCTTCAGCGATGAATTAAACTTTTTTAAATTCCTTAAAGACGAAAACGGCGTAGCTGAAAGAGGCAAATTTGCTTTTGCACAAAAAATTCTTGATGAAACAAACGACATGAAAAAAACAGGCGAAATTGTGCAAATTTATGCAACCATCGGAAAGAAAAACTTTGACAGCATCTATAAATTCCTAAGAAAAATGTACGACAAAGAAGATAGAAACATTTATCAAAATCTTGCCGTAATTGCAAAAAATTGTTTTGATGACAAAGGGAAACCGATAGAAGACAAAATTGAGCTTATCAGAGAATTAACAAACGATTTTTCATATGCCGTTAATTTTACCGATCCAATGTTTGAAGCAATGGAAAATGAATATTGCAAAAAAATACTTTTATCCATTAAAGACAGACCGGGATTTTCCGGATATGATATTTTGGGGCTTTCAAACTTAAAACAAGAGCATTGCGATAAAAACGGCGAAATTACACCCCATGCAAAAGAAAAACTTGAAGAGTTCCTAAAAACCGGAATTACTCTCGGCAGGCTTCCTTTATTGTATAATTCCTGCTTTAGCAAAAACGAAAACGGCGAGCAAGAATTTGATGAAAAGGGTTTTCAAAATATATTGGATTTAATTTCATTCAAAACAGACGAATGCAAAAGATTCGGAAAAGTGCTCCTGTCAAGAATGAATAGCGAAGTTTTTATTGACATTGCAAAAAACAGTTTAAATGTTAATACAATGAAATTCAAAAGCAAAATAACTTTGTACGAAGAGCTTAAAAAACTCAATTTTGATAATATAGGTGAAAACGATCCGATTGCGGCAAATTTGAAAAAATTATTCTATGAAATTGATGCAAGCTTAACTGCAGATTCGCATTCTCTGCCTGTCGACAGAAAATATATCGAACAATTTGCACACAACATTTTCTCTATCGCTAAAAACGGAGAATACAGTGATTTTGAAGCAACCTTAAAAGATTCCATATCAAAATTGGAAAAAATGGAAAACGGTCTTCCATTAAGCTACTCAAGAGAAGATTTTCTTTCTGATTTGTCTCAGCTTTTAGATAGCGAAGAAAAAATTAAAGCTGTTGAAAACAAAACAGAGGTAAGTTTTAACTATGAAAAAAACGGCAGCGAAATAAACATTTTAGGATACGAAGGTATTTTAACACCGGATAAATTAGACAGAAGTGATAAATTTGAAAATGAAATCTACGGCCTTTGCCACAATTTTATGTATAACAACAGCGTAAATACAGGTGATAAAAAACTGGACGAACAGCTGAATTCAATAATAAAAGCGGCGCCCGAATTTATAAATACAATAGGAAAAAAACAGCATGGAACCCACAAACACACCTTGGATATTCACCAGCTGCTTGTACTTGCCAGATCAATAGACAATCCCGACTATTTGAAATTAGATGACTTAGATAAGGCAATGCTCAAAATAACCGCTCTGTTTCACGATATAGCAAAACAGGAAGGAGTTGTTGATAAAGGCCACCAAGAACCCTCCGCACTATATTCAAGGGGTATTGTCAGGAAATTCATAAAAAATCCTGAAACAGTCGAAAGAATTTATGAATTAATAAAAAATCACCATTGGACAGAAGAATATGCCAATGCGGCGGACAGAGAAGAAGCCGCAAAAGCCATAGCGTTTAAATTTCGCCGTCCGAACGACTTTGAAATTGCAAAAATAATCGCAAGGTCAGATTTAATGTCTGTTAATGACGAATTTTACGAGCCGCGCAAAGACATCTTAACAGAAGACAAATTGCTGCCCATTGAAGAAAAATTAAACATACTTTATGCAAGCGGAAATGCGATATTCTCTGATTATATAGTAAGGCCGAACGCATTGGATAAACATAAAGAAGTCCACGAAGGAAAAGAATATAAAGTTATTAATCTGCATAAAATACAAGATGATGAATCTTTGGCAAATTACGGCTTTAGAAATGTCTCAAAAAAAGACGCAAAATTCCTTGTTCATATGCTGCCTGACGGCAATACCGAAAAAGATATTGAAATATTAAGACAGCTTACAAGCTCGGTTAACGGCGGCGTTTTATCGGAATCTTTAATAACGCCGAAATACAAAAAAACATACTGCAACAGAAAATTTGGGGTACTTTTATCTCAAATTAATCCTAATGTCATTAATATGGCAGATAAAAACCAAGGTTCAGGCAATGCAAAGGATATAACAAATGCCATTCATCTTGTTTTTTCTGATTTCTCCAACAACAGAAACAATTTCAAGCAATCTTTACTAGAAAATTTGGGAATAGATCCGAAAAAAGTATCGGATAAAGAATATGCAAATTTTTACAAAAAAAATATTGCACTTAAATCCTCAATTTCAAATTTTGTAGATTCAAAAGAATATACAATAGGCAAATTTAAAGCAACGGGCAAACAAATTAAAGACGCAATTGCCAAATATCAAGACAGCTTAATTGATAAAGAAGAAAAAAATCATAACGAAATAGTCGGATATGTTCCAAAAATTCAAGGAATTATCGCTAAATCAAAAAGCTTGGATGATATTCCCGAAGAATTGCTTGAATTTGCGCACAAAAGCGATTACCCGATTATATTAATTTAACAAGCCAAACTCAATAAAACTTTCTTTTAATGCATCAATTATTTCTTTATCAGACAATTTCGGGTTAATTTCATTTATCGTGATAATTTTTTCTTTATCAATTTTTTCTAAAAAAACTTTCTCAAAAAAAGAATAATCAATATCTCTCAAAATTGAACCATGCTGCAGAAAATAGCCCTCTTTCCTAAATTGTGCCGAACCGATTAATTTTTTGCCGTTATAACAAATATCGGAACCTGAGCTTATATTCATGCAATATTTGTTATTGCCGCTTTTTTCGCCTGCATATTCAAGATTAATTGAAAGTTTTTTAAATCCGTCTATTAAAATATCAGAAATCATTTTATACGTTTGAAGAACACCGCAATTTTCAGGAATTTTACCTGCAACCATATAAGTTATTTCTTTATCGTGCAATAAGGCTCTTCCGCCTGTCGGCCTTGTTACAACATCAATTTTAAAAGGCGGCACAAATGGTTTTTGGTTCCTTCCCAAACTTATGCATTTTGGCTCCCATCCGTAAAAACGAACAAAAAAATCATCTGTTTTTTTTGAAATAGCTTCATTTAATACGGATAAATCAATATCCATATTTTCTTTACCCGAATATTTTTTAAATTCATACAAAAAATTGACTTTCATAAAATAAATAATATCATGTAAGTATGAGGATGATACAAAAATTAAAAGGATTGGAAAAAGCTGTCGTATTTTTAAGATGGGCAACAGACGGACAATTTGGCCGTCTTAAATACGTAGGCGAAGACTTTGTTGAATTTGAAGTTTTAGACACGGATTCTATGGAATACACGGAAACCGTGCTTATAAATTCGCAGTTGATTTTAGAAGTTATAGTTTCAGGCTATGAAGTTGCAAGAATTATAGCTGAAATTGCCGTTAATTTATCGGCCGATGAAAATTAGCTTTTTTAAAAATGTTTAAAAAAAAGACCGCTTTTTGCGGTCTTTATAATATTTTAGTAAACTTCTCTCTATAAGTTCCAAAAAAAGACTAGTTAGCTTGAGGTGCAGGAGAATTCCAAAGTGCATCTCTTGTTAATTTGGAGCTTACCATCTCTTGGGTAAGATTGATGTTGTTCGGTGTGAAAATAAATACAAAATCGCCGATTTTTCTTTGGTTACCGTCAAGTGCGTGAGTGCAGCCGCATAAGAAATCGACTATTCTTTGTGATTCTTCTCTGTCTAACAGTTGTAAATTCAAAATGACCGTTTTTCTTTCTTTAAGAGCTTGAGCGATTTGGATAGATTCATTGTAGGCTCTCGGTTCAAATACAACCACTTCGTATCCTCTTGGATCAATTCCTCTTTGGGGCATAGAAATAACTTTTCTTTCGTTTCTGATTGGGGAAGTTTGTTTAAAAACGGGTTCTAATGCTGCATTTCTGTCTGTTTCATACCCCGGTTCAAATTCTTCGCCTAATTCGCCGAAAAAGTCTTCATCTTTTCCGCTTTCAAATGGTGATGTTAAAAATCCTACAATCGACTTAATTTTGTCTGATACGCTGGCCATTTTGCCCTATCCTCCTGTTTATTCAAATAATATTCTACCTAGTCTTACTATTGTTGCACCGTTTTCAAGTGCGATTTTGAAATCGTTGCTCATTCCCATTGAAAGTTCTTCTAAATGATACATTTCTTTTAGTTTGTGCATTTCGCCAAAGAGTTTGTCTATAAGCTTCACATCATCTGTCAAAGGTGCCACGTTCATAAGCCCCTTTAGTTCAATTCCATCCATCATTGAAACTTCATTTATAATATTTTCCAACTGAGAAGGTGCGATTCCAAACTTTTGCTCTTCAAATGCATTATTTACCTGCAATAAAATTTTCTGTTTAATGCCAAGTTCAAGAGCTTTCTTGGAAATTTCACTTGCAAGTTTTACAGAGTCTACTGAGTGTATTAAATTAAAAAAACCTACTGCACATTTAACTTTGTTGGTTTGCAAATGACCAATTAAATGATAACTGCAATCAGAATTAATTTTATCGTCTAAATTGTTGATTTTTTTAACAGCTTCAGGCAATCTGCTCTCGCCAAAATCTCTTATTCCCGCTTCATAACCTTCAATCATTTTGTCGATATCATAATATTTTGAAACGGCTACGATTTTTGCGCTGTACCTATCAGTTACGTTTTTAATGTTCAACAGGTTTTCTTTAATTCTGTTTGCCATCTACAAGCCAACTAACTTTTTTTTCGTATATTCTGCAAGAGCCTGCTTTTTCTTAGCACTGAATTAATTATATAAAAGCGTTTGGCATACGGCAACTTTTTGGGCTTATTAAATGTTTTTATAACAATCAATTGGGTTAAATCATGCTATCCGTCATGGTTTTGGCATGATGGCAATACGCTTTACAATTGGTTACACTAGCTTAATCTTTCTTAAAAATTGTCTTTTTTGCCCTTATTTGTTGTGCAATATACACGTTATTAAAATAAAAAATGCTCCTTAAATAAGGAGCATTTTAAAATTATTTTTTTAATTTTACTACTTGATGTTTGAATATGTCCAAGCGTCTAAATTCGGGTTTTCAGCAATCTTGGTGTCTGATTTTTCATCTTCACCTGCTTGAGAACCGCCATGAGCGATTGGTTTATAAACCCTATTGTAGTATTCAATAAGCATACGGTCTGAATTGAAGTAAGCTTCAGCTGTTCTTTTAGCTTGTCTCATCAATCTTGCCCATTCGCTTCTGTTTTCATAATATGTCGGAATAATTTCATTTTCTAATGTATTCATAACACATTGATGATCTTTCCAGTGTCTTTCTTCCCAAGGAATATCATCATCCAAGCCCGGATATTCAACGGTGTAACCGTTAATTCCGGGGAATGTACCTTCAACTGTCCAACCGTCATATGTTGAGAAGTGCAAAGCACCGTTTAAGTTAGCGCTCATGCCGGATGTACCTGAAGCTTCAAAAGGTCTCAAAGGTGTATTCAACCAAATATCCGTACCTTTTTTAAGTTTAGCTGAAAGTGCAAGTTCATACCCCGGGAGCACAACAACGTTTTTCATTTCATAAGATTGTTTCAAAATCTTGTTGAACATTTCTTTGCCCATTTTATCATCTGGGTGGAATTTACCTGCAAAAATCAATTGAACTTTGTTTTCGTTCAATAATTTTTCAATGCGGGGTCTATCCATTAAAATAAGCCAAGCACGTTTGTAATCCGCAAATCTTCTTGCCCAAGTAATTGTTAAAACATTGGGGTCAAAGCGTTTGCCTTGAGTATCTGAAATGTATTGGAATAAATCCTTTTTCATTTCAATTTTTGCATTTAATAATTCTTCGTCAGATTCAGCATTTGCAATTCTTGGGTCTTGCCAATATTTTTGATTAACTGCGTTTGTGATAGCTCTAATTGGGCATCTTCCTTGAACCCAATCCCACATTTTGTTTGCAACCAAACCATGGAGCTGAGAAACAGCGTTTGCAATTCTGCTCATTCTAAGAGCTGCAACTGTTAATGAGAAGTTTTCACCGCCCAATTCAACGGCTCTTTCTCTTGAGCAGCCTGCAAAGAAGCCTGATTCAAGTAAAGTGTCAACCCAGTGAACTTCATTACCTGCAGCAACAGGTGTATGGGTTGTAAATACCGTTTTCTTTTTAACTGCGTTAAGGTCGCCATTATATTGTCTTAATAATTCAAATGCAGCAGGAAGCGCGTGGCCTTCATTCATATGAATTACATCGAATGGGTATCCGATCGCTTGTAAAATTCTTACACCGCCAACGCCCAAAACTGTTTCTTGAGCAACACGGATTCTTTCATCACCGTCATAAAGTTTGTGTGAAATTCTTCTTGCAAATTCAGAGTTTCCGTCAACATCAGTTGTTAAAAGGTAAACAGGGCAAGTGCCAAACAATTGAGGTTCAACTCTGTAAGCCTTAACAATAACATCTTCACCGAAGATTTTAACCGTTGTTTGAACATTAATGTCTGTTAAGAAGTCATAATGTTTTCTGATGTATGCAACTTCAACTTCGCCTTTTTCTGAAATTCTTTGGTCGTAATAACCGTATGACCAAAGGATAGTAACGCCTACCATAGGCATTTGTAAATAACCTGCAGATTGCATGTGCGCACCTGCAAGGAAACCAAGACCGCCAGAATATGTTGCTAATGATTGGTCCATTGCGATTTCCATAGAAAAGTATGCTACATTTGGTAATGCCATATCAAATTCCTTATTACTGTACTAACTCTACAATTAAGATAATATCACAAAAGATTTTTGTATAAATAAAATTAACTAATTCTTTTGTATTAACTATCCGGTATTTAATTATAAATAAAACATAAAAAATGCGAAGTTTTTTGTTAATATTTCTTAACAAAAATTGGTAAAAATCACCCTAAAGTTGTACCATATTAAAGAAATAGCAATAAATACCGATAATCATTTTGAAAATATTCCCCATATTATGGTTATAATGAAACTATGTACACAATTGAAACCGAAATTGAAGATATTGAATTAAAGAAGGTGGGTTTGGAACTTATGTTTATGACACCTGAAAAATGTTCTGACCCTGATGGTATCACTGCGGTTGAATTGTCTAAACAGCTTAATATGGACGTTGAAATTGTTAAAAAGAAATTGAGAATTTTGCTTGAGCATAATATAGTTAGAGTCATAGGAATTAATCCTAAACTTTGGAAGTTTGATGAATATAATTTCCAAAGAATGGATGAAGAAGACCCTGTTTATAATCTTCTTTGTTCATTTGACGATGTTGACTTTGACAGGTATTTTGAATATTGATTAAGCAAGACGATATTATAGATGTAAAAATTGAAAAATTGGTTTATGAGGGGAAAGGTTTAGCTCATATTGAAGACAAGGCCGTTTTTGTTAAGGGCGTTTTACCAGATGAACTTGTTCGAATAAGGCTTTTTAGAATTCATAAAAATTATATTGAAGGAAAATTAATTGAAATTTTAACCCCTTCAAAATTTAGAATAAAACCAATGTGTCCTTATAACAAGCCTTGCGGCGCTTGCGATTTTAGCTGTATTAATTATGATTATCAAATTAAATTAAAAGAAAATATTTTAGCTGAAATTTTTAAAAATTTTGATATTCAATTTAACCCTTTTATAAAAAGCGATTATAATAAAAATTACAGAATAAAAGCGCAATTTCCAACTTCTGAAACCAAAAATTCAAAAAGGGTTTTAATAGGTTATTACAAAGAAAAAACCCACGATATAACAGATATTAAATTTTGCCCTTCTCAAAAACCCATAATGGATGAAATTGCAAACTATATAAGAGAAAATTGGAAATTAGGCTGCTATATTGAAAAAACCAAAAAAGGTTTATTAAGGCACATTTTAATTAAAACATCAAACGCCACAGGGGATATTTTATTAACGCTTGTTTTAAATAGCGATGAAAAAGAATTTAGTTCAATAAAAAAAGATATTGAAGCTTTTACATTTGAAATAACCGAAAAATTCAGGGAAATTAAAGGGGTTTTGGTTAATTTTAACAACCAAAATACAAATAAAATTACAGGCGACAAAACCGTTTTAATTAATGGCGAAAACTTTATTTTTGAATTTTTGGAAGATAAAAAATATAAAACAGGCGCCCTTTCTTTCTTCCAAATTAACCCAAATGTTGCTGTTAAAATTTTTAATTCGGCAAAAAATTTAATTAATAAAAAAGGAACATTGCTTGACCTATATGGCGGTGTCGGCACAATAGGCATTTTTATGAAGGATATTGCCACAAAAATAACTTTAATTGAAGAAAACTCTGAGGCTATAAAATTTGCAAAAGAAAATTTTAAATTAAATGAAATTTTAAAATATGAAATTTTTGAAGGAAAAGCGGATAATATAATTCAAAAAATTATAAAAGATAAAAAAACCTTTGATAACATTGTAATTGACCCCCCAAGAAAAGGAAGCGACGATATTACATTATCAAACATTTCAAAAATGACAAATTCCCTGATTTATATAAGCTGCAACCCGATGACCCTAAAAAGGGATGCTGAAACTTTAATAAAATTAGGGTTTAAATTCATTTCCCTTCAAGGGGCGGATATGTTCCCAAATACTCACCACATTGAATGCCTTGCATATTTTAAAAAAGAAGGTGAAGTATGAAAAAATTCTATATAAAAACTCTAGGATGCAAAACAAACGCCATTGAATCGCAAATAATATCAGAAAACCTAAAAAAATTAGGCTACATTGAAACAAACAAAAATGAAGCTGAAATTTACATTTTAAATTCTTGCACCGTAACAGAACACTCTGATAATCAGGCAAAATATCTTCTAAAACAAATAAAAAAAGAAAACCCAAAAATAAAAACGGTTTTGGTTGGCTGCATGGCACAAACAAGCGATATAAAAATTGAAAATGCGGATTTAATTTTGGGCAACAATGAAAAACTTGAAATAGAAAAATATATTGAAAAACTTTTTGAAAATGGTGAAAAGCTTTTTGTTGAAGATATTTTTAAAGTTAAGGAATATAAAAATAAAACTTTAATTAATTCAAAATCAACAAGGCCGAATGTTAAAATTCAAGACGGCTGTAATAATAGATGCGCCTACTGTTTAATTCCTTTTGCAAGGGGAAATTCAAGGTCAAATAGCATTCAAAATATAATTGAGCAAATTAATTTGCACGTTAAAAACAACAAAAAAGAAATAGTTTTAACCGGCATCCATATCGGGCAATGGGGGCTTGATTTAGGGCTTAAATTTGTTGATTTATTAAAAGAGGTTGAAAAAACGGAAATTAAAAGGTACCGCCTTGGTTCTTTATATGTAAATGAAATTGATGACGAGCTTTTTGATTTTTTAAAAAATTCAAAAAAATTCTGCCCGCATTTTCACCTTTCCTTGCAGAGCTTGTGCGATAAAACCCTGAAAAATATGAACAGAAACTATACCAAAAATGAAGCGCTTATTAAAATAAAAAAAATTAAAGAAAATTTCAATTTGCCGTTTATCGGCTGCGACATTATAACAGGCTTTCCAAATGAAACGGACGATGATTTTATTGAAACAAAAAATGCCCTTATTGAAGCAAAATTAAGCTATATTCATTCATTTCCCTATTCAATAAGAAAAGGAACAAAAGCTTCAACAATGGATGGGCAAGTTTTAGAACACATCAAAAAAGAAAGAACAAAAGAATTAATTGAACTTTGCACAAAACTTCACAAAGAATTTTTAGAAAAAAACAAAAATACAATAAGAGAAATTTTATACGAAAAAAAATCTAAAGAAGGCTATTATACAGGGGTTAGCGAAAATTATATAAAAGTGCATAAATTTTCTGAAACAAACCTTCAAAATACGGTCGAAAAAGTTAATTTATCTGAATTTGAAGAATTGTATTAATTGTTTACATTTTATAAAGTTTTTAATATTTTTTGCCGTAACCACCGATAAGGATTATTCAGGAAGGATATTTGTTTTTTGGAAATATTCCCGTTTTTTAACAATAAAAATATTCATGGCAATAAAAATGAAGGATATTTACCGCAAAAGTGGAAATACCCCAATTTGGCACCCTTAAAAAAAGATGAAGTTACATTCAGAGGCAAAAAAGAATTAACTGAAGCAGACATCAAAGAAAAATTTCCGTACGTCATTTTAAATGAATTTAATATTCCGCTTGCAAAAAGAATTTTGGCCGATGAAAGGTTATACAAAAACCCTGATTTTATGGCATTTGCGGATGAAATAGTTCACACAACGGACACAGAAGAAAAAGCCCAAATTCAAAACGATTTATTCGACAAAGTTTTATCGGATGAAAACTTATACGATAATTTAGAATTTATGCAAGCCTTCGGCGAAATTGCGGCAAACACAAAAACAGCCGACCAAAAAGAAATCGCTGACTTTTTCTTATCCGATTCATCTCTTTTTAGCAGCCAAAGCGCCGTAAACTGTCTAAAAAAAGCCATAGGAAGTATTAGAACAAAAGAACAAAAAGAAACCGCAAAAAAAGTATTCTCTGAAAAAAAACTGAACAGTAACCCTAATTTTATGGAATATGCGGGGGATATCATCCGCTTTACCAGAAACAAAAGAAAAAAAGAAATGGCGGATTTTATTCTTGCGGATGAAAGATTGCTCAATAATCCCGAATTTATGAAATATGCGGCAGGAATTATTTTGAATACCGAAAACGATGAGCAAAAAGATTTAAGACTGGATATTTTAAACAGAGCAATGTCGGATGAAAGCTTATCAAAAAGCAAACCCCTGTCAGATTATTTGGGAAGTATTTTGTTCAGACTGGAAAATCAGGAACAAAAAGAAGTGGCGGATAAAATATTATCCAATAAAAAACTTTACGACAACCCGAACTTTATGCCCCATAGCACAGGTTTAGTTTACAGAACAAAAACACCCAAGCAAAAATTCCTTGCACTCAGCTTTTTATCGGATGAGAGAATTTACGACAATCCCGATTTTATTAAAAAAGCAAGCGGAATTATTAAAAACACAAAAGGCGAAGGCGTTGCAAGCATTAAATTAAACGTAATGAACCAAACCCTATCGGATGAAGCACTCTTAAACGATTCCGAATATATGAAGTGCTTAGGAACAATTTTATCCAAAATTCAAAGCAGAAACCAAGGATACAATGTTTTAAACCTTTTGTGCAATTATAAAAAAATAGGCTTTACACCAAATCAAATTCCTGTTTTAATTTCCGATGAAAACGGAGCAATGTTTTCAAAAATTCAACAATTAAACCAAAGAATAGGTGTTGATAATGCAAGTAAATTAACAGTTCCGGATACGGAGCTTGCGGTAAATTTTCTCGGCTTTGAAGGCAAAAAAGATACAAATGAATTTTCAATTTACGGAAAAAGAATACTTTTAAGACGGCTTATTTCCGCAAATGCCGATTTATTCAATCAAAGCGACAATTTTAAAAGCATTTTTCCGCTTTTACCAAAAAATCAGGAAGAATACTGCGCTCTTTTGCCTGCAATTGTAAGTTCACTGGGTATTGAAACAAAACCTTTAACAATTAAAGAAAAAGAAGAATTCAACAGACAGCTGCATACTTTATCAGACAGCCTAAAGAAATTATCCGATAATGAATTTAACGCTATAAAAGTTTATCAAACATACGGAAGAAACAAATTTATTTGCGATGTAATTAAAAAGACGGAAAAATTAAGTAAACAAGAAAGACAAAAAGTATTCGATTATTTCGGCTTTGAAATAACAGGTAACGAGAAAGCTCCCTATGGATATACAATTAACGGATACCCTGCCAATCCGTCAGATAACAAAAAACTTGCAAAAATTAAAGACTCAAACACAAGAGCAGCAATTGAAAGTTTAAGAGAAAACGTTATTCAATTTACCGAAGAAAACACGGTTAAATGCACAAATAAAGAAATTGAAGCCGCCTTGAATGCAATAGTTAAATATTTGCCTGAAATAAGAACACAAATATCAAAAATTCAAGCCGGCAATCAAGGAACCTACACAAACGGCTCTCATGATTTTGATGTAATGAAACACTCGCTTAAAGTTATACAAAAGATGTCGCAGGATAAAAACTTTAACGCACTAAGCGAAAAAGACAAACAAATAATGCTTCTTGCAGGCTTAACACATGATATAAGAAAGCAAGAAGGCTATGTAGACAGAGCTCACCCGAGCGAAAGCGCATTTGATACATTCTTCATCGCTAAAAAATTCAATTTGTCGCAAGATGAAGAAATTAAACTGTACACAATTATCAAACACCATGAATGGCTGCCTTTTATAAATAAATCGCAAAACGAAGAACAATTAAAGGAAAGATACAAATCAACCGCATACGATCTAAGATATGACAATGTGCTTGATTTATTAAACATTTTTACCCATGCAGACCTTAGAGCAGTCAAAAACAATGATTCGTTCCATGATTCAAAATACGGCTCCTCCAAAGTGGACATTTACGGAAACATTAGAAGCTACGGCGAATCTTGCGATTACTACACGGCAAAACTAAAAACATATATAAAAGAACTTCAAAAATCACAGCCGGTTTTGCCTGTTACAAAAATTCCGAATTCGGATACAATTAAAAACAATTTGCACATCAATCCAAAAGATGGCACCACGGATGTTAAGGGCGTTTATGTTGATAAAGACGGGCTTGTAATAATAAAATTCAACGAGGTTGAAGACTTTGAAAAAATAGGCTTTGAAAAAGGCTCAATATCAAAAGGAATAAAAGGAAATCTGTATGACGGAAGCCGATATAATACCGGAAATATAAAATTTCTTGTTCACGGACTTGATTATGAAAGCCAGTTATCAAAATTCGATGCTTTTTCTTTAATAGATTCAGATGCGCTCTTATCCGTAAGCTACGCAGAGCGCCCCGAATCAAAATACAGGTTCTTCAGACCACAAGGCGTTATTTTGGATGTTAATACAGAATATATCCATGGCGGCGGCAACACGGATGCAGGCTCCGGCTGCAAGAAAGATATAGACCTTTTCAAAAAAGATTATATCTTTGGCGGCGAAAGAGAAGCCGACAGATTGTATATTTCAAATTTAATTAAAGAAGCAGCCGGGCTAAGCGATGATGAATATATTCAATTTGTAAAACAAAATGAAAACAAATCATTTATGGAAATTGAACCTGAAGAATTGAGGGAAAAGATAATAAAGGCTTTTGCCGCAATTAATTCAAACTCAAGAACCGGCAACAGAGAATATAATGAAATGTATATTTCAAACCCAAAACCCCCAATGGCGGTTTTTGCTTACGGATTATGCGAAGGCAAAAGAATTGATAACCCGATTGAATTTTTAAACAGCGATAAAAATGAAACCGAAGATAGCGGCCCTGTCAAGGAAAGAACAGGCTTTTTGAGAAAATATGCACTTGAGCACAATGTGCCTTTTATAATATTTGGCCCATAATTTTAAATTTTTGTTACAAAAGTATATAATTGATATATAAAATGTCAATTATTTTTATCTCAAATACTTTATTAAAGTACGAGAGATATTAAAAGGGCTATAAAGATGGCAACAACAGAAGAAAGAATATTAAATTCGGAAAACTTTTTTATAACAGATACAATCACCACCGAATACAGAAACGCTAAACAAGCACTTCTTATGGCATCCAAACCCCCTAAGAAAAAAGTTTATAAAAGCATGAATAAAATGCTTCAAGAATGCTTTTTTGTTGGTTCACTTAAATACGGAAACAACTTTATAGCATAAAAAGATGTATTAATAGAATAATGGAGGAAAAAGGAGAAGATATTTCTCCTTTTTATTTTGCCTTAAAAACGGGGTTTTATAGTATTTTTGAAGGAAAAAACGGAATCGGATTTTATTTTTTGAAATAAAAAAAGTATAATTAAGATAAATCGTAAATTTTTATTAACAAAAAGTAAAAAACAGGCATTTTTTATCTTGATGGTACTTATAATAACTGAAGGTTATTCAAGGAAAACATTTGAAAGGATTTTTGATGTCGCCATTGAACTTCAAGAATTTAAAATTCGTTAAAAAGTTGAAAAACATTGCACCTAGACTTAAATGGGTAATGTTTAAGAATATACAGGATTATAAAATCAACAAAGAATATATTGACTATATCATCCCTGAAGAAAATAAAGGTGTCGAATATGACAACATCAGGCTTGAAAATATGGTTCGAGAAAGCCTTATTAAAGAATTCGGCCCCGAAATCAAAAAGTCAAAATCATATGAAATGCTTGTTGATGCCGTTGTTCATAATTTAAAAAAGAAACAACTGGAAGCATTTGATGATATAGATGAGGAACTTGGATTATAATTTTTAAAGGGTGCTTAAAATAAGCACCCTTTATCGGATTTAAACTTAAAGAGAGAGGTTTTTATGGCAATAGAAGAAGTTAAAAAATATTTCAGCCGATTTAATATGGAAAATAAAATTAAAGAGCTTGAAAATTCAAGCGCAACCGTTGAATTGGCAGCAATTGCACTTAATATTGAACCGGATAGAATTGCAAAAACATTATCTTTTATGGTTAATGATAAACCCATTTTAATTGTAACCTCAGGAAATTCCAAAATAGACAATTCAAAATATAAGGCCACTTTCCATAAAAAAGCCAAAATGATGACACCCGATGAAGTTTTTAATATTACAGGCCACAAAATTGGCGGCGTTTGCCCGTTTGGCCTAAAAGAAGAAATTGAGGTTTACCTTGATAACTCTCTTAAAAAATATGAAACGGTATACCCCGCCGCAGGCAGCTCAAACAGCGCAATTGAGCTTACCATAGAAGAATTGGAAAAATATGCAAAACCTACCTTGTGGGTTGATGTCTGCAAATAGAATTTAAAAAAGATTTCAAATTGTCTATAAATCTTTTAATTTTCCACATTTTATATTCTTTTATAAAATCCGACGGAATTATATTAAAAACATCTTCATATTCTTTTAAAAGCTCATATCTTGTTTCATTATCCGCATTTTTATAAAGAAAATCAAAAGAAATAAGACTTCTTTCTTTAATTAAAGGAAGCCAAAAATTTTCGTCTTTTTTATTCCTTATAAAATCAAGAATTTTTTTATAAAGCCTGATTTCAAAATAATCTTCATAGGATATTTTTCTTCTTGAAATTGAACCTTTTCTTATATTGCAATGATATTTTGTATTATCAATAAAAGAAATTTTTTGCGTAATATAAGCTGACAAAAAGGCGGGGTAAATGTCTTCGCCCCTTGTTTTATCAAATTTTATATTGTTTTTTAATAAAAATTCTTTTCTTATAATTTTTGCCCAAGGTGCCGTTCTTTTGACAAAAACAATTTCTTTTAAATTATCGGGGTTTAAAAGGTGAGTTTTTGAAAATCTTCCTTTATGATTTTCAATTTTTAAGGAAACACAAATATCCGAATTTTCTTCTTCCGCTTTTTTTATCATTGACGGAAAATAATCGGGTTCAACCCAATCGTCATTATCAACAAAGCCTATATACTTTCCTCTTGCAAATAAAATTCCTTTGTTTCTGGATTCTCCCGCACCCAAATTTTCTTCATTGTTAATTAATACAATTTTTTTATCTTTTGCATATTTTTTTAAAATCTCTGCCGTGCTATCGGTTGAATCATCATTGATGACAATGACTTCATAATTTTCCATATCTTGATTCAAAATAGAGTTAATGCATTTTTCTATATAATTTTGTGCGTTGTACACAGGAACAATTATGCTTATTATCAGATTTGTCATTTCTTTTTAAAAACCTTATTAATCTTATATGCAAGCTTGGACAGAAACTTGTTTTGATTTAATATTTTATACTGCAAATTATCAATATATATTCTTGAACTTAAAACATCAGAAACATTTGCGGACAAACACCCTGATTTTTGAGCAAATATTGAAAATGCCGCCCCTATATTCAAAGTTGCATCATTTATAATATTATACCCCTCGGGAATTTTTGACATCAATTCATTGTTAACCCATACGCAAGGAAGAATGGTATTTAAAAACTCAAGATTAAAAGGTGCGCTAAATTGAATCAAGCTTAAAAAGCTTAGCAGCTCTTTTTTATTAATAAGATTCGGTACAAATTCAAAACCTTTATAAACAAAGGGAATCGGGGTTAAAAGAGCAATATTTTTATTTTTAATAAATATATTAATCAAATTTGATAAAAATATTCTGTTATTAAAAGTACAATTCAAAATATGCTTTGTATAATTAATTTTTTCTATGGCAGAAAATTTTGATATGGCTTTTTTGTCCGGTGCAAAAATAAAAACGTATTCATAATTTTTACTTTCTTTTTTTATGCTTTTTGCATCCGTTATCTGAATTTTAGCCTTGTCTCCGTAAGGGTTTTTGCCGTCTTTTAAATTGAAACCTTTAATTTCAACCAACCCTTGCATGTTTTTGATATAAGGCAGAACCGCAGCATTTATATCATCATCCGAAAAGTCAAAAAAGGCGGCAATTTTGGGGTTATAGAAATTTTCCCTGAGTTCGTTTGATAAAATAAAATTCAAATGAAGATATTCCTTAATTTCATCCAAGGAATATATTTTCAATATGTCGGACAAAATAAAATTTGCATTATAGTTTGTATTATTTTTTATAAATTCAAAAAGCTTGAATGTTTCATCTGTTTGCCCTTCTTTTTGCGCCAAATCATACCTTTTTGCAAAGACCGTTTTTTTAATAACGGGGCAGTGATACTTTTCTGCACACAAAAAACTCAAATATTGATGATAGTTTTTAACACCGTATTTTAAAATGTCATCATCAATATATACATCCCACCTAAAACCTTTATTTTGAAAATATTCCGTAAAGTTAATTTCAAGATGCCTGATTGCTTCTTTTTTGTTTTTTATTTTTCTTAAATTTTCAAAATAAAATCTAAAAGCAGGGCTTAAAAACAGGTTTTTTCTAAACACCATAAAATATGATTGAATATGTTCCTTTATGCCCTTTGTCTTAGGATGTTTTGTAATTCCCCAAAAATCCGCTTGTTTTAATCTCATTTTTTCAAAAAGTTCAAAAAACGGATATATTGGCCCATATACGCTTGAATTTGCAAAAATAATTTCATCAAATGTTTTTAATTTTTCAGACCCTATACTTAAAAAACCGGTTCGATATGCCCAAAAATCATACCCTTTGTTTTCTCTTTGAATTATTTTTATAAACGGACTGTTCAGTTTTTCAAGTTCATAATCTTTAATTGAGCCGTTTATAACAACAACAATTTCATCAGCGATCTCTAAAAGTGATTTTATATAAAAAAGGGCATAGTCTTCAACAACGCCGATTTCACTATGGTAAACATAAATTGCAAGTCTTTTCATAGATTTAATATTAACATATTTCAATAATTTTGTTCAAAATATTGGTATAAAACCCTGTTTCATAGTATTATTTAACAATAAGAGAGGATATATAAGAGGGTTGTTAAATGAAATTATTGGTAACAGGCGGTGCAGGTTTTATCGGAAGTTGTTTTATAAGGCATGTTATAGCTAAGCACAAAGATTATGAAATTATAAACCTTGATAAATTAACCTATGCCGGAAACATTGAAAACCTTGACGATATTAAAAATGACCCGAGATACCAATTTGTAAAAGGCGATATTGTTGATAAAAACCTTGCAATGGAATTAACAAACGAGGTTGATGTTGTTGTTAACTTTGCGGCAGAATCCCATGTAGACAGATCAATAGAAGGCCCTGAAATTTTCATTGAAACAAACGTTAAAGGCACATTGAATCTTCTTCAGGCATCACTTAAAAACAAAGTTAAAAGGTATCTTCAGGTTTCAACAGATGAAGTATACGGAACCTTAGGAAAAACCGGCTATTTTTATGAAACAACACCCTTAGCCCCAAACAGCCCGTATTCTGCAAGTAAAGCAAGCGCAGATATGCTTGTTAGAGCTTATTTTGAAACCTATAAAATGCCAAACTTAATTACAAGGTGCTCAAATAACTACGGCCCTTATCAATACCCCGAAAAATTAATTCCTTTCTTTATAACAAAACTTTTAAAAGGCGAAAAAGTTCCCGTATACGGAGACGGGCTTAACGTTCGAGATTGGCTTTATGTCTATGACCATTGCGAAGCGATTGATACAGTTTTAAATAAAGGCAAGGAAGGCGAAGTTTACAATATTGGCGGACACAATGAAAAAACCAATATGGAAATAACAAGGCTTATTTTAGATGCAATGGGGAAAGACGAATCAAGTATTGAATACGTTCAAGACCGTTTGGGGCATGACAGGCGCTATGCTATTGCAAACGATAAAATCCAATCAGAACTTGGCTGGGAACCTTCAATTAAATTTGAAGACGGTATAAAATTAACCATTGAATGGTACTTAAACAACCAAGAATGGATTCAAAATATTTTAGATAAACAAAAGGCGGTTCTATGAAAGGAATAATTCTTGCAGGAGGTGCTGGTACAAGATTGTATCCAAGCACAATAGTTACATCAAAACAATTGTTGCCTGTTTTTGATAAGCCTATGGTTTACTACCCGTTGTCTGTTTTAATGTTAGCAGGCATTAAAGACATTTTAATTATTACAACGCCAAATGACATTGAAAACTTTAAAAAGTTATTGGGCGACGGCAAAAGGTTTGGCATTAATTTAAGCTATAAAATTCAAGAAGCGCCAAACGGCTTAGCGGAAGCATTTATTGTGGGTGAAGAATTTATTAAAGATGACAATGTAACCTTAATTTTAGGCGATAATATTTTCTTTGGCCCTAAGTTTTCAACCCTTTTGAAAAAAGCAGTTAATGATGTAAATAATAATGGCGGCGGCAACATTTTTGCATATGTCGTTAAAGACCCTCAAAGATACGGTATAGTTGAAGTTGATGAAAACCTAAAAGCAATTTCAATTGAAGAAAAACCAACAAACCCAAAATCAAATTATGCTGTAACAGGGCTTTATATTTACGACAACAAAGTTGTTGAATACGCAAAAAATCTAAAACCTTCAGCAAGAGGTGAACTGGAAATAACCGATATCAACAATATCTACTTAAAAAAAGGCAAATTAAGAACGGAAATTTTAGGAAGAGGCTTTGCTTGGCTTGATACGGGAACGCACCAATCTCTATTAAGAGCGGGGCAATACGTTCAAACAATTGAAGAAAATCAAGGCATAAAAATTGCCTGCTTAGAAGAAGTTGCTTACAGAATGGGCTTTTTGACAAAAGAAGAAATTTTAGAACAGGTAAAAGATTTTAAAAACAACGAATACTACAACTATATAAAAAATATTGTAAGTTAGCTGATTTTAAACACAAATAAAAACGGGGGTCTTGATTGCCCCCGTTTTTGATATATAAAAAAGATTATCTTTTTGAGAATTGGAATCTTTTTCTTGCTCTTTTTCTGCCGTATTTTTTACGTTCTTTAATTCTTGCATCACGTGTTAATAAACCTTCTTGTTTTAAAACGGGTTTATATTCTTCATTCATTGCAAGAAGTGCTCTTGAAATAGCGTGTTTAATAGCATCAGCTTGTGCCGAAACGCCGCCGCCAACTGCTTTAACTCTGATATCAAGTTTATCTTGGTTATCTGTTAAAACGAGGGGTCTATATATTAACATTTCAAGAGAAGGACGGTTTCCAAAATAGCCTTTTAATGTTTTACCGTTAACAAATATTCTGCCTTTGCCTGATACGACTTTAGCAACGGCAATTGAACATTTTCTTCTTCCGGTTTTAACAATTTCGTTTTTATTTTCAACTGCCATTATTTGTTTTCTCCTTTAAATTCATATTTAACAGGTTTTTGAGCTTCGTGGTTGTGGTTTGGACCTGTGTAAATTTTCAATTTTGTAAATTGTTGTGCGCCCAATGTGTTGTGCGGGAGCATACCTTTAACAGCTTTTTCTAAAGGAAGTCTTGCGTCTTTTTCCATTAATTCTTTGAAAGAAGCTGAACGAAGGCCGCCGGGGTAGCCTGTGTGATGGTAATAAATTTTGTCTGTTTCTTTGTTGCCTGTAACTTTAATTTTGTCGGCATTAACAACAATGACAAAATCGCCCGTATCAACGTTTGGTGTATATTGGGGCTTATTTTTACCGCGAAGAAGGTTTGCAATAACAACGGCTAATCTGCCCAATGTTTGACCATCAGCATCGATTAAGTGCCATTTTCTTTCAACTTCAAGCGGTTTTGCGCTATAAGTTTTCATTATTTATTTGCCTTTCTTATGTTATTTACATATAAAATGGGGTCATCATACCCCGTTTTAATTAATGTGAGCCCTTTGGCATCAACATTTGCGCCTGCCTGTTTTCTTTCTTTTGAATTAAGAACATCTTTCATAAAACTTGGGTTAAGGTTCTTTGATTCAATCAAAAGCAAGGTTCCCACGATTGCTCTTACCATATTGTATAAAAACCTGTTTCCTACAATATCGATAAGAATATACTCCATATCACGCCTAACGTTTGCATAATAAATTGTACAAATTTTGGCAGGGTTATCTGATATGGATTTAAAAGAACTAAAGTCATATTCGCCAACAATGTGGTTAATCGCTTCATTCATTCTTTTTTCATCAAGCTTTAACCTTGTGTGCAAGACACATTCATCAAACACAGACTTCTTGAAGAGCGAGTTATTTATTTTAAATTGATAATGCCTGTATGTTGCCTGTTTTTGAGCATGAAATGAAGCAACAACGGGTTCAATTTCAAAAACACGGATTTTTTCAGGCAAAATCGAGTTTAATTTTATCAGGAATTTATTTTTATCAGATATTTCATCAGAATCAAAGTGTGCCGTTTGGCATTTTGCGCTGACATTCGTATCTGTTCTTCCCGACATATAGACTTTAGTATTCTTTTTTGTCAATGTACTGATTGCTTTTTCAAGCTCTCCTTGAATAGTTGGTTCTTTTTTTTGAATTTGTGAACCCAAAAAGCCGATTCCTAAATATTCAAAAGAGATTTTATAGCGTTTCAATTTTATACCAACTGAATTAACGCCATTTCAGCTGCATCGCCTCTTCTTGGCACAAGTCTCATAATTCTTGTATAGCCGCCGTTTCTTGAAGCATATTTTTTGCCGATTACAACAAATAATTGTCTTAAAACAGATTGTTTCGGAAGTTTTTCGCCTTCAGCTAAAGCGTCTTTAACTTCGCCTGTTTCAAGGTTAATGTATTTGTCTGTTTCTTTATCGAAAATGAATTTAAGAGCTTGTCTTCTTGCAGCCAAATCGCCTTTTTTAGCAAAAGTAATAATGTTTTCTGCATAAGGTTTTAAGGCTTTTGCTCTTGCCATTGTCGTTGTTATTTCACCGTTTAAGAAAAGTTCTGTAGCCAAAGATCTCATTAAAGCTTTTCTTTGGTCAGCAGCCTTTGATAAGTGGTGTTTTTTGCATTGGTGTCTCATTTTTATTTACCTTTTTACTTTTAACTAAATTAATTCTAAATCATCAACGCCTTCAGGGTTTGGTTGAAGGTCGAGGCCCAATTCGTGCAATTTTTCAATAACTTCGTCTGAAGATTTTTTGCCGAAGTTTTTGATGTTCAATAAATCATGTTCTGATTTTTTCAATAATTCAGCCATTGAATTAATGCTTGCACGTTTTAAGCAGTTATATGCACGAACTGAAAGTTCCAAATCTTCGATTGTATAGTTTGAAGTTTGTTCTTCAGGTTCTTTTTCTTCAATTTCTTCCGCAATAATTTGTGATGTTGCAGGTTGACCTGTAATTGCGGCAATTTGTTTGAAGTGATCAATCAAAAGGTTAGCGGCTTTTGCCAAAGCTTGCGTAACTTCAACAGAACCGTTTGACCAAATTTCAATTGTCAATTTATCATAATCAAGAACTTCACCGACTCTGGCAGGCTCAACGATGTAGCTTACACGTTTAATTGGCATAAATGCCGCATCAATCGGAAGCATATCGATTGGCATACCGTTCTTTTGTTCTTTAAGAGGGTCGATGTTTACATAACCCTTGCCTGTGCTTACAACTATATCAGCGTGGAATGAGCCGCCTTCTGCAATTGTACAGATGAGGCAATCAGGGTTAACAATTTTAACACCTGAAGGAAGCTGAATATCAGAAGCTAAAACAGGCCCGGGGGTTGTAGCATCGATTCTTAAATGTTGAACTTCGTCGGTTTCGCATTTCAATACAAGAGATTTCAAATTGAGCATAATGTCAATTACGTCTTCAACAATACCGGGGATTGAAGTGTATTCGTGAGTAATACCTTCGATTCTGACAGCTGTAACTGCGGCACCTTCTAAGCTTGATAGTAAAACTCTTCTTAAAGAGTTACCGATAGTTGCGCCATAACCTCTTTCAAGGGGTTCAATACAGAATTTACCGTATTGTGAACCATCTGAACTTGTAGTTGTATTTACGTTTTTAATCTTAAGTTCCATTAATTTTTTCTCCTAATCATTATTTAGAGTAGTATTCAATAACGAGCTGTTCTTTAAATTCAGGGTCCATTTCTTCTCTGTTGGGGACTCTGTCGAATGTGATTTGGAAGCTGTTATAATCAACTGTTAACCAAGCATAATTTAAAGCCATATCGATTGATTCTTTAATAGCTTTAATAAATTCTTTGCTTGATTCCTTAACGGTAACAACGTCGCCTGCTTTTAACAAATAAGAAGGAACGTCTACCTTTTTGCCGTTCACAAGGATGTGAGCGTGGTTTACGATTTGTCTTGCTTGTTTTCTTGTGATGGCAAATCCGGCTCTAAATATAACGTTATCAAGACGGCTTTCAAGCATTTGAAGCATTAATGTACCTGTAACGCCTGTTTTTCTTGATGCGTTTTCATAGTATTTTGCAAATTGTTTTTCTGAAACAAGATATGTAAGACGGATTTTTTGTTTTTCTTTTAATTGAAGCGCATAATCAGATGGTTTCTTTCTCATTGCGCCGTGTTGACCTGAGGGGTTAGTCCTCATTGATGACGTTAATTTACGGTTGGACAAATCCTTAACGCCAAAGTTTCTATATAATTTATTAGAGGGTCCAGTATATCTAGCCAATTTTATTGCTCCTTATGTTTATACTCTACGTTTTTTAGGAGGACGGCATCCGTTGTGTGGGATAGGCGTTACATCCTTAATTAATGTAATTTCAAGACCGGCAGCTTGGATAGCTCTGATTGCTGTTTCTCTGCCTGAACCCGGCCCTTTAATAAATACTTCAACTTTTTTCATGCCTTGATCGATTGATTTTTTAGCAACCAATTCAGCGGCAGATTGTGCTGCAAAAGGAGTTCCTTTTCTAGCGCCTTTGAAACCGCAAGCACCGGCAGAAGCCCATGCAACAGCATTACCTTGAGTATCTGTTGAAGTTACAATGGTGTTATTGAATGTACTTTGAATATGTACAACACCTTGTAAGATATTCTTTCTTTCTTTCTTTTTGGTTTTTATCGGTTTAGCCATTTTATATTATTCCTTTTTAGTATTTCTTTTTAATTAACTACTTTTTCTTACCTGCGATTGGGCCTGTTTTTTTACCGCGTCTTGTTCTGGCGTTTGTTTTTGTTCTTTGACCCCTTACAGGAAGTTTCTTTTTGTGACGGTAGCCTCTGTAGGAACCGATTTCTTGTAATCTTTTGATGTTTAATGATTCATTTCTCTTTAAGTCACCTTCGATTGTGTAGTGAGAAATTTCATTTCTTAATTTTTTAATATCTTCATCTGTTAAATCGTCGGTTCTTAAGTCTTCTGAAATGTTGCAAGCTGCCAATATATTTCTTGAAGCGGTAGGCCCGATTCCGTATATATAGGTCAATGCTATAACCATTCTTTTGTTACGGGGTAAATCAACCCCAACGAGTCTTGCCATAATTAATTTATTCTCCTATGATTGTTTTCTTTTAACTTACTCTAAACTAACCTTGTCTTTGTTTGTGTTTAGGGTATTTTTTACATACGACAGTTACTCTGCCTCTTCTTTTGATAACTTTGCAATCTTTGCAAATTGGTTTTACTGATGCTCTGACTTTCATTATTTTTTCCTTTTTATTTAAGTCTGTAAGTAATTCTGCCTCTTGTGAGGTCGTATGGTGTCATTTCTACTTTTACTTTGTCTCCGGGAAGTATTCTTATGAAATTTTTTCTTATTTTTCCTGAGATGTGAGCCAAAATTTCATGTCCGTTTTCAAGTTCAACTCTAAACATAGCATTCGGCATAGCTTCCAAGATTGTGCCTTCAAATTCTATTACGTCTTTTGACATTAGTTTCCTTTATATTTTTGTTAACTTCGGCTTATTATAATATTAAGCATAATCAATCATACATGTTGAAATCTTAAAATCAAGCAAAATAAAGCAAAAAAAAGAGATTTTTTATCAAATTTTATCAATTGTTTTTTTAAATATAAATCTTATTAAGGTTTAATCGCATCTGATTTTATTGATTAAAACGGCATTTTTTAGGTTTTATGTTAATTTTTGTAAATATTTTAAAATGATAAATGTTTAAAAAAACAATTTATATGTTTGGTATTTTAAAATATTTCGCCATGATATAATCAAAGCAAAATACAGCTAAAAAGAAGGATGGATATGAATAAAAATTTAAAAGAACTTTTAAGAACATACAGTCTGCCAATGTCTGTGGCGCCTTTTATATTGGCACTGGCCTGCGGAATTAAAACCCCTATGGCATTCGGAATTTTGGATGCCGGTTTTTTTATAAACGCAATACTGCTATTGACGGGAATTGTATTAATTCATTTGGCAGGCAACCTATTTGACGATTACTTTGATGTAAAATCAGCGCTTGATGACGGTTTTACATTAAACCAAATCAATTTCAGAAATCCTAAAAAAGCAAGACTTATATTAAATAAAACTTATTCAATCAAGTCGATAGAAAAAATTCTTATAATTATGGTTGCCGTTGCTTTTGTAATAGGTGTTTACTTTATATCTCAAAGAGGCTTAACAATTCTTTCTTATATGGTAATAGCCTTTATTTTATGCTCATTCTATCCCGTTTCTTCAAGATACGGGCTTTCCGAGCTTACATTGGGCGCAATTTTTGGGCCATTGTTAATTAATGCTTCTTATTTTGCACTAACGGGACAATTTGACCCTAAAGTTTTCTTTTTTTCAATAGCATCAGGCTTTATAACTTCAATTCTGCTTATAGCTCACAGTTTAATGGACTATGAATATGATGTTGAAATCGGCAAAAATACAATTCCCGTGATGTTAAAAAATAAAAATTTGACAGTCAATTTTATATCGTTTTTAATTTTGGCCTCATATTTCCTGATTGCTTTAACATCATACAGATATGATATTTCAAGGCTTGTTTATATAATCCCCGTATTATTTACAATTCCTGTCAGCATTAAATTAATTTTGTCTCTGTACGATTACATAGAAATTAAAAATGTTGAATTTATTCCGAAATGGTACTTTGGCATTATGGAAAATTGGGAAGAGATTAAAAAATCGGGCTTTGATTATTTTATGTTCAGGTTCTACCTTGCAAGAAATTTAGGAATAATATTTAATCTGACTCTTGCAATTGTTTGTTTATTTACATTTTGGCCGGTTCAAAAGTATAATTATATTCAGTATGGTTTTATAAATCAGTTTTCATTTTAAAAAGGAGTTTTATGTTGGATTTTACAATTTCTACAACCTCGTTTAATGATATGGATACACTTCCCGTTGAACAAATTTATAAAGGTCATGGGTGCACCGGCGGAAATATTTCACCCGATCTGAAATGGGAAAATATTCCCGAAGGCACAAAAAGTTTTGCCCTAATTGTCCATGACCCTGATGCCCCTGTTCAAAACGGTTGGTATCATTGGATTGTTTTAAACATTCCGGTTGATGTTACAAGCTTTGAAAAAGGTGTTAAAGTTAAACCTCCGATGATTGAACCTTTGACAAGTTTTAATGAAGCCGGATACGGCGGGGCATGCCCCCCAATTGGCCACGGAGTTCACCATTATAATTTTGTAATTTACGCTCTGGATACCGTTTTAGACCCTTCAATAAGAGTAAAAAAGCCTGTTGAAATAGAAAAAGAGGTTCAGGCGCACTCAATTCAATGTGCAAAAGTAACTGCTTTATATCAAAGGTAAAAGCCCGAATTTAAAGGGCTTTTACCTATATGGTTAATTTTTGTAAATATTTTGATATTTATGATTCAAAATATGTACAAAAGCATGGTCATTGGTGTTAAAACAAAAAATGTGTGCGATTTTTAGCACGAATACTTTGAGGCAGGGAAATTTTGAGCACAACCGAAGGCACATACCAAGGGGTAGTTGAAGAAATAAAAAATCGTCTTGATATAGCGGATGTTATATCAAAATATGTTGTTCTCAAAAAATCAGGACATAATTATATAGGCTTATGCCCTTTTCATAATGAAAAAACTCCAAGTTTTACGGTAACTCCCTCAAGACAAATTTTTAAATGCTTCGGTTGCGGCGAAGGGGGCGATGTTATTTCATTTTTAATGAAAATAACAAATCAAAATTTTATTGATGTTATAAAAGAACAAGCCCAAATTTTGGGGATAGAACTTCCCGATAACTACGGAAGCCGCTCAAAAGAAAACAAAGAAGAAACAGAAAGACTGAAAGATGCGGTCAATGAAGCTGTCATTTTTTATCACAATAATTTATTAAACAATGAAAAAGCCCTCGAATATCTTGAAAAAAGAGGGGTAAAAGAAGTCGCAATAGGAAAATTTTTCCTCGGTTTATCCCCAAATTCCAATTTTGAACTTAAAAATTATTTAAAAGACAAAGGTTATACAAACGACGAGCTGTATAAAGCAGGGCTTTTATTTGAAAGAAACGGGGAATATATTGACCGCTTTAAAAACAGAATAATGATTCCCATTTTTGACGTTAATTCAAAAGCGGTTGGCTTTGGCGCAAGAGCAATTACAGACGGTCAAAACCCGAAATATTTAAATTCCCCTGAAAGCGCCATATATAATAAAAGCTCAATTTTATTCGGGCTTAATTCCGCAAAAGATGCGATTAAAGAAGAAGACTCGGTTATTATCATGGAAGGTTATTTTGATGTAATATCAGCCCAAATCTCAGGCGTTAAAAACGTTGTTGCATCTTGCGGAACTGCCTTAACTCCGCAGCATATTAAGTTATTATCAAGATATACCCTATCAAGAAGAATTTATCTTGCATTTGATACCGATTCCGCGGGCAGAAAAGCTACAAAATCAGGTGCAACGGTAATTAAAGAAATTTTTAAAGGTTTAGGCGACATTAAACAAACAGATGTTTCTTATGCAAAATCAAACGAAGGAAATGTTTGTGAAATAAGAGTTGTAGAGCAAAAAGGCGGCAAAGACCCTGATGAATATATAAGAGAATTCGGCGCCGAAAGCTATAAAGAACACGTTAAAACAGCCCCCTTGCTTTTGGATTACGAGCTCAGCGAATTAACAAAACAATATTCACCGGATATAACTCCGCAGGATAAAAGTATTCTTGTACAGCAAATAGTCGATATTTTAAAAGAAATTCAAAATCAAGTCATTTTATCCGATTATATTAGAAATACCGCATTTAAAATTGATGTGGATGAGATGATTTTAAAAAGAGCAGTTTTAAGCCGGCAGGCAACAGAAGACGTATATAGCAATTCCAATGTTGTTCCTTTTATAAAAAAGAACAGAGCAAGAATTTCAAGTTTGGAAAGATACAAGATGACAGAATCCAGACTTGTGGAATTGGCATTTGCAATTAATACAAATGAAAAAAAGAATTCTTACCTTGAGTTTCTTGAAAACTATGAACCTGTGGGCGAGTTAAATGCAGTTGCAATAAAAGAAATAAAGGAAATTTTACAAAACGATACAGAAAACCTTGATGTGGCAAAAAAACTTTTTTTGAAGTTTTATAATGACAACGAAATTCGGAAGCAATTAACCGATATGGTTTTCACTTCCGGTGAATACGAAAAATTCACCTCAGAAGATTTCGCCTGTTCATTAGTTGAAATTTTCTCAAGGCTTAAAGAGCTTGAAAAGAAAATTGAAATAGAGAAACTGAAAAATAAGTACAATGACAAAAACACCACTGAAGAAGAGAAAATCAGGGTTTCCAGAGAGATTATAGAACAGGTAAAAAATATTAAGAATGGAGAAAATCTATAAATGACAAGAAAGAAAAATCAAGATTCTTCAATAGCAATTATTGATAAAGCGACGGATTCTTTAGATGATACCTTTTTTGAATCTAACGCACTTGAAACAGATAATATTTCAAATATTATAAGAAACCATGGCGTAATCGGAATTGATTCCGCCCTGACTACATCCGTATACGAAAAAACGGATGAAGACGAATCAGAAGACGATCTTCAAGCGCCAAAAGGCATTTCTATTGATGACCCTGTAAGAATGTATTTAAGAGAAATCGGCAGAATTAAACTTTTAACAGCCGATGAAGAAATTGATTTGGCAAGAAAAATTGTTGCAGGCGGAAATCAAGGCGCAGTTGCAAAAAGAAAACTGGTTCAGGCAAACTTAAGGCTCGTTGTTTCAATTGCAAAAAAATATGTCGGCCGCGGAATGTTATTCTTAGATTTAATTCAAGAAGGCAATTTGGGCCTAATCAGAGCTGCAGAAAAATTTGACCACGAAAGAGGTTATAAATTCTCAACCTATGCAACATGGTGGATTAGACAAGCAATTACAAGAGCAATTGCCGATCAAGCAAGAACAATAAGAATTCCTGTTCATATGGTTGAAACAATCAACAAACTTAAAAAAGTTACAAGAAAATTGGCTCAAGAACTTGCAAGAAAACCTTCAGAAGAAGAACTTTCAGCTGAAATGGGCATTTCAATTAATAAATTAAGAGAAATTATTAAAGTTGCGCAAGAGCCTTTATCGCTTGAAACTCCGATAGGTAAAGAAGAAGATTCGCGCCTCGGCGATTTTATTGAAGATAAAGATGCGGATGCCCCTGTTAAAACCGTTGCCCATGAACTTTTAAGAGAAGACTTGGCGGAAGTTTTATCAAGCTTATCTCCAAGAGAAAGAGACGTTTTAAGATTAAGATTCGGCATGGATGACGGCAGACAAAGAACATTGGAAGAAGTTGGTCAATTGTTTGGCGTTACAAGAGAACGTATCAGACAAATTGAAGCAAAAGCTTTGAGAAAATTAAGACATCCCAATCGTTCAAAACGTTTAAAAGAATATATCGAAGTATAAAATATAAAGCGGCTTAAAATAGCCGCTTTTTTAATCTCAAATTATCATATTAATGTATTATTTTTTATTGTTTTCTGATAGTTTTTACTATTTTAATTATCATTTTAATTTTTTTTAAAAAGCCCCAAATATAAGATTTAACCTACGTTTTGGCAATTTGCCAAAAATAAAATTTGAAACAAGGTTTGTAAAAATTGAATAACGGTAATTTATGTTACCCATATTTAATATAAAGTCGTGGTATAAAGAAAATAGAAAATAAAAACGGAGAATATATATGGAATTAAGAAAAGAAAACTTTAATCTGACACCAAAAGAAATTGAGGTTTTGAAATTAATTGTAAAAGGCTTAAATAACAACGAAATCGCAAATAAACTTGTTTTGAGCTTAAGCACAGTAAAATTTCACATTGAAAACATTTTTGCCAAATTAAACACAAATAACAGAACAAGAGCTGCTGTTATCGCAGTTAAAATGGGTATAGAATAAATTTATTTTACAAAAAATGATTTTATAATTCTTTTAATCGTGTTTCTGTCAAATGAAAAAATTACCCTGAATATCATTTTTCGAACATTTAGTGGGTTAAATTGTGAACAAAAATAAGAATAATTTCCAAAAATAAACCTTAAAACATCCTGCCTTATTCTTTTATTGTACCCCACATAAAGCTTAATGGTTTCGGGTTTTAAGTATCTGAAATTCCCCAAAACGGGGTTTGCCGACGAAAGATTTGTATTATGCCTTCTATATGCCATTAAAGGCGCTGAAATTGTTGCAGAACCCCCTATTAAATGTAAAAATGAAAAAACTATTTTATCAGCCCCTTTTCTCCAATCTTGTGGGGTTTTATATCTTAAAAGATACTCTAAGGGCGCTCTTCTCATTAAAGCAGAACTTGTGGGGTTCCAATTCCAGCTCCCGAAAGGGTATTTTTTTATATCAAGAACTTTTACTTCATAATTTTCGCCCAACCTTGATAAATCAAAAATTTCATCCAAGGTTTTTATCTTATCTTCAAATCCCTTGTTTTTAAACATCGGGCTTGCGTTTGAATTAAGCGACATTATTGTTGAATTTTCATCTATTTCAAATTGAGAAGAACTTGTAAAAGCAACTGATGTTTTCATATGAACATCAAGAGAAACAGAGAGAAAATCGGGCAACAAAATATCGTCTGCATCAAGCATGACAACAAACTGTCCGGATGATACTTTTAAACCTTCCAGAAATGCGCCGAACTGCCCTGAATTTTTTTCAAGATAAATTATTTTTAAATTTTCTTTATCTTGAATATTTTCTAAAACTTCTTTTGTATTGTCAGATGAACAATCATCTACAACAATAATTTCAAAATTTTTATAGGTTTGGCGCCTAACACTTTGAATGGCTTCAGCTAAAAATCTGCCTAAGTTATAACAGGTTATAATAACGCTTACTTTTGGTTCTTTGAAAGGTTCTTGTATCATAAACCAATTTTACCATATATTTTTATTTTGCCCCGTTTATTTCTTTTAATTTCTGATAAATCTTTTTTTCTTCATCCGTGATTTTATCCGGAAAAACGGCTTTAATTTGTGCAAAATAATTCCCTTTATAACCGTTTTGTATATTAAGCTTTATTTTGGTCTCGGGCTTTGTAAGAGGAGGAATTACAACTGAAACAAGCCCTAAGTCTTTCACGCTTATTTCTTTTTTAACCCCCAAAATGCATTCAAAATAAGGAATATCGACATAAACTATAATATCATCACCTTCAAAATAAAGCTTTTTATCAGGCTCTATTATAATTTTTAAAAACAGTTTTTTATCATACAGTGCGCTTGAATTAACCTTGCCCACATAAATAAATTCACCCGCCTGAACATTTTTTTTGATTTCAATATCAAATTGCCTTAATTCTTTCTTTTCGCCTTCTCCAAGACAAAAAGCACACTTTGAACCGTTTATAAATTTTTTGCCCATGCATTTTGGGCACAATTGCTTGTTTAAAATATTAACAGTTCTGATGGCACCCGATTTTGCTTCGGCTTCGGTTATTTTAACTTCTTTTATAATTGAATTGTTGTCAGGATAAATTTCTTCTTTTTTATAAACCGTTTTTTCTTCTTTTCTAAAATATTCTTTTTTCGGCGCCAAAATCTCGTTTTTTTTAAAATCGGAAACTTTTATATTTAAAAGAGAATCATAATTTTTTCTTTTAATTTCATCAGATAAAATTTCATACGCATTATTTAAAAGTTTAAATTTAATTTCCGCATCTTTTGATTTGTTAACGTCAGGGTGATAAATTCTCACAAGCCTTTTATAAGCAAGTTTAATTTCCTCTTTTGTTGCATTATAACCAATATCTAAAATTTCATATAAATTTTTAGTACAATCGCCCATAATAACTTAAAATTTAATAATTTTTTTAAAAAAAACAATGTTTATTTTTTAACTTTTATTAAGAAAGAAAGAAAAAAATATTGTAAATTTCTTGCATGTTGATTTTGTACATGCAAAAATGTTCATACTAAAGTATTGAAAAAGATTTTTTAATGGGGAAATGGGGGTTTTTAATAAACTCCCCTTTTTTTAATCAAAAGTTCAAAGCAAGCACAAATGCCGCTTTTCAGCTTTTTGTCTTTTATATAAAATTCCTTTCTTTTGCTGTTATCAAAATATAAATATTAAAATTTAAAAATAGCCGATTTGGGTAATTATTCAGCACATAAAAATTTTTAAGAAATTTGAACCAAAAAAAGAATTTATATGTGGAATTATGCCGTCTTTTATAGTATCTTTTAGTTAAGGTTAGTTGTTATTGGTTTTATTGATGGAAGAAAAAAGGCTGTCTCTTGAATCAAAAACAGAATTTCAAACTATATTGAAACAGGCGGAATTTGACCCTGATAAATTTTTCGACCAAATAAAAAACAAATATGATAAAAACGAATTATCCGCACTGTTAAGAAGCATTTTATTTGAGTCAAACAACATTAAACTTTTAAAAAACACAATTCAAGAAATTGCAACATTAAAATTTGAAGAAAATCTGGATGATCTCATTGACTTTTTAATGAGCAAAAATTTTAACCAAGAAATTGATAATAACGAAATAATTAACCTTAAGACTTTTTGCATAAAAGCAATTTCATATTATAAAGATAAAAAATGCATTCCTGTGCTTTTGTATTGCCTGAATGACAAATCAGCAAATTATAAAATGCGCTTTCAGGCAGCCGAAGCCCTGGGTAAAATCGGGGATAAAATTGCTGTTGAATCTTTAATAAACGTTGTATCGGATGAAGATGAAAAATCTGTTTATGTAAGAGAATCCGCAGCCGTTGCCTTGGGTATGATTGGGGATATGAGAGCGATTGACCCGTTTTTAACCATATTAGAAGCAAAGAAAAATTTCTTGGATAAATTCACCTTCTTAAAAGAAAGAGTAATGGAAGCCATCAGTAAAATTAATTTTCAAAGCAACAAAAGGGTAATAACAGCTTTTAAAAACGCTCTTGAGGATGATTCCCCGAGAGTCCGAATTAATGCAATCGAATGCCTTATGAATTCTGAAGATGAAAATGCCTACGAAATTATAAAAACAAAGCTGCAAGATACCGATGAAGAAGTTATAAAAAATGCGGTTGTCGCCCTTTATAACTTAAAAGGGAAAGAAGCTTTATTTGAAATTTTAAAAGACGATACTCTGCCAATTGCCGCCAAAGATGAAGCGGATGAAATTTACAGAGAATATGAAGACGAAAGACAAGAAAACAATGGATAAAAAAGGAGTTATTCTTCTGTCTTCCGGTCTTGATTCTTTAGTTAGCCTTTATATGGCAAAAAAAGAATGCGATATTGTTTTGGCCCTGACATTTGATTACGGTCAAAAAGCCGCATGGGATGAAATCAATGCAGCTAAAAAAATAACATCAAAATTTAATATTGAACACAAAACAGTTGCTCTTCCCTTCTTAAAAGAAACGGTAAATAATGCCCTCACTGATGATTCCAAAACCCTTGAATTTGATGAATTAGGTGTCAATTCCATGAAAGCCGTTTGGATTCCGAACAGAAACGGGCTATTTCTAAATATAGCTGCAATGTATTGCGACAGCCTTAATTTAGACTGCATTATCTTCGGCGCAAACAAAGAAGAGGCTGAAACCTTCAGCGATAATTCAGTTGAATTCAGCAAAGCGGCAGATGAATTTTTTAAATTTTCAACCTTAAAAAAACCAAAAATTTTAGCACCTTGTGTTAATTTGGAAAAATATGAAATTGTTCAAAAAGGGGTTAATTTAAATGTTGACTTTTCACTTCTAAAAAGCTGCTATAATTCAATTCAAAAAACAGGAAAAACTCATTGCGGCAAGTGCGAGTCATGTAAAAGATTATACGGTGCAATTGTAAAATCAAATAATAAAAACTTGCTAAATATCATATTTTAAATAAACTTAAATTATGGAAAAATTATTTATAGATAAAGAAATTAAATATACAGGCGCTGAACTTTCCCCTCATTGGATTTATAAAAATTTCCATATAAAAGGCGATGCCATTGTTTGTTTCAAAGGCCCTGTCGATGTTCAATTAACAGAAATGGTTGATATTGAAGATGTCATAAACAATGAACCCATTAAAAGCGACAAAATGGCAAACTTTATAATCGAAGTTTTTAATTCAAATTTAAGAGAAATGATTATAAGGCAAAGGCTTTTTATATCAATCATTAAAGAAACCTTAGAGGATATGGGAATTGTTGTTAAAAGAAAAGGGGATGACCTTTTTTATAACGGCAAAAAACTTTCCGTTTCAATTGCAACAAAATCAACCGTTTCAACTCTTATTCATACAGGGATAAACCTTGTTTCAACAGGAGCACCCATTGAAGTTTCTTCCATCAAAGATATGGAAATTATTAATGAGGATTGCTTTATTGAAGAAATTATGAAAAGATTTTGTATAGAGATTGAAGATATAGAATTTGCCAAAGTAAAAGTAAGAGGCATATAAATTGGGGAATATTATATGGGCATGGAACCGTTTGATTATCTGACCTATAAAAGAAATAAAACTCTTTCAAAAACCGCTCAAATAAAACCGAAAGACAAAAAAATTATCGGTATAATCTGTGCCGTTACCTTTGTTACAATATTTATTTTAGCCATGATTTTTATTGCTTCAAAGTCATCTAAAATTGACATTGAATACGGAAGATTGGGACAAGCTTCAAACGATACCGTTCAGGTTGAAGTTGAAAATAATACAGAACCCGAAGAAGATGAAAACCTTCATAAATTCACAATAGACAAAAGGCTTTTTTTAATCCAACAAGAAGAAAAAGGGCCGTCTGAAAGCAGGGTTGTAAAGAAAAGAGACCAAGCGGAAGTTATCTCGCAGGAAGAATTTAATAATTTAAAAACAAACAGCGAAGAGGTTATAAAAACTGCAGAAAAGCAGCTTGCACAAAATCCGCCCGCAGACAAACCGCAGGCTGAACAAAATAAAAAAACGGAAGAAACAGCGGCAAATTCTCAAACAGCGCAGCCGGACCAAAACAAGGTTGTAATGAAACCGAAATTACCTGTTAAACCTACTGTAACACCCTTGGGCGCACTTGAAACCCCTCAGATAACATCAAAAGTTTTAATCGGCAAATATTACTCGCTTGAAGATGCAAGAAAAATGAAAGATTCAATAACAGGGCTTCCTGAAGGGGTTACCCCGTTTGTCAGAAAAGTAAGCACTTATTATGCCGTTCAAATAGGTTCATACGACAGCTTTGATTATGCAAGAGCCATAGCTTCAAGATTAAAAGCGCAAGGCTATGACGTTTGGATTCTTCAATAAAACTTAACAAGAAGGTTTGACAACATTTTATGTTTGTTTTACTTTTAGATTAACGCACAAATTTTGTTGAAAGGACTAACTAAAATGTCAGTAGTTTGCGATATATGCGGTAAAACAGCAAAAAAAGCTTCAAAGCTTTCTTTTTCACATAAACACAACGTTTACAGACAAATGCCAAACTTGCAACCTGTTAAAATTGTTCTTGCTAACGGCACCGTTAAAAGAGCAAAAGTTTGCACATCTTGCATCAGAAAAGGCAACTTTACAAAAGCTGTATAGTTTTGTTTATTCAAAATTTTAAAAAAGCTTCAAAGTTATTCTTTGAAGCTTTTTTGACTGTTAAAAACGATTCAAAAACTTATCTATTGTATTAATTAAGGTTTTTATACTATACGGCTTCGGAAGATAAAAATCCGCACCTTTAGATAAAATGGTTTTTTTGTCTAAAATATTTGTTGAAAAAATAATTGTCGGCATTTTTTCTTTTCTTCTTCGATAAATTTCTTTCGCCGTATCAAGAGCCATCAGCCCTTCTTTTTCATTTTCCGTTCCCCAATCCAAAATAATTAAATCGGGTAAGTAGTCAACAAGACAATCGGTAAAATTTTCATATTTATCGCATATTTTAGTTGAATAGCCGTTTATTATGCAATTTGTTTCAATCAAAAGTCCCAAGGCTTCGTCTTTTTCCATAATTAAAATTTTGTTTTTTTGAATATCGTCAACCGAGCCGTATAACTTGGGCCTGTCTACTATATAAGTTGATTTTTCGGCATTTTTTAGAGGTTTTATTAAATTGAAAAGATTTTGAATTATTTCATACGAATTTTTATGCAGTATGGAATTATACTCAATAACAGCTTCTGAAATTTTCATTAAAGAAACCTTTTCTTCTTCTTTTGAATTCGATGAATTTATTGTAAATTTGTTCGAATAATCAAATTCCGTATAAAACCTGTTTAGAATATTATCAAACGCAAAAGCGAAAAATTCGGCCAATTTTTCAGCTTTAACAGGGCTTGTAACAACCAAAAACTCATTTTGACTCCAATGCCCGACCGTATCTTCTTTTGTAACCGCAGAAGATATTATTGCCCCTATTGTCTGCAAAACCTTTTCTGAAGCAATTTCACCGTATATTTCTCTGTAATTGTTAATACCGTCCAGTGAAACTAAGATTGCGGAAAATGTTTTATTCCGCTTTATTATTCTGTTCAAATTTTTTCTTGTTAATTTTTCGTTCAAAAAACCTGTAAGCGGGTTAATCAAGCTTTCAATATGCCTTCTGATATGGGCATTTATTCTTGCTTGAAATTCCTTATTCGGCATTGATTCAGACAGGAAATCGTCGGCACCGGCATTTAAAAGCTCAAGCTTATCCGATAATTCATCCGATTTTGAAACCGCAATAATAGAAGGTCTGAAATTATAGGTTAAAATTCGAACCTTTTTGATAAATTCTTTTATATTTTCTTCAATTGTGTCTGAAATTATAATAAATTCAAACTCATTGTTTCTGATTTCGCCTATTGCATCCGATAAATTGTTAACAAGAACAACATCTGCCATTAATAATTTAAGAATTTTTTTATAACGAACCGCAAGCTCGCGTCTTTTGCTTATAATAAGCACGGAAGGATTATACATTCTTCACCCCTTCCGTTTTTATGGCGCTTAATTTTGTAAAATCTTCCAAAACAAAAACGGGAAAACCGATGAGAAATTCAACGCTTTTTTCTTTTTCATTGCACTTCACTTCAATTTCACCGTTCATTTTTAAAACCAAATTTTTAACAATAAAAAGCCCTAAGCCGGATCCTTGTGTTTTTGAAGTTAGGTAAGTTTGGGTTCTGTAAAATTTATCAAAAATTTTTTCTTTTTCACTCTCTTCTATAATTTCACCGTAATTTTTTACGGAAATATAATTCTTTCCGCCCTTAATATAGGTTTTAATTTCTGCAACATTTGAACCGTTTGAGTATTTACAGGCGTTATCCAAAATGTTTATAAAAATTTGCTCCAGAGCATCTTTATCCAAACTTGAAAATAAAGAAGGGGAAAGATTTTTTTTAAAAATAAAATCTTTGTAATTAACTTTAACAACATCAATTGACTTTAACAAAATTTCATTTATATCTGTTTTTTTAAACACCAAATTGTTATATTCAACGTCGCTGTCCGCAGCATTCAGCGCATTTTCAACAAGGTTTATAAGCCTTATTGACTGTTCTTTTATAATATTTAAAAATTTCTTTTTTTGTTCATCATTTAATTTATCATAAGAACCCAAAATGGTTTCCGCAAACCCCTTTATGCTTGTTAAGGGGGTTCTTATCTCATGGTTTATTGTAGATAAAAATTCTTTTTTATTATCCATAAAATTAATTATAGCGCTTTTTCTTTGATTATTTCAAATATCCGGTTCAATCTGGCCTTGTCATTTAAGTAAAAATAACCGATTAAAACTTCAAATGCAGTTGCATATCTATGAGTTTGAGGATTGTGCTTTTTTGAAATCGTTAAGGATAAATTTCTGCCCCTTTTTAAAAGCTCTTTTTCATCCTCTGTTAATAAAGGCTCTAAAATCTCAATTAAAGAGCTTTGAAAATCAGCATTTACATATTTTACGGTGTTATTATGAATTGCTTTTTGTACATTGAATTTTTGAATTACGTATTCTCTGATAAAAAGTTCCCAAACCGCATCTCCGATATGAGCATAATGTTTTAAATTGTATTCGGCCATTTTTAAATTTTACCATGGATTTTTATTAACAAAAGTTAATATTTGACATAAAGCTGTCAATTCAAACATTAAAAATAACTTTATTTTTATATAGGGAAGTTTATTTTCGGAGTTTATTATGAGCATTAACAATGTTTCTAATGTATCAGATGCACTAAAGTACGTAAGCGGAATGGAAGTTTCGGAAACGGAAAGAAGTATTGTATCAGATGTTAAAGATTCTATTTTCAACCCGATAACTCTTGCCTTCGGTGCACTGGAAGTTAACTCGTCTTTAAAAAGCAACTTGGATGCAAAAAGCATAAAAGATGTTTTTGAAAAGATAAAAACCGTAGGCGAAGTTGAAAAAGGCAGCAAAATAGGAACAGCCATAAGAAGCACAAATATCGGCGAACAGTGGACAAACACCGTAAGCAACGTAATAAAAAAAGCAGACGACAAAATTGCAGAAAAAGCAGCAAAAGCCGCAGCTAAAAGCACGGCAAGCGAAGTTGCGGAAACCGCACTTACCACAACAACAAAAGAAGCTGCGGAAGGTGCTTCAAAAGGTATATTATCAACAATTAAATCAGGCTTCAGCAAAGTCGGAAGCGCAATATCAAGCGTTGTAAGCAAAATCCCCGGGGTAAGCAAACTTAAAGAAGGCTTATCTTGGTTGAGCAAAACTAAAGTCGGCAAAATTGCAAAAGGTACAGGTGCTGTCGGTATGATGGCATTTGAAGGAATTATCGGTCTTGTAACCGAAGTAATTCCTGCATTTGCACAAGGCGGTTTTGACTCAGGTATGAAACAACTCGGTAAAACCGCAATTAAAACCGCATCAACAGGTATAGGTTGGGCGGCAGGTACAATGGGCGCAACAGCATTGGGTGCAGCAATCGGTTCAATATTCCCGGGTGTCGGCACGGTTATCGGCGGTGCAATCGGTACATTTATCGGCGGCATGTTGGGTTCAACCGTATGTAACGGCATTACAAGCAAAATTGTAGGAAAATCTGAAGTTGAAATCCTTCAAGATGAACAATTTGAAGAAGCAGCAAGCCAAGTGGCAAATGATACAAACGCAATGAATGAATTAAACCAAATGGTTGCAGCACAAGTTCAAGCAGACATTGCAAACGGCACTGTTGATGAAGACACGGAAAAAATGGCGGCACTTTTAAATTCCGGCGCTTTCACAACAACATCTGCCGCAACTAATCCTTATACGGTAACAAACCTCCAAACAACAACACCTGCAACAAATACAACAACGACAACAACAACTCAAACCAATACAAGTCCCGCAAATTCATCATATTGGACAGAAATGGCCAAAAAGGCAGCAAGCGGCGACACCAGCATATATAATATTTCGGATGAAAAACTTGATTCGGTATTTTCAAACCCCAATACCAACGGAATCTCAACCGATACATCCTTAAGCAAAGAAGCAACGAACGAAAACGTTAACTACTTCGCTGTCGGTTAAACAAATATCCGATGAACAACACAAAAATAAAGCCTCTTATATAAGAGGCTTTTTTCTATTGCATAATGCTTGACAAAGCAACAAGGTTCTCATAAGGAACTCCTGCTTCCGATAACTCCTCTGCCGATAAACCGAACAAGGTAATTAAACTTGATACGGTATTTTGTTCTTTTATGATAGACCTTTTTATGATATCAGACACCTTTGATACGGCAGATTCTCTTGTCATATAAAGGTTTGAATTGGTCTTATGTAATATACGTTTTTTAGCCTTACCCATTTCAAAATAAAGTATCTTTTAAAATCGTTTTTCTGTAAATGGTTTATATCCGTTTGTAAAAAATAGTTTTACCACTTGACTAATCATTTTTGTTATCACAAATACCATGACTTTGACTTGTTTGGAATTTGTAAAGGGGATGTAAAATTTTATATAGCAAATTAACAATTTTTTATTTGTTTTAGCCTTTATTATAGTGTGAAGGTATATTTTTAGGCTTTTTATGGAACTGAACTTACAAACTTCAAAAGTTTATGATAATCAACAACCTCAAAAAATTGAGGAAAAAAAGCCTGAAAAAAGAGTAAAAGAAAAAAAAGATATTTATAACGAAACACCGATAAGAAAATTGGGTTTCTTAGATGAAGTGGGAGAAGCCTTCAGGCCAATATTACAAACATCAAAAAACCCGATTGTAAGAGGGCTTCCAAATTATGCTTATATACCCTCAACCCTTTATATGGCAGCAGATGTTTATGATAAATACAAAAAAGGTTTAGACGGAACGGGCGAAAAACCAAGCGTTAAAATGGGTTTAAGACAAGCAGCTTATCAAGGTATTGTAAGTGTGGCAGCACCTATTGCAATAATCAGAGGAACAAGCAAGGTTGCCCAAAAAATTGCAAGCAAACTGCCAAAACCCCCAAAAGAAGTAGGCGGCATCATTTCGAACGCTATGAACGGCCTTAAAAACAATAAATATACAAAAAATATTATGACAAAAGCGGGAATGCCGGGGAAAATTATAGGTGCCATAGCTTCAATTTTTGTCTTATCAAAATTATCAAAGCCTGTTGATAAAATTGTTTCAACCGTTTTTGAAAAAACAATTGACCCGATGATTGGCGTGAATAAAAATGAAAATAAATAAAATTTGCTTTATTAAATTTTATTAAGAGAGAAACTAAGCCAAAATTAAAGCATGTTTGACTTTAAAGTTTGTTTGTTGTCAAATGGTTAATGCTATTTACTAATAAAAAAGGAAAAAATAATGCCAACTATAAACCAATTAGTTAAAAATGAAAGAAAAAGAATTTTAGATAAAACTAAATCTCCGGCTCTTACAAACTGCCCCCAAAGAAGAGGCGTTTGCACAAGAGTTTATACAACAACCCCTAAAAAACCTAACTCAGCTTTAAGAAAAGTTGCAAGGGTCAGATTAACAAACGGGTTTGAAGTAACATCATACATCCCCGGCATCGGCCATAACTTACAAGAACACTCTGTTGTTATGATTAGAGGCGGCAGGGTTAAAGACCTTCCCGGTGTCAGATACCACATTATAAGAGGTACATTGGATACTGCTGGTGTTCAAAACAGAACACAATCAAGATCAAAATACGGCGCTAAAAAAGGCAAAGCAGCCGCTAAGAAATAAAAATTAATCAGAGTTGCAATAAATTCGTGCTGAAAAAATTACAACGATAAAGATTAGATAAGAAAGGCAAACAAACAAATGTCAAGACGTTCAAAACCGGCAAAAAGAATTCCCGCACCGGATCCTATATACAATAGCATTGATATTGCAAAATTTATCAACCGCCTTATGACAAGAGGCAAAAAATCAATCGCACAAAAAATCTTCTATTCTTCAATGGATAGAATTCAAGAAAAAACAAAAGAAAACCCGATTGATGTATTCAAAAAAGCATTAACGAATGCAACCCCTTTAATTGAAGTTAAAGCAAGAAGAATCGGCGGTTCAACATATCAAGTTCCCGTTGAAGTTAAACCCGACAGAGGCCAAGCTTTAGGTTCTTGCTGGTTAATTGAATCCGCAAGAAAAAGAAGCGGCAAATCAATGATTGAAAAATTAACAGCTGAAATTCTTGACGCTTCAAACGGCCAAGGTTCATCATGCAAAAAACGTGAAGACACCCACAAAATGGCTGAAGCAAACAAAGCATTTGCTCATTACAGATACTAATTTTTTAATTCATAAAAAAATACCTGCTAAGGTTAGCAGGTATTTTTTTTATTCAATTACGGCATTTTTATATTTTTGATAAAAAACCTCTTCATCAAGTGTTAAAAAATCCCCGTAAATATTATTATCTCTCAACTGTGAAACAATTTCAGGCTTAATTGATGAATCAAAAGAATTCTTTAAGTCAATTTTTGCACTTACAAAAAACTTAGCTCTGTCATTTTTATTGGCCTGAAAATATAAAAAGGCGTATTGCCTGTATTTATGCTGCAAAAACGCATATTTATAATCTTCATACACTCCCGCCTCTTTAAGTTTATTCTCAATATTTCTGTTAACATCAAAAATTTCAAATATGTACGAATTATAGTTTTTAGTTAATGAATTATGACTGATTTTTCTGTAAGTATACAATCTTTCATTTGTCAAAAGTATTGATTTTGCACACAATAAGGCATAAAAAGCAAATTGAAAATCTTCAAAACATCTTCTGTCAGGAAAATATAAATTATTATCGACAAAAAAACTTCTTTTAAAAATCTTATTACAAGCGGACAAATTTCCCGAAAAAGGTCTTTTGCAGTCGTCAAAAGTATGGATTGTGCTTTCATCTTTCCTGTTTTGCCAATCTCTTATACTGAAAGAACACCCCAAACCGATATTTTCCAAATCCTTTTTTTCATAATAAAAAGCCAAGTTAAAACAAAAAATATCAGGGCTGACTTTTGCTTTATTTATGGCATTAACAAACTTTTGATACAAGGAAAGCGAGACATAATCATCCGAATCAATAAATGAAATATATTCACCTTTGGATAGTGCAATTCCTTTATTTCTTGTTTTTGAAACACCTTCATTTTTTTGGGTCAAAACCTTAATTCTATTATCTTTTTTTTCATACTCTCTCAAAATTTTAAGAGAATTATCCTTTGAACCGTCATCAATTAAAATTATTTCCAAATTTGAATATGTTTGCAAAATTAATGAATCCAAACAACGCGCAACATATTTTTGAACATTGTAAACAGGAACAATAACGGAAATAAGGGGTTCTTGTCTAATTTCCACGACAGCCCCCCTGTTTCATTTCTTTTTCATACTTTAAATAGTTTTCAAAATCCAGTTTAACTGCCCCATAAAGGAAATGAAAAACTTCCTTTGAATTTAAAAAATCATCATTAAAATTTTCAAGCTCTAAATTAGTAAACTCTTCTTTGTATTTTTTGAACATTTCTTCTTTTGTTTCATTCACTGATTTAACCAGCCAAAGAGAGCAATCTCTTATTTTTTTGTACAAAAATTCATTCTTATATTTTTCAAACACGCCGTATTTTTTAAAAATTTCTTCAACCGAATCATAAATCTTAAATACGTCCAAATATTTATCTTGCCTTGAATTTATAATTGAATCGCCTCTTGAAGTCCTGTAAAAATAGGTTTTTCTAAAATCAAAAGATATTTTGTTTGCCTTCAAATAGCATTCCGTATAATGCGGTAAATCTTCAAAAATTAGCCCTTCTGGAAATTTTATATCTTCTACAAATTTTCTTTTATACATTTTGCCCCAAGCGCAAACATTTATTTTTCCCCAAAAGAAAGACGGCACATCCTTTTCCTTAAAATATCTTTGGTTTGGATTTTTTAAAAAATTTTTCAATTCACCTTCTTTTATATAATCCCAAAGCGAAATAAAATCAGTTAAAGGGTTTATTTTAATTGATTCTCCAAAAACAAAATCCGCCCCCGTTTCTTCAAGGTTTTTATAAAAAATCTCGAGCATAACAGGTGAAATATAATCATCGGAATCAACAAAGGTGATGTATTTTCCTTTGCTTAAATAAACTCCGTAATTTCTTGCTTCTGATAACCCCTTGTTTTCCGTTGAAAAAACTTTAATTCTTTTATCGAACTTGGAATACCTCTCCAAAATATCAAGTGATGCATCATTTGAACCATCATTTATACAAATGGCTTCAAAATCCTTAAAAGACTGGTTTATAAGACTGTCCAAACAAATGTCTATATAACTTTCTGTATTATAAACAGGTATTATCACAGAAATTTTTGGCATATTTATATTCTAGTCTTTATTTTTGTCCGTTTCATCGGACAAAAAATGTATCAATTCTTTCTTAATTCAACTTAACAAATGGCAACAATTAAGTTAAGTTTTTCAAACAAGCAGCCGTAATTATTTAACGGATAGAATAGTATTTTAGTGAATGGTTTACAAGTATGAATAAGGTAGCAAAAACACTGCCTTTAATTATTTCTTTCGGCTGTTTTAACGTATTGCCGGCCGTTGCCGAAATAAACAAGGCATACAATCTTATTGAAGCGGAAAACAAAACGGATGACACAATTACAAAGTACACCTACAATTGGGAAACAAACACTTTTGACCCAAAATATTACAATTTGGAGATAAATCCGACAGAATACGGGAATATTAATTCGTATGATGACATAAAATATTATACTTATGATTCATATGGCAAAATCACGGAAGGTAATAAAGAAAATGCTGTTTTTAAATATTATGTTGACAGCACGAGGCTTGCAGACTCTCAAATATATATAGATGAAAACAGCCTTATAAAAAATATTGATAAAGATTTCACAGGCTTTACAACAACTGCAATAGATTTTAGTAGCTTATATTTAGACAGCCTTGACAGTGTAACCGGAAATTTTTACAACAACACAACAACAAACGGCGAAGCAATCCTGAGCGACAGAGGCAGAATTACAAGCATTTCAGGCAATTTTATAAACAATAGAAATAACTCAGGCTCAGGCGGCGCCCTGAAAGCATACGGTGCAGATTATATTGAAGGAACCTTTATTGGCAACAGTGCTTATCTGAGCGGGGGCGCTATATATGCAAATAATGCTTTTTTAAATACAATTGAAGCAAACTTTATTTCAAATAAAGCAGGTTACAATGGCGGTGCCATATACAAAAAAGCGAATATGACAAGCATAAAAGGTGATTTCATAGGTAACTCCGCAGCGGTTTCGGGCGGGGCAATTTACAACATACCCTATGGAACCAGTCTCGAAAGGCTCGAGGGAGATTTCATAAAAAATACAGCGGGGACTTCAGGCGGAGCAATTTACAGTTCAGACCAAATACACAACATAAAAGGTGATTTTATAAGCAATTCTGCTGACGGCATAATGGACACAAAAGGCGGAGCTGTTTATCAAGCAGAAAATTCGGGCTATGGAATGTATTTTGTAAATTCATCATTCATTGAAAACTATGCAAAAAGCTTAAATGGCGAAGCAAAAGGCGGCGCTATATATGCCCATGGCAAAGTAAATATTACTGCTCAAGATGGTCATACTTCATTAATTAAAGGAAACTACACGGAATCAGGCGGCATAAAAGATGATAATGCAATATATATGGCTTTTGGCAAAAATATGGAATTACAAGATACAACATATTCAAACGATGGCAATACACAATATGCTACTTATGCTGCCGAACATCCAAGCTTAAATCTAAATGCTATTGACGGCGGCAATATTGTCATTGAAGATAAAATCAATGGCAACAAAGGCGGCGATATCATCACAATAACTTATGAATATGAAAACGGTAAATGGGTGGAAAAATCACAAACAAGCGTGAAAGACACGGGGTACAGTATTAACGTAAACGGCGATAAAACAGGTGCTGTTGTTTTTAACAACAGAGTTGATGGCGGTGCCGATATGAAATTGAGTGATACAAATCTTGTTTTAGGCAAAAACGATACCGTTTTATCAGGAAACGACATGACATTTACTTCCGGCAACTTTGTTATGACAAATAATTCCGTCGGAAATACAAATTTTAACAATTTCACATTAACCGGAACTACAACAACATCAGCCGATGTTGACCTTTATAATGCCAAAATGGACAGAATTACCGCACAAAATTACAACATTATGGGTGATAGTTTTCTTGAAGTAAACGGATTAAACCTGCTAAATGATGCCAAAGAAGATAAAACGGTTATTTTATATGCTGACAAAGAGCTTGCAAACAATGTAAAATACACAGGCGCAAACCCTGTTGCATATTCTCCTTTGTGGAAATATGACGTATCATATGCAACCCATGACGACGATTTGGGCTATTTTACATTTTCAAGAGGCTCAGACACAAACAACTATGAAAACTTTAACCCAAGCGCCCTTCCTGCAGTAATTTCAACAAACGCAGGCGGCTATACAACACAAATGCAAGTGTTTGAATATGCATTTAAACATTCAGACGCCTTTATGGCACTTCCTGCATTTGAAAGAATGGCAGTCATAAACGGCGACAAATATGCTTTGGCAAATTCCTCAGATACAACCGATGTAGGGTATTTTTCACCCCTTATGACACAATATGACACAAGAGGAATTTGGTTAAAACCGTATTCTTCATTTGAAAATATTCCTTTAAAAAACGGCCCTAAAGTTTCTAACATAAGTTACGGTACTTTAGTTGGTTATGATACAAACTTAAAGCGTTTCAGAAACGGTTTTTCGGGCGTATTGACCGGATATTTGGGGTATAACGGCGCAAGCCAAAGATATTCAGGCATTGACACATATCAAAATGGCGGCCTTGTTGGCTTAACCGGTACTTTATATAAAGGTAACTTCTTCAACGCAACAACAATATCGGCAGGCGCAACGGTCGGTTCATCAGACACAATGTATGGTCATGAAGATTACACAATGTTTATGTCCGGTATCGGTAACAAATTCGGTTATGACTTTGAATTTAAAGACGGCAAATTTATTTTCCAGCCTTCATTATTCTTAGCATATACATTTGTTAACACCTTTGACTATACAAACGCAGCAGGTTTAAAAATAGAGTCAGACCCATTGCATGCCATTCAAATTGCACCCGGTGTTAAATTCTTTATGAATACAAAAAACGGCTGGCAGCCTTATTTAAGAGCAGATATGGTTTGGAATCTGCTTGATAAAAATAAAGTAACCGCAGGTGATGTAAGACTTCCTGAAATGAGCATAAAGCCTTATGTTCAATATGGTGTCGGCGTTCAAAAAACATTCAAAAATGATACATTAACTTTCTTTGGCCAAACATTAATTCAAAATGGCGGCAGAAACGGCGTTTCACTGAATGCAGGCTTAAGATGGGCAATCGGTAAAATAAAAAACAGAAGCTAAAAATTTATTTTCTGAACAAGTTCCCTTGCAAAAGAAATTGATTGTTCATTAATAACACCGGATGACATCTGTGCTAATGCCTGTATTTTCCCTTCAATATCAAGCTTTCTGACATTTACTTTTGTATCATTTTCAACTTGTGTTTTTGAAACCCAATAACAGCTTTTTGCTTTTGAAGCGATTATCGGCTGGTGCGTTATTGCAAAAACCTGAATTGATTTTGAAAGTTCATAAATTTCATCTGCAACGCTGACTGATGTTTTGCCTGAAATGCCCGTATCAATTTCATCAAAAATAACGGTTGAAATTTTATCCAAATGGGAAAATACGGTTTTTAAGGCAAGCATTATTCTTGAAATTTCGCCGCCTGAAGCCACTTTTATTAACGGTGCCAAACTTTTGGCATTATTTGTTGTTATAAAAAATTCAACATAATTCTTTCCTTTTGAATTTATAGTTGTTTCATCGACTCTAATTTCAAAATTTGCAGCCTCAAACTCAAGTTTTTTAAGTTCACTTGTTATAAGGTTTGATAACTCAACGCTGTAATGTTTTCTTAATTCGTCAATTTTACTTGCATTGTTATTTAAGAAAATTGAAAGTTCATTTAATTCTTTTTCAATTTCATCCGATGTTATATTTTCTTCTTCCAGCTTCTTTAACTCGGAACACAGTTTTTCATACTGTTCAAAAATGTTGCCGTATTTTCTTTTTAATTTTTCAATTAATTCTAATCTTTCATTAATTTCATCCAGCCTTTGCGGGTTATCTTCCAAGCTTTCCGAATAATTTCTTAATTCATTTGATATATCCCTTAATGTTTCAAGAGCATTATAAAAGTTTTCATCCAAATCTTTCATATTGTTGTCATAATCTTTTATTTTTGAAACATTATAGCCAATTTTTCCCATTGCTTCTAATATTGAGCCATTATCGCCCCCAAGCGCCCAATATGAACCATAGGAAAGTTCTTTTAATTCTTGAATATTGGATAAAATTTCAAGTTCACTATTTAATTCTTCTTCTTCGTTTTCTTTTATATCAGCTTCTTCAATTTCATTTATTTGAAATTTTAAAAACTCAATTCTGTCTTTATTTGTATCTGCTTCATTTTTAATTTTTTCAAGTAAATTTTTAAGATAAGTATACCTTTTAAATTTCTCCTCAAATTCAATTAATGTTGAATTATAAGAATTTTCTTTTGCTTTAATATAAGAATCTAAAAGTTCAATATGAAATTTCGGCTGAATGTAGTTATATGTTTGAAATTGACTGTGAATATCAATTAACTTTTCTCTTTCTTCTTTAATTGCGTCCAAATTAACCAAAGCACCGTCTATTCTGCATTTTGTGCCGGTTTGAGAAATTTCTCTTGAAATTACTTTTTCAATTCCTTCATCTTCAAATGTTATTTCAATTAAAGCGTGCTTATTCAAATCTTTTAAAACATCTTTTGAGGTTTTTGCCCCTAAGACTGTATCTATTGCTTTTATTATAATACTTTTGCCTGCACCCGTTTCACCCAACAAAACATTAAACCCTTCCGTAAAATCAAGAAGGATTTCATCAATTAATATAAAATTTTTAATGTAAAGAGTCTTTATCATGCAAAAGGTGCTACCCCCCAATGAAGCTTATCTCTTAAAACATCATAAAATTCTTTGTTTTCTTTGTTTAAAAGAAGAAGCTTTGCCTTTTTATCGCATTTTTTGATGACAACATTTTCTTTTTTAATGCTTGTTAATTGTCCGTCTGAAATTGTTTGAAAATCAGCGTTTTTAGCTTTAAATTTAATTTCGATTTTTGCATTTGAAGGCACGACAATTGGCCTTGAAGATAAGGTATGCGCGCAAATAGGAACAATTGTAAAACAATCTATATCAGGGCTTATAACAGCACCCCCTGCAGATAAATTATAAGCAGTTGAACCTGTCGGGGTTGAAACAATCAAACCATCCGCCAAATATGAACAAACCAATTTATTATCTATTAAAAGCGCCAAATTTGATGTTCTTGAACAATCAATATTTTTAACAACTATATCATTTAAGGCAATAGAACCGTTTTGTTCTTCAAGCATCATTCTTTCTTCAATTCTGAAATTGCCGTTTTTTAATTGTTCCAAAACATCATCCATTTCATTCAAGTCGGCTTGCGCCAAAAAGCCTAAACGCCCCATATTGAAGCCAAAAACAGGAATATCGAACCTGCTTGCATGGCGGGCGCATTTTAACAATGTGCCATCTCCCCCGACTACAATAATTAAAGAAGCACTATCAGGCAGATTATCAATTGAAAAAATTTCACAAGAAAGCTTTTGGGCAATTATCTCGGCATATTTTTTTGCTTCACCCAAATCATTTTTATATACAACTTTTGCTCTTTTTAAATCTAAATTCATTTTATCTGTAATTTACAAATTGCAGAGGAATTTCAAAATCATCTTCCTTGCTTCTTAAAAGTTTGATTACATCTTGAAGATCATCTTTACTTTTGCCTGTTACTCTTATTTGATCACCCTGAATTGAAGCTTGAACTTTTAATTTTGAATTTTTAATTTCAGCGGTAATTTTTTTGGCCAACTCTTGGTTTAACCCCTTTTTCAAATTGAAAACCTGTTTAACATTTCCGCCCAGTGCATTTTCAATAGGTGTGGGATCTAATATTTTAATGCTTAAATTTCTTTTAACCATTTTAGATTGTAGAATATCAACAATATTTTTTAATTTCATATTGTCTGAAGTTGTTATTGTAATTGCTTTATCAGCATCCAAATCAACGGTTGAATTAGAATCTTTAAGGTCAAACCTTGAAGATATATCTCTTTTTGTTTGATCAACGGCATTTACCAACTCTTGCCTGTCAAACTCTGACACCACATCAAAACTGCAATCTTTTGCCATAAAAAACTCCCTAAATCTTTTTTAAAAAGGGGGCAAACTAAAACCCCCTTTTATATATATTAAACACGTCTTTTTCTAGCTGCTTCAGACTTTCTTTTTCTCTTAACTGAAGGTTTTTCGTATCTTTCTCTGCGTTTAATTTCAGATAAAATACCCGCTTTTTGAATTTTTTTCTTAAAACGTTTAAGAGCGCTTTCAATATTTTCGTTTTCTCTAACGCGTACCTCAGGCATTGTTTTCACCTCCTTTAAGAGCCTAATTTACCTTTTATACCATAGAATTTAACAAAAAGATATTTTAAAGTCAATACGGGGCGTTTTTTAGGCATTTTAGACAACAAAAAAGCCCGCAAAAAAGCGGGCTTTTATTTTTGAAATTTAATTAGATTATACCTTGTGCTTTCATTGCTCTTGCAATCTTTCTGAATGCCGCAATGTTTGCACCTGCAACGTAGTTATCTTTTACGCCGTATTCATATGCCGAAGCTTTGCATCTTGCAAAGATTTTAGTCATAATAATATCTAATTTTTGGTTAACTTCTTCATAAGACCAATAAAATCTCATTGAGTTTTGAACCATTTCTAATGCGCTTGTTGCAACACCGCCTGCGTTTGCAGCTTTACCTGGGGCAAAAAGAACGCCGTTTTCTAAGAAATAGTTAATTGCATCAGGAGTTGTAGGCATATTAGCACCTTCGCCAACTGCTATTGCACCGTTTGCAACAAGAATTTTTGCTGTTTCTAAATTAATATCATTTTGTGTTGCACAAGGAAGAATAATATCCGCTTTAATTTTATAAATTGGAGGAACACTTCCGTCATTTTCAAAATATTCAGCACCTTTATGTTGTTCAACATATTCTTTAATTCTTCCTCTTTCAATTTCTTTTATGAATTTAACGGTTTCAATATTAATACCGTCTTTATCATAAACACAGCCTGATGAATCTGACATTGCAACAACTTTTATGCCGTATTCTGCCGCTTTTTCCGCAGCATAGATTGCAACGTTGCCGGAACCTGAAATAATTGCTGTTTTACCGTTTAATTCAATTTTATGTTCCTTTAACATTTCTCTCATAAAATACATAAGCCCGTATCCGGTTGCTTCTTTTCTTGCTAAAGAACCGCCGTATTCTAAGCCTTTACCTGTTAAAACGCCTGCTTCATAAACGTTTCTTATTTTTCTGTATTGGCCGAAAAGATAACCTATTTCTCTTGCGCCAACACCAATGTCGCCTGCGGGAACGTCAACATCTTGACCTATGTGTTTTTGCAATTCATTCATAAAGCTTTGGCAAAATCTCATAACTTCATTATCCGATTTGCCTTTAGGATCAAAATCCGAACCGCCTTTGCCGCCGCCTATCGGAAGCCCTGTTAAGGCATTTTTAAAGATTTGTTCAAAACCCAAGAATTTTAAAATACTTTGGTTTACTGAAGGGTGAAAACGAAGGCCGCCTTTGTATGGCCCGATTGAACCGTTAAATTGTACACGGTAGCCTCTGTTTACTTGAACTTGACCTTTATCATCAATCCAAGGAACTCTGAATGAAATAACTCTTTCAGGTTCAACAAGTCTTTCCAATAATGCGTTTTTTTGATATTCGTCTTTATGTTTATCTACAACAGGTTCTATTGTAGATAAAACTTCTTCCATGGCCTGAATAAATTCAGGTTCGTTTGCATTTTTAGCTTTTGTTTTTTCAATAACCTCTGCTAAATAGGGGTTTTTTACTTCCAAAACTGCGTTTGACACTTTTTGAATTCCTTCCGGTTTTATTTGTACTTTAATTTGTGCATGATTATAACATAAAAATAAAAACGGGGGTTTATGTTCCCCCGTCTGCATTACAACTATTTTATTTTATCTGCAATCAAATCGCCCATTTTTTTAGTACCGACAAGCGTTTTGCCTTCAGACATTATATCTTTTGTTCTGTATCCTTCCTTCAAAACTTCCTGAATTGCATTTTCAATTGTTTTATACGCTTCATCCATTTTAAATGAATATTTAAGCATCATAGCCCCTGATAGAATCGTTGCAATCGGGTTAACTATATCTTTACCCGTTAAATCGGGCGCTGAACCATGGATTGGTTCATATAATGAAACGCCTTTATCAGATAAACTTGCAGATGGTAATAGACCAAGAGAGCCTGATAACATTGAAGCTTCATCAGATAAAATATCGCCGAATATGTTGCCTGTTACGATGGTTGAGAATTGCTTAGGCGCCCTTATTAATTGCATTGCGGCATTATCAACATACATATGTGATAATTCAACTTCGGGGTATTCTTTAGATGTTTCAATAACAATTTCTCTCCATAATCTTGAAACATCTAAAACGTTTGCTTTGTCAACGGAGCATAGTTTTTTATCTCTCACCATTGCTGTTTCAAAAGCAATTTTGGCTATTCTTCTGACTTCGTCTTCATTATATATCATATTGTTGAAGCCTGTTTTTTTACCGTTTATAACTTCAACACCTTTTGGTTCGCCAAAATATACATCGCCCGTTAATTCTCTTATTATCATAATATCAACGCCTGAAACAATTTCGGGTTTCAATGGCGAACTTGAAACAAGCTCTTCCCAAACAATTGCGGGGCGAAGGTTTGCAAATAAGTTTAATTCTTTTCTGATACCCAATAATGCTTTTTCGGGGCGAACTTCAGGAGGAAGAGTATCATATTTCCAATCGCCGACAGCGCCAAGCATAACAGCGTCTGAATCTTTTGCAGCTTTAACCGTAACATCAGGCAAAGGTGTACCAAATTTTTCATAAGCAATGCCGCCTATTAAATAATCATTAAATTCAAACTTAATATTAAAAACATCTGCCGTTTTATTTAAAACTTTTTTGGCTTCCGCCATAACTTCGGGGCCTGTGCCGTCCCCTGCAACAACCGTAATTTTATACATAATTTATACTCCCAATTTTTTCTTTGTATAGTTTACAAGTCCGCCGACATCAATTAATTCTTGAATTTCTTTAGGAAAAACAGTAACAGGATATTCTTTTCCCGTTGTTAAATTTTTAATAACTCCGTTTTCTAAATCCATTTCAAGTTTATCGCCCGTTTTTGTTTCTTCGGGCAAAGTGTCTGATTCAATAATAACAAGACCTATATTAATTGCGTTTCTGTAAAATATTCTTGCAAAACTTTTAGCAATAACCGCACTAACGCCTGAAGCTTTTATTGCAATCGGTGCATGTTCTCTAGAAGAACCGCATCCAAAATTATCTTTTGCAACAATAAAATCATTTTCTTGGACGTTATTTGCAAAACCTTCATCAATATCCTCCATACAGTGCTTTTTTAGCTCATTTGGATCAGAAGTGTTAAGATATCTTGCGGGGATAATTACGTCAGTATCTACATCATCACCGTAACAATAGGCTTTTCCGCTTTTTAAATTTCTCATACATTTACTCCATTTACAATTTTAGAAACTTGTTTTAATATAATACCATAAAACAAGCAAATACTTGTCACATATTATTTAGTACTATGCTAAAAGCATTAAGAAGGAGAAATTAAACATGGAAATGCAAGAATCAATCGTTGAAGCAGCTGGCCAAATCTGGAATTACTTAAATTCAAACGGCGAAGTTACAACTAAAAAAATGCAAAAAGATTTGAGCTTAGATGACAACATGACATTCATGGGCCTTGGTTGGTTATCAAGAGAAGATAAAATCAACTACCAAAAGAAAGGCGCTCACACAAAAATTTCTTTAAGATAATTTTTGAGTTGAAACAAGTTTAAAAAAGACCTCTTAATTTAAGAGGTCTTTTTTTATATTATCAATTTATTTTTTTATGATTCAATTAACAAGCTGGCACCAATAACGCCTGCAGTATTACCTAATTGCGCAGGAACAATTTCAACGCTGTTTGCTTGAATTGGCATTGCCCTTTTTGCAATTGTTTCTTTAATCGGGTTAAATAAAATATCGCCTGCATCTGCCACACCGCCGCCTATTATAACTCTTTCAGGGTTCAAAAGGTTAATAACGGAAGTTAGGCCAAGGCCTATTATTTCGCCCATTTTAGCATAAATTCTTTTTGCAACCGCATCTCCTTGAATTGCAGCTTGCGCCACAATATATGGGCTTAATTCTTCTGTTGCCAATTCTTTAAATTTGGAAGATTTTCCGCCTTTAATGTATTCTTTTGCTTCTGCAACAATAGATGGTCCTGAAGCATAAGCTTCCAAACAACCGTAATCTCCGCAGCCGCAAATTGGGCCGTCTCCCATTGTCATTTTAATATGGCCGATTTCACCTGCCGCATTTTTAGCGCCCCTTACAAGTTTGCCGTTTATAACAAGGCCTGAACCAATACCTGTACCAACCGTTATACAAACCAAATTGTTGCAGCCTTTGCCTGCGCCATATTTTAATTCGCCCAATGTTGCAACTCTGACATCATTATCTAATTTGGTCGGGATTTTAAATTTATCCTCCATAATTTTAGCTAACGGAATTTCAACCCACCCCGGCATATTTGTTAAAAGTCTTACAATGCCTGCAGTATAATCAATCTGCCCCGGGAAACCAAAGCCGATTGCTTCTACCGTATCTTTATTTGTGTTTGTTTCTTTCATTAACTCTTCAATAGCATTTTGAATGTTTGCAATTGAATGTTCATACCCAAGGTCCGCTCTTGTCGGTGTTGTATTTGAATAAACAATTTTGCCGTTTAAATCTACAAGCGCAAGTTTAACGTTTGTGCCGCCGACATCAACTCCTATTCTGTATTTTTTCATTTCTCTCTCCCTTATATATATTAATTATTCAAACTGTGGATTGGGGCGGGAATTCTACCCAGCCTGTTTATAAAAACTGATGAATCTGTGTTGTTCATTTTCATGACGGGGGCCTCTCCCAATAAACCGCCGAATTTTACCCAATCGCCCGCTTTTTTGTTAGGAACGGGGATAACTCTTACTGCGGTTGTTTTTTTATTAATCATACCGATTGCCATTTCATCCGCTATCATGCCTGCAATCGTCGTTATTGGTGTGTCGCCCGGAATTGCAATCATATCAAGCCCGACAGAACAAACGCTTGTCATAGCTTCCAGTTTATCAATGGTTAAAACACCTTTTCTTGCAGCTTCTATCATGCCTGCATCCTCTGAAACGGGAATAAAAGCGCCTGACAAGCCGCCAACATAGCTTGATGCCATAATGCCGCCTTTTTTAACCGCATCATTTAACATTGCAAGTGCTGCCGTTGTGCCGTGCGCGCCTGCATCAGATAAACCCATGGCTTGGAAAATGCCTGCAACACTGTCGCCTTCAGCAGGTGTTGGCGCAAGTGAAAGGTCTATAACACCAAATGGAATATCAAGCCTTTTGGCTAGTTCTCTGCCAATCAATTCGCCTGTTGTTGTAATTTTAAATGCTGTTTTTTTAATTACGTTTGCAACTTCGCCTAAATCCGCTTCTTTTGGCATATTTTCAATTGCCCACCTTACAACCCCCGGGCCTGAAACACCAACATTTAATGCGCATTCAGGTTCATTCACGCCGCAATAAGCACCCGCCATAAAGGGGTTATCCGTTACGGAATTACAAAAACAAACAAATTTTGCAGCGCCAAGGCCGTCTTTGTCTTTGGTGAGCTCTGCCGCTTTTTTAATTATTTCTGCTGTTTTATAAACGCCTACCATATTAATTCCCGCTTTTGAGCCTGCCAAATTAACTGATGAACATACTCTATCAGTTACAGCCAAGGCCTCGGGGATTGAAGCCATAAACCTTCTATCACCTTCCGTGCAGCCTTTTTCAACTAAAGCGGAATAGCCGCCCAAGAAATCTACACCCACTTCTTTGGCCGCTTTATCCAAAGTTTTTGCAATATAAATAAAATCAGGCTTATCAATGGATTCCGTTATAATTGAAATCGGTGTTACAGCTATTCTTTTGTTTATTATGGGAATTGAATATTCATCTTCAAGTTCATCTGCCAATTTTCCCAAATTCTCGGCATATTTTGTAATTTTATCGTAAATTTTAGCTGCCACCTTCTTGGTATCTGAGCTGCAGCAATCTCTCAAACTTAAAGCTAAAGTAACCGTTCTTATATCGAGATGATGAACCTTAATCATCTCGATTGTTTCCATTATATTGTTTACATCAAAATTCATTGCCATTATATCGTGTGCATCCTGTCAAAAATTTCTTTTCTTTGAACCCAAATCGTCATATGAAGACTTTTTGAAGCTTCTTCCAATTTATCTTTAATTGTGCTGAAAGATTCCTTTGATTCAGATATATTACATAACATCATCATAACAAAGTAATCTTGCATAATTGTTTGCTTAATGTCTTCAATATTGACACCTGTTTCATATAAAGTTGTTGCAATTTTTGCAACAATACCCGTTTTGTCTTGCCCTGTGATGGTTACAATAATTTTTTCTTCTGCCATTATTTTACATCGTCCTTAATAACAATTAAATTATTCATAATCTTCATTGCAACTGTCGGTAATACAACATCATTTAAACCGTTTGCAATGCTTATAATACTTCCTGCTTTTAAAATTTGTTCTTCACCTTTGTAGATAAATGCGTAGTCGGTCGACCTGTCTGACCTGATTGTAATTTTGTCCATTTTTATTCCCTTCTATTGAACAATCTGAACGCCTGAACTTGTGCCAAGCCTTGCAGCACCGGCTGAAATTAAATCAAGCGCCATTAATTTAGATTTTATACCGCCTGAAGCTTTAACGCCAATGTTTCTTTTGGCAACTGATGAATACATTAGTTTAACATTTTCAACCGTGGCACCAACACCGTTTTTTACAAAACCGGTTGAAGTTTTAACAAAGTTTGCGCCTGCAGCCACACAATTTAAGCAAGCAACCTTAATTTCGGCAGGCGTTAAAAGGTCGGTTTCTAAAATAACTTTTAAATTTTTATCTCCTGCGGCTTGCTTTTGCAAGGTAATTTCATCTGCTGCTTGTTTGTAATTACCCGATTTTATTGCGCCAATATTTATAACGGTGTCAATTTCATCAGCACCATCAGCTATTGCTTCTTTAATTTGGTTAATTGTCGTATTAACTTTGTTTGCCCCCAAAGGAAAGTTCACAACGCAAACAACTTTTATATCTTTATTTGATTCTTCAATTAAGCTTTTAGCAAGTTTAACGTATACAGGGTTTACGCACACCCCAAAAAAGCCATATTGAATGGCTTCTTCGACCAATTTTTTAATGTCATCAGCCGTGGCATCGGGCTTTAAATTTGTATGTTCAATATATTTTGCTAATTCCATAAAAGAAATTATATCAAAACAAGGTTTTTAGCGCCAGTTGTAAAGTTTGTTAACGCAAAAATATTTTCAACGCTTATTTCTAAAATTCTTTGTTTGGCCTCTTTCGTGTTATAAGCTATATGCGGCGTTATTATAACGTTTTCCATATTTAGCATTTTAGATGCCACATAAAAATTTTTAAGGCAGCTATCTTTAACACAATTTATATCAATTTTATTTTCGCCATGTTCATATATCGTATCTTCGCACTCCATCACATCTAACGCGGCAAATGAAACTTTTTTTGAAATTAAAGCTTCATATAATGCTGTTGTTTGAATAACTTCGCCTCGAGCGGTATTTACAATAATAACGCCATTTTTCATTTTCTTAAAACTGTTTGAATCAAACATATGAAGTGTTTTATCGTTTAGGTTGCAATTTATGCTTATTACATCAGATAAATTTAAAAGTTCATCAAATGTAACTTTTTTAAACCTTTCATCTTCTTGAATATCATAATAAATTACATTCATAGAAAACGCTTTTGCAATTTCCGCCACTCTTTTGCCGATTGCGCCAAGCCCCACAATTCCTATTGTTTTATTAAAAAGTTCCAATCCTAAATATTTTGAATCTTCAATTTCTTGTTTTTTAACATCAACTGCTGCAACAATAACTTTTCTGATTAACGTTAATAAAATTGCAAAAACATACTCTGCAATTGAAGAATCACCATAATGGGGCGCGTTAAAAATATGAATTCCTTTTTCTTTACAATAGGCTAAATCAACATGGGAAAAGCCAACGCTTCTTAAAATAATAAATTTTAAATTTGGGAATTTTTCCAATGCTTTTTTAGATAAATTTGAATCTATAAAACAGGAAATAACATCTGCATTTTTTATGTTATCTTCAATTTTAACGTTACCGTTTAAGCTGTAATTTAAAAATATTTTTTCATAAGAATCATCTAAATTCTTTTCCAAATATTCTTTTTCGTATTCTTTTGTATCAAAAAAAATTATCTTCATAAATTAAAAATAACTTTAATTTACAAAAATATAATTCAACAGTTTGGCTAATTAAAAAAGGGGGATAAATTCCCCCTTTAAATTTTTATTCTGTAATTGCCCCTTTGTCTGCCCCTGAAACTGTTTTCGCATATTTTGTCAAAAAGCCTCTTTCAACTTCTTTTGTTTTAGGGGTGAAGTTTTTCCTTCTTTCTTCTAATTCATTTTCAGAAACTAAAAGGTCAATTGTTCTTTTGTTTATATCAATTTTTATTTTGTCGCCGTCTTTAATTAAGCCAATTATGCCGCCATCAACAGCTTCAGGGGAAATATGGCCAATGCAAAGGCCCCTTGTGCCTCCTGAAAATCTGCCGTCTGTTATAAGGGCGCATTTTTTGCCCAAACCCTTTCCAACTAAAAGTGAAGTTGGCGCTAACATTTCTCTCATGCCGGGGCCGCCTTTCGGGCCTTCATATCTTATAACAACAACATCGCCTGCTTTTACTATATCGTCTTCAATGCCTTTCATTGCATCTTCTTCTCTGTCATAGCATTTTGCAACCCCTTCAAATTCAAAGCATTCTTCGGCAACGCCTGAAATTTTAACAACAGCGCCTGATTCTGCCAAATTACCATGCAAAATTGCAAGGCCGGGGTTTTTTGTAATCGGGTTATTGAATGGTTTTATGACATCATTATTAACCCAAGCACCTTTTGCTCTGTCTTCAACGGTTTTGCCTTCAACATTTATTGTATTTTTAAGTTCAGGCGTATTTCCCCAAATTGTTTTAAGGGCGCCAGATATTCCCCCTGCCATATCAAAATCCGTCATAGTTAATGTGGCAGAAGGGTCAAGCTTAATTAATTGGGGAATTTTAAAGCTTAATTCTTCAAAATCATTCAATGTTAAATCAATTCCTGCCGTATTTGCAATTGCAAGAAGGTGAAGAATTGAATTTGTTGAGCCGCCTAAAGCTAAATCCATAACAATAGCATTTCTCATAGAATCTTTTGTAATTATATCTTTCGGGCAAACATTATTTTTAACTAAATCAACAGCTAAAAAGCCTGAATCAAAAGCTATTCTTCTTTTTTTGCTTGAAACGGCGGATGCTGTTGCACACCCTTCTAAGCTTAAGCCCATAACTTCCGTTAAACAAGCTAAAGTGTTAGCTGTATATAGCCCTTGACAAGCACCCATAGTGGGGCATGCGTAATGTTCCATTTCAGTTAATCGGTTTTCGTCAAATTCGCCTGCTCTAAATCTGCCGACAGCTTCAGATGAACCTCTTATAAAGGTTAATTTTTCACCCTTGCAAAAACCATCAAGCGAAGGGCCTGCGGTTACTACAACGGTTGGAATATTTAACCTTAAAGCGCCCATAATCATCCCAGGGGTGATTTTATCGCAATTTGTTAAAAGAACAAGCCCGTCTAATTGGTGAGCACCTGCAACCGCTTCAACACAATCTGCAATTAAATCACGGCTTGGAAGAGAATATCTCATGCCACTGTGGCCCATTGAAATGCCGTCGCAAATTGCAGGTGTTCCAAAAATGTAAGCTTGGCCGCCATTAGAATGAATACCTTTTTCAATTTGGCGTTCCAAATCTCTCATACCGATGTGCCCCGGCACTAAATCGGAAAAGCTTGAAGCAATACCAATAAAGGGTCTTTCTATATTTTTGTCGGAAAGCCCGCCTGCGTATAATAAAGCTCTATGCGGAGCATGAGCAATTCCTTTTTTTATGGCATCAGATTTCATTTAAAAACTCCTTATATAAAATAATTTACTTAATTATAATATATAAAATCCCTTATGCCAAAATGTAAAAGAGTTTTATAACCAATAAACAAAAACAATAAATCTACTGAAAAAATTCTACAATTTTAATATTGAAAAAATTCGCAATATCCTCAAGTCTATCAATTGAAATATTTATTTTGCAACGCTCTAATTTTGATATATACGAATTATCAAGCCCGAGCCTTAAGGATAATTCCTCTCTGCTCAGCTTAGATTGTAACCTGAGCTCATAAATTTTATTTGCAATTTTTTGTCTAACTACTTGACTCATATTCCCATAATGGACTAATATTCTATTTATGAACAGGAATGTCAGTCCATTAATAAAATTTTTTCTTATTTGCCTTATTTGCAAAATACCCAATTTGGCAATTTGCAATAATTACAATGCTTTCAAACATTCTGAGGCAAGTTACCAAATTGAATGGTGCAATTTACATAACGGAATTATGGAATATGAAAATTCAGACTACACAAGAGTAGATTGCTTAACAGAAACCCATGCTGTCGAATTTGATTTTGCCAAAAAATGGGCAGAGGGCATAGGGCAAGCATTACACTATAATGCAATGACCGGCAAAAAGGGAAAAGTTGTTTTAATTTTAACTAATCCTAAAAAAGAAATGGTATATTTTAGGCGCGTAGAAAATCTTGGCAGAAAATATGATTTTGATGTCGAATATATAACAAATGACATCATAAAGACAACTAAGGACGGAAAATGTAGCAACCCCAAATGTAGATGCCACTATAAAGACAACTAATAGTTGTATTTTAGTAATAATCCGCTTCAGATTTTTCTTCTTCGTCTTGAAGGGAAGATAAGTCGTAGCTGTATGTCGAATCAAAATCTTCGGGCAATTTATCGGCATCCGGCCAAATTGTGCCTTCATCAAACCTGCAGGCAGATAAATTTTCACTCAATGCAAAATCAGACTCTTCCAAATTGGCTTCATTTAAAATGGCGCCGGCCATATCAGCATCTTGGAAGTTGCAATAGTGAACTTCTGCGTAGCTGAAATCTGCCCCGTAAAGGGTTGTATTTGTAAAATCGCATTCAACAAAGCGGCATCTTGTAAAATCGCAGCTTGTAAAATCGCTGTCTGTGAAATTTACGTTTGTAAATTGAGTTTCAGAAAAAGTTGAGCCTGTAAAATCAATGTTGTTTAAATTTACATCAGATATTTCATAAGACAAAACTTCAACTTCGGATAAATCTAAAATTTCATCTGTTTGAGATTTTGCGGCTTCATATTCGCCTTTGTTGTTTAAAATTAAATCTACCCATTTGTCTTTTGAAAGATTTGCCATTTATTTTTCTCCAATGCGCTGATATTGGTATTTTATTAAATTTTTTATAACTTCGCAACCCTTTTTAAATATCTTTTATTCCTGCGTTCATTGCCGCAATTGCCGCCTGAACACGGTTATCCACGCCAATTTTTCTGTAAATATTGTTAAGATGGGTTTTTACGGTAATTTCTCTTATAAAAAGTTTTTCTGCAATTTTAGCGTTTGAATCACCCATTGAGACAAGTTTTAAAATTTCTTTTTCTCTTGAAGTTAAGGAATTTATTGTTTGGGTTCTTTTGACATCCGTTTTATTCCAGTTTGAACGGCGAAGAAGCGCTTCAATTCTTGCAAGCAAATTAGGAAAAACAAAAGGCTTTACAATATAATCATCCGCCCCTGATTTTAAGCCTGAAACTTGCTTATAATCATCATCCACGGCAGTCAGCATAATAATCGGAATAGAGCTTAGAATTTTATGGTTTCTGATGTTTTTCAAAGCCGTCCACCCGTCCATAACGGGCATCATAACGTCCAATAAAACAAGGTCATATTTATCGGGGTTTTTGTTCAATTCAATTAAACCCTGTCTGCCGTCCCCCGTTATTGTAACTTCATAGCCGTACATATTAAGCATATCAGCCGTCGGGTTCGGGTTATCATCAATTATTAAAATTTTTTTTATTTCATCAATTTCATTCATTTTTTAAGTTAAATTTTCTCTTATTGCTTTAATTGCGGCTTGGGTTCTGTCATCAACGGATAATTTTTGAAGAATGGAGCACATATGAACTTTTGTTGTATTAATTGAAATATTCATTTTTCTTGCAATTTCAAGGTTAGAATTGCCCTCTGCCAAAAGAAAAAGAACCTTCATTTCTTTTGATGTTAAATTATATTTATTTTGTGTTTCCTGTTCTTCAATTGTATTAATTTTGGATGTCTTTTTCATTAAAATTTTGGAAGCGGTTGGGTCATACCACAAAGAGCCTTCCATAACATCTTTTATAAGTTCAATTAATTTTTCGGGCTTTATATCTTTAGAGCAATAAGCGTTAACACCCGCATCCAAACACCCCTCAATTTCATCTTCGTTATTGTGAGATGTGATTACAATAATTTTAATATCAGGATATTTTGATTTTATTTCAAAAGAAGCTCTGACACCGTCTACAACAGGGAGCCCCAAATCCATTAAAACTAAATCAACTTTGTTTTCAGCCAATATTTTATAGGCATTAACCGCATTTTCCGCTTCAAAAATTTTATTTGCAAAGCTTTCTTCTTTTAAAGAAGTTAAGAGTGCAAAACGGGTGAGCGCGTGGTCTTCAACTATAAGAATATTGTATTTTTCCATAATATCTAATTATATTTAATCTTTATCTTTTTTACAAATACTTTACAACCATAATTTTTTTCTTGTATTATAATTTGTAATTGAGGTAAATAAAAATGATTGAAATTAAAGACGTTGAACATGTTGCCCGTCTTGCAAGATTAAATTTAACGGAAGAAGAAAAAGTTAAATTTTCAAAACAATTGGGCGATATTTTAAAATATATGGAGCAATTAAACGAGGTTGATACAACAGGGGTTGAACCTATGAATCACCCGATAGATTTTTCAAACGTTATGAGAGAGGATGTTGCCCGATACGATTGCTCAAGAGAGGAATTGATGGCAAATGCCCCCGAAGTTGAACAAGATTATTTTAAAGTCCCTAAAATAAGTTAATTTTAGGGACTTTTCATATATAAGCTGGAAGAGAAAAATTAAAGTAAGGAAAGAAAATGACAAAATACATTTTTATTACAGGCGGCGTTGTTAGTTCATTAGGAAAAGGCATTGTTGCCGCAAGCTTGGGGAAACTTTTAAGAGCAAGAGGGTTTAGCGTTGCAATTCAAAAATTTGACCCTTATATAAATGTTGACCCGGGCACTATGAGCCCGTTTCAACATGGCGAAGTTTTTGTAACGGATGACGGCGCGGAAACAGACCTTGACCTTGGGCACTATGAAAGGTTTACAAATACATCACTTCACCAAGTAAATAACGTAACATCGGGTTCTGTTTATCAAACGGTCATTGAAAAAGAAAGAAGAGGCGAATATTTAGGCGCCACGGTTCAAACAATTCCCCATATCACAAATGAAATTAAAGCAAGATTATTAAAAGCAAAAAGCCAATTTAACCCCGATTTTTTAATAGCAGAAATAGGCGGCACGATAGGCGACATTGAAAGTTTGCCTTTTATCGAAGCAATCAGGCAATTCAGGCTTGAAGAAGGTATAGGAAATTCAATTTCAATCCATGTTACTTTATTACCTTACCTTCAAACTTCAGGCGAACTTAAAACAAAACCTTCGCAGCACAGTGTTTATGTTTTAAGAAGCTACGGTATTCAACCTGAAATTCTTGTTTGCAGAACCCCTGTTGAAATTCACAAAAACGAAAAAGAAAAAATAGCGCTCTTTTGTTCAGTTCAAAAAGATTGCGTTTTTGAATGCAAAGATATGAAATCTATTTATGAAGTGCCTTTGGCACTTGAAGCACAGAATATGGCGGGTGTTGTTTTAAAACTTTTAAATATGAAAGATAAACGCCCCAATTTAGCTTCTTGGGAAAAACTGGTTGATAAAATTAAAAACCCCAAAGGCGAATTAACGGTTGCACTTGCAGGAAAATATACGGAATTAAACGATGCTTATATTTCTGTTGTTGAATCTCTAAAGCACGCAGGGCTTGAATTTGACAGAAAAGTAAACATAAAGTGGTTAGCCAGCGAAGATTGCAAAGATACCCAAAAAACAAAAGAACTGTTGGGCGATGTTGATGCGCTTGTAATCCCCGGGGGTTTTGGCGTTCGTGGCATTGAAGGTAAATTAAATGCCATAAGATATGCAAGGGAAAACAATCTGCCGTTTTTAGGGTTATGTTTAGGACTGCAGTGTGCAGTTATTGAATATGCAAGAAACGTTGTGGGGCTGGATGGTGCAAACAGCACGGAATTTGACGAAAACACAAAATACCCTGTAATTGACCTTATGGTTGAACAAAAAAATGTAGCGGGCTATGGCGGCACAATGAGATTGGGAAGCTACCCCTGCCACTTAAAAGACGGTTCAAAAGTTCAAAAAGCATACGGCAAAAAAATTATAGAAGAACGCCACCGCCACAGATACGAAGTGAATAACGAATATAAAAAATTAATTGAAGATAGTGGGCTTATAATTTCAGGGTCATCTCCTGACGGGTTATTAGCTGAAGTTGTTGAATACCCGAAAAATGATTGGCACGTTGCCTGCCAATTCCACCCCGAGTTTAAATCCCGCCCCGAAGAAGCGCACCCTCTCTTTAAAGGGCTTATAAAAGCGGCATTAAACAGAAAAAAATAAAATAAAGGCGCCAAATATAAAAGGCGCCTTATTTATTTTCCAATAATTTTTTTTAAGTTATAATAAACAGGTTCAATAAATTTAAAAGGAATTTTTTCTTATGTTGGAAAATGAATATTACCCTCAAAAAACAGAAAAAAAATGGGTTGAATTTTGGGATAAAAACAAAACATATAAAACTTATGACGATTCAGACAAACCAAAATATTATGCACTTTCAATGTTTCCGTATCCTTCAGGCAAATTGCATATGGGGCATGTTAGAAACTATACAATAACAGATGTTATTGCAAGGTTTAAAAGGGCAATGGGCTATAATGTACTTCACCCTATGGGCTGGGATTCATTTGGTATGCCTGCTGAAAACGCTGCTATTCAACACGGCGCAAACCCCAAAAAATGGACTCTTGATAACATTGAATATATGAAAAAGCAATTAAAAATGCTTGGTTTATCTGTTGATTGGGACAGAGAAGTTGCCACCTGCAAAGAAGATTATTATAAATGGACCCAAAAACTTTTTATTGAACTTTTTAAAAAAGGATTAGCATATAAAAAAGAAGCGCCCGTTAATTGGTGCGAAAAATGTGCAACCGTTCTTGCAAACGAACAAGTTATAGACGGTAAATGCTGGAGATGTGATTCTGAAGTTACAAAGAAAAACCTTTCACAGTGGTTTTTAAAGATAACCGATTATGCCGAAGTTTTGCTTGATGACCTTGATAAATTAAAAGGCTGGGGCGACAACGTTAAAACAATGCAAGCTAATTGGATCGGAAAATCCTATGGTACAATTCTAAAATTTAAAGTTAAAGAAATTGAAGGCTTAGAAATTCCTGTTTTCACAACAAGGCCGGATACAGTTTATGGCATAACATATCTTGTTGTTGCACCTGAATATAAAGACATTGAAAAATTAACAACAAAAGAAAATATGGATGCCGTTCATAATTACAGAGAAAACGCTAAAAAAATGTCTGAAATTGAAAGGCAGTCAACAGAAAGAATTAAAACGGGCGTTCCTTTGGGAACTCACATTATAAACCCATTTACAGGAAGAGTTTGCCCGATTTGGGCTGCAGATTACGCCCTTGCAGATTATGGCACAGGCGCTGTTATGGCAGTTCCTGCGCATGATTCAAGAGACTTTGATTTTGCAACCAAATACAACCTTCCTATAATTCAAGTTATAGATGGTGAAGGTTATGACCCAAATAAAGTTTTTGAAGACCCCGGCGTTCTTGTAAACAGTGGCGAATTTACAGGTATAGACAATGAAACAGCTAAAAAGAAAATAACCGAATATGCTGAAAAAATGGGCTTTGGACATTCAAAAGTTCAATACAGATTAAGAGACTGGTTAATTTCAAGGCAAAGATATTGGGGCGCACCCATTCCTGTTGTATATTGCGAAAAATGCGGCGTTCAACCCGTTAAAGAAGAAGATTTGCCGATTAAATTACCAACGGATGTTGATTTTTCGGTTCAGGGGAAATCCCCAATTACAACAAGCAAAACTTTCCAAGATGCTGTTTGCCCCGTTTGCGGTGCACCTGCAATTAGAGAAACAGACACAATGGATACATTCATTTGCTCAAGCTGGTATTATTTAAGATACGCAGATGCAAACAATGACAAAAAACCTTTTGATAAAGAACTTGTAAATAAATGGCTGCCTGTTGATCAATATGTTGGCGGCATTGAACATGCAATTTTGCACCTTTTATATTCAAGGTTTTTCACAAAAGCTCTAAGGGACATCGGCTTATTAGATTTTGACGAACCCTTTAAAAACCTTTTAACTCAAGGCATGGTTTTAAAAGACGGTTCAAAAATGTCTAAATCAAAAGGAAACACGGTTGACCCCGATGAAATTTTTGCAAACTACGGGGCAGACACTGCAAGATTATTCATTATTTCAGATTCACCCCCCGCACGTGATTTTGATTGGTCTGATGCAGGCGTTGAAGGCTGCTATAAATATTTATGCAGAGTATATAGATTATATTCAAAATTCCAAGATAAAATCAAACTTGAATATAATCTGCCTGAAACCGTTGATAAAAAAGCGGAAGATTTAATCAGAGAAGTGCATTTATCAATTTCTAAAATAACATCTGATATTGAAAATGAATTTCAGTTTAATACGGTTGTTTCAAAATACAGAGAATTAACAAATGCAATTTATGATTACATTAAAGATGAAGAAACAATCAACTATGATGTTTTAAGCTTTGCGCTTGTTACATTGTTAAAGTTAATTTCACCTGTTGCCGTTTTTATGTCCGAAGAAATTTATCAAACATTGGGCGGCGTTGGTTCAATCCATGAACAAAAATGGCCTGTTGCAGATATGGCAAAAACAAAACAAAATAACATTTTATTAATTGTTCAAGTGAACGGCAAAATAAGAGATAAAATTGAAACAACAGCAGGCCAAACAAATGATGAACTAACAAAACTTGCACTTGAAAGTGAAAAAACAAAACCATTTTTAGATGGTAAAACGGTTGTTAAAACAATTGTTGTTCCCGATAAAATTGTAAATATCGTTGTTAAATAAAATTTAAGGGGCAAATCAAATGCCCCTTATTTTTTTCTGAAACCCTTATCTTTTGCAACAGTTCTTCCGATTTCTTTTATTTTTTCTTCCAAAAGATTTTTATAGTCATCTTCTTTGTTATTCAAATTTTCTTTTCCGGGGTAAATTTCATATTTTTTCTTGCAACTTGAATTTGTAATATTTGGCATAATAACATTAGCACCCGATTTAAGCGCAATTATCCTTCCTTCTTTATTAACAACTTCCATAGCGGTAGTTGCGGGAATATTAATTTTTGGCATTATTATTCTTGTTATTGCCATCATTTTAAGAGCGAGATTAAAATTATTTTCGTTCAATTCGCCCCATAAAGGGGTGTCAGGGTGCGGTATAAAAGGGCCGATACCTACCATATCGGCATTAAGCTTTTTATAAAACAAAATATCCTCAGCCAAGCTTTCAATTGTTTGATAAGGTAGTCCCGCAAGAGAACCGGTTCCTGTTTCGTAGCCCAATTCTTTTAAATTATAAAGGCATTTTACCCTGTTTTTAAAATCCATATCAGGGTGAAATTTTTTATATAAAGCCTCATCCGTTGTTTCAATTCGAAGCAAAAACCTGTCAGCCCCTGCTTTTTTTAATTCTTTATATTCTTCTTTTGTTTTTTCGCCAATGCTTAAAGTAACTGCCACATCAAATTTTTTTATTTCTTCAATAATTTTTGATAATTTTTTTACATTGAAAAAATCATCTTCACCCGATTGCAAAACAACTGTTTTATATCCTAAATTTGCCCCGTATTCCGCCGTTTTTATTATCTCGTCTTCATCCAGCCTGTATCTTTCAATTTTTTTATTATCACGTCTTAATCCGCAATAAAAACAATTTCTTTTGCAAATATTTGAAAATTCAATCAACCCTCTTAAATGAACTTCATCGCCGACATTTTCATGTCTTACCGTATCTGCGGTTAAAAAAAGCTCATCGCTGTTTGAATTTAATAATTCAATAATTTCGTTTTTATTTAAAGCAGCCATAAGTCAAATAATATCATATAAAAACAAGGAATAATTCATATAAATGATTAAAAAAATTAAAATATAGACTATCATTAAATCTAAAATGCGAGGAAAAATAATATGAGTTTTATGATGCAATTTGTTATAGGTCTTACAATAGGTTTAATTTTAGGATTTTTTACGATTATTGCAACTATAAACAAAAAGGAACAAGAGCTTACTTCCGCTTGGAACAATTTGGCTGATTCCTTGAATATAAGATATTTAAAGTTGAAAAATGTTTTGAATTTTCTGAGAAACCATATGAATGAATTTCAAAACGAAATTAACGACTTAATTACAATGTGCGACTCAACAATTGAAGGCGACTCCTCACTTAAAAACGCCTCCAAAAAATTAGAAGACGAAAACAGTATAAACTATGTTCTTGAAAATATTAAATATAACATGCAAAACTACCCGTCAATTGCCGAAGACAAGGAAATCGAAAGCGCATTGAACGCGATTGTTGAAAGCGAATATAATGTAGGCGAAGCAATCAGAACTTATAATGCCGCAAACCTTGAATATAAAGTATTGTTAGATACTTTCCCGATTTCAGCCGTAGCTTGGATTTTAAACAAAAACCCCGATGATATAATCTCCTTTAATGTAACAAATGTCGAAGAATTCGGAGACAACTACATTGACGAAGATGAAGTTTGATTAATACCCATTTAAGGTAAATCTTCTTTACAAATAATTGTTTTTAAACCCCTTTTATGTCATGGTTTTTATCATAAATATACATAAAACGGGTTTATAAATATGCAAAACATCGAAAATATTTATGAAATTGACCTATCTTCAATTGATGATTCAAAAATGTTGGCAGATACCGTTATTGCCTCTCTTGAAGATGAAAAGGCAAAAAACACTTCAATTAAATTAAAATTGGGCGACAATAAAGTTACTCAATCTCAAATGGTTTTTATCAGATCATTAATTGAAAGCTACGGCTCAAAGCTTGGGTTTGTTGAAACATCTAACATTTTAATTAAAGATATTTGCTTAGAAATGGGCATCGACACCACGAAAGAAAGGCCTGAACTTATAAACATAACAAGCGAGTCGTTTAATGATATTCAAAACGCAAAACTTGATGACCTCAGAGAAGAGTTTAAATCTGGTTTTGAACAAAAAGAAGAACAAACGCAAATAAACACTGAAGAAGAAAAACCAAAAGCGGTTGAATTAATAAAAGATGAACCGTCGGATGAACCTGAAATACAAAAACAGGTAATCGGTGTTTACAGAAAAGCGGACGAAAAAGAAAACGCAGAATTTTTACAAGACGAAGAAGTTGACTTTTACGCCGTTCCGACAGATGAAACAGTTGTAATTGATACAAAAGATACAATTTACATAAATCAAACTTTAAGAAACGGGCAAACCGTTGATTATGACGGCAATGTCGTAATCATAGGCGATTGCCACCCCGGGTCCGAAATTAAAGCAACGGGCGATATTACCGTTTGGGGCGTTTTAGGTTCAATTGCCCATGCAGGTGCTAAAGGCAATGTAGAAGCTAAAATAAGGGCGCTGAAAATGAATGCCGTTCAATTGAGAATTGCAAACTGCTATTCAAGACGCCCTGACGGCGGCAATATTCCGTATATCGTTAAATCTTCCACTTTTACACCGGAAGAAGCAAGAATAGTTGATGACAATATAGTGCTTTTTAAAATGGCGCAAAACTAAAGGAGAGGAATAAATGACAGGTTCTGTAATAGTTATAACTTCAGGAAAGGGCGGGGTCGGAAAAACTACAACTTCGGCTAACATCGGTACCGCTCTTGCAAAAGACGGCTCTAAAGTCGTTTTAATTGATACGGATATAGGATTGAGAAACCTGGATTTGTTATTGGGGCTTGAAAACCGCATTGTTTACACAATTGTAGATGTGGTTGAAGAACGCTGCAAACTTAAACAGGCGCTTGTTAAAGACAAAAAGAACCCGAACCTCTGCCTTTTAGCGGCAGCACAAACAAGAGATAAATCAGCGGTAACAGAAGAACAATTAAAAAATATCTGCGAACAGTTAAAAGAAGAGTTTGATTATATTCTTGTTGATTGCCCCGCAGGTATTGAGCAAGGTTTTCAAAACGCGGTTGCGGGCGCAAACGAAGCGATTGTTGTTACAACGCCTGAAATGTCAGCCGTTCGTGATGCAGATAGAATCATAGGTTTATTGGAAGCAAAAGAAGATGTTAAAAAATACAGACTTCTTGTAAACCGTGTTCGTCCGAACTTAATTAAAACAAATGATATGATGAGCGTTGATGACGTTGTGGGTATTTTATCAGCCGAACTTATCGGTGTAATTCCTGAAGATACAGGGATAATAACTTCAACAAACAAGGGTGAGCCCATTGTAAATAATGAAAAATCTCTTGCAGGGCAAGCATATTTAAATGTTGCAAGAAGAATAAAAGGCGAAGAAGTGCCTTTATTGGATATTGACCAGCCGACAACTTTCTTTGGAAAAGTGAAAAAGTTTTTATCTAAGAAAGTGAAGGTATCAAAATGAGAGATTTATTTCAGGAGCTTTACAACAAGGTTTTAAGCCTTTTTAATTCATCAAAAGAAGAAATCAACCCAACCAAAAATTTAGCCGTAAACAGGTTAAAAACTGTTTTAATGCAAGATAGAGTTGGCTTTTCGGAACGTGCCATTCAAATGCTTAAAGAAGAGCTTATTACAACGGTTTCAAAATATATGGAAATTGACACGGAAAATTTTGAACTGCAAATTGATGCAATGGACAATTCAAAAACCGTCTTAAATCTTACAATTCCTGTTTTAAGGCCAAAAACGGATGATGAAATTGACGCTAACATTAAAGAACAGCAATTAAAAACACAAAGAAAAGCGCAAGAAATTGTCAAAGAATTGGAAGGTTTAATCAAAGAAAGAACCCAAGCTTTAATTGACGGCAAAATTGACCCTTCATTATTGGAAGAAGCAACAAAAAAAGCTTCTTTAGAAGAAGAAGAAGAAACAGAAGAAGAAATCCAAGAAGAAGAAAATATTGAAGCCGAAAATAAAGAAACGGAAAACAAGGAAGAAAAAGAAAACAAGACCGAAGAAGCCGCAAAAGAAAGCGAAAATGCAGTTTCATAAATAAAAACGGGCTCAAAAAATACACAAAAGCTTGATATTTACCTTTGTTTTATTTAACATAAGGGTAAATAAGCAAAATAACCAAAAGGAGAGATATAAATGCAGCTTATATTAAAAAAAGACGTTCAAAACGTAGGCGAAGCAGGCGATTTAATTAACGTTAAAGACGGATACGCCAGAAATTATTTATTGCCAAACAACTTAGCTGAAATTGCAACAGAAGGTGCACTCGGCGCAAGAGAAAGAAACATTCAAAGAATTAAAGCAAAATCAGAAAAACTTCATAAAGAAGCACTTGAAAAAGCAGAAAAAATCGAAAAAATTGAAGTTATTGAATTAAGCGCCAAAGCAGGCGAATCAGGTAAATTGTTCGGTACAATCACAACCAAAAAACTTGCTGAAGAGCTTTTAAATAAAACCGGTGTTGAAGTTGACAGAAAAACAATTATTTTAGACAACCCAATCAACAAAATCGGTGAATTTTTGATGACAATTAAATTATCATCAAAAGTTAAAGCTCAATTAAAAGTTGTTGTTTCAGCTTCAGAAACAATTAAAGAAGCCATTGTTGAAGAAACAGTTGAAGAAGAAGCAAAATAACTTTTTTAATAATTTCTAAAAACTGCCTTTTATTAAAGAGGCAGTTTTTTGTTACATATTTTTTAAAAAACAATGCTCTTGATACAATAGAAACATTGAAAGGTTAAATTTGTGCTTGAAAAATTTTCTGAAAAATCAATGAAACTTGTTTTTGCCGCCAAAAGAAAAGCAAAAAAACCCTTTCGCAGAACCGTTGTTTCAATTGATATTTTAACTTCATTTTTTGAAACCGAAAATGATGCAAAAGCCGTTTTAATAAACCAAAATTTAACCAAAGAAAAAATTTTAAACGAATTAGAAAAAATAAATTTTGAATACCCGAAAACAAAAGATATTTTTTCAAAAGAAGTAATTAAAATTTTTTTATCCGCACTGAAAATTATAAACGGAACAAAAGAAGAAAAAATTCTTCCCATACACATTTTATCAGCCCTTTTAAAAGAAAATCCGCCCGAAATCAACAAGATATTTGAAAACCTGAAAGTTAAAAACAACGAACTTGTAAACCTGACAGAAAAAGCCATAAATAAAAAATTGTTAAAATCAAAAAGGGTTACAAACCTTAGAGAATACAAAATTTTAGTCAACTATAAACGGCAAACCTCAAAAAATCAGGCATTAAAAGAACAATATTTTTTCCTTTTAAAACTTTTTAGGAAAATTTAATGTATTTCAGATTTTCTTTCTTTGTGGTAAAATCAAGGTATAGAATTAGTAACCATTTTTAAGGATTATAAATGCATGTTTGAAAGATTTACTGAAAAAGCAATTAAGGTAATCATGCTGGCTCAAGAAGAAGCAAGGCGTTTGGGGCACAATTTTGTGGGCACCGAACAGGTTCTCTTGGGGCTTATCGGAGAAGGCACCGGCGTTGCCGCCAAAACTCTTAAATCTATGGGCGTTACCATTAAAGATGCAAGAGAACAGGTTGAAAAAATAATCGGCCGCGGCTCAGGCTTTGTTGCGGTTGAAATTCCCTTTACCCCCCGCGCTAAAAAAGTGCTTGAATTATCTTGGGATGAAGCAAGACAATTAGGGCATAACTACATTGGAACGGAACACTTGCTTTTAGGTTTAATCAGAGAAGGTGAAGGCATCGGCACAAAAGTTCTTGAAAATTTAGGCGTTGATCTTAACAAATGCAGATCAAACGTTATAAAACTTCTTGGCGAAACAAGAACATCATCAACTCAAACAGCATTAGCAGGCAACATTCAATCCAAAGCAAAAACACCTTCTTTGGATGAATTCGGAACAGATTTAACTTTAGCCGCTCAAGAACAAAGGCTAGACCCTGTTGTCGGCAGAGAAAAAGAAATTGAAAGAGTTATTCAAATTTTAGCAAGAAGAACCAAAAACAACCCAATTTTAATCGGTGAACCGGGTGTTGGTAAAACAGCCATTGCTCAAGGCTTGGCAATGAAAATTGTGAACTCGGAAGTTCCCGATATTTTGGAAAACAAAAAAATCGTTCAATTGGATATGGGGCTTTTGGTTGCAGGCACCAAATACAGAGGCGAATTTGAAGAACGTCTTAAAAAGATAATGGATGAAATCAGACAAGCAGGAAACATTATTCTTGTAATTGATGAAATGCACACCCTAATTGGTGCAGGCGCTGCAGAAGGTGCAATTGATGCCGCCAACATTTTAAAACCCGCATTATCTCGCGGTGAAATCCAAGTTATAGGTGCAACAACATTAGATGAGTACAGAAAGCATATTGAAAAAGATTCAGCCTTAGAAAGAAGATTTCAAATGGTTCTTGTTGAACAACCTTCAGTTCAAGAAACAATTGAAATCATTATGGGCTTAAAATCTAAATATGAAGAACACCACAAATTGAAAATTTCCGATGAAGCGATTATTGCGGCAACCGAACTTTCAAATAAATATATTACAGAAAGATTTTTACCCGATAAAGCAATTGATATTATAGATGAAGCTGCTTCTCGCGTTCGTCTTAATGTTTCTAATTTGCCGCCCGAAGGTAAAGAACTTGAAAAAGAATTAAAAGCGACAATTAAACAAAAAGAAGACGCTATAAGGAGCCAAGAATTTGAAACAGCATCCAATCTCAGAAACATTGAAGTCCAAATCAAAGACAAAATCAGAGAACTTCAAGACACCTGGAGAAGTTCACAAGAAAACAACAAACCCACTGTTGGAGTTGAAGAAGTCGCTCAGGTCATATCAACCATCACAGGAGTTCCTGTTACAAAAATTACCGAAGGCGAATCCGAAAGACTTCTTAAATTAGAAGATACTCTCCATAAAAGAGTTATAGGCCAAAACGAAGCTGTTGTTGCGCTGTCTAAAGCAATAAGGCGCGCAAGAGTCGGCTTAAAAAGCCCCAATAGGCCAATCGGCAGCTTTATTTTCTCGGGCCCCACGGGTGTTGGTAAAACAGAGCTTGCAAAAGCATTGGCAGAAGCCGTTTTTGGTTCTGAAGACAATATTGTAAGGGTTGATATGTCAGAATTTATGGAAAAACATTCAACCGCAAAATTAATAGGCTCGCCCCCGGGCTATGTCGGCTATGATGACGGCGGCCATATGACAGAAATCATAAGGAAAAAACCGTATTCTGTTGTCTTGTTTGATGAAATTGAAAAAGCTCATCCCGATGTATTTAATATAATGCTTCAAATATTGGATGACGGCAGACTGACAGATTCCAAGGGCAGATTAATTTCGTTTAAAAATGCAATTATCATTATGACATCAAACGTCGGTGCTTCTATGATAACATCCACCCAAAAACTGGGCTTCTCGGTTGCAGGGGATGAAAAGAAAGACAAATACGAAAAACTTAAAGATACCGTTATGGAAGAATTGAAAAAAGCCTTCCGTCCGGAATTTTTAAACAGAATAGATGACATCATCGTATTTGCTCATCTTTCTAAAGAAGAAATCAGAGAAATTGTTGATTTAATGCTCAAAGATTTATTCAAACGTCTTGATGAAAGAGAATTAACAATTGAAGTAGGCGATGATGTTAAAGATTACCTTGCAAAAGAAGGGTATTCCGAAGCATATGGTGCAAGACCGTTAAGAAGAGTAATTCAAAAGAAAATAGAAGATGTTCTTGCAGAAGAAATCTTAACGGGAAATTATAAGCCGAAAGATACCCTCGTTATGTCTATGGAAGAAGACAAAATCAAAATTTCAAAAAAAGAAGAAAAATAAAAAAATTAAAACTCCGCTTAATTTAAGCGGAGTTTTTAATAATATTACACAATTTGGCAAAAAAAAATTTTGTATGATATTATTAAATCAGTTTAGTTTAAATTAAATAAAGAAGAGTTATGCCAAGAAAAAAAGAAGTTGAAATTGTCCTTGACGTTGAAACCACGGGGCTTGATTACACAAAAGAAAAAATTATTGAATTTGCGGGCGTTCGCTTGGAAAACGGAAAAATCGTTGACAGTTTTGAAACGCTTGTTAATCCTCATCAAAAAATAAGAAAATCATCAATGGCAATTCACGGTATAACAGATGAAATGCTTGAAAATGCACCCGATGAAGAAGAAGTTTTCCCCAAAATTTTGGAATTTATCGGCGATAACCCAATTGTTGCTCACAATGCCATTTTTGATTACAGTTTTATAAATAAAACTTCAAAAAGGCTTTTGGGTAAACCCTTTGAAAACAGATACATAGACACTCAATTTATGTTCAAAGAAGTTTATCCGCATATGGAATCTTGCGGGCTTGATTGTCTTATGGACATTTTCAAAGTTAAATATTCAACCCGCCACAGAGCAATGGCAGACGCTGAAGGCTTAGCTAAAGCATATCCCAAATTAAAGAAAATGTATTTTGAAAAATATAATTGGCAATTAAGCCAAATTGAAAATGTTGAGTATTTATTTGAAAGGTTTTTAAGGCTGCAATCAACAATTTCTATTTTACAATCAGAAATTCAAGACTTAAAATCAATTTTTAGAATTTATTTTGAAAAAGGCGGCGCACCGATTACCGCAAACAGCGGCGAAACAATGGCATATAACACCAAAAAATCTTTTGCATATGATTTTGAACAAGTAAAAGACGCCTTAAACGAAATTGGGGTTTTAGAAAAAGCCGTTAGGTTAAATAACGTTTTCATTGATAAATTAGTTTTATCTTCCACCGTTGACGATGAAATTAAAGACAGAATAAAATCCGCAAGATGTGAAATTTCTGAAAACAGGGTGTTTAATGTTATAAAACCCGATAAAGATAAAAAATAAGACTAAAAAGCCCCTAAAATACAGGGGCTTTTAAAATATTATTCAATTTTACTATTCAGCTTTTGCTTCTTGTTCTTTTTTATTAATTAAATCCTGAATTTTTGCGATAATTTCTTCGCCTTTTTTCTGCATTTCAGAAACCACATCATCCGCTTTAGCTTGAATTTCTTTAACCGCACCTTGTGCTTTATCATAAGCTTCTTTTGTTTTGTTGCCGATAGCTTCTCTTGTTTCTTCACCCGATTGAGGTGCCAACAAAATACCGATAATAGCGCCAACCGTGCCGCCTACAATAAAACCTGCAATAAATTTTCCTGCTGACATAATTATTTATTCCTTTCTATTACTTTTTAAATAAGTTTAAGCCCGCCTTAAAACCTTCTATAAGGCCGCTTAAAACACCCTTGACTTTGCCGCCCAAAACTCCTGTGGCACCTAAAATGCCGTTTAGGGCGCAGTTCATAACTTTTACCCTGTTATCAGCCGTTTTTACAAGGGAATTAATTCCTGATATTGTTTCTTTTAAATCATTAACTGCAGGCTCCAAACCTTTGTTTACGGTTTCAACAGCTATGTTTAAACCGGACACAAATGTTTTTGCCGAAATTAAAAGCCTTACAATAAATACAGTTAATACAATAATACAAATTGCACTGACCAGAATCAAAGTGATTAAGCTTATCTGCATAATATCCATAAACTAACCCCCAAATTACATTCCATACACGTCAGTTTCAATTTTTTTTGCATTGGCCAATTTTTCAGCCTTAATGTTGTCTGCAATTTTTTTGCATTCAACTTCAATTTTATCTTTTGTAGATTTAATTACATTCATAGCTTGGTCTTTAACTTTGTTGATTTCAGGATTGCATTTTTCAACAATATTTTTAAATGCTTCTTTTACTTCTTCTCTGGATTTTTCACCTGATTTTGGGGCATAGACGATTCCTGCAAGAACTCCGCCTGCAACACCTGCTAAAATACCCATAGCAAATGCAATTGAACTTTTTTTGCACATTTTCTAATTTTTCTCCATTTTAAAAAGACTTTTTTAGTATATCATTTTTTCACCCCCCTTTAAACCCCCCATGATTTGCCATTTATTATAAATTTTAAAATTTGAAAGCCTATTTAAAAGGGTTTTAAACACTTTACAGGCGAATTTAATAATTGTTAATCATTTTTAAAAATAAATTATTTATACTAGATTTTGTTTAAAATTTTGCTTGTAAAAAAATATTTTGTTGTTATAATTAACTTGTTAATCCTCAGTAGCTCCTTGGTGAGGTTTGCCGAACCAAAAGAAATCAGAGCAAATGCTCTGCCATTGAGCGAAGCGGAAAAAGAAAAATTTAAAATTGAATAATCCTCAGTAGCTCCTTGGTGAGGTTTGCCGAACCAAAAGAAATCAGAGCAAATGCTCTGCCATTGAGCGAAGCGGAAAAAGAAAAATTTAAAATTGAATAATCCTCAGTAGCTCAATGGCAGAGCATTCGGCTGTTAACCGAAGGGTTGTTGGTTCGAGTCCAACCTGGGGAG
>CALUWE010000007.1 GCA_944324425.1 Candidatus Gastranaerophilales bacterium
GATAGGACGCAGATAGAAGTTTGGCAACAAATGCAGTCGAGCGTTACTAATCGGACGAGGGCTTTTCCTGAATCTTAACGAAGAAAATTTCATACAAAATTTGTTTTTTGTTGAAATTTTTAAGTGAGCCTTAGGATGTGAGCTCGTGATGGCGAAGCGTTGAGCTTCGGCAGACAGAGCGAAACTGGACTAAGGTAAAAGAAAAGGAATATATTGGTTCAAAATATTATCTGTATGTAACTTTCAGCGTGTCGGCTGTGAGTTCAATCTCAAAACAGTCGAACACTAACCAGATTTTCTGGTGGCCAGGCGGCAGGATCCCACCCGTTCCCATCCCGAACACGGTCGTAAAGACTGCTTGCGCTGACAATACTTGGAGGGTAGCCTCCTGGGAAGATAAGTAGCTGCCAGATTCTATATTTAAAAAAATAACCTTTAAGAAACATCTTAGAGGTTATTTTTTATTTTATCTTGTTTTTATTAAGCAAGAAGAGTGCTGAATCTGCTGTTTATTGCAGAGCCGCCCATTTCTTCTTCAATGTTCATATTGCCTGAAATTAAGCTTAATATGCCGCCTGCTATATTTGTTGTTCTTTGTTCAAATTGCATATAAGGTGAATCTTCACCAAGAATTTCTTCTTTGACGTCTTGAATTATGCCGCCTGCCAGTCTGCCTATAATTCTGCCGATAAATCCGCCTGCAACTCCGCCGTATGCATAGCCTGCCATTTGTCCGACTGCGCCGTATATATCTTCTGCTTCATATTCTTGATCAAATAACCCGAGAATATTTTCATTTTCGTTATTGTTTTGGGCGCCTATATTATTATTGTTTTCTTCTCCTGTAAGGCCTTCAATACCACCATTTTGTACCATTTGTCCAATTAAGTTTAGCGCAATATTGCTAATCATAGAATTGCTTAGTTCCATTATTATATCCTCAATATATAGTTCTTATATATCATTTAAAAAATATTTCATTCCGCAATTTTAAATTTTATATTTTTTGTTACATTAATTAATATTATAATTTTAATGTTTTGCTATAATAATCCCATGAATAAGGACGAATTAATCAAATTTTGCCTTCTAAACAGCGACTCTATTCTAACCTATCCTTTTTCAGATAAAAAATATGACAATTTGCCTGTTATTAGGCATAAATCAAACAATAAATGGTTTGCTCTTATTTTTCTTCAAGACAATATTTTATATGTTAATTTAAAGTGTAACCCCATTGATGCTGAAATTTTAAGAGATAATCACCCCTATATAACTCCTGCGTGGCATATGAACAAATCTCACTGGAATAAAGTTGATGTGAATAGAGCCCCGAAAAAGCTGCTTAAAAATTTAATACAAGAAAGTTTTAATCTCACCAAATAGTCTTAATAATTAATTATTTGTTAAAAATATCTGCTTTTTTAAAATCAAGAGTTAATATATATGTATTATGAAATATAAAGATTATTATGAAATTTTGGGCGTAAAAAAAGATGCAACGGAAGCTGAAATAAAATCGGCTTACCGTAAACTTGCGCGCAAATACCACCCTGATGTCAACAAAGAAAAAGGGGCGGAAGAAAAATTTAAAGATATAAATGAAGCCTACGAAGTTTTAGGTGATAAAGAAAAACGTCAAAGATACGATAGCCTCGGCTCTGCTTGGCAAGGCGGCGCCGATTTTACGCCGCCCCCGAATTTTGGCGATTTTGATTTTTCGCAATTTTCAAGTGGCGCACAAGGCGGCAATATGGGCGGCTTTTCTGATTTCTTTTCCGCAATTTTTGGCGATTTAATGTCAAAAGGCGCAGGTAATGCTTATCAAAGAAGCTATTCAACGGGCGGTAACTTTGGCGGCTTTAGCGGATTCAACAATATGGGCGGTTTTTCAAATGCAGGCGGTTATAGTGAGCAAAGAAAACAAAAACCCTCTGAAAACTTAGATATAACTCAAAACATTATTTTAAATGTTAATGATATATTTTTAGCAGGCTCAAAAAGTATAACAATCAATGATTTTAGAAAATGCCCCTACTGCGGCGATTCCAAAAAAGGCTTTTGCTCGCATTGCGCAGGCTCCGGCATTGAAAAAATTTCAAAACATTTAACGGTCAACATTCCGAAATTCTGCAAAGAAAACCAAAAAATAAGGCTTAAAGGCGAAGGCAGGCAAGATCCTTACGGTAACAAAGGCGACCTTTATTTGGTTGTAAAAATTCAAGATTCAAATTATACGGTAGACGGAGCCGATTTAACAAAAGAAGTTGAAATAAGCCCTGCGATGGCAGCTTTGGGGGTTAAAAAAGAAATTGTAACCCCCCATGGAAATTTCAGTATAACCATTCCCTCAAAATCAAGTTCAGGCTTAATGCTTAGAATGAAGGGTTTAGGGTTACCCAAAAAAGAAGGCGGCTTTGGCAATTTGAATGTTAAAGTGAAAATTGTTTTATCCAAAAATATGACCGATGAAGAAATTAAACTGTATAAAAAACTTCTTGAAATTGAAAAAAATTAATATTTTTTCAATTTTACCCTTTAAAAAGCAAATTAAATTGTGTATAATTAAAAGATGAAGTTTGAAATATCGTTCAAGAAGGAAGTTATACATTCAGTTTAGAAACGGAGAAAATTCTTATGCACATTCATGTTAACGGCCGCAATGTCGAAATTACTGATGCAATCAAGGCTTATGCAAAAGAAAAGCTTGGCAAGGTTGCAGCGCATTATGATCAAATTCAAGCAATTGACATCATTTTAACCGTAATTAAAAATCCTTCGGTTGCAGATTCTCATGTTGCGGAGGTGAACTGCAAAGTTTCAGGCGACCTCATCAGAGTCGAAGAAAAAGCGGAATCAATGTATGCAAGTATTGACCTTATTTCAGACAAATTGGAAAGACAGGTTAGAAAATATAAAGAAAAGAACCTGAAAGCAAAAAGCAATATGGAATCAATAAGAACTTCAGCTAAAGAAGAAGTTGTCGAAGAATAAAAAATTGAATAATATTTTAAAAAGCTCCTAATTTTAGGGGCTTTTTTTATTGTAACAATAAAATTTATGTTAAAATAATTTTGTTCTTTGTGCCTGTAGCTTAGCTGGATAAAGCGTTGGTCTCCGAAGCCAAAGAGCGTGCGTTCGAATCGCATCAGGCACGAAAATTAAATAAGGTGAAATTATGATAAGACAATTTATTCCGATAATTTTTCTGACAATTTCAAACATCTTTATGACATTTGCTTGGTATGGACACTTAAGGTTTAAAAACACGGCTCTTTGGGTTGTAATTATTGTAAGCTGGCTTATTGCGTTTTTGGAATATTGTTTTCAAGTGCCAGCCAATAGAATCGGTCATGAATTTTTTACTGCAGCTCAATTAAAAACAATGCAAGAAGTTATAACTCTGGTTGTATTCAGCATTTTTTCCGTTCTTTATTTAAAAGAAGAATTTAAGTGGAACTATCTTGTAGGTTTCATTTTTATAATATTTGCAGTCTTTTTTATATTCAAAAAATGGTAAAAAATGCATAAAACTTAACATTTTTTACCCAAAAAAGCTAACATTGTTGACATTAAACACTTTTTTTTAGAGAATGTTTTATGTGGCAAAATTTGCATTTGCGAATTTTTTCATGGTTAAATATTAAATACAAAACAAAAAATATAAAGGAAAACTAAAAATGGCAGTACCAAAAAAGAGAACGGGTAAATCAGCACAAGCTAAAAGAAGAGCTAACTGGAAAGCAACAGTTCCCGCTACAACAAAATGCTCAAAATGCGGCGCAGTTGTTTTAACTCACACTGTTTGCCCTGAATGCGGTTCATATAAAGGTAAAGTTGTTTCAATTAAAGACCCTAACTATGTAAATGAAGCAGAAGTTAAGGAAACAAAGAAAACAGCAAAAAGAACAACAAAAAAAGCAAAAACTGAAGCAGTTGAAACTAAAGTTGAAGAAAAAGCAGAAGTTGCAACTGAAGAAGTTAAAGCTGAAGAAAATAAAGCAGAATAATTAAGAAAAAGATCAACAACAGTTTATTGGGGAATTTAGTATGACGAGAATAGCAATAGACGCTATGGGTGGAGATTACGCCCCCGCCGCAATAGTAGATGGGGCAGTATGGGCAGCGTTAGATTACAATGTGCCAATCGAACTTGTCGGCAAAGAAGATGCCATCAAAGCAGAGCTTGAAAGAATTTCTAAAAAAGGGATAAATTCAAACAGAGGCGGTTATTATACCCACAGACTGAAGGTTGATCTTAATTCTCTTGATATTAAAATAACAGACGCTCAAGAAGTTATTGAAATGGGCGAAGCAGTCGGGCAAGCAATCAGAAAAAAAAGAAAATCATCTATTGTGCTTGCCGTTGACGCTGTTGCAAAAGGTTCATCAGATGCTGTTGTTGCGGCAGGTTCAACAGGCGCTGCTATGGCATCAAGCCTTTTTGGCTTGGGAAGACTCCCCGGCATTGAACGCCCTGCAATTGCCCTAACTTTGCCTACAATTAAAAAACCTTTTATGCTTTTAGATGCAGGTGCAAACAGTTCTTGTACTCCTGAAATGCTTTATCAATTTGCGCTTATGGGCGCAACATTTGTAAAAAATGTTTACGGTTATGAAAACCCAAGAGTCGGTGTTTTAAACATAGGCGAAGAAGCAGGAAAAGGCAACGAACTTGTTCAAAAAACTTATAAAATGCTTGAAGAAAACCAAGACGGCTTGAATTTTATAGGTAACGTTGAAGGTAAAGAAATTTTTAAAGGCGCATGCGATGTTATTGTATGCGACGGTTTTGTCGGCAATGTTGCTCTTAAAACCGTTGAAGGTTCATCTTCCATGCTTTTTGAAATGATTAAGCAAGAATTTAAAGCAAACATTTTGTCAAAAATCATAGGACTTTTGGCAAAACCCTTTATGAAAAGAATTTACAAAAGAATTAACTACGAAGAATTCGGCGGCGCCTTACTTTTGGGGGTTAAGGGAATAACCGTTATTGCCCATGGCAGAAGCACATCTTATGCTATTAAAAATGCCGTCAGAGTTGCAAAAGAAGCTGTTGAATCAGGCGTAAATAAAAAGATTATGGAATTTTTTCAATAGATAATTTTAAGGAATAATAAACAATGAATTTTAAACCCGTACAAATACTTTCAGTAGGAAAATCCGTTCCAAAAACGGTTATTACAAACGATGACCTTACAAAAATTTTAGATACCTCAGACGAATGGATTTCAACAAGAACGGGTATAAAACAAAGACACATAGCATCAGGCGATGAAAATTCGACAACATTCGGTGTTAATGCCGCAAAAGACGCCTTAAATAAATCTGGATTATCCGGTGAAGACATTGATTTAATTGTTGTTGCAACTTCAAATCCTTATAACATTTATCCTTCAACGGGTTGCGCCATTCAAGACGCCATTGGTGCTAAAAATGCAATAGCGTTTGATATAACGGTAGCTTGCACCGGCATGCTTTATGCCCTTGAAATTGGCCGCCATTTTATTAATTCTGGCAAATATAAAAATGTTTTATTGGTTGCAACAGATACCAATTCAAAATTTTTAGATTGGACAGACAGAGCCTCTTGCGTTTTATTCGGTGACGGCGCAGGCGCTATGATAATAACAGAATCCAAAGACGGCGTTGATGATATTGTAGCCTTGAATGTTAATGCGGATGGTTCAAAAGGTTGTTTCATTACAATGAACTTAGTTGGCGAAAATTGCCCGCTTGTTGAACCCGCTGTTTCAGGGCAGCGCAAAATCGGCATGGTCGGAAAAGAAGTTTATAAATTTGTTGTTCAAACAATGCCTGAATCAATTATGAAATGTTTGGAAGACGCTGAAATGGAGCCCAAAGATATTGATTATTTGGTTCCTCACCAAGCTAATTTAAGAATAATTGAAGGCCTTCAAAACCGTTTGGAATTCACAAACGACCAAGTTATTGTAGACATTGATAAATACGGCAACACATCCGCTGCCTCTGTTCCTATCGCATTAGCGGATGCTTTGGAACAGGGCAAAATCAAAACCCCTTCAACCGCAATTTTATGTGCGTTTGGTGCAGGCATGGCTTGGGGCTCAGCCGTTGTAAGGCTTAGAGAAGGCTTAAAATAAGAATTTTTGGGAGTTAAGTAAATGAAAAAAATTGCTTTTATGTTTCCGGGACAAGGCGCACAGGCTGTATCCATGGGGCTTAGTTTGTATGAAAACTTTGAATCTGCAAGAAAAGTTTTTGATACTGCAAATAAAGTTTTAAATAAAGATATTAAAAAATTGTGTTTTGAAGGGCCGGAAGATGCCTTAAAACAAACAATAAACACTCAAAGCTGCCTTTTAACGGTTTCAATTGCGGCTTACGAAGCATTTGTTGAACAAACAAAAGGTGCAATTAAACCTGATTTTGCTCTGGGGCATTCATTGGGTGAATATTCAGCTATGTATGTTGCAGGGGTTATGGATTTAGAAAATGTTCTTCTTGCAATTCAAAAAAGGTCTGATGTTATGCAAAAAGCTTGTGAAATTTCAAAACAAGGGGGCATGGCAGCAATTTTGGGTTCAAGTGAAGATACAATTAAAGAATGCTTAGAAATAGCTTCATCTAAAGGGCTTGTAAGCGTTGCAAACTATAATGAACCAAACCAAATAGTAATAACAGGCGAATTAGATGCCGTTAATTATGCATCTGAATTAATTAAAGAAAAAGGCGCAAAAAGAGTTGTTCCTTTGGCTGTTTCAGGCGGTTTCCATTCAAAATTAATGCAAAGCGCAACAGATTCTTTTGTTGATTTTGTTAAAACCTTAAAAATAAATGATGCAACCATTCCCGTTGTTACAAACGTTGATGCTGATTTAACGGTTAAAAAAGAAGAATTCATTGAAAAAATGCCGATTCAAATTTCAAACAGCGTTTATTGGACTCAATCAATTCAAAAATTGTTATTGGAAGGCGTTGATACATTTATTGAATTTGGTTCAGGCAAAGTTTTAACTGGCTTAAACAGAAAAATTTGCCCAATAGATGTTAAAACTTATAATGTTGGTGATATGGAATCACTTAATATAACAAAAGATGCACTTGATTTAGTAAACATTTAATATAAGGGGAAGATTATGTCAGAAAATAAAGTGGCACTTGTAACAGGCGGCTCAAGAGGTATAGGCAGAGCTTGCGCCTTAAAATTAGCTGAAGCAGGTGTTAATGTTGTTATAAACTATGCAGGAAATGACGAAGCTGCAGAAAAAACGGTTAAAGATATTGAAGCTTTTGGTGTTAAGGCCGCTAAAAAGAAATTCAATGTTGCAGATAAAGAAGCTGTTGATAATGCAATTAAAGAAATAGTGGATGAATTCGGTAAAATTGATATTCTTGTAAATAATGCAGGTATAACAAGAGACGGCCTTTTTATGAGAATGTCTGATACTCAATGGTTAGATGTTATTAACACTAACTTAAATTCAGCTTATTTTGTAACAAACCCTGTTTCAAAATTAATGATTAAACAAAGGTCGGGCGCTATTATTAATATGGCAAGCATTTCAGGCATTTACGGCAACGCAGGCCAAGCAAACTATTCAACCGCAAAAGCAGGCTTAATTGGTTTTACAAAAGCATTAGCTAAAGAACTTGCCTCAAGAAATATCAGAGTAAATGCAGTTGCCCCCGGGTTCATTCAAACTGATATGACAAAAGATTTACCTATGGATGCCATTGTTGAAAGAATTCCTTTGAAAAAATTGGGCAACCCTGAAGATGTTGCAGCTGCTGTTAAATTCTTGGCACTTGACACGGATTATATTACAGGTCAGGTATTATCGGTTGATGGCGGGCTTGTTATTTAATAAAAAACTTTTATTTGCTGTTTGCGCTCTATTGTTTTTTACAATGGGCGCAAACGCTTATGAATCTTCATTCCCCTTTCCCTTTGAATTTGGGCATTCAAGCGATATATATTTGAATGTAAAGAAGCCCGAAACTAAAGAAATGCGCCAAGAAAGGCAAGCTGCAATTGACCTTATAAATGAACAGGGCATATCAAGAGACCCTATGAAATTTATAAAGTATATTAAAAAAAATGACCTAAGGGCAATTAAACTATTGTTAGACGCCGGTTTTAACCCCAATGCGGCAATTAATGCAAATTACCCCGTTTATTATGCCGCCAAATATGATAAAAGGCAGGTTATGTATCTTCTTTTAAAAGCAGGTGCAGACCCTAACAAAGATTTATCATCCCCTTTAAGATTTGCCATTTTAAACAAAGATTATGATATGGCAAACTTGTTAATTGATTATGGCGCCGATATAAATTACGAAGATAATTGGAGCGGCGAAACCCTTTTATATACCGCCTTAAAAAAGAAACAATATGATATTGCGGCACTTTTGATTAAAAAGGGCGTAAGAGTAGATATAAAATCATTCAATTATATTAAAAAGAAAAAGCTTGAAGAAAGGTTGATGACCGTTTTAAATTAATTTAATCTTTTTTGCAAAAGTCTTCTTTTGTGCTTGTTCCGGCTTCATATCCGGTTTTTGCATATAAGAAGGGAAGAACTTTATCCATTTGAACTTTATTTGCAACGGCATTTAAGGCAGGGCTTTTAGACAAAACGAATAACCCTATAAGATCGTCCAAGTGAACAAAACAGTCGCTTATTTTAAATTCCCTTTTCTTTTCGTTTTCTTCTTTTTTAAAGCATTCTTCGTTAATTTTGTTTGAAGTTTTATTTGCAACAAACATACCGCCTGCAACTGCCCCGATAATTAACCCTGCGCGCATTAATTTAATTTTATTGTTGTCTGAATCTTTTAATTTGCCTGCGGCTGCTTTTAATTTATCTTCATGCTTTCCTATTAAACTTTCCCCTAATGCAACTAAAACTGTTGGCGTCATTGTGTTTAAAAATTCAAAAACCCCTTCTTTATATTTTGCATTTTTATTTTCAGGGTTTTTATCCGTCTTAACACCCGCAGCCACGCTTGCTAAAATGCCCCCTGTGGTGGACATTAAAATTTGGGAAAAATTCTTAACTTCAAAAATGTTACCTATTGATTTTGCCTTTTCTTTTATTGAGGAAGAATTTTTAAACGTATCAATAAGTTCCGCCCCTCTTCCCTTCATCACATTTGAAACAACAACAGGCGCAATTGCACCGATTAAAGATGCTGCTAAAACGGCTTTTTTAACATTATTTTCATTTTCTTTTCTTTTTTTATTGTTAATGTCGGCGGATAGTTGAACTTTTTTTTCAAGCTGTTCTCTTTTTGAATAAAAACTTTTGAATGCACCGCCTGAAATTGGGTTTATCTTCATTATTTCAGGTATTCTCTTTTATAAATGTTAGTTACACCTTACATTATATACCAATAAAATTATTTTTGCAATTATTAATTTTTTGTTAATTATCATAATATTTTGGAAATTTGATTATAAGATTGTCTTATTGAAAAAGAATTTTTTGTAATTATTTAAGGAGGATATTTATGACAATTAAACCATTGGGCGACAGAATCGTTCTTAAAGTTATTGATGATGTTCAACAAACACAAGGCGGAATCTTTATTCCCGATTCTGCTAAAGAAAAACCCCAAAAAGGTGAAGTTGTAGCTGTTGGCCCCGGCAAAACAATGGATAGCGGCGAAAGAGAACCGTTAGATGTTAAAGTGGGCGATAAAGTTTTATATGCAAAATATTCAGGCACAGACGTTAAAATGGACGGCGTTGAATATAAAATTTTATCAGTTAAAGATGTACTTGCAATTATTGAATAATTTTTGATAGGAGATAAAGGAAAATGGCTAAGAAAATAATTTTTGATACAGAAGCCAGAGAAGCCTTATTAAAAGGCGTTAATAAAGTGGCAGATGCTGTTAAAGTAACATTGGGACCAAAAGGCAGAAATGTTATTTTATCTAAAAAATACGGTTCACCTCAAATTGTAAATGATGGCGTTACCATTGCAAAAGAAATTGAACTTCAAGACCCTCTTGAAAATGCAGGCGCTCAACTTTTAAAAGATGTTTCATCTAAAACAAACGATGTTGCAGGCGATGGCACAACAACAGCATCAGTTTTAGCTCAAGCAATTTTTAAAGAAGGTTTGAAAAATTTAACCGCAGGCGCTAACCCTCTTGGTATTAAAAGAGGTATTGAAGAAGCTGTTAATATGTCTGTTAACGAAATTAAAAATATGTCAAAATCAGTTGATTCTAAAGAAATGAGAGCACAAGTTGCAACGGTTTCCGCAGGCAACAACGATTTTATCGGCAACTTGATTGCAGATTGTATGGAATCAGTCGGTACAGACGGCGTTATCACCGTTGAAGAATCAAAAACCTTCGGAACAGACAAAAAAGTTGTTGAAGGTATGCAATTTGATAAAGGTTACATTTCACCATATTTCATTACAGACCCTGAAAGAATGGAATCTGTTTTGGAAGATGCTTATGTTCTTTGCGTAAACAAAAAAATCAACTTAATTGCAGATTTAGTTCCCATCTTGGAACAAGTTGCACGTGACGGTAAATCATTATTGTTAATTGCAGAAGATGTTGAAGGCGAAGCTTTGGCAACTTTGGTTGTTAACACAATGAGAAAAGTTTTAAGAGCAGTTGCAGTTAAGGCACCTGGGTTTGGCGACAGAAGAAAAGCAATGCTTGAAGATATCGCAATTTTAACAGGCGGCCAAATGTTCACGGAAGAACTTGGCATTAAACTTGAAAACATCACCGTTCAAATGCTTGGCAGAGCAAGAAGAGTTGCCGTTACAAAAGACGAAACAACAATTGTTGTCGGTGATGAAACAAAAGCTGCAGTAGCTGAAAGAGTTGCACTTCTTAAAAAACAAATCGAAGCATCAGATTCTGAATATGACAAAGAAAAACTTCAAGAAAGAATTGCAAAATTATCAGGCGGCGTTGCCGTTATTGAAGTTGGTGCGGCATCTGAAGTTGAATTAAAAGAAAAGAAATTAAGAATTGAAGATGCCTTGAATGCAACTCGTGCTGCTCAAGAAGAAGGCATTGTCCCAGGCGGCGGCGTTGCACTTGTTCGTGTTCAACAATTCTTAGAAAAAGCACTTGAAACAAAAACGTTCGCTTCAGACGATGAAAAAATCGGTTTCAAAATTTTAACCGCTGCACTTGATATTCCTTTGAAAACAATTGCAACAAATTCAGGTGCAAAGGGTGATGTTGTAGTTGATGCGGTTAAAAAAGAAACAGGTGCATTCGGTTATGATGCTTTGAACAATGTTTTCTGCGATATGTTCAAATCAGGTGTTGTTGACCCTGCAAAAGTTACAAGATCTGCTCTTGAAAACGCTGCAAGCGTTGCTTCAATGCTTCTTACAACTGAAGCTGCGGTTGTCGATGTTCCTGAAGAAAATAAACCTGCTATGCCCGATATGTCAGCTATGGGCGGCATGGGCGGCATGATGTAATTGTTGCTCAAACAGTAAAAACTGAACAATTAATATAAATTAGACCCTCCTTATTTGGGAGGGTCTAATTGTATAAAAAAAATCAGGCTTTATTTGCCTGATTTTTTATTTATTAAAACGGTTTTGTTTGGGATAATCTGTTTCTTAATTCCCTGAACCTTAAAATGTCTTCTTGGGCTTTTGAAGTTTCTTTGAATAAAACTTGTGTTGCGGGGTGAACAATAATAATTGCATCAATATGAACCTCTAAAAAGTCATATTTTCTTGGTGCCGTTGACCCGTTTTTGCCCATCAATTCTGCGTTTGTAACGGCCAAAAACCTTTTTTCACGGTCATTTAAAAGGTCTGTCAGTTCGCGGTTTGTATTTGTATATTTTGAAACGTGCACCGTTCCTTTAATGTCGTGGTCTTTTGTTAATATATAAACCTCTATTGGTATTGTATCTTGGTTTTTTGCCATAAAAATTTGTTCTCCTTTAATAAAAACCATTATATTACATTTTTTGAAATATGGCTATTTATTTTTGTATTTATCAAACCGATGTTCATATTCTTCAGATGCCATTGCAGCCTCTTCCATTGTGTATTTGTAATTTGAAAGGCTTACCATAATTCTTCCTTCGGATTCTTTCATTAATTTTTCTTTTATTTTATAGGGGTAGGTTTCATTACCCTTTAGGCCGCCATTGTGAATTTCATTGATAATGTCTTCTATATACATTTGCATATAGTTTGGAATTTTTGGGAACCTTTTTATATATTCGGTTAAGGGCATATTTTCTCTGTTTCTGTTGCCTGCTGCCGTTGTTAAAAGAAAATTGCCGATTGTATTTAACCCCCCCATGGAAGCAGGCGTTATATGTTCAATAGAGCCTGTTGATGCTATAAAAATTCTTCTTACAATTTCAACCTGTTTTCTTTTTGAATATTTAACAACAAATGCGTTTATACTGCTTTCTGATGTCGGCAAAAAAAGAGCCTTATTTTTAATATTGTTAAAAATTTCTCTTTCATTTTTATTCGGCACAATTTCTTCCAAAGAATCCAAAAAAGTTTTTCTTTTAAACGTGTCTCTTCTTGAATCGCTTATAATAATTTGTCTGCATTTTGTTGTTTTTGCCCTTAATTTAAGGGCAGTTTGGGTGGATAATTTTCTTGACAGAGTATCAACATTATCTAAAACTTCAAATTCTTCCAATTTTAATTTATTGAGGCAATTTTCCCTCATCATCTGAAGACAGTTTTGAAGGTTGTCATCGGGGTTTAATTTTGAAAAGTCCTTAAAAACCGCAAATAAAGATTTTTCTGTTGGCAGCATATGTTTTATATAGTTTGAAAGCAAAATAACGGAATCTTCTGCCGTTTTGCATTTTAAAAGCTGTTTTTCAAACCCTCGAAGAGCGTCTGCCGGAATTATTTTAATACCCCTATACGGGCATGTTATATTCTTTAATTTTCTTAAAGGTTTTCCTTGCGAAGTTGTGCCTTCGTATGGAATATCATAGTAATATTTAAGGTAATTAGTTAATGTAAGCCTTTTTGGCTTATTCCCCGAAGTTGGCACTATAACCCCCGATAATTCTACTAACCAATGATAACAAATTGAGCTTTTTGGGGCAATAATTTTTTAATAGTCTCCTCTGCCGCTGTACATTGCCTTTTGGGCTGCCGTGCCATAAGGTATTGCTTGCTTATCGGTTATCATTATTGTAAACATATCGGTTAGCCTTGAGCCGTCAGGCGAAGAAAATTTATATGGAGAAGAGCATTGCGCCTTAAGACACTTTGCATTGGCGGGGTTTGGTTTTCTGTCTCCGTTTACATCAACCATAATAAGGCAAGGCGGCTTTGTTGTGTTATCCGAATTGGTTAAAAGCCCCATAGAGCCGCATCCGCCGCATGAACCGCCCGGGGATTCACCCCCGTATTGGTTGTAATCTCCGCTTGTAGCAAGCGTGCAAACATTAATTGAAGGCTCTTCATATAAGGGGAAATTGGCTTGGGTTCTCCCTCTTCTGAATTCAAATTTCATGCCGTCTGTTGTGTAAAATGCAGTGTTTCTCCACGGGCTTCCGTCGCCCGGATATATAACATAATAATCAAATTCGGCTCTTGTTGTGCTTCTTAAAATAGACATATGTCTTGCCATATAGCCGAATAAATTTGCGTTATCATAAGGGCTTTCGCCGTCTATTGCCATGTTCATTGTAATTGCCGAATTTAAAACGCCGACAGCCTTTTTCAAACCGGTTTTAAATTCTTGCTGTTGAGAATTACTTATAACGCTTGGAATTGCAACCGCCGCAATAATCCCTATAATCGCTAAAGTAATTAAAACTTCTGCCAATGTAAACGCATTTTTTTGCAAACGTACCCCCAAACAAAGTTTTTGCGAAAAGACTATTTAGATTATAGACTATATTTAATTTGATTTGAAGCTTTTTTAATTTTGCCGTAAGTTACTAGCCATATCTTCGCTTTTAAAAATTAACCCGAATGTTAACATTTAAAAAAGGAGACAAATTTTATGATGATGTTATTAAAATGGGTTTTGTTTGCCCTTGCAATTATGTTGACCGCTTGGATAATCCCGGGGATTTCCGTGGAAAGTTTTCCTGTTGCATTATTGGCTGCCTTTGTTATGGCAATTATAAACATTTTTATAAAACCGTTTTTACTTATAATAACTTTGCCTGTAAACATTTTAACTTTGGGGCTTTTTACTTTTATTTTAAATACGCTTTTATTTATGCTTATGGGCTACTTTGTTTCAGGCGTTGAAATAGACGGCTTTTTATCGGCACTTTTAGGGTCTTTAATGCTTGCGTTTTTAGGGGGAATTATTTTCCAAATACCTGATACAAAATAATTGCCTAAATTAAAACAGATTGTATAATTAAATTATGGAAAATAACCCAAAAATTGATGTCATTGTGGTTGGTGCGGGCCCGTCGGGCGTCGCCTGTGCTGCTGTTGCCGCTCGTCAGGGCTTAAAGGTTTTGGTTATTGAAAAATCTTCTGATTTTGGAGTCAAAAATGTTTACGGGGGTGCCGTTTATCTTGAATCAATTAAAGAATTATTTCCAAAAACTTATCAAAACTGCCCCTGCGAACGATTTTTAAAAAAGCATAACTATGTAATTTTAAACAATAATAATTCAATTTCTGTTTCTTATGAAAATAATGAAACCGAAAAAACATCGGCCACAATAACCCGTTTTGCTTTTGATACGTTTTTAGCCGAAGAAGTAAGAAAAGAAGGTGTTTATTTTGCGCCTGATACCCTTGTAACCTCTTTAATTAAAAAAGGCGGCAAAATAACAGGTGTTAAAACCGAAACGGAAGAAATTTATGCACCTGTAACCGTTATTGCGGAAGGATTTAATTCAATTCTTGCAAATGAAGCGGGACTAAAGAAAAAAACTTTACCAAAAAGCGCTATATTGGGTGTTAAAGAAACAATACGCCTAGGCGAAGAAACAATCAAACAAAGGTTTCAATTGAAAGAAAATGAAGGCTCAATGTATGAATTTTTTGGCGGGCTAAATAAAGAAGGGGAAGATATTCCTTTTGCAATGGGTTTTTTATACACCTTTAAAAACACAATTTCAATAGGTGTCGGGGTTTCAATGGAAACTTTGCAAAAAAATAAAGTTAAACCTTATGAATATTTAAACAGACTAAAAAACAATGAATTTGTGAAAAATTTAATTGAAGGGGGCGAACTTGTTGAATATTCGGCTCATTCAATTCCTGAAGGCGGTTATAATGAATTGCCGGAGTTGTACGGCAATGGCTATTTAATTGTGGGCGACGCTGCCAATTTGGTGGATTCAATTCATTTTGAAGGAACAAATCTTGCAATAAAAAGCGGAATTATTGCAGCAGAAACCATAATTGAAGCGCATAAAAAGAAAAATTTCACAAAAAAAATTCTTAAAAATTACAAAAAGAAATTAAGTGAAACTTTTGTTATAAAAGACCTAAAAACTTATAAAAATGTTATTCCGACTTTGTTAAAAAGAAAAGATTCAATTTTTTCTTATTACCCTAAAAAAATTGATGAATTTTTCAGACTTTGGACAGCTGCCGATAATAAAGGCAAAAAACAAGGTTACAGAAAATTTTTCTTATCTTTTTTCAAAGAAAGAAACTTAAAGGAATTGTTTTCAGATGTTATAAGTTTTGTAAAATGCGCCATAGAGGCTATAATATAAGTATAATGAGCGAAAATGATATATTAAATTTGAATACGGATGAAAGACTTGCAACATTAAGGTTTATTTGCAATAATAAAAGCCATATCAGCGTGGACATTGAAAAGTGCAAAAATTGTAAAAATAAAGAGTGTACATTTTTTTGCCCTGCCGATGTTTATACGTATGATGAAAATGCAAATTCAATTAATGCAGATTTTGAAAATTGTTTGGAATGCGGAACTTGCAGGCTGTCTTGCCCCAATAACGCAATAGATTGGGAATATCCGAAGAACTCTGCAGGCCCGACATTCAGATTCGGATAAATGAGGTACAAAGAGGCAAAATGAAAGAATTTTATTCAAGATGGTATGATAAAGATCCTGTTCTTTCTATGTCCATGCGCACGCTTGCAAATTCTGACGATGCAACGCAAATTCAGGTTGCCTTAAACCTTATTAAAGTTATTATAGAACACAACATTAAGTCAAATGAATTTAAAAATGTCGAAGACATTATGATGGCGGTTGAAGAAGGCGTTATTCAAAGGGGTGTTAACCGTTGGTATGACTTGGAAAAGACAGTCAGAACCGCTATTCAAATGTTGGAAAGATGTTCCCCTGAAACAAGACAAAGAGTTGCTCTTGATATGGCGCAAATTGTAATTGAAAATATCGTTATGGATAAAGACGGTGAGGATGAACTTGATGATGATCAAGTGAATGTTATAGATTTATCAGGTGAAACAACGGTTTTAGACTTAGATAAATTAAACGAAGATAATGAATGATCTGCAGCGATTTGAGCAATTAAAAAAAAATATTGAAGCCGACCCGACAAATTTTCAATCACGGCGTGAATTTGCGATGCTTTTATCAGACATGGGTTTTATTGAAGCTTCAATAAAACACTTGAATTATCTTGTAAATATTTTCAATGACGATGCAAACCTTTATTTTAATTTGGGCATCTGTTTTGAAAAATTAAAAGAATTTAAAATGGCGCTTCATTATTATAAAAAAGCCGTTGAATTAAAGCCTGATGAGGGCGATTTTATTTATAATCTTGCATTGTGCTATGATGCTCTCGGAAAAGATGATGAGGCCATTAAAGAGTTTAAAAAAGTAATTTGTCTTGAAAATAATGACTCAAATTCATTTTTCTGTCTCGGGTGTCTTTATTTTAAAAAAAATAATATTGAACTTGCGGAAAAATGCTTCAGAAGAGCAATAAAGCTGAATAATGATGATTATTTTGCACACTTTCACCTTGCAAACTGTTACCATAAAAAAAATCTTTTAGATGAAGCAATAAAAGAATATCGAACGGTAATTGAATTGTCGCCTGATTATTCTTGGGCATATTTTAACTTAGCGCAAATTTATTATTCAAGGGAAGATTTTGAAAATGCAATAATAATGCTCAATATGACGGTTCAAAAAAACAAAAAGGACAAAGAAGCTTATAAACTGTTGTGCCAGTTGTATTTAAAATTAAATGATATTGATATGGCATATGATGTTATGGATGAAATGAAAGAAGAAGCCGGCACAAACGGAGATTATTTTTATTTAATGGCTGAAATTTCAAAAATAAAAAATGACCTTGTAAAATATAAAGATTACTTGGAATCTGCCGTTGCAAACGAAGAAACTTTAACATTTAATAAAAAATCCGTTTTAGGAGAATTTAAGGAAGTAAACGGTGCAAAATAAACTTTCTTTTTCAAAAAACAAAAATAAATTCTATATTGCATTGAGCAACATTTTAATAAACAATCCGATGTTTAAAGCTAAACTTTTTGAGTTTTTTGATTACGATATTGAAAAAATTTTTTATACAACTGAAAATGACCTTAAGGAATTTTCTGAAATTTATGAAAATGTTTCCTTTCCAAGGAATTTTTTATCTTTAATAAATGGTTTAAAAGTTGATGAAATTTTTGAAAAAACAAAACAAGAAAACCAAAATTTTATAACTTATGAAGATGAAGCCTACCCCAAAAGCCTTAAAAATTTGGAAGATTTTCCCCTAATGCTATATTTTAAAGGGAATTTTGAAAATATAAATTTTGATAAAACCATTGCGATTGTAGGTTCAAGAAATGCAAGCGAATCTGCCAAGTTGAATGTTAAAAACATAATCCAAGGCTTTGTAAATACGGATGTTGTTATAATTTCAGGGTTAGCTTCAGGAATTGATGCAGCTGCACACCAAAATGCTCTTTTAAATAATTTAAAAACCGTTGCCGTTATTGGTTCGGGGCTAAAATATAAATATCCTTCTCAAAATAAAATTTTATACGATGAAATAGAAGAAAAAGGGCTTATATTTTCTGAATATCCTTATGAATTTCAGCCTATGCCTCAAAACTTCCCTCAAAGAAACAGAATTGTTACAGGCTTATCTAAAGGGGTTATTATAGCGGAAGCCAAAATGAAATCCGGTGCTATGATATCAGCTAAATTTGCACTTGAACAAGGAAGGGAATTAATGTGCATCCCGGGTAACATTTCAAACCCGAATACGGAAGGAATTTATCATTTAATCAAAAACGGTGCGTCAATAATTACCGAAACAAACGATATTTTAAATACAATGAACTGGGAAATAAAAACTTCAAAAAAAACAAAAATTTCCTTAAATGATAATGAAAAAAAGATTTATGAACTGATTTCAATTGAAGAAATTTCATTTGAGGGGTTGAAACAAAAACTTGATGTTGGTATAAATGAGCTTATGATGATATTAACCGAGATGGAATTAAAAGGTTTAATCATTCAAAAAAACGGACTTTATTATATTTTAGGAAATTAAAATGGCAGCAAAAACCTCAAGCAAAGCTAAAACCCTTGTGATAGTGGAATCTCCCGCAAAATCAAAAACCATTAAAAAAATCTTAGGGGATAACTATCTTATAGAAGCAAGCTACGGGCATATCAGAGACCTTCCCCCAAAAGGGCTTGGGTTTGATGTTGATAATGATTTTAAGCCCACATTTTCAATAATTCCTGAAAAACAAAAAGTGGTCGATACCCTAAATAAACTTGCAAAATCGGCAGATAAAATTTATCTTGCATCCGACCCTGATAGGGAAGGGGAAGCCATCGCATGGCATGTTAAAGAAGTTTTAAAGGTTCCAGAAAGTAAAATTTTTAGAATTGAATTTAATGAAATTACACCCCATGCAATAAAAGACGCCGTTCAAAACGTTCGCCAAATTGATATGTTAAAAGTGAAAGCCCAACAAACAAGGCAAATTTTAGATAGGTTAGTCGGTTTTAAAATAAGCCCCATTTTGTGGGAAAAATTAAGAAACTATCACTTATCGGCAGGTAGAGTTCAATCTGTTGCGCTTAGAATGATAGTTGAACGTGAAGAAGAAATTGAAGCTTTTGTTCCTGTTGAATATTGGACAATAGGCGCAATGCTATCCAAAAACGGATATGATTTTGAAGCTGAATTAACCAAATATAAAGATAAAAAAATTGAAATAAAAGATAAAAAAGAAGCAGATAAAATCTTAAAAGATTTGGAAGGTGCAAAATATATTGTATCAAATATAACATCCCGTGATACAAAAAGAAATCCTCAAGCACCTTTTATAACATCCACCCTCCAAAGAGAAGCAAGTTCAAAACTGGGTTACGGCGTTTCAAAAACAATGCAGATAGCACAAAAACTTTATGAAGGAATTGAGCTTGGCGCTGATGGCGCAGTCGGCCTTATAACTTATATGAGAACAGATTCAGTCAGAATATCGGATGATGCTAAAGAAGCAGCAAAAGAATTCATCACATATAATTATGGCGATAAATATTACCCGAAAGCCCCGAATGATTACAACAAAGGTAAAAAGAAAAATGTTCAAGACGCCCATGAAGCCATTCGCCCCTCTTACGTTTCAAAAACACCCGAATCAATTAAAAAATATTTAACAAGCGAACAATACAGGCTCTATAAATTAATTTGGACAAGGTTTGTTGCCTCTCAAATGGAAGCGGCCAAAATTAAAAATTTAGGCGTTGAAATTGACGCAAACGGCTACACATTTAGAGTAGGCTCATCTAAAGTTGAATTTGACGGCTTTTTAAAAGTTTATGAGGATGATAAAGAAGAAGCCATTCAAAAAATTCCCGAACTAAAAGAAGGCGAAACTTTAGAATTTAAAAAGTTAATTTCAGAACAACATTTCACGCAACCCCCCGCAAGGTTTTCTGAAGCAAGCCTTGTAAAACAGTTAGAAGAATACGGTATTGGCCGCCCTTCAACTTATGCTCCCATTATCACAAAAATTCAACAAAGAGGTTATGTTGAAAAACTTGATAAAGCATTGAAACCAACATTACTTGGAAGAACCGTTTCAAAACAGTTGTGTGAATATTTTAAAGACATAATGGATTATAAATTCACAGCCGGCATGGAATTAAAACTTGATGAAATTGCGGAAGATAAGGCAGATTCAATTAAAGTTTTAAAAGATTTCTATTCCCCCTTTGAAAAAACGGTGGAAGACGCTAAAACCAATATGGGAAGAGTTGTTATAGAATCAGATAAAATATGCCCCAATTGCGGAAGGAAAATGGTGGTTAAAACTTCCCGTTTCGGAAAGCAATTTTTAGGCTGCTCGGGGTATCCTGAATGCAAAACAATGATGAGCTTAGATGGCGAAGCCCCAAAAACACCTGCAGAAGATGAAAAAACGGATGTAAAATGCGAAAAATGCGGCTCTGAAACCGTTATAAAAACAGGGCCATACGGCAAATATTACCAATGTTTAAATGAAAAGTGCAAAGCAAGAAAAGGGATTGTTGTTTCATCAGGCGTAAAATGCCCGAAATGCGAAAAAGAAGGAAGAGACGGCGAACTTATTCAAAGAAGGTCAAGATACGGTAAAACTTTCTACGGTTGTTCGAAATACCCTGATTGCGATTATGCGATTTGGAACGAACCGACAGGCGAAAAATGCCCTGAATGCGGCGAGTTATTGGTTAAAAAATTCTTAAAAACAGGAAATAAAATTGCCTGCTCATCTAAAACTTGTAAATTCCATAAACCCATGGAGGAAGAATAATGGATGAAAAAGTTTATAAATTGGGAATAATAGGCTGCCCCCTTTCTCATTCTCTAAGTAAATTTATGCAAGAAGCCGCCCTTAAAGATTCGGGGCTAAACGGCAGCTACGATACTTTAGAAACCCAAAGCGAAGATTTAATTCAAAGAATAAAATATCTTAAAACCAACGGTTATCTTGGTTTTAATGTTACAATACCCCATAAAATTCCAATAAGCCTGTTTTTGTCTGATGTTGATGAATTTGCAAACAGGGTGGGTTCTGTTAATACCGTTGTAATTGATGAAAATAAAAACCTAAAAGGCTATAACACGGATGTTTTTGGTTTTATGGAACCTATTAAAGATGTTGACCTGAATAACAAAAAGGCTGCGGTTTTAGGAACAGGCGGTGCCTCAAGAGCAGTTGTTGCAGGGCTTTATAACAAAGGCATTAAAAAAATTGATATGTATACAAGAAATGTCATTAATTCAACAGAAGCCGTTAACGTATTAAGACAAAGGTTTGAAGACATTGAGATAAAACTTTTGCAATATGAAGTTATGGAAAATTTATCCGACATTTCAATTGTTGTAAACACAACTCCATTAGGGATGAAAAACTTCAGGCAGGGCGTTTCACCTTTGTCTGATGAAATGATTAAAACGTTATCGGATGATGCCATAGTTTATGATATAGTGTATAATCCGATTAAAACGGAACTTATAAATAAAGCCGTAAAATACAACAAAAAATACGTTTCAGGGCTTGATATGCTTGTTTTTCAGGGTGCAAAAGCTTTTGAAATATGGACAGGAATATACCCTAATACGGATAAAATGAAAATTGCGGCTTTAATGGAATTGGTATAAGCTGAAATGAAAAAAACTATAATAGCTTTGTTATTGTCAGCAGGGCTTTTTTGCCTCCAAAATTCGGCATATTCTATTGATGATTCATCATATATGTCGATAGATGAGTACAGCCAATTTTTTGAACTCGGGTTTTTTGATGAGGCCCCTCAAACAAATGAAGCCTTTGAAGAACAGGAAGAAACTTTTACCCCCAAATTAAAAGAAAAAGTGGATTTAGAAAGTGATGTTATAACTTTAGATAAAGAGCCTATTAAATTGCAAGTCGGAAAAACTGAATTTTTAGAAAGCTATAAAGAAGCTTTCAGGAAAGAAGAAAGCAAGAATGAACTTTTAAAATCAGGTTCTTTAAGCATTTTCTCGGATACCACGGAAGAGCAGAGCAGTTATATGACAAACAACTATAAGTCTTCAATGAATTTAAGATATGACCTTAACAAAAATATGGCGGTTCAAGCAGGGCAGGAAATCTGGTATGTTAACCCTGATGCGTCTTTAGGGTCTAAAAAGTTTTATATAAATCCTTCGGTAAATATCGGCAAAGGGGTTTCCCTGAACTATACCGGCCGCTATAACCAAACAAGCAGAAATATCGAACAGGAGCTGGGTGTTAATTATAAGCCCTCGGTCTTTAAAGATGCAGCTTCATTTGGAGTTAGTGCAAGCACCATCATGAACACCGATAAGGAGGTTCAATCGGGAAGGCTTAAATTTTCAACCGACTTGTATATCTATTGATTTATACTGAAGTGTCAGCTCCGAAAAGGTCTGCTGCGTTTGTGTATCTGGTTTGGAAATCATCGCCTGTTAAATCAGTGTTTATCATGGCTCCGATTTGAATTTTACCGTCAACATACCCTTTTGTAGAGTCGGAAGCGTCCATTGCCAAATAATATGCGGCAAGTTCATCTTGTTCTAATGAACCGCTTTTATCAAGGTCTAATGCGCTGAAGTTTTCCTGCATAAATTGGTTTGTATAGTCATCTATTTTATATTCACCGGCTTCAAAATCTTGTGTCATTAATTTTCCGGTTTCATCATCAAATTTATATGCATCATTTGGGAATAATTCGTTATATTGGCTTGCTTCCTGATGTAAGTATTCATCATAGCTCATAGCGCCGTCTTGGTCTGTGTCTGCTGCTGCAAGATTAGATGCTGCAATATTGTTTGCGCCTTCAAGCAAGGGTTCTTTGAATGCTGCATCTTCGTGTGAAATGTCTGTATCTACATAATCATACATTTCAAGTTCATCTCTTTTGCCGTTCATCAATTTGTCGTAGCTGTCTTTAATCCAGTTTGAAAAATCTTCGTATAATGAAGCGGAAGCGGCTTTTTCTTCATCTTCATTTGCAGGCTCTAATGAAGCGTCATCCGGTAAGTCGGATGCAACGGCTTCAGGGCCGAAGATAGACTCATAAGAAGGAATATTCAGCGTATTTCCCGTATATATTAAATTAGGATCCGCAATATTATTAATTTCGGCTAATTTGTTTACTGCTTTTAAAATGTCTGCATTGGATTTAACTTTATCGCCATACTGTGCTTTTACGATGTTCCACATGCAATCGCCTTTGTTAATTGTGTATTCCATCTCTAAAAATCCTCTTAATTTTTTTCTCTCGTTATTTTAATAAAGTTTTTTTTAATAAATAAAATGCTAATTCTTTAAAAAAAATATTAAGTTTTGTAAAATTAAATTTGAATAAAAAAGATAATGCAAAATGCTAATAGTTCTGTATAATAAAAACTATGTTGAAAAATCTGATTTTGAAATTAATAAATTTTATTTTTGATATTCAGGAAAAAATGCTCTCAAAGAAATATAATTTAAAATCGGCTAATTCCAATATGTCAAAAAACCATATAGCATCGGGCGCAAGTTTAACGCTTGACTCGGAGTTAAGCAAAAACAAGCAAAAAGTATACGATGAAGTATATGAGCTTGCGAAAAAAAACATTGATAATTTTTTGAATATTTTTGAATTTTCAAAAGAAAAGGGTGCTAATTGTTATATTTTTAAAAATGCGGAAAAATTATTAAAATTCATTGGCGAAGACACAGGGCTTATGTTTCAGCAAAAGGGCTTCAAAGCCTTATATTTAAATCTTATAATATCGAAAAAACCTTCATTTTCAACGCCTGCTATGTTTGTATTTGATGAAGAAAAAATAAGCCCGTACAGCATTTTGTATAATTTCTATAAATGGTATGCCTATGATTCAAACTTGCCGGGGTTTGATAAAGAAACGCTTTCCGAATTTAAAAATATTTATGAATATGAAACAAACCTTGATAAGTTAACTTATGAACAAATAATTAATTTAAAACACGCAATCCAAAGGGATAAAGAAGCGATGGATTTTGTTTTGAAATTTATGAAGGAGCTTGAAGGCTCTAAAAAAGCCTTTGATATAATAAAAAATGAAAACGGCGGCGCAAACGTTTAAACTTTGTTTAACACCTTAATGCCGAAGTAGTTTGAAATTTCTTTTGTCTGAACCCTGTTTTCCTTGATGTCATATGCGAATAAGGCACACAAAATGGCTTCCAAATTGGCGGCCGGCAAAAGATTATCAGACATTAAGTCGAATCCGTATTTAATTTTTAAGCCGGATTGAAAACTTTTACAATCAAGCGAGGTTTTTTCAAGGTAGTCTGGGTTTAAACCGTAACTTTGTCTTAATAAATTAACATTGCACCTAAAAACCCTGCATTTTTTTTCATTCAAAGAAAGCAATAAGTCTTTTAATCTGTCGTTTAGTCTGTTTGTCCAATTGTTTTTGTTCACCTTAAAAAGTTCGCCTATTGCCTTATAATTTTTTGAATGTATTCTCCATTTGCCATCCAACAATTGTTCATCAACCGCTAAAGATACCATTAAAATTGAATTTTTAACGTAAGGAGAGTTTTCAAAAAAAAGTTTAATGTCATCTGTGAAAAACAATTTATCCAATAAAACAATTTGTCTGTTGTTGTCTAAGACGCAAACAGCGCTGTTATGGTTTGAATTTGGGGCTAAAGAAAGCCCTATGGAGTGAAAATTGTTTTGCATATTATCCATAATTATGAGTATAATTAGGATAATTCATATTTGCAAGAGTTGGAGTTATTTTGTTTTTAAAATATTTTTTCATTTTTGTTAAAAAATTCGGGAATGGCTTTAAAAGGCAGATGACGGGTTTATTTTTAATGTCTGTAATTGGCGGTTTTTTAGAATTATTGGGCATTGCAATGATTTTCCCCGTTATGCTTATTTTAACTTCCTCTGATTCAATTGGCGGCAAAACCGTTCTTGAATTTTGTTCAAAATTTTTGCCAAATTACCCGTATTTAAAAATAGCTTTCATTCTTTCTTTAATAATGATTTTTGTATTCTTGTTCAAAAACCTTTTTATGATGTACTACATAAAAAAACAAAACGATTTTGTGAAAATTTGGTCGGATCATATTAATGAAAATGTTATTAAAAAAATTTTATACGCCCCTTATAAACAAGTAAAAACGCTAAGCTACGGCGATGAAAATACTCTTTTATTTTCTTCTGTCAGAGACATTTCTCTTGAATTTGTCTTAAGAACAATAATTTTACTTGCAAACGGTGTTGTTGCACTTTGCATTTTGGCGCTTTTATTTTACAAATTCACTATCCCTGCTTTTTTATCAACCGCTTTTATCGTAATTTTTGCATTTTTTGAAAACCTTTATTTTAAGAAAAAAGCGTCATATTTAGGCGAAGTTGGCGTTAAAATGCTGAATGATTTTGCCTATGACGTTAATTTTATAATCAATTCTCAAAAAGAAATAATAATTTCAAATAAACAGGAATATTTTGCAAACTATTTAATGAAAAGCTCAAAAAATATTTCAGATAACTTTTCAAAAAGAATTTCATTCGGCAATTATCCTTTATATGTAACTGAAATCGGCGTTATTATTTCATTTTTAATTATGATAATATCAATTGTCTTTTTAAGTGATATTTCAAAAGCCGCAATAATCTCGTCTCTGGCTGTTATTGCTTTAATTGTTTTAAGGCTTGTTCCTCAATTGAATAAAGTTTTAATTTCAATGTATGCAATTAATGTTTCAATGCCAAAGGCAAAATGGTTTATTGAAAAATATGATGAAATTTCAAAATTTAATTTTGAAGAATATAAAAATCTTCCCCCTCTAAAATTTGAAAATGAAATTGAACTTAAAAACCTTTCTTTTGAATATGAAGAAAACAAAGGTTTATTTGATATTAATTTAAAAATTAAAAAAGGCGAATTTATTGGCATAATTGGTGTTTCAGGTGCAGGCAAAACAACATTGGCCGATATTATTGCAGGTGTATATGAACCTGATGAAGGAAACATTTTTGTAGATAATATTGAGCTTACAAAAGATAAAATTAAAGGGTGGCAAAAAAACATTTCCTTTTTGCCGCAAGAATCTTCATTTTTAAATGCCTCTGTTTTAAAAAATGTGGCATTCGGCGTTGATGACAATAAAATTAACTTGAAAAAAGCAGAAGATGCTCTTATAAAAGCAGGGTTAAATATTCCGCTAAATTCAACAATGGATTTATCCATCGGGCAAAAAAAGAGAGTTGCCCTTGCAAGAGCTTATTATAACGATTTTAAACTTTTGATTTTAGATGAAGCAACATCATCATTAGATATTGAAACAGAAAATTTTGTATCTGAAAATGTTGCAAGCCTGAAGGGTGAAAAAACAATTATAGCAATAGCTCACAGATTATCAACTTTAAAAAAATGCGACAGAATAATATATTTGGAGGAAGGCAAAATCAAAGATATCGGCAATTTTGAAGAGTTGAAAACAAGACACAAAGAAATTGAAAACATTCTTAAACTTTCTTCCTTTTAATTTGAGTATGATAGAATGACAACTATGAAAGCAGACAAAGACAGACTTTTATTTTACATAGGAACGGGACTTTTAATTGTTGCCATACTTGAGGTTACAATTCTGCCCTATCTTTTAAATCTTTATTTTCCGACGCTTTTTATTACCCAAGGGGGGCACAAAACAGCTGTCGGCTATATTTACTTGCTTGCTTTTGTCTCATATTTTTTCAGTTTGGGATATTTTAAAAAACAAATAGCTGCAATTGCCTTTATTTTGGCGTATTACATTTTGTTTCAGTATTATGTAAGCCTAATTTAGCTATATCAAGGCTTTTTGGAACTTTTTAATCCGTTTGACAGGAATCGGGTTTTTAACTAAAATCAAGATATGAACGATACTCCACTTCATATGTACCCAAAAGTTCCTCCGACAAAACAAAGGAACAGGGAAGAAAAATTCAGAGTTGCAAAAAATGTTCCTTTTTGGCACTTTATTGCAAATTTTGTTTTCCCCATAATGCTTAAAAGCCGCTTTTATGCTGCAATGTATAAGGGAAAAGAAAATTTAGAAAAGTGTGATAAAAGGTTTGCAACCATTTTATATGCCAACCACAACAATTGGTGGGACGGCATTTGGGGTTATTATCTTGTTCATATGATAATTAAAAATAAGCGCTTCAGATTTATGATTGAAGAAATGAACAGGTTTCCATTGTTTCAATACATTGGCTGTTTTCCAATCAATAAAAAATCTGCTCAAAGTGCAATAAAAGCACTTAATTATGCAGTAACCACACTTGATACACCGGATACTGCATTTTTGTTGTTCCCTCAAGGAATTATAAGGCCGCCACATTTTAGACCCGAAATTTTTCAATCAGGCCTTGCGTTTGTGGCGGAAAAAGCTGTTGAAAAATATGGCGGAATTAATTTGGTGCCAATTGCAAACAGCTTTATGTTTTTAAGACAAGATAGGCCCGAAGTTGTTTCTGAAATTGGCGAACCGATTGTTTTAACAACAAAAAGAACGGACAGAAAAGAATTTACACAAGAACTTCAGGAAAAATTTGAAAAATTCTTGGATAACCACGATAAACAAATAAGTTTAGGCAACTTTGAAGGCTACCACTACGCTTATAAACAAAAGCTTCATTGGTGGAGAGCAATTGAACAAAAATTAAAAAGTATCGGAATAAAAGAAGAAGAATGAAAGACTATTCAATAGGTATAGATTTAGGCGGAACAAAGATTTTGGCAGGGCTTGTCGACATTAAAACAGGCGAAGTCATTGAGGAAGTTAAAAATAAAACCAAAAAAATCCGCGGCAATAACCAAATTTTAGAAATTACAAAAGAGACAATATCAACTCTTCTTGAAAAAACAAGCATAAAAAAAGAAAATATAGAATCAATCGGTTTAGGGTTAGCAGGGCAAACGGACAGAAAAAACGGAATTTTAATTAATGCCGTTAATCTTGAATGTAAAAACTTGGATTTTAAAACCCCCTTGGAAGAAGAATTTAAGCTCCCCATATTTACGGGAAATGATGTTGAAGTTGCAACAATCGGCGAATTAAATTTTGGTGCAGGCAAAGGTTATCGTGATATTGTCTGCATTTTTATTGGAACCGGAATAGGTTCAGGCATTGTTAAAGACGGTAAAATGCACCTTGGGGCATCAGAAACGGCAGGTGAAATCGGCCATATTATTGTTGATTTAAACGGCAGAAGCTGTTCTTGCGGTGCAAACGGATGTTTGGAAGCCTATGCCTCAAGAACTGCAATTGAATCAAGAATTTTAGGCGCCGTTAAGAAAGGCAGAACATCCATTATAACAGACCTTGCAAAACAAGGCTCAATAAGCTCTAAACACATTAAAAAAGCATTAGATGCCCATGATGAAGTTGTTACTCAATATGTTGTTGAAGCGATTGAATATTTATCAGGCGGCATTGCAAGTGTTATGAATTTTTATAACCCCGAATTAATAATTTTAGGCGGCGGACTTATTCAATCTGTTGATGAATTTTACTTAAATACAATTAAAAAGGCAAGAATGAAAGCACTTCCGATTCCATCCAAAAAAACGGAATTTAAAAAAGCGCTTTTAGGCGATTATTCAGGCGTTGTCGGCGCTTCGCTTTTATGTTTAAATTAAAAAATGGTTCAAAATATTTTTAATTTTAATATTCCGGATGTTGACCGCTTTATAAATTCAAAGTTTAAAGGGGCATTTTGTCTTTCGGGGCTTAATTCGCCTTTAAAATTGATTTTATTAAACTATATTTTGAACGGAAATAAAAAAGTTCTTTTAATTACACCCGATGAGCAAGCAGCCCTTAAATATCAAAAAGATTACGAGAGTTTATTTAACAAAAAAGATTTTGTAAAAATTCTTCCCTATCAAGAAATAAGCCCATATTCGGTTTTAGATAAAAATTTTTACATCTATAAAGAGCAGTATGAAATTTTATCTAAAAAACCAAGCTTTGTAATTGCGCCTATAAAAGCGGTTTTGGAAAAGTTCCCTGAAAATAAATTTTATTTGGAAAATAAAATAATTTTAGAAAAAGACAAAGATTTTGATTATTCAAAATTAATTCAAACGCTTGTGGATTTTGGCTATAAAAGAACTTCAATGGCGCTTGATATCGGTGAATTTGCAGCAAGGGGCGATATTGTTGATATTTATACATTTTATAATCACCCTCTAAGAATTGAATTTTTCGGCGACACAATTGAAGATATAAGGTTTTTTAACCCCAATACCCAAAAAAGTTTTTCAAAAACGGAAGTAATTGAAATTCCGCCTTTGTATAAATTTATTTCAAACAAAAAAACAAATGAAACCTTTAAAAAGGAACTCATTCAAACAATAGAGCCTTTCAAAGATAACGAAACAATTCAAACTTTATTAAATGAAACAACGGAAAAAATTGACACAATGCCTTATTTTGAAGGGGTTGAATATTACCTTAATTTTATTAATAAAAACCTTGTTTCAATTTTGGATTATTTTAAAGACTATATCTTAATTTTTGATGAATCAGCCCTGATTAATTCAAAAATTGTAAATTTAGACAGAGAATACAATGAAGAATATAAAAATAACCTTGAAAATTCGCTTTCCCTGCCCATTCAAGGCAAAAACCACATAGTTTCAAGCGACCTTAAAAAAGAAATTAAAAAGTTTAAAAAAATCGGCTTTGATAATTTTATAGAAGATGATTTTTTTGAAGATGAAGAAACTTTTTCAGATAAAGTTTTTGATTTTAATTCTTCAATTCCTCCTTCATTTTCATCAAACGGCGAAAAATTTGCCCAATATCTTGAGCAAAACAAAGATAAAAAAATTATAATTTCAACAAACTATAAAAACAGAATTGAAGAAATTTTATCCGAATTTGAAATTTTTAATGAAAACATTTCAATTTTGCCGCCCGTTTCTCATTCGGGGGGCGAGTTTGAATTAAACGGAATAAAATATATCTTTCTAACCGATAAAGAGCTTTTTAACAAGCATTCAAAAGATATTACATCAAGAAAATATACCTATAACAAAGAATCCCCTGATTATATAGATTCCGTTAACGATATTCAAAACGGTGAATTTGTCGTTCATTATATCCATGGTATTGGCATATTCAGAGACTTAATTAAAAAAGATTTCTACGGCACAAAAAAAGATTATCTTGAAATTGAATTTGCATCTAAAGATAAACTTTTTATGCCGGCTGAACAAATTAACCTTTTAAAAAGGTACAGAGGAACCGGTGTTAATCCAAAACTTTCCAAAATGGGGGGCGCTGCTTGGGAAAATATTAAATCAAAAGCTAAAAAAGAAGTTAAAGAAATTGCCTACGACCTGTTAAGACTTTATGCAAAAAGAAAACTTTCAAAAGGCATTGCGTTTGACCCCGATACAACTTGGCAATATGAAATGGAAGAAGCTTTTGAATTTACGGAAACAAAAGACCAAATGCAAGCAATTATTGATACCAAAACCGATATGGAAGAATTAAAGCCGATGGATAGGTTAATTTGCGCTGATGTCGGTTTTGGTAAAACAGAAGTTGCAACAAGGGCCATTTTTAAAGCCGTTATGTCAGGTTATCAAGCGGCAATGATAGCACCAACAACAATTTTAGCCCTTCAACACTACCAAACAATAAAAGAAAGGTTTAAGCCTTTTTCTGTTAATGTTCAATTAATTTCAAGGTTTAAAACCTTAAAAGAAAGAAAAGAAACAAAAAAAGGCTTAAAAGAAGGAACCGTAGATGTTGTAATCGGCACTCACGGGCTTTTATCGGATATTGAATATAAAAATTTGGGGCTTCTTGTAATAGATGAAGAACATAAATTCGGCGTAGCTCATAAAGAAAAATTTAAACAATACAAAGAAAACATTGATATTTTATCAATGTCTGCAACCCCCATTCCAAGAACCTTAAATATGGCGCTATCAGGGCTCAAGGATTTATCTTTAATTAATACTCCCCCCAAAAACAGGCTGCCTGTAAAAACATATGTCGGGAATTTTAACGAAGGCTACTTAAAAAATGCCATAAACCATGAACTTCAAAGAGACGGGCAAGTATATTTCATTCATAACAGAGTAGAAGACATTGCACGCTTTGCAAAATATGTTCAAGACCTTGCCCCAAATGCAAGAGTTGCAATTGCCCATGGGAAAATGCAGGAAAAAGAGTTGGAAAAAATCATGTTCGATTTTTTAAATAAAGAATATGACATTTTAGTTTGCACAACCATAGTAGAATCAGGGCTCGATATTCCAAACGTTAACACAATTATAATTAATGATTCAGATAGGTTCGGTTTAGCGCAACTTTACCAATTAAGAGGAAGAGTTGGAAGATCAGATAGGCAAGCTTATTGCTATTGTTTTTATAAAGAATCAAAAGAACTTAAAGAAGACGCCATAAAAAGGCTAAAAGCAATTAAAGATTTTACATCCCTAGGCTCCGGCTATCAAATAGCAATGCGAGATATTGAAATAAGAGGGGTTGGAAATATATTTGGCGCTAAACAACACGGGCATATGGTAAATGTCGGGTTTGATACGTATTGTTCTTTGTTGGAAGAATCAATTGAAGAAATTAAACAAGAAAAAACCCCTGAAATAAAAAAAGAAAAATTTGAACCCTGTTTGGTTGATATTAAAACAAATGCGTATATTCCTGATGATTGGGTGGGTTCTGTTGAACAAAAAATGATTGAATATAAAAAACTGGCTGAAATTAAAACGTTAGATGAGCTTGAAATTTCAATCGCAAGCTTTAAAGACAGGTTCTCTAAAATCCCCGAGCCTGTCAACAACCTATTCAAATTAATTAGATTAAGGCTTCTTGCAACGTCAATTCATATAACTCAAATTCAAGAAACAGAAAGCAATATCAGGCTATATACCCCATTTACAATACAAGAATGGAACATTTTAAGGTTAAAAACGGGGCTTAATATTACAAAATATTTTAGATGGACAAAACCCCAAAAAGCAGACGATAAGCTAAAAGGAATACTTTTAATGAAAACGGATTACCTTACGTTTGATGAAATATTTAACATATTGGCGGATTTGTTTTATCATATCTCTAAGATAGTATTAGAATTTAAGAGAACAAATTAAAAGGGGATAAAAATGAAATTATCAAAAATTTTACTTGCATCGGCCCTTGTTGTGTTTGGTCTGACAGGCTGCGGACAAGACAAAACGGCAATTATTAAAGTAAATGATGAAGCTATTACAAAAGGCCAATATGAAGAAGCTTACAATCTTGAAACTTCTTCCCCCCAATATCAACAAGTTGCAAACTTTTTAGCCGATGAAAATTCAGTTATGAGTTTAATGCTCAAAGACAGAATTGTAAATGAACTTGTTTTAAAAACAATTATTAATCAGGAAGTTAAAAAGCGTGAAATTTCAGTTACAAAAGAAGAACTTGCGGCAAGAAAAGCTGAAATTATCGACAAATTGGGTTCAGAAGAAAAATTAAACGAACTTTTGAAAAGAAACGGCGTTTCCAACAAACAATTTGAAGAAGACCTTCAAAATGAAATCAAAATTGATAAGTTAATCGATTCAACGGGTTCAACAAAAGTATCTGATAATGAAGTCAAAGATTTCTATAACAAAAATAAACTTGCTTTTAATTACCCTGAAAGAGTAAGGGCATCACATATTTTGATTGAAGTTAATCCCGCTCAAATTAAACAGGAAATTATAAGCCAAGATAAAAAAGGCGAATTAACAAGCGAAGAAATTAACAAAAAAACGCAAGAAGTAATTGATTCAAAAATGAATTTTGCAAAAGAAGTAAGGGCAAAAGCGGCAAACAACCCCGAAAATTTTGCATCGCTTGCAAAACAATATTCAGACGATAAAGTTTCAGCCGAAAGAGGCGGAGATTTGGGCTTTTTTGCAAAAGAACAAATGGTTAAACCCTTCTCTGATGCTGCATTTAAACTTAAACCGGGGACTGTTTCAGAAGTTGTTGTAACGGATTTCGGCAACCACATTATTTATGTAACGGATAAAGCGCAAGCAGGCGTTCAACCGTATGAAAAAATGAAAGACGAAATAAAAGCCTACTTAGAACAAAAGAAAAAAATTGATGTCTTGAAAAACCTTTTAGACGGTCTAAAAGCTTCTGCTAAAGTTGAATATGTAGATTCAAGCTTTGATCTCAACAATATTCAAAAACAAATTAAAGAAAAAGCAAAAGAACAACAGAAACTTGAAAGCAAAGCAAAAACCGAAGGAGCTAAAAAATAAACGGGCTTTAATTAAATTTTGAAAAGCCGCCTTGATTTTCGGGCGGCTTTTTTAAGCCAAAAAGGAAACAAGAAAAATGGAAAAATTTATCGAAAAAGAAAACCTTGAAAATTTTATTAAAAAAATAAAATCAGACAATAAGAAAATAGTTTTTACAAACGGCTGTTTTGATATTTTGCATGCGGGCCACGTCAGATATTTAAAAGAAAGCAAAAAATTCGGCGATATTTTAATTGTGGGTTTAAATTCAGATATTTCGGTCAAAAAATTAAAGGGTGAATCTCGCCCCATAAACCCCGAAATGGATAGAATTGAAGTTTTAGCGGGCTTAGAAGCCGTTAATTACATTGTTTTATTTGATGAAATTTCCCCTGTTTTGCTGTTAGAAAAAATACAGCCGGATATTTATACAAAAGGCGCAGATTATACGGTTGAAACATTGCCTGAGGCAAAAACCGTTTTAAGCTATGGCGGCAAAATTGAATTTATAAAACTTGTTGAAGGCAGGTCAACAACTAAAATTATCGACAAAATCAAATAAATGTACTACAATAGATATACTAAAAAGATACACTGTGCAGGGAGGAAATAAAAGTGAGCAATAAGCAATTCAAACTTGAAGAATTGTCGGAGCTTGTTAAGGGTATTTTAACAAAAGTATCTGACGCTACAATAAACAAAGTGGCGCCGCCTGTTTTGGCCGATGAAAATACGCTTGCATTGGCACTTGGCGAAAAAGAAATTGAAGATTTGGCAACAACAAAAGCAAAATGCGCGCTTGTTCCTTTGGGTGTTAATGTTCCGAATATTTCAACAATTGAAGTTGAAAGGCCGAGGTTAGCAATGATGACATTATTAAATGTTTTCTACGAAGCGCCGGATTCAACCGTTGGAATTCACCCCACAGCTGTTGTTCACCCTGAAGCAAAACTGGGTAAAAATGTTTGCATAGGCCCAAATGTTGTAATTTCAAGAGGAGCCGAAGTTGGCGACAATACAAAAATTTTAGCAAATGCTTACCTTGGAAAATTTGCAAAACTTGGCGCTGATTGCTTAATTCACCCCGGTGTTAATATTGGTGATTTTGTTGTTATTAAAAATAGATGTATATTACACCATGGCGCAAGCATTGGTGCAGACGGGTTCAGTTTTGTAACGGAAACTCCGGATAACATTGAAACCGCAAGAAAAGAAGGTGAAGTTAAAGGCGGTAAAGAAAACCAAAAAGTCTTTAAAATTCCATCGTTGGGTTCGGTTGTTATTGAAGATGATGTTGAAATTGGCGCAAATACGGCAATAGACAGGGGTACTATTGAAAATACAACAATAGGCGCTCAAACAAAAATAGATGACCTTGTTATGATTGGCCACAACTGCAGAATTGGAAAAGCCTGCATGATAGTTTCTCAAGTTGGTATCGCAGGCAGCTGCAATATAGGCGACAGAGTGGTTATTGCAGGTCAAGCAGGCTTAAAAGATCATACTGATATTGGCGACGATTCAATTGTTTTGGCTCAAGCAGGCGTTACAAAATCATACCCTGCAAAAAGCGTTATTATGGGCGCACCTGCAGTTCCGAGAAAAGATTTCATCAAACGCATGAAATACTTGGCAGAAGCTGAGGTTATGGTTCAAAAATATAAAAAATACCAACACTTATTAGAAGACTATGAGAAATTTTTAAATGAAGACGCTAAAATCTAAAATAAAATTATCAGGCAACGGGTTGATGTCTAATATCCCGTCAACCTTTGAAATCCACCCTTCCGATAAAAAAGGGATAAGATTTCATATAAAAGACGGCATTATTGAAGCTAAAACGGAAAATGTTGTATCAACAGACCACTGCGTTGTTCTTGCAAACCTTCAAACGGGCGCAAAAATTGCTTTAGTTGAACATTTCATGGCAGCTTGTGCGATAACGGGAATTGATGCTTTGGATATTTTTGTTGAATCCGAAGGTTTCGAAACCCCGATTTTTGACGGAAGTGCCAAAAAATGGGCGGAAGAATTCAATAAGGTTGGTTTTGTTGGCGAATCTGATGAAACTAAACCGCTTGAGGCCCCCGTTATTTTTCAGGCGGGAAAAAGCAGCATTGTTTTAATTCCAAGCGATAAAACAACAATAACATATTCTGTTAACTTTAATCATCCTGAATTAAAAAATAGGTGGGTAACTTTAGACCCTGATAAAAACTTAACCGAAATTACGGAAGCAAGAACGTTTGGTTATCTTAAAGACCTTGAAACCTTCCAAAAAATGGGCTTTTCAAAAGGCGTTACAATTGAAAACACTGTCGGTTTAACAGATGATGGGTATACAACTGAATTAAGGTCTGAATTTGAACCCGTTAAGCATAAAATCCTTGATATTTTGGGGGATATTTATTTAACAGGGTTGAACCCGTTTAAATTAAAAGCCAACATTCTTGTAAAAGAGGCAGGCCATGGCTATCACGTTGAAATGGCAAAAATTCTTGAAAAACAGTATAAATAATTAGAGGAGATAAAAATGACCGAGGTTGCAGAAAAACCAATTTCGCTTGATATAATGAAAATTATGAACCTTATACCGCACAGGTACCCTTTTTTGTTGGTTGATAGAATAGTTGAATGCATCCCAAACAAATATTCTAAAGGCTATAAAAATTTAACGGCAAATGAAATGTTTTTTAACGGACATTTTCCGAATAACCCAATAATGCCGGGCGTCCTTCAAATTGAAGCGCTAGCCCAAACGGCAGCTCCAATTTTACTTACAATGGAACAATACAAAGGAAAACTTGCTTTATTTGCAGGGGTTGATAATGTAAGATTTAAAAATATCGTCCGCCCCGGAGATAGGTTTGATATGGAAGTTGAGTTGATTAAAGTTAAAGGGCCGATTGCAAAATGCCAAGGAAAAGGATATGTTGACGGCAAACTTTGTGTAGAAGCAGAAATCACGATAGCATTAAAATAGGAAGAAGAAAATTATGGCAATCCATAAAACAGCAATTATTGATGAAAGCGCAAAAATACCAGAAAGCGCTGTAATTGGCGCAAATGTTATAATCGGAAAAGATGTTGAAATTGGCGAAAATGTTATAATAGGCGATAATGCCCACATAGAATACGCTAAAATCGGTGATAATACAAAAATTTCACCGTTTGCATCAATTGGCGGCGAACCGCAAGATTTAGGATATAAAGGCGAAAAAACAGGCGTTATAATCGGTAAGAATTGCTGGATTAGAGAATTTGCCACGGTAAATAGAGCTTCAGGCGAAGGTACATATACAAAAATCGGCGATAAATGCTTAATTATGGCATATGCTCACGTTGCCCATAATTGCGTTTTAGAAAATGAAGTTATTATGGCAAACGCTGCAACAATAGGCGGCCATACCCATGTTGGTTTTGGTGCATGGCTTGGCGGTATGAGTGTTTATCATCAAAACGTTAGAGTTGGTGAAATGGCAATTGTATCCGGCGCTTCTGCCACAAGAATGGATATTCTCCCCTATTCAAAATCAGAAGGGCTTCCCGCAGTTGTTATGGGCGTGAACGCTATCGGCTTAAAAAGAAAAGGCGTTGATAAAATTGCAAGAGATGCAATTCATAAGGCAATCAGAATTTTAAAAAGCCCTGAATATAACACAACTCAAGCACTTGATATTATTGAAAAAGAAGTTGAAAAAAATGAATATGTTAATAAATTAATCGAATTCATTAAAACTTCAAAAAGAGGTGTTTGCATTAAATCAAATAAAGAATTTCAGCATACAGAGGATAATTTTGAAGAATAATTTTTTTGAAAAATATGCATCCGTTCTTGTTAACTATTCGACAAAAGTTAAAGAGAATGATTTGGTTTTAATAAAGGCAGAAAGCCATTTGGCAGAACCCTTGATCAAAGAAATTTACAGGGCTGTTATTAAAAACGGTGCTCATCCTATCGTAAGGTGCGCAATAGACGGCTTAAATGAAATTTTTCTAAAAAATGCAAGCGATAACCAATTAAACTACATTGATCCGATTTCAAAGTTGGAATTTGATACTGTTGATGCAATTATTTCAATCGGGGCGCCATTGAATGTAAAATCTTTGTCAAATGTTGATTCATCAAAAATGGCAAAAAGGTCTAGTGCTACAAGAGAACTTTCCCAAACAATGCTAAAAAGAGCGGAGAAAGGTGAATTAAACTGGGTTATAGCAGATTTCCCAACCCAAGCTTTAGCACAAGAAGCAAAAATGAGTTTGGATGAATATTTCGAATTTGTTGAAAAAGCTTGCTACCTTGATTTAGATGATCCTGTTTCAAAGTGGCTTGAGATTGGCAAGGAACAAAAAAGAATTGCAGAAATTTTATGCCATACCAAAAAATTGCATATAGTTGGCGATAGAACAGATATTACTTTTAATGTTGAAAACAGAAAATGGATATCATGTGATGGGTTAAATAATTTCCCTGACGGCGAAATTTTCACATCTCCCGTTGAAGATGATATAAACGGAACCATTTATTTTGACTTTCCTGCAATTTATAGGGGAAATTCCGCAAATAAAATTCAATTAAAAATTGAAAAAGGAAAAGTAATTGAAGCAGACGCCGAAATTGGCAAAGATTTCTTAATTTCAATGCTTGATATGGACGAAGGTTCAAGGTATATAGGCGAAATTGCAATCGGCACAAATGAAAGAGTTCAAAATGTTACGGGGAACATTTTATTTGATGAAAAAATCGGCGGGTCGATTCATATGGCACTAGGTGCATCATATCCTGAAACGGGCGGCAAAAATGTTTCCGGGCTTCATTGGGATATAATTAAAAATATGAAAGAAAATTCTTTCATCTATGCTGATGAAAAATTAATTTATAAAGACGGCAAATTTGTAATTTAAAATGAATGAAATTTTTAATACCCTTAAAAATGCCCAATATCAACACATTAAAACCGTTGAAGAAAAAATTCGAAATGCCATAAAAATAAAGAAATCTCTTTTTTATGATTATTTTGAAACTTTTCTTTTTGATGGTGCAAAAAGGCTAAGGCCTTTATTCATTTTTCTTATATCAAACTTAGAAGAATTTGAAATTGATGAAGATGTTTATAATTTGGCTGCAAGCGTTGAACTTTTGCATTCTGCAAGCTTAATCCATGATGATATTTTAGATGATGCCGAAATTAGAAGAAACCACCCTGTTATTCATATTGAAAAATCAACAAAAGAAGCGGTTCTTGCGGGCGATTACCTTTTAAGTTTGTCTATGGATTTTATTTCCAAAATAAAAAACAATAATGTTTTTTCAATTTTGGCAAATGCAAGTTATAAAATGGTTGAATCTGAAATATATTCATTATCTAAAAGGTTTCAAAAAATAAATGAAGAAGAATATTTTAAAATTTTGGAAAATAAAACATCATCCCTTTTTTTAGCTTCAATAGAAGCTTTATATGAAATAAAAAATAAACAAATAAACCCTGATATTTTAAATTTTACAAAAGAATTTTCAATTATTTTTCAATTAAAAGATGATATTAATAACTTTTTAAATTGCGACGAAAAAAAATCATCAAATGATTTCACTTCGGGAATTGCCACTCTTCCTTCCATATTGGGGGCAAAAAATAACAAAGATTATGCTATAATAAGCGAAGTTGAAAACTTTTTAAATAAAAAAATTGAAATTACGGAAAACATTTTAAAGAATTATAAAAATAATGAAAATTTAATTCTTTTGTTGAATTTATTCAGAGGATAAAATGTCAAACGAACAAAAAAATAAAGATGAAATTATTGAAAAATCAACAAAATCTGCCTTAAGGGAAATCTTTGAAACGGTTGTCTTTGTTCTTGTCGCAGTTATTTTAATTCGCTTTTTTATAGGCGAATTAAGGTGGATTCCGTCATCTTCTATGTATCCAACCTTAATTGAAGGCGACAGAATTTTTGTTGAAAAGGTAACAAAACCTTTTAGGGCACCCAAAAGGGGCGATGTCGTTGTTTTTTATCCGCCTGATGAAACCTTGAAAACAGATTTTTTATCAGTTACGGCAAGGCTCACGGGCATTTTTTGCAAAGATATAGCCTATATTAAAAGAATTATAGGTCTTCCGAACGATAAACTTGAAATTAAAAAAGAAAACGACAATTTCTATGTTTATATAAACGGCACAAAAGAAAATGAACCCTACATTTTAAGCGAAACCGACTGGATAGATTGCAGAGATGATATGTATTGCGGCCCTTTTCAAATTCCTGATGGGCAATATTTCATGATGGGAGACAACAGAGGAAACAGCCAAGACAGCCGTTTTTGGGGCTTTTTGCCTGAAAAAAATATAATTGGCCGTGCCGTTTTTAAATTTTGGCCAATTCCAAGAATGGGATTAATTAAATACAAATAAAAACCGATTTGCAACCAAACCTTTTTTTGTACTACAATAAACTGGTAAATGTAGAATAAAAAAGAGGAATAAAATGCAGGTTTCATACGAGTGGTTAAATGAATATGTTGATTTATCTGGGATTACCCCTGAAGAAATTTCTCACGCCCTTACTATGAGCGGTTTAGAGGTTGAAGAAATTGAAGATGTTAAGCCGAAATTTACTAATATAATAACGGCAAAAATAGAAAAAATAGATAACCACCCAAATGCCGATAAATTGCATTTAGTAACCGTAAATATAGGTTCAACTACAAAAACCGTTGTTTGCGGTGCACAAAATATTGAAGTCGGACAAGTTATTCCTTATGCTTCGGTTGGAAGCAAAGTTTTAGACAGAAAAACAGGCGAACAATTTGAGCTAACCCCTGCTGTTATAAGGGGTGTTGAATCTCAAGGGATGCTCTGCAGCCAAGATGAATTAGGGCTGGATGGTTTGCAGGAAGAAGACGGCATTTTAATTTTGAACCGCATTTTAAAAGATATAAAACTAGGTGAACCCTTAGAAAAAGTTTTAAATATTAATGATGAAATCATTTTCCACACGGCACCCACAGCAAACAGAGGCGATCAAATGTCTGTTATAGGCATTGCAAGGGAAATTTCAGCACTCTTTAACAGAAAAATGAAACTTTCTTTAATGACACCTCAAGAAGAAAAGAAAGCTGATTTTAAAGTTGAAATCAAAGATGATGAAATCTGCAAATATTATTCAATTGCAGTTTTAAAAGATATTACAATTAAACCGGCACCCGAATTTATTCAAAGAAGAGTTATAGCAGGCGGCATGCGCCCTATTAATAACGTTGTCGATATTACAAACTACGTTATGCTTGAATACGGCACACCTTTGCATGCTTTTGACTTTGATAAATTAAACAAATATTTATGTGTCAGATATGCTAAAAATGGCGAAAAATTAACCACATTGGATGAAGTTGAAAGAACAATGACAGATAAAACCGTTGTAATTTCAAAAGAAAATGAAGCGGTTTGTTTGGCGGGTGTTTTTGGCGGAAATAATTCTGAAATTGATGATAATTCAAAGAATTTAGCCTTAGAAGCCGCATATTTTACGCCTCACACAAACAGAAAATCAGCCCGTTCTGTCGGTTACAGATCGGAAGCTTCAGCAAGGTTTGAAAGAGGCGTTGACATTGGCCTTGTAAAACAAGGTTTGTATCAGGCAGTAAACCTTTTAATTAAATACGCAGATGCAAAATTCGAAGGCTTATCCGAAGCCGGCAAAGACCAATTGGAACCCGTTGAAATTACATTAAGAGATTCTGAAATAAGAAGAATTTTGGGCGTTTCAATTGAGCAGGATAAATGTATTGAAATTTTGGAAAATTTGGGCTTTGAACTTTTGGGCAAAAATCAAATGGCGGCAAAATTTAAGGTTCCAAGCTACAGACAAAATGATGTTTATCGTGAAATAGATTTAATTGAAGAAGTTTCAAGAATTGCAGGATATGAAAATATCCCCCCAACCCTTCCAAACATTAACGAAGGCGCCACAATTTCAGATGAAACAAGAACAATTAAATTAATAAACGAACTTTTCTTAGGGCAGGGATACTCAGAAATAATTTCAACATCTCTAACTGGGGATACATTTTTGAAAAACTATATGACATCATTGGATGATAAAACAAGAGTAGATGTTATAAACCCCCAAAGCGAAGATGCAACATCTTTAAGACAAGAATTAATGCCGAATTTATTGAACATTGTTAAAACTAATTTCGATAACGGCAATAAAAATTTGAAACTCTATGAAATCGGAAAAACTTTTAAGGCTAAAGATGAACCAAATGAAGATTTTTCAGGCGTTTTAGAAGAAAGAAAAATTTCAGGCTGTATTTTTGGGCATACCAATAATGAATATTGGAATAAAAAAGAAAATGCCGATTTTTATACAATAAAAGGAATTTTAGAAAACTTATTCGAAATTTTAGGTTTAACCAAAAGAATTGTTTTCTCGCCATTAAAAGAAGACAAAAAATTTATGCACCCGTATCAAACGGCAACAATTGAACTTTTGGGTAAAAATCCTATTAATATCGGTTATGTTGGTAAAATTCACCCTGTTTTATCTGATAAATTGAAATTTAACCAAGATTTATTTGTTTTTGAAATAAATTTGGAAATTTTGCTTAAAAATATTAACTTCAATAACGTTGTTAAATATAAAAAACTTCCAATCTCAACCCCTGTTTTAAGGGATATTGCCTTTGTTGTTGAAAATAAAACAACCGATATGGACATTATGAAAACAATTAAAAAAATAAGCGATAAAAATATATTCAAAGGCGCTAAACTTTTTGACATATATAGAGGCGAAAATATCGGAGCTGATAAAAAATCTATGGCATATAGAATTATTCTGCAAGATGATAAGAAAACCCTTACAGACAGCGAAATTGAAGCCGAAGTAAATAAAATAAAAGACGGCCTTGTAAAAAATATTCAAGGGCTAATGTTAAGATAAAAACCATTTTTACTATAAATGTAACATGCCCTTAAAAACCTTGATACAACTTGTTTGCAACCCTTTTTTAACTATGTTAAAGGGTTGCAAAATTTATTTTTTGTAGTATATTTGTATTGGAACTGAGGTTTGTCCGATGCATAACAATTAAGTGTAGGATAGTAAATGCATTTGGGTTTTTACCCCGTTTCAAAAAAAGTTAATATGAGGATTTTTTATGACTAGAAAGCTAACCCTAACTTTATTAGCCTGTTTGACAATTCTATTTTCAGGGCTAACAAGCGAAGCTAAAGCTGCAACATCACATGAAATCAAGGATATTATCGTTAAAACTGCCGTATCTATGGGCGTTGATCCTTGCGTAGCATTAAGCATTGCAAAACAGGAATCTAATTTCCAGAATCACAGGCAAAACCCGTCGGGCGCAGTCGGCGTTTTCCAATTAATGCCTTCAACTGCAAGAAGAATGGGCATTAACCCTTACAATTTGAATGACAACATTAAGGGCGGAATTATGTACTATCAAATGATGTACAAAAAATTCGGCTCAATGGATTTAGCATTAGCTGCCTATAATGCAGGCCCGGGTAATGTTGCAAAATATAAAGGAGTACCTCCTTTTAGAGAAACACAAAGGTTCGTAAACACAATCAAAACAAATGCTAAAGCCTATGAAAATGACCCGTTGGTTATAAAACATACTAAAAATAAATTCAGCGATGATGATAACGCAATAGTGGTACCGGATGGTACGTTATAAAAAATTAAAAGCCGAAGGAAAAGACCTTCGGCTTTAATATTTTAATACCCGTTTTCTGTTCTTGCCTTTATTATAGCTTATGTGAACCCATTTGTCATATTCATTTATTAATTGGTCAAATTCAATTTTGGATGTTTTTATAATTGATATTATTTGGTTTGGCGTTATTCCTAAAACCGTAAAATCAACTGCTTGACCTTTTGTATGCTGGCTTGAATTAACACCGCCAACTAAACGGTTTACAAGAGGGTTTCTATATCCTGAAGTTATAATCATAGGCGCACCTAAAAGTTCTCTTACAGGCTGCAGGCAATAATAAATCAAATTCAGCATATTATCCATTGAATTTATATCAGGCATATTGTTTATGTTGTTTTTAATTGCGGTTTCAGAATAAATTAATTCTGACATTTTGAAATTTAACATTTATTTTTAATCTCCGTAACTGCTGTAATTAAAAGGCTTTTTACATCCGAAATATCATGCTGTAATTGAAGCATTTGTTCTTGAAGGGCTTTGTGGTTATCTGCGTATGTATCTTTTGAAAGATAATTTTTGGCTAAAGTCTCCATAATTTTTGCCTCCAGCGATTTAATCTCGCTGTTTCTTGCAAAAATGTTAAGCCCCATTATTATGTGCAAAACAGCAAGTGCTGTTGTTCCGTATAAAATAATATGGTTTATATCCATTTATATCCAACCTCTTATAAACTTTTGCCAAATTTCTACGCCCAAATACATAATTTGAGCTTTTATTGAACTTGCCCCTTCTTGTAATAGGGCTTGTTTAAAAATTCTGCTTGATAAAATTCTGCAATTTCTTACAATAGCTTTATTTGTAAGAATGTAATCATGGATTATTGAGGCAGGCAAATATTCACCCTTATGACTGCACCCTAAAAACCATCTGAAGGCTCTTGGTATTGTGCAGCCGTCCGATTTAAAGCCCCTTTTAATCACAAAATGGCGGTTAAATCTTTTTGAAATTATATTTACATAAATATTTTGAATGATGTAAAAAGGCTTGTCTGATTTGTGATTGTAGCCAATACTTTCACTAAAATCAGAATAAGTTAATTTGATTTCAGTTATATTTTCTAAATTTTTTGATAAGTCCATTTATTTTTTCTATATCATCTTCCGTTAGTAAGGGTAAGTATTTGTAAATAATTTCAATAATTTCTTCTGATATATCAACCGCTTTTTGCAAGTTTTTTCTGTCTTTTAATATTGCGGTTTCAGATTGTTTCTTTTTAAAAGTGGTGAAGCTATCGAAAACGCTTTTAACAGCGTTTCCGACTGCTTCGATTGCACTTGTTAGCATTAATTAACACCTTCTATATTGCCTTCAATCCCGTCGATTTTATCAATAATTTCATAAAGTTTAGGCAATAAGGTTACTTGAACAAATTCATATGCCGCATCATCTATTGTGTTTTTTGTATCTTCAACAACAGCTTCAATAAGTTTAATTGCAGTATCTACACCCAATTTTGTTGCTTTTTCACCGCCTGTTAAGGCAATTTGTTTTAAGTTTGTTTTTAGTTCTTCATTCATAATCTAAACTCCTTATTCACTTAATAATTTTGTGTAATCATTTGTTTCAAAAAAATCATCAAGCTGTTTGCTTGAAAAGCCCAAAAGTGTGCCAACTTGGTTGATATAAGGGTTTCCACGATAAAAATTGTTTGCTTTTAATTCAATTTTTAAGGCTTTTATATCAATTAAAGGCTCGCCCGTTTCTGTTAACGGTTGTGCTTGAATTAGCGTTATAACATCGTCAAAATCAAGCCCTTTGGCTTTATATATTGCTCTTTCAACATCGGCAGCGGTTAAATTGAGCATTGCAATTCTTTCTGCTTCTTCTTGCGCTTTTTCTTCTTTAATTTCGGTTTCTGTTTTTTGAACAATTTCATTGTTTTGAATTTTAAAATTATTAGGGTTTTCTTTAATTAATTCTGCCATTTCGGTTGTTATAAGATAATTTTCTTCAATTTCGCCAATTTCTGTTATATCTTTAATATTAAAATTTTCATCACAAATTTTATGGCTTACCCTAAAATCTTTTTTTATTTCCCAAGACTCACCGTTAAAAATTGCAACTTCACCTTCACCTGTTTTTGGCGGTTCTACAAGTGTTGCATAAGCCGGAACCAAAGGAATAAATTCACCTTTTATTTTAGTTTCCATAGGGTCTGCACTTGCTATTGTTGTCATTAAATATTCTTTTGTATTTGGGTCAAAATTATACAAGTTCATTTTCTATTTTCCTTTCTTTTTAAGCAAATCTGGTTTTAACTCTCACTTTAACTGATGGCGGCTGAACGGTCGTTGAGTTGCCGTAAATTGAATTTGAATAAGAAGCATTAAAGCTCAGGGTATCATATCCGCTTCCGCTGCCGTTTGCTATGCCGCTTTTGCTAAGGGAATTTGCTATTCTTAAAGCACCGTCCATGGCGCTATTTCCGTGGAATACAGCTGAAATGCCGCCATAGATATTTGGCAAACCCGCTTCAACATAGCCAAAAGTATTGTCATTGCTGCCCCAAATGGCTCTGTTTCTAAAATCTGGCAAGTTAAACGTGGTTTCTCCATCGCCTTCACCGTATGTTGTACCGTAAATTTCAAATAATTGAGCGTACGTTTCTCTTGAAACTTCAGCACCTTCAAGCCAAATTTCATTTTCACCCAATGTATTTGACAATGTAGGAATGGGATTGCCGATACCTTCCAATAAGGCAATTCTCGTTTCGTGATCTTCAATTCCGTTTTCGATATTGTTAAGATTTTGTGCATTAACAGGTGTTCCAAAGGTTAAAATATTGTCCGGAATATCTTGAATTGTTGTTGTGCCGTCTGAATTATTAATTAATTCATAGGTTCTTTCTTTTTCAACCTCTTGATCAACCCAAACTGTTTTATTGTAGGTCATTTTATTCTCCTTTTATATAGTTAATTCATTACATCTAAAGGTGTTGCACCTTTTTTCGTAGCTTGTAAGCTTAATATTAAAAATGAGGTGAGCCGGTCTTGAATTGAAAAGTGCCTGATAAAGCTTTTCTTTGTAATTTTCATCAATTAAATAGACCGTAAATTGGTATTTTTCAGCTTCATTTGAAATATAAAATTGGCTGCCGTCAATATTCCTTTTGATAAAATTAATCAGCTCTTCTTTGGTTAGTCTTTTTTTAGCAAGCATTTTGTTTATAACATTTTTTCTTCTCGTATCGAGGCTTAAACTTGGATTATATGGTATGCCATAATCTTCTTCAAACCTTTTTACCCCGTCAACCGAACAAGTGCTGATTGAACATTCAAGCAAAATTTGAGAAAGTTTTAGCTTTATTCCTTCTATTTCGGGTTCAATTGCATCTAAAATTTCACTTGTATATTTTTCTTCCGCAATAAATTTGGGAAGATTGTCTTTTAATGTCATCTATCCTCCTTCTATTCGTCTGTATTTAAAGTAATTTCTCCTATTATGGGAATTTGCAGGTTGTTTACCTCAATGCTTTCTGTTCCTGAATTTAAAAGATAGTTTGAAGCATCTTCGATACCTTCAACTGCAAAAAATAAGTTTGAAATATAAAGATAAGAAACAAGATGGGGCAATTTCGAAAGATAGTTTTCAATGAGATTTGAAAATTCGCTCAAAACGGATGAAATTTCATAGCCTTCTTTTAGCTTAATGTCTGCCTCTATATTGATTTCAAAATATTCTAACGGCAAGACATTCAAGTTTGCATTTATAATTTGCTCGCTTTGGATTTTGGTTTTAACTTCTTGAATAAGTTTGTCTGAAACCTCGGCATTATCGTTTGCCGATATATAAACATTTACATTGCCTGCGCCGGCTATGCTTGCATCTTGTACGACCACATTATTAACACCGTTGATTTCTTTTGCCCACATTGTATAATCGGCAATATTTGAATTTGCAGTGTTATTTCTTAAATATTCAAGAATTCTTTCCCTGAATTCTTCGGTTGTTTCTTCTTCAAATCCGTCGTAGCCTTCGCTTTCGTTTGTAATTTTTGCATTTTCAAAGCCATCATAGCTTTCGCAAAATTCAATTAAAGCTCCTTTTTTGATATTTCCTATAATTCCTTTTGATAAACATTCCATCCTGATTTCTAAGGTGCCGTTTACATCTGCGTTTTTTTCTTCTGTTGAGGCAAATATAATCTCATCTTTTGTTTGCGCCGTAGAATTTGCCTGTAATTTTGCATATGGGCTTGCATTTGTAATTTTTGCAATAACAATTGCGTTTGTTGCTTCTTTTTTATATATTCCAAGCTCTTGTCCTTTAATTTTTAAATGTTCTTCATCGGCAGTTAAAACAAAGGCGTTATCCAAAATCACGTCAATTCTTGTATCAATTATATTTGCAAGTTCATAACTCACGCTTCCGATTATATCTTGGGTTAATCCGCCTTCTATGGTTGTTGCGGACGTATTTAATCTTGAATTTATTCTTTGCCTGACGTCTTCTTTTGTTGTCATGTTTACTCCTTCCCGTATTCTATATTTTGTTCAAACGCTCCGTAAATTGTGCTAACCGTGAATGATGCACTTACAAGCGCATTGGTTTTGTTAAAGCTAAAGTTGCTGATTTCTTTGATATAAGGGTTTACAAGCAGGGCTTCTTCAATATATCTTTTGAGCTCGGATTTCAAAAGAGAATCCTTTAGATGGCGTCCGAAAAGTTTTGTTATCTCGTTTCCGTAATTATTTGAATATGCTCTGTGAGAATATCTTGAAGTTTCTCTGTTCAATGCTTTTAAAATCCAAATTTTCAGAGCTTCGTTTTTTGAAACCAAATAAAATTGACCGTCTTCGGTTAACAGTTCAAGTGTTTCTAAATTTCTTGCAGGCTCATAAATAATTGGCAGTGCTTCCGTTTTTGTTTCATCATTCAGTGTAACGGGTATAAAATTAAAGCTCATCTTCACCTTCCATTTCTTTTAAAATATCAATGGCAACTTTGCACAGCACCAAATAACAGTTGTTTCCGAGTTCATACACGGCAATTAAATCGTTTGGGTTTAAAATGTATACAGATTGCCAATTTTTATAAAATTCGTAAAATGCAGTCAAAAAATCAGGCAAGCTGCCCTCAATGGCGCCTGTAAACTGCGGCGAATTATATGCGGTAGTGTTTACAAAATTTTGTTCTTCTTTAATTGTTTCCTTGTCCAGTTGAATTAAAGAAGATGTTAAAAGCGGGTGTATATATATTTTATCCTCAAGTTTTGTGCCTATTTCAATGTTTTCGTATACAAAAATAAAAGGATTTATACTTTTAACGGTGCAAATTTTTACTCCCTTAAAATTTAATTTGTCCGAATATTCGCTAAATGTATCTAAAATTTCTCCTGCCCAATTTTGCATATATTAAATTCTTTCCTTTAGTTCAAGTTCCATTGTGTGAGTATTGCCGTAAGTGTGAACATCGCTTTTTACGGTAAAATACCCCTTTTTATTGTTAATTTTGTCTATAAGACGAATAACGCATCCCGATACAATATTGTCATCGCCAATAGCCACAATAAAAGCGTTATTTAGTGAATCATCTTTGCTGAAAAATGCAGATATAACATTTTCGCCCAATATAAAGTCGCCTCTTGAATTGTCTCTGAAAGGCAGTAAAACATTTAAGGAAGAGTCGCCGTCTATATAAAGTTTAAATTCTTCCGTGGCATAAAGGTTTTTTATAAAAATTTCCAAAATATCATAGCGGCTTAAATTGCCCAAGCTTACAACATTCAATTTGTTTTCAACGGCGGTTTTTATATTTTGCAAATTTGAGTATATTTTTAGGCCGCTCAGCAAATTGTTAACGGCATTGAAAATTTTACCGGCAAATCTTCCTGTTACTTTTTCGTTTAAAAGAATCGTAAAATAATCATTCGCTTCTATTTCGACAAGTTTTTTGTCGGCCATGTAATTAATTCGTGTTATAAAGCCGCTAAAAATGCTTTTGTTATTGTCATTTTTAATTTTGACGGTTGAATTTATTTTTGCTTTATATTTTATAAAGTTGGAATCATTTTCATTATAAACAAATGAAAACTTTGCACTCCTTGAAATAAGACTGAGGCAGCCCCTTATTGTTGCATTGGTATTTACGGTTTTTATCTCATTGTCATCTATATAGAATTTCATTTCAGCTTTTGCCCCCTTGAGTCTGAAGTTTGACACCTTCAATATTGGCATTTGGGTCATCAATGCCGTTATTTTTGGCTAAAGTTTTATAATCAAGGCCGTATTTGTCCGCAATTGAATAAACAGTGTCTTTTGAGGTCATTAAAATGAAGCTTGGCAGATTAAGCGAGTTATTTCTTGTTATAAGTCCGTTGCTGGAAATTATTTTATATGTGGGGTTTCTGTACTCAAGAAGTTCCAAAATATACGGTTTTGAAGAAATACTTTCTCTTATTGTTTGGCTGAATGATGCAACCATACAGTCAATGCTGATTTCATCATCAATAACAAGCCTGATTTTTGTCTGCCCTTGTGTCCATTTTGTCAGGATGGATACCGCTTTTTCCAAGGAAAACTCATCTTCTATGTATGTTGAATTTTTATTTGAATAATAGGTTATACCTGAATATGTTTTAAAAACACTGTTATCTTCGGGTAAAAAATGCGAAAGGGTAATTTTTAACGGTTTTTGGTATGCCATAATATTTACTTCGCCAAATCCTATGATTTCATAGCTGTTAAAACTTTTTTCATATTTTATTTCAATGCTTTTGGGGTTTATCGGCAGAACAATTTGTTCTCCGGTTGTTTCCGAATAAAGCATTATATTGAGTCTTTTGGTTGCCATTTTGCCATTCCTTAATTAATACTTGTTGGAAATACTTTTATTTCTAGCTGCAATTTTTAATGCTTCAGCAAGCATTTTTCCGAATTCGTTAAAATTGTTATTCTCTTCTTTAGCTGAAAAATTGGAAATATTCAGGCTTGTTTTATTTAAAATGCTCTTTGATTCATTAATTTTGTTGGTAATTTTTGTTATGTTTTGATCAGATGATGTTTTATTGTTAATTTTGGTCTTGCCTGTGTCTTCTTTGTTGTCCGGCAAGGTGTAAGAAAAGTTTGTGTGTTTTGTGTTGAAGTTAAAAAAATCGTTTTTGACGGTATAAAAATTTTTGATATTTTCCAAAAAATTGTTCAAAACATTGCCGTTTTCAGTTGTTTTATATTCATTGTTTTTTGAACCTTTATTTTGGTCTGCTTTCTCCTTTATTTTTTGCTTTTTTTGTTTTGGTTCATTGCTTTCGGCATTTTTTTTATTAGAGGCTTTTTCCCCTTTGTTTTGATTATTGGTTTTGTCTGTATTATTTTTCTTTTTTTCCTTGGCGGCAGAGAATAAGCCTCTGTCGCCAATTTTAACTGCGAGATTTTCTTGAATTTTTTTGTACGGTTCAATTAATTCAATAATTTTTTTTATTTTGCTGTAAATATCAACTATCAATTTATATCCTCTGTGCTTATTAAGTATTTTGCATATAGAAATATCTTTTCAAATTCGCTTAACTTGAGGATTTTATCGGGCAAAATGCCATATTGCAAATAGTAGGCACAAAGCCCGAGCTCAAAATCCTCTTTTATGGCTTTTTTTGAAATTCAACTTCCTCCTGAAAGATACTTTTGGGGTTTAAATTATTTTGCTCAATAATAAATTCAATGATTTTTAAAATATCATCAGGTTCAAAAAGCATTTCTATAACTTCGTAATATGTTTTGATATAGCCGTTTTCTTTGGCTTTCAGCGCTACATTTTTCAGGTTTAGCGCTTTATAAATTACAGGTTTCATCCATTCGTAAATTTCGCCAAAACTGTTTCTTTCAACGGCTTTAAGGGAAAACATCAAATCAAGTTTTTCGCTTCTTGTAAGTCCTTCGACTTCAAAAATGCTGTCTTTAATTTTCAGTGTTGTTTTTTCTTTTTTATTTCTGTTTTGATAATTTTCTTCTATTTTTTTTAATAAAATTTCAATATTTTCCATTTATCAGTTTTTCCCGTTAATTAAATCGACAACTACAATGTCAGAAGCTCTGAACCTGAATGTTTTTTCAATCAGAGCGCCCTTTTGCCAATTTGCAAGCGGAAATTCATCAAACGTTACACCGTTTATTGTGTATCCTTCTTCTTCGCCGTTTGCAGCAGGGTCTGCCAAGTTGCATTCTATTGTGAATCTTGTATTTGTGTTTTGAAGATATTTGTTGCAAAGCTCCGCAGAAATTGAATTAACGGATTCAAACGCAAGATCGCCCGCATATTGAACAGAAACCGCTTGTCTGTCAATGGTAAAGCCGACAATAACATCTTCATATGTTGGAATTACTTTTAAATTTATATATTTCAAAATGCCTATTTCTTCGCCATCGAGCCATACTCTTCCGTATGTGCCTCTGAGTGCTGCTTCAACGGTTGTCATATTATTCTTCCTCGCTTTCTAATGATTGAAAAAGATAAAAACCAAGATCTAAATCTTCCATACAATCTGTCGGTGAACAAACGCCGTCCAATATAACGTAAGATCCGGTGTTATATTGAATGACATCCTGATAGCTCATATTTTCGGTGCTGACGCCTTTGCCTTCTATGTAGGCTTTGGTTTTTTCGTAGCTTAAATAAACCTTGTTTTCGTTTGCTTCATCCAAAAGTCCTTCCGATGCGAGGCTTTTCAGATAGGTGTTAATCGCGCCGATAAAACGTTTCTTGTTTGCATAATTATTTATGTATTTGCCTACATAATTTTGTCTGAATGTTGAAACTATATCGCCTGCAATCATATCCATAATGTTTACCACTCTTATTTTTTGGAATGCTTCCGTCAAGCCGTCCGTCAAAGTTACAAGGGAATTAACGGCTCTGCCGAATTTAAAGCTTCCGTCCTGATATATTATGACCAAATTGCCTTCTTTAACCGCTTTATCAGCATCTTGCGAAACATTGGCGTCAACTATTTCGCTCAATTCAAAATAGGTTAACGATCTGCTGTTTGATAATCCCGCTAAAGCTCCGGCAATTCTTGCCGTATACCTTGCAGCCGTTACGGTTTTTACTTCGTTATTGTGAGAAATTTTAATGTCATCAGATTGAAAATTGATAATATATGTTGAATCCATTCCTTCTGCATTGGCAAAAATTGCAATTGAATAGTTATTTTTCTCCCTTTTTTTATTAAGGTAGTTTTTAATTGCAACCATGTCGCTTTCGGATGCGTCAGGGTATACGAGAGTATAATTGTTGTATTTATCCAGCTTGTTTGTTAAGTCGGAAATTTCTTCTTCCTTTTTTAAAACGGTAACTTTTTTAGGGTTTCCTTTAAAGCAAAGTTCAATATTAAGGTAATTTTCGGGGGTTAGGCTGTCAGATTTCACTTCATTCAAGCCGCTATATGATATTTGGTCTGCTTCGGAATCCAAAACCATAATAATATGCCCCCTTGTTTGTCTTTTAATTGCTGCAACCGCAAGCTCTTTAAAAGTTACGGTAAAGCTTGGTTGTTTATCGGGCATTTTTATTCTCCTTTATACTAAAATCAAGTTTTTGCATAAGTTCATACTCTGTTTCTTCTTTATTGGTGTAAAAGTTCAAACCAAAGGTCATAATAAGAGTTTTATTGTTAACCATAAAAACGACATTATCTAAAGCTATTTTTTTGTTTCCGAATTCAATGACAGGCAAAAGTGCGGAAGATAATAATTCTTGCATTTGAAAAAGTTCAACGGGCTTATTTTCGCTGTTTTTCATACAAGTGAGTTCAAAAACAAGGCTGCAAAATTTTTTATTCAAATTATCTGCCGCTTGAACCTTAAAATCTTTCAAGTCAACAAAAATAAAAGGGAATTTTGTGTGCTTTATTTCGTCAAAATGAAAAATTATACTGTTATCAACTTTTGCGATGGCATTTTTTATTGAATTTTTAATCTCATCTATTAACATCAAAATCACTTTCTATAATTTTTTCTTGTCTGCATTTGATTTGAATTGAAAAGTTATAAATTTTAACTCCGCCTGCATATAGCGTGTAAATTTCACCCTTGGAAGTTACAACGCAAAGCTTGTCGTTTTCTTTGATTTGAATTTTTTCATCAAAATTGAGATAAATTGTAAATTCCGAGTTGAGAAGAGGTACATTTTGGCTGTATGAGGTATTGTTTAAATTTATTGCAAGATGGCAGGGGATATTTTCATAAACGGTTTCATATTTTTTAGTTGCCAAGTTGTTTATAACTTCGTAATTTTCCCTTTTAACGGTTAAAATATCATTTTTGAACATCGTTTATTCCCCTTATTATTTTGTAGGAATCAAGTCTTCCGAAGAAGGGCGACAAGTTTGAAAAGGAAACGGAAAGGTCGCCCTCTGAGTAGGATTGAACTTTTGCACCATTAAAAATATCACTTTTTAAGCAGTCTGATATAACGGAAACAACCGAAGCAAACATAAAATCTTCAATTTCGTTTCTGTTTAAATAGAAGAGAATTTCATTAATTAAAGCTTCTATTTTGAGCTTTATGGTTTCATTTTCTTCCTTATCACTCATTTTTAAAACCGCTTCTATTATTTGTTCGTTTTGCATATTCAATTCCTTTTTTCTTCGGTAACAGACTTAATTATTGTTGTTGAGCAATTTTATGAACATAAATTGCCGATGCTTTGTTTGTTAGTACAAACGCATCATGGATGATTCTTCCTTCGACAAGCGAACCTGAAACTCCGGGCGGATTTGTATGAATTTTGTATTCATTCAATTTAACGGGCGCACAAAGTGCTGACGGGTGAGTTACAACAAAATTAACATTTGCGCTAAAATAACTTGTCGGAGCAACTATAACGGGCACTCCGTCAATTTTTCCCACTTGGCCGTTTAAAACAATTTGTTGGCCGAGGTCTGAATTTTTTATAAATGTTTCATCCAGCTTTAAAAATTTATAAAAAGAAGGTGTAACAAGTGCAACCCTGCCTACAATGGGCACTTTGTAATCTGATAATTTTTCCATGGCGGTTAAAAATTGCTCATAGGCGTTAGATTTCGTTGTAGCCGATGTTTCTGTTGTTTTGGCGCCTGCAATAAGTTTTGAAATGCGGTAAATATCAATTGCAGGTATAACAACTTCGTCAAGCTGGCGTCTTAAGGCTGCACCTGCTGATTTCACACCCTCTTGGCCAAGTTCATAGGCTTTATCAATTGTAAATGTGAAAGCTTTATCTTGAGATAAGGTTAAAGACTGTACGCTGTCTGATAATTCATCGGGTGTGCCGTATCTTTGCGAACCTGTTTTTGTATAATCTGATAATTCGCTTGTTTCAATTGAATAAATTTTTACCGTGTCAACTCCCGTCCAGTCATAATCAAAGTTAATAATTGAATCTGTTAAAGAGCCTAACTTGAATCTTTCGTCAACTTTTGAAGAATACTTTTGTGCTAAATTTACTGTCATTTTTATTCCTTTCTTTCTTATAATTTATTTGTGTCAAAACCTTCGATAAACGGGTCATACTCTTTATTTTTGGATGTTTGCGGCAATGGCGCATTTGAATAATCCTGAAAGATGCTTTTTTTAATTTTTTCAATATAGGTTTTTAAAATTTCAATTTTTTCTTTTGTTTTTTCCATATTTAAAGGAACATATACTAGCTCTAAGGCATCTTTTTCAAGTCCCGCATCGTTTAACAAACTGTAAACTTCTTCTTTTTGTTTTGCGGTCATGCATTCATTTTCTTTTTCCTGATACTTCGATCTCAATTTTTCTAACTCGGCTTTAGCTGTCTCTAATTCGTCTGCATCATCATTTTGGCTTTCTTTTTGATTTGAACCTTTTTTTTCGAGAAATTCTTTTTCGAGCTTTTCTCTAAATTCTTTCAAATCTTTTTCCGAATAAAGTTTTTCTTCTTCAGGTTTTTTGTTTTTGTTTTCTTCCATTTACCTTTCCTTTCTTTTTGAAGTGCTCCACAACCTTCATAATTCAATTATAGGTGTTTGAAAAACGGGCATTTTTTGTGGGGTTCAAATGCTTGTTGCTATTGAGATACAGCTTAATTGCTTTGTTTATTATTTCATTCTTTGTAAGCTTTGTATTTTTTGAGGAATTTTCAAGCTCTGAATACGAAAAAGCAGGCAAAGAAACGTAAAAATTTACATATTCCATGCTCCATACTCCTTAGAAAGTCTAACTCTGTTAAGCTATAATCTTATCTGACAATACTACAACCGAATATTAACCAATTCGGTAATATAACAAAATGTCTTCTTTTTTGATTTTCAAAAAAAGCGCTAAAAATAAAGGAATTTGCTTTAGTTATCTCGGTTATTTGCACTACATTTTTTATATTAACAATTTGTAATAAAAGTTTGCAAAAAAAGCGAAATTGATGTATATTATTATTGTTGTTAATGCTTCGGATAGTATGCGAATGGGTAGAAATACCCTTTTTTTTCCCTCGTTTTCGGATATATTTCTAGAAGCAATAAAAAACCCGTGTATTTCTTATACACAGGCATTTTAAATTTTTATGCAGCCCTTTTTAAACTAAAGGAGCTGTTTTATAATTCATTGCAACATTTACGCATGAGCATATGAAAATTATTGTAAACACAATAAAAACAAGCCCTGCAAACCCTTTTTGAACATCGGCAAACATAATGTTTTTAGATTTTTTTAAGGCTTGAGTTTCTTTAAATTCTTTGTTATATGGTGCTTCGGGCAGCTTGGTTTCAAGATATTCCAAAACTTTTGAATATTTTACCTTAATTAAAAGCTGATATGAATCAATATTGAGCCACCATAAAACAGAAACCGCAATGCCGAATGCGGCCGTTATTATAAGTTGAATTATGCCGGGGGAAAGGGCATAAAAAACATATGTCATTGCAAGTAAAACAAATGAAAATACAAAATAAAACCTATTGGTTGCAAAATGCCTGTTTATAAATTGTTCTTTGGCATCCGAATAAACTTTGTATTGTCCTAGTATTATCTCTTTATCGTCCATAAAATCCTCCGACTTTTTAGTAAACCATGGTTATGAAGGGCTTTTTTGCAAGCATTTTGCAAAAGCTCTTACCTTACACTTCAAATTTATCAACCATTGTGAAGTTTTCATTTTCACCGTAAATTGAAACAACATTTTTACCGTTTCTTTTTGAAAAATATAAAGCTTTATCTGCCGCATCTATCATATCTTGAGCGGTAATTGCATCGTTCGGGAATTGACTTATACCCATTGAAACAGTTGTTGTAACAACCTTATCATCATTTGTATTAACTCTTAAATTTGCAATGTTTTTTCTTAATCTTTCAGCTATTATGCTTGCACCTTGTTTTGTTGTTTCGGGAAGCAAAATTACAAACTCTTCGCCGCCGTATCTTGCGGCAACATCTATCTTTCTCACCGTTGTTAAAATTTGGTTGGAAACTTCTCTTAAAATTTGGTCTCCGACCAAGTGCCCGCAAGAGTCGTTAATTAATTTAAAATCGTCAATATCGAGCATAATAACGGACATATTATGCTTATATCTTGTGCAACGTCTTACTTCGTTTTCCAATAAGGTCATAAAATGCCTGTTTATATAAAGCTTTGTAAGACCGTCTTTTGTTGCAAGCTCATATAATTTTGCGTTGTCTATTGCAATGGCCGCTTGGTTTGCAAGGCTTGTCATAAATTCCAAATCTTTTTGGTTGAATAATAAATCGTGTTTTTTGTTCGAAATGTTAATAACACCGATTGCTTCGCCTTTTGTAATCAAAGGAACGCAAAGAAGCGATTGAACATTGGCAGGAGAGCCTTTCGATACAAATCTTGGGTCATTTACGCCCAAATTCGTTATAATTGCTTTTCTTTCCAAAAATACGGTACCTGCAATGCCTTCGCCCACTTTAATTTTGGTACACTGAATAGTGCCGTTGTTTATGTTATCCTCAACCCTTTTATCGTTTAAGCCGTACACAACTTTAACCTGAAGGGTATTGGTTGAGTAATCATAAAGCATTAATGAACCTTTTTCGGCATTCAAAATGTCAATTGCTTTGGATAAGATAACCTGCAAAAGCCTTTTAAGGTCATCAATAAAGTTAACGGCCTGTGAAATGTTATAGAGAATTGAAACATTGTATAAAGATTGTTGAAGGTCTTCAATTTTTTTATTCTGCTCTTTTTGAAGCATTAATTTAATCAGCATCGGCTCAATATATTCAAAAACCCTGTTTAAAAATCTTTCACATTCTTTAATTCTGTCATCTTGACTTTCGTTTCCCATAAAACAAAAGCAAACGGGGCAGTTATCATCGCGGTTAAAAAATGCTCTCATATACTGAATGTTAAGGTCGCTTAATCCGGTTTGGTCCCAAAAGCCGCCGTACATTTTTTTGTTTTCTTCTGTTTGAATTTTTACAAGTTTGTTGTCCGTCAAAATAGAAAACAAAGCTTCGTTTTCATACTCAAAATATTTGTCGCTAAAGGGCAATTGGTTTGTCGGAATATTTCTGAAAACATTTTTTTCCAGTGCGAAAAAGTAAATATGCTTGGTTCTCAAATAATCTGATAAAAAATTTGAAAGTTTGGACACCAAATCCTCAATGCTAATAGCGTTGCTTGCGATGGCGCTTATTTCAAACATTCGGTTTAATTCAACCAATGAATTTTCAATTGAGGATATCTTATCAGTCATTTGAAAAAAAATTTCCTAATTTTGCATTCTAAGTGTTATTATAAAGTAAGAATTAAATAATGACAACAAAATAAGCTACGCAATCTATATGAAAAAAAATATTTTAAGACAGTGCAGAGGGTGCAAAAATATTAAAAACAGAGAGGAAATGATAAAAATTACCCTTTTTGACAACTCTCTTTTTATAAACCCAAATTCAAAAACCACGGGCAGAAGCGTTTATGTCTGCAAAAATGCTGCTTGTATAAACAACTTCATTAAAAACAAAGGAATAAAAAGGGGTCTAAAATTCAATAACGGCGAAATTATAAAGGAAACCGAAGAAAACCTTAAAAAAATTTTAAATTCGCCCTAAAATAACCTTTTTTTGTTACAATAAATTTGTAATAGAATGGAAATAATATGGAAAACAATTTTTTACTGGAAATTTTAGTTCAAGAGCTGCCTTATCAGTTCATACCGAATGCAGAAAATCAGCTTGTTGATATTTTTACAAAACTTTTAAATGAAAATAAGTTAAATTTTAACAATATAAAAACTTATGCCACGCCAAGAAGGCTTGCGCTTTTAATTGAAGGGCTTCAATTAAACCAAGAAGATATTGTAAAAGATGTTAAAGGCCCTATTTTAAATATTGCACTTGATGAAAGCGGCAATTTTTCACCTGCTGCCTTAGGGTTTGCCAAGAAAAACGGCGTGGCTTCAGACGCACTGTATAAAAAAGATAATTACATTTGGGCTAAAGTTGAACAAAAAGGAAAAACAGCAAAAGAAATTTTGGAAGAAAATATTGCGCCGTCTATTATGAAGCTTCAAGGTGCACATTTTATGAGATGGGGTTATTTTGAAGCCAAATTTTCAAGACCGATTGAAAACATTGTTGCAATTTTGAATAACGAAGTTTTAAATGTTGAAATTTTTGATAAAAAAGCAACAAATAAAACAAAAGGCCATAGGTTCTCTAAAGTTCAAGAAGTTGAGATAACAAGCCCTAAAAGTTACGTTGAAATTTTAAAAACGGCAAACGTATATGCAGACCCGATTGAAAGAAAACAGCTTATTGTTGATTTGGCAACAAAAAAAGCCGAAGAAGTTAATTGCACAATTGATTTTTCAAAATTGGATGATTTGTTGGATGAAGTTACTTATATAACAGAATACCCGATTCCTGTTGTTTGTACATTTAAAGAAGAATATCTTCAAATTCCGGATATTGTAACCGTTACCGTTATGTCAAAACATCAAAGATATTTTCCTTTGTACGAAAAAACGGGAAAACTTTCAAACAAATTTATTACAATGGCAAATTTTGTGGGGGTTGATGAAGAATCCTTTGATAACATTAAAAAAGGCAATCAAAGGGTAATTTCCGCCCGTCTTGAAGATGGTAAATTCTTCTATGATGAAGATATAAAAACCCCTTTAATTGAAAAGCTGCCGGCTCTTAAAGGGATGACCTTCCAAAGAGGGCTTGGAACATTATTTGACAAAACCGAAAGAATTGAAAAACTTTCTTCTTTTATAGCGGATGAACTTAATATAGCTGATAAAACAGATATTTTAAGAGCGGCAAAACTTTCAAAAGCAGACCTTTCAACCAAACTTGTTTTTGAATTTACCGAGCTACAAGGTTTTATCGGTGAAAATTATGCTCTTAAATCAAATGAAAAAGAAAATGTTGCACTTGCAATTAAGGAACACTATTTCCCCCTGAGTTCAAATTCAGAACTTCCCTCAAAAATTGAAGGTCAAATTGTTTCAATAGCAGATAAAATTGATACAGTTGTTGCCGTGTTTTTATCAACACAGGGCGACAAGAAGAAAAAACGCCCGACAGGCTCAAATGACCCGCTTGCAGTAAGGCGCGCAATTATCGGCGTTTTAAAAACAGTTATCAATTTTAATTTAAAACTCGATTTAGAAAAAGTTATCCAATATTCAACAGATTTAATTTCAAAAGAATTCGACATAAAAGTTGACGATGTTACATTTGATGAAATTCTAACTTTTATGTACGGCAGGCTTGATGTTTTATATGAAAAGGCATTCAGCTATGATGCTCTCGCATCTTGCGAAAAAATGCAGCCGTTTAAAGATTTGAATGAGTGGTTAAAAAGGGTTGAAGCGGTTAATAATTTTGTTAACTCAAAAGACTCGGTTAAAATTTTTGAAACAATAAACAGAGTTTTAAAAATTACTTCAGGCAACAAAATTGAAGGCAAGGTTGATGAGAGCCTGTTTGTTTTGCCTGAGGAGAAAGCTTTGTATAACGTAATTTCAACTTCGCCCGAAATAACTTATCAAAGTATAGGTGAAATTGAAAGGTTTATTGAACCTTTGAATAAATTCTTTGACAAAGTTCTTGTAATGGACAAAGATGAAAAAATTAAAAACAACAGATTGAATTTATTAAATATTTTGGCTGAAAAATTCAATTCCGTTTGTGATTTTTCAAAAATTTCAACAAAATAAGGGGCCGATTAATGAACATTCTTTTTGTTACCGATTTGTGTCCGATAACTGAAAAAGAATGCGGGCTTCCCTTAACTTTGCTGAATTTTATTCTTGATTTTAAAGCCTTGGGGCACAATGTTACCCTATTAAGGCCAAATGTTATTCCCAATATTCTAATCAGAAAAAGAAAAATTTTACCCGATGGCGAATATGAATTTCAAGGAGTAAAATGTATTAACAAAAATTTTTTTACTCCGTTTTTTAGCCAAAATCAATTTAAATTTTTAAAAAACAAGGATTTTGATGTAATTTTATCTCATATGCCATCAGGAATTTTAGCTGCAAGAAAAATTTCAAAACTTTTAAAAATTCCGTATTTTGCATCGGTTCATTCAAGTGACATTGAAGTTTTAAAAAACCCTGTTTATTCTTTTTTATGGTATAGCATAAAAAAGGCATACAATGAGGCAAAATTGGTTTTGCCAAGGTCATATTGGCTAAAAGATGAAATAGAAAAAATAATCCCTGAAATAAAAAATAAAACCTATATAATTCCATCCGGCATTGAAGAACAATTTTATATAGAAAGAGAAAAAATTTTTGAAAAATCTCAAGGAATTTTATTTCCGCCCCTAAAAATTTTTGCCGCAGGCAGTTTTATTAAAAGAAAAAATTTTAAAAATTTAATACAGGCAATTTCAAATTTTGACGATGTTGAATTAATTATTGCAGGCGACGGCAAAGAAAAAAATCATCTTTTAAACCTGACAAAAAAATTTAAGCTTCAAAAAAGGATATTTTTTACGGGGAAAAGAAAAAGAAAAGATATTTTGGAACTTATGGAAAAAAACCCTGTTTTTATTTTGCCTTCAATAAAAGAAACATTCGGTATGGTTTATCTTGAGGCTATGGCAAAAGGATGTATTGTTGTTTGTTCGAAAAATTCAGGCATGGCCGGGTTTATTGAAGATTCCGTTAACGGCTTTTTGATTGAACCTTCTGTTAGTGGCATAACAGCGGTTATAGAAAAAATAAAAAACTTTAAAAACCCTGAATGCCTTATGAACAAAGCGCTTGATACCGCATTTTCCATGGAAAGAATAAAAATGTCAGAAAATTATATTAACATAATTCAAAATATTCTTGTTTAAGATATAATCAAATAAAAACGAAAATTATAAGGAATAAAAAAATGCAAGCAAGACGTGCTTCAAGAGAATTGGCTTTAATATTGTTTTCTCAACTGGGAAAAGACTTACATAAATACAATAACGGCGATTTTAAAGATATTGTGTTAAATTCGGTAAGAACTTTGATTGGCAACTCTCAGGATGAATTGCAAGTTGTAACAAGCGAGTTGACAGAAATTAAAGCTTATATAGAAGAATATGAAAATAATCATAAAGATAATCTTGAAAGGCCATTAGATGCGGTTAATATACCGGTTAAACTGCCTATGACGGATGATATGATGAATAAAATCGATACACTTTTGTCATCTGCCGAAAAAACAATATCAGCACTTGAAGTTGCAGAATTAAGTATCCTATCCGACAGAAATGAAGTAAAAAGATACGTTGAGCAAATTTTTAAAGTTTATAAAGAAAAGAATGAAGAAATTGATGAAATTATTAAAAATAATGCAATAGGTTGGGATATAAACAGATTATTTAAAATTGATAAAGATATTCTGAGAATTGCAATAGCAGAACTTGTTTACATTAAAGACGCACCCGTCAAAGTCGTTATAGATGAAGCATTGGAGCTTGCTAAAAAATATTCCACCGATGATTCGCCTTCATTTATAAACGGAATTTTGGCAAAAGTAGTTGAATCTTATGTTTAATTTTTTCAAGAAAAATGAGCCTGTGCAAAACAAAGAAGCGGAAAATAAAACCGCTTTTCAAACATTTAAAGACGCAGTTTCAAAAACATCTGACGCCCTTGTTTCGAACATTTTAAACATAGTTTCAAACAATGAAAAACTTGACGAATTTGCGCTTGATGATATTGAAACTCAGCTTATAAAAGCAGATTTGGGCGTCGATTTAGCAGTTTCGATTGTCGAAAAAATCAAAGAAAATGATATTAAATCAAACAATATAAAAGAATTCTTAAAATCTGAATTTGAAAATATTCTGAATTCGGCAGGTTCAAACGTTCTTAATTTTTTGCCCGATAAATTAAACATTTATTTTGTGGCAGGTGTGAACGGGGCAGGTAAAACAACCTTGATCGGAAAACTTGCCCGCAAATTTAAAATTGAAGGAAACAAAGTTTTATTGGCTGCAGGCGATACATTCAGAGCGGCTGCGGAAGAACAGCTTGACATTTGGTCAAAAAGAGCGGATGTCGACATTGTGAGAGAAGATAAAGCGGATTCTGCATCCGTTGTTTACAGAGCAATAGAAAAAGCTCAAAATGAAGGCTACAACGTTCTTATAATAGATACTGCGGGCAGACTGCAAAATAAATTCAATTTAATTGAAGAACTCAAAAAAATCAAAAACGTAATTGTTAAAAAGGCGCCGGATGCCGTTTTAGAAAGCATTTTGGTATTGGATGCCAATTTGGGGCAAAACGGTTTAAGCCAAGCAAAAGTTTTTAAAGAAGCAATAGAATTAACTGCATGTGCGCTTACAAAGCTTGACGGTTCATCTAAAGGCGGAGTCATTTTTTCCATAGCAAAGGAATATAGTATTCCTGTTAAATTGGTTGGCATAGGTGAAAAAATAGAAGATCTTAAAGATTTTAATAAAGACGAATTTATAAAAGCAATTTTTAATTAAAACTATATATTTCCGTCATATCTTGGATCGTTCGGGTCAAGATAACAGCCTCCTGGGAATGAATACATATCATCCCAAGGAGCTACCGGTCTTTCCCTGTAATCGCGAATTTCGGGTTCTTCTTCTTTTATTTTTGGTCTTCTGTCTATATGATAATTTCTGTTTCTTTGTCTTCCCCAAAGGTTTTGATACTTAACGCCTTGGCCTTTATCTTTGCTTTTGCCGATACTAAAATGTTCTTTTATATATGGTGTGCCGTATTCGTTAATTTCATTTTTTTCTCTCGACATACTGCATCTTGGTGCGCCCGATATATCTGCCATTTTTGGAATTTGGCCTTCTCTCATAAGCTTAATTACATCATCCGTGCATTCAACACCTTCTTTTCTGTCCTCTCTGATTAAAGGCAAGTTGTCTGCAAAGTACAGATACTTTATGCCGTCTTCAATGGGGCTTTCCGTTTTGGGGTTGGCTGCTTTTCCGAATTCTTCAAGCTTGCTTCTTACTTTGAAATAAAGCTTTGCCATATTTCCTGTTCCTTTTTCTTTATCAAGCTTGCTGCATGTTTTTGGAAATGCTCTTGCAATGGAATCGTGGAATTCCGGAAACGTGGTGTTTGTTTGCGGGTAGCAGGCAAGCATTGAAATGCAAACGGGAACCATTGCGTTAACGGCTTTTTCCGTTGCTCTTCCGGTATCGTACGAAAATGCTTCTATGTCTCTGGGATTATTTTTTGTTAAACATTCTGCAATTGGTTCTAATAATTCATACGTTAAAGAATCGTTGTCGTCCAAATCATCCTGCGTTAAGTCGTATGGGCCGTATAAGCGAGCAGGTTCAGGCACTAAAGTAGGTTTTTTTGGTGCCTTATTGAAAAGAAAACCTTTAAAACAAATGTTGTCAGGGTTGTTGTTCAAATTTATTTCTTTGTCTGTTGTACAGTCCGAAACAGAAACTGTTTTGTTTAAATAATGTGCTTTTTGAATGTTCGGAGTGCAAAAAAGCCCCACTTTTTCAACGGATAATCCCATAAATATTTACACCTTCTTTAGTATGTGGCAACAACTTACATTTAAGTAAATTAATTCTATCAAATCAATATTTTCTTTGCAAGAAAGTGATACTAAAAACGGTTAATATTTATTAATAATTTTTTCCCCAAAAGCATTTTTACAAAAGAATTTTAGCCCAATTTAAAATGCCGGATTTCAGAACCCTTACAATTGTTATTAAGGAGGGTTTTTTATGTACAGAATTATCGCCGACAAAAAAGAAATTAACGCCATAAATCTGTCGGAATGGCTGGTGGAGTATAAAAATTCAATTATGCCAAAAAGGCTGAAATTGGGTGATTATTATGACGGAAGAAATGAGATAATAAAGCAAAATGCGGTTCAGGGCCGGCCAAATTATTCCATAAACGTGAATATGGCAAAATACATAACAGATGTTGCAACCGGATATACATTCGGCAAGCCGCTTACATACAATATTGACAATGAATCAAATTCCAAATTGCTGAAAACCATAAATGCAATTAACGCGGAAAATTATGCGGAAGAGCTGGATTACCAAATCGGCGGAGATATGTCTGTATACGGAATAGGCTATCAAATTATCTATCCTGACAAAAAGTCTAACACCGGTGTTAAATTTAAAAGGCTGGAGCCTACAAGAACTTTTATGGTAGCAGATAATTCCATTGAAGAAAATGTCATTTGTGCGGTATATTTTCACGACTATATCGACAATAAACAACATAAAACAAAAGTTTATATTTGGGATGAAGAAAATGTCTATGTTTTTGACGGATTTTCAAACTCTTTCACTCTTTCTTCGTCAACAAAACACCTGATGAAGCAAATTCCGGTTATTGAGTCTTTAAACAATGATGACGGTTTTGGTGATTTTCAAATGGTTTTGGATTTACTGGATTCTTTAAATCTTGTAATTTCAAATAATACCGACGATCTTCAATCTGTTTCAAATGCAATTTTAGCGGTAAGCGGGGGCAAATTGGGTGAGGAAGAAATTAAACAAATAAACAAATATAAGGTTGCAAATTTGCCGGTTGGCGCCAATATGCAATGGGTTATCAAAAATACAAATACGGAGGGAGTTTTGGGCCAAATAAAGCACCTTCTTGATTTTATATTTCAAATTTCAATGGTGCCTGATTTAACCGATGATGCTTTTGCCGGTAATCTTTCCGGCGTTGCAATGCAGTTTAAAATGTGGGGAATTGATCAATTGTGGACATCTAAAATCAGAAAATATAAGACAAGTATCTGCAAAAGAATAAAAATAGCTTTAAGAATTCTCGGAATAAATGAAAATTTGGCAGATAAAATTCAGGTTAATTTTTATAAGAATTTGCCCGAAAATATGGCGCAAGACTATGAAATTGCAAAAAATTTGACGGGTGTTATTTCGCTCAAAACAATTTTAAATAATCTTTCCATTGTGCAAGATGCCGAGAAAGAATACAGCTTAATTATGCAAGAAAAAGAAGAAAAAAACCAAGCTAATCCCCAAACCCCATAAACTTCTTTTTTGGAAGGGAGTGGTGGCCCTTATCTTGAAACGCACATTTTTGCACTTCATTTTGAAGTGCTTTTTTTATGCAAATTGTGGTAAAATACCTGTATGAAAAAGATTTTATTGCTAACATTAATTTTATGTCTTACCATAATCCAAACTCATGCTCTTAATTTTGGAATGTATAAACCGGAAGAAGATTACGGTCTTATAGACGGGTTTAAAATAAATGCCGGCAAAAAGGAAAGAGCTGAGGGCAAACAGCTTATTCAGCTAAGGTCTGATATTCCCGAAGAAAAGGAAAGAATTGAAAAAGAAAAGGAATATTACGAAAAAAACAAAGACCAAAAAGCGGATGATGAATATCAAATGTTTAAATTTATGTTGGATGATACCATTCCCTTTTAATCAACTCTTTTTATACGCTTGATTATTCTTCTTCGGATGCCTTGTTGAACATTGTCCTGTACATGTAGCTGCAGGCTCCTTGCAGTTCATCTTTGTATGAATCCAAGAACTTTGCATCATCAATCATTTTTGTTTTTCTTGCTTCTGATAATTTGCCGCTGTTGATGATTGCAACAGCTTTATTTTTTGCAAGAGAGGTTCTGTATAATGCGCCCAATGCATGGTACAATGCCACATAGTTTTTGTCTTCCCCGTATAATTCTCTGGCGCTTCTAAGCTGAGCCATAATTTCTCTTTTCATTTTATGATACTCTTCAATATCTTTGTATGCAGGCTCATTAATATTTGCGGTAAAGCTGTTTGTGCTTCTTATTTTGAAAACCAAAAAATCAAACCAGCTGGAAACATCATCAGAACATTCGGCTTTAAAGCCGAATGTTGTATCGGAACCGGTTGCCGGTGTTAAAACATCAGGTAGATCCTTGTGAGCTAACAAACCGGTTTTATTAAATGTTGACTGAATATTATCTCCCATATCTCTGGGAGCTTGTTTTGCGTTTCTTAATATCCATTCAAAAGCGCTTGAATTTTCATGTCGGCCGTCAAGCTCGTTTTTCATCATGGAGCGCCAGAAAATAGCGTTTTTATATTCATAATACAGCAGTTTCTTTAAATCGGGATCATTTGTTTTTGAACTCATTTCCTCAGCAAATTTAGCAACATCGTTGCTTTCTTCTATTGCCTGAAGATAATAAACGGGTGCCGACATAATATTGAACAAGTCTTCTTGCTTTCTGGTATCCATGGCGGACAGAATATATCTTTGTGTCAATAATATCTGTAATTTTTTCGCCTGAAGCTCAACCATTTCTTTTGACGGGTGTTCAAGATATTTTGCCATAAGAGTATCGTATTCAACAATTTCCGGCCTTACTCCTTGTTTTTGAAATTCTATCGCTCTTGTTTTGTGATATTTTGATTTTTCTTCCAGATATGTAACAAAAAGACTTTCGGCTTCCGAAGGCTTTATGGTTGTTAGATAAGTTGCAAAGTTTGATTCTTCAAACATTTTTGCATTGGAAGGTGCAATGAAATACGGCACTTTATACCTTTTTGCATTTTGTGCGTGGTCATAATCGTCATCCAGCCTGAATTTATCACAATATTGAAAATCTAAAAGATTAACTTCGCCGTCTTCCGTTATTAAACAGTTGCACCTTGAAACATCACCGTGAAAAACCCTTGCCGTATCAAGTTGCGCTAAGCTTGTCAAAATAGAGCTTAAACTTCTTCTGTCCCATTTTATCTTGTCGCCGTCGGGAATTTTGCCTTCCATAAAAGTGCTTATCAAATAGAAATTTTCATATTCCGTTTCAACATTTCCGATAAGTCTTTGCGCATGTTGAAAGTCTTTTGGAATATTCATAAGAGCATGTGCTTCCTGAGAAAAATCACCGTTTATGGATGTGGCATTTTTCGGTTTTGATCTTTTAATTACTATATCTGTGCCATTTATGCGGTAGGCTTCCGCAAAAAGCCCTTCACCCAATTTTTCTGCGTTTGCGCAATCAGTTTCTTCAAAAATATCAATTTGTTCTTGTACGCTTTCGGGCACATTGCCGTTTATAACTTTTTTAACTTTGCTTGTAAAATTTATATTGTTGTAATAGCTTCTTATGGGAGAAATTTTCATTTATGCATTCCTTTTGTATTCTTGGTTGATTTTTGAATATTCTTCTTGTGCAAGTTTAATAGCATCAATTAATGTTGAGGGCCTTGAATCATCATTTTTGTCTACAACGATAAATCTTTTTACTCCGTCAAAATTGAAATTTCTTTCATAGTTTTTGAGTGCGTCGTCTGATGATGATGAATTTCTTACAAATATTGTAAATAAAGGCAGTTTTAATACCTGCTCTCTGAATTCAGGCTTTGAGAAATCTTCTAAAGATTCCATTTCATCTATATAGTTGCTTAAATCAAGCATGGCTAAATCATTTCTGCCGTCCCCGCAAGCAATTACAAGATCATTGGAGCCTTCTTGAATTATATGGTCAACCATAACTTTTACATGGTGATACTTGTCCAGTGTTTGAACTTTTCCTCTTGTTCTGGGTTTTATTTCCACGCTGGTTCCATGCCGCCATTCTTTTGGGTCAGATACAGAGTTTACAAAAGTTTCGTCATTGTCCTCTTTAACCTGAAAATCTATCTTGTACCCGCTTTTTTTGAGCTCGTCGGAAAGCTGTTTTAATTCTTCCGTGTATTCGCTTCCGTATGGAGCGGTTAGTCTTATTAATGAGCTGCCGTCTTGCCTTAGAGAAACGTAGTTGGTTCTGTATTCTTCAGGGAGTTTTTCAATATCTTCCTGCAGGGTCATATCTCCCTTGTAACCGTATAAACCCTGATGCGTTGCGGGCTCAATCAACAAGGGACATCCTTGTAAACTTGAAATAAAGCTTTTAACCCTATTTTTAATTTTATAGCCGTCCCAGCCCATTATATATTTTCTGAGAGGCTTTCTTTTTGAAGTATTAATATCCCACTCTTCAAACATATTTTCTTTATTGCTATTAAAATAATTTTTGGTATGGCATAAAAATTCATCACCGCCGTTTGTTACGATTAATTTATCAGGAACGGGTATACTTAGCCCTTTGTCTTTAATTTTTTTCATATAATAATTGAATTCGCCAAGGTTTCTTCCTGTTGAAACTGTCAATTCTGTCGTGCTTTTCCCGTCTTTTTCCGGCGATAAAAGCTTTCCGAATTCTGAAAAATAAGAGTTGAAAGCATTTGAATCTACGGGCGGATTATCGTTGCAAAGTACATCATGGTTGAATTCTGCAGGCATATAAGTGCCGTCAAAATCAGAAAAAATTCTCGTATATCCTGCACCGAAATGCAGATAGCTGTTACAATTTAAGTTTATCTTCATGGTAAATTTGCCTTTTGTAGTTGTATTAACAACCGTGAAGATTTATTTTTGCCATTTTGCTAATGCATACTTTTGGGTTAGAATTTTAATATAAAAGGAGAGAAATAATGAGTGTTTTTGAAGCCGGTATGATGGTGTGTTTTGGAATAAGCTGGCCTATTGCTGCTTATAAAACGTATAAATCAAAATGTGTCGGCGGTAAAAGCATTTATTTTTCTTACCTTATACTTTTAGGATACATCTTTGGTATTTTGCACAAAATTATATACAGTATGGATTATGTCATCATACTGTATCTTTTAAATACGCTGTTTTTAATTATAGATATGTGCCTTTGGTGCAGGTACAGAAATAATAAAGGATAAAAGTTATTCTCCCATAACTTTTACAACAACTCTTTTTCTTCTTTGCCCGTCAAATTCGGCATAATATATCTGTTGCCAAGGCCCAAAATCAAGCTTTCCGTCTGTTACGGGGACTGTTACCTCATGGCCTATCAGTAAGCTTTTTAAGTGCGAATCACCGTTTGTTTCACCTGTTCTGTGGTGGTTGTAATTAATATTAAACGGCGCCAGTTCCTCAAGCCATTTATCAATGTCGGAAATAAGGCCGCTTTCTGCGTCGTTTATGTATATTCCTGCTGTTATATGCATTGCGCATATAAGAACCATTCCCTCTTTGATGCCGCTTTTTCTTACAATATCTTCTATTTCATCGGTTATATTAATGTACTCACGGTGTTTTTCGGTGTTAAACCAAAGATATTCCGTTAGAAATTTCATTTTTACCCCCTCTCTTTTTAAAATGAATTTTATCATTTTATTTTAAAAGCCGCAATTTTTTGAATTATATTATGCCATACCATAAAAAAATATCCCAAAACAAAACCGCCTCTTTGGGCGGCTTTGCGGAATTTATTATAAGATGTTTGACGTTACTATGAAGTGAACTCTGCATCCTGAAGCATTGTCCGGTTTGTCGCCGATAGGAACGCCCAAATATACGTTAGCGGATAAGTATCTTGTTAATTTAAGAATTACGCCGCCGCCAACTGACATTAAGTAATCAGGCCCGTCATTTGAAGCGTGTCTGTTACCAAACCAGCCGATATCATAGAAGCCGGCAAGTCTGATACTGTCATCAATGAATTTAAGTTTTTCGGGCAGCATCATTCTTAAGAAAGGAACAGGGAAACGAAGTTCTGCTGATGCTGTTGCACCGTAGTCTTTAATAAAGAAGCTTTCTTCATAACCTCTAACAGATGACATACCGCCAAAGCTCATTCTTTCTGAAGGTAACAAAGCTCTTGAAGCCCATTGACCTCTTGCTTGGAATATACCGGTTGATCTGAAAGGTAAAATCTGAATCCTTGCGATGTTACCCATAACTCTGACACCTTTGTTGGAAGGTACAGCGTGTTTGTAAGCGCCTTCCATGCCAAAGTCTAATTGGTTTGTAGCACCAAACCAGTCAAGACCTACTGATGTGCCTACGTTCGCAAACCATTTGCCGTAGAAGTCGTCTTTAATGTTTGTTAAGTTAACTTTAAGGTTACGGCTTCTGTATTTGTAAAGGTCCATACCGCCAAGCCAAGTTGTTTCTGTGTTTCTTAAGTCAAAGCCGATATCACCATATAATTTATAGTTGTCTGTTTTAATTAATCTTCTTGATAATGTAAAGAATAAGTTATGTGATTTTGATTCCAAATCTAAGAAATCCAAACTGCCGCCTGCAACGGAAGCACCTGAATAAGAATAACCTACATTCAATTTGGTTTCTTTTGTTGCTGTTAAAGGCACGCTGTACATAACACCTTGACCGATTGAATGTCTTGCCAATGTTGTTGTTGAATACAACTGATCGCCAAATCCGGTTAAGTTATATAAGCCTGCAAAAAATACTGCCCTGTGTAAACCTGTTGCGGAAGTACCCATATCGTCCCATCTGAAATCAAAGTCGAGAGGGAATCTGTCTTTTACGGTTAATTCCAAATCAGTAAGTTCTGCAGATTCTTCGTTGTCTTCCAAAGAAATTGAACCGTGCATATACCCTGAGGCATTTAATTCTTTTAACGATTCTCTGATATCATTAACGTTTAAAAGGCTTCCTGATTCAATGTATTTATCTCTCAAAAATTGGTTGTTAAGGTAAGAAGTTCTGTTCCATTTGTTTCCGGAAACTTTAACATTCCCGTATTTACCTTCCATAATGTTGATTACTATGTTACCGTCCTGAACTCTTTGCGGCGCCAAATAAGCAACAGATGAAATGTAGCCGTGTTTTTGATAATGCTCGGTTACCATATTTGTTATACCGACCAAGTCGCCGACAGTAACCCTTGTGCCAATTTTGTCGCATATAAGGTTCATTAATTCTTCTTCGGTGAAGGCGGTATATCCTTTAAATGTTATTGAATTTAAAATAAAACTGGCTTCTTTGTTTGGGAGCTGATCAACTTGAGATTGAAGCTCTTTATTCATTATGATTTCGCCTGAATCTTTGTGTTTTTCTTTGTTTTCTTCACTGGCTTTAAATTCATATTCCTTAAATTGTATAAGGTTGGTAGTATCGATAACGCCGGCGTCAAAGTTACCAACCGGATTGTTAAAGTTGGTCGCATAAGGGTCAGCGCAAGCCGGTAATGTTTGAATTGCAGCCGCCGTGATTAGCAACGCTGCTAACGGAACTACCTTTCTTAAAAATACATTGTTTCTCACCTTTGAAATTCCTTTTCATACTTGTAGTATTTCAAAATTGCTAAAAGATGCAATTTTAGGCATTAATTACACTTACAAAATATAATATATGGCAATATATATTTATTCAATAAGCTAAATAAATGATATTTACAGGTTACAAAATAATATTCCACTAAACATTTTTTTGCAACATTTATGTTAAGTTATAAATCCCAAAAATTTTAAAATTTGCTAAACTTTTTTATTTTTTTGCCGATAAACAGAGTAAAAGTAAAATTTATTTACAAAAATTTACAAAAATCGCGGCAAAAAACTTAATAAACGGGCAATTTATTTTTTTTTCATGTTTTTTAAACATTATAAAGTTGGTTAGAAATATTTAGATAGTATAATTTTAAGCACAATAAAACACAGATTAGAAAGGACATATGATGAGCAATCGTTCCAAATTGGGAATCAACAAAAAAAGAATCACTGCATTCTTGGCTTTACTAAGCTTTATTTCTTATATGCCGGTAAGCTGTCTTCCAGCATTTGCAATGGATATAGCACCGGATACACTTCCGAACCTTAATAATGCGGTTAACGGCAACGTTAATATTGACAGTATAGATTCAAACAAAATGAACGTAAATGTTATTGGCGGCAAAGGAACTGTTGGTCAATTCGATTGGAATTCATTCAATGTTGGTAAAGACGCAACCGTTAACTGGGTATTCAATGCTAACAACCAAACAGCATTGAACAGAGTTTTAAACGGCGGCGGCATGTCATATATATATGGTAAATTGACCGAATCAGCAGGCACAGGCTGCCCTTCTTGTGTTAACACAAGTAAAGTTATTTTAATCAACCCGTCAGGTATTTTATTTGGCAACGGCTCACAAGTTGACTTAAACTCATTCACAGCTTCAACATATGATATTAAAGGTGTTAAAAACCTTAGTGAATTGACGGAAGAACAACTGAAAGATTATGCCGGAGTTGGCGGCACAACAGGAACATTGTTCGACATTGCAGGATATAACAAAACGGTTTCATTTGTTGCAAACGACAATATGGTTGACGGCAACGGATATATTACCGGTGATGCAACAGGTACAAAATTAGCTTCAATTATTGCAGACGGTGCATCAATCAAAGCAAACAAAACAGTAGCAATGGTTGGTAACAAAATTGATATTTCAAATTCAGATATCAGAACAACTTATTCAAGCACTCCCAACACATCAAACGCTACTCAAACAAGATCAAACGTTAAATTAGTTACAGGCGATGGAGTTAACTTCTACTACACATCAGCAGGCAACATTGATAATAACGTTACAACAACAGCTTCTGCCGCTAAAACATCAGGCCAAGAATACGGCATTAATATTAAAGATTCAGAAATCAGAACCGGTAACTTCTTAGCATACAACGGTGTTAAAGACAACGGCAAAATTGATATTCAAAATTCAACAGTTTATTCTAAAAAATTATTAGGTACCGATACAACAGTGAACGGTACAGCTTATGATGCAACTGAAACAGGTACAAACGGCAATATCCAAATTTCATCAAAAGGCACTGTAAGCATTGCTGATTCAAATATTCAAACAACAAACGATTCAGACAAAGCTGCAGATATCGGATACGGCAATTTAACAATTTCAGGTAACGAAGGCGTTACAATTAAAAATACACAAGTAAGAACTGCAGACACAACAAAAAATGACAACACAACCAATATTACTGCAGGCAACATTTCAATTTCATCATCAAACGGAAATGTTAATTTAATTCAAGATAAACCGACAAGCGGCGTTCCTTCAGTTGACGGTAAATATGATACAACAGCTATCGTTGCTTCAGGTAACTTGGAAATCAACGCAAAAGACAGCGTAAATGTTGACGGTTATGACAAAATTCAAGCAGTTGGCTATGAATATGCAACCGATACGGACAGAACAATCACAATCAATGCAAACAATGCAAACTTCAAAAATACATTGTTGAATGCTAAAAATGCAATTGTTAACGCAGGCAACAAAATTGATATGAATAAAACAACGGTTGTTGCGGACAACACAAAATTATACGGTGCAGACACAACAATTGATAATTCATTACTCCAATACAAAGACTTGGCATTCTACGATGCAAATAAATCAAAAACAAATAATGTAACAATTAAAAACAATACAACATTTAACGATAAAGATTCCGAAGTATTGAAAATTTCAACAAACGGAAACTTAACACTTGATAACGCTAACTTAAATAAACAAGCATACGGCTCAACAACCGTTTCAAACCAAAAAGCAATCAGCCTTGAATCAACAAAAGGCAACATTTCAATTCAAAACGGCTCAAATGTTGTAACATCAAACGGTGCATTTACGGCAGATGCTAAAAACGGTTCAATCAATGTTAGCGATTCAAATGTATATGCAACAACAGGCAATGTCGGCTTAACCGCTAAAAATAATATCGCTGTTAAAGATTCAAGCGTTTGGGCTAACAATGGTGATATGAATGTAATTTCAACCGCAGGCAAAGTAACTGCAAACGGTTCTGAAATTATTGCTGAAGGCGGAAATACAGTTATCGACCAAGCTCTCTCAATGAATATTGATGAAGATTTTGCAAATTCAACAGTTGGTTCAACAAATAAATTATCATTAATTTCGGATGCCGACATAACAGGAACACAATTATCTGCCGGCACAGGCAAAATTAATGATTATACAGACCTTATTTCATTAAATAATGATGACATCAACACCCACTTCATCTTTGCAGGTGCATTAGTTGAAGCCGGCAATGATATTTCAATCACAGACCTTGCTTCTGCAAACAAAGTTGATTTTGTTGCAGGCAATAATATCAACCTTGCAAGCACCGTTGATATGACATTGACGGACGTTACAACAAAGGCAGGCAACAATGCAAACATTGCAGCAGCAGGCAAACTTACAACAGATAATTATGAAATCTTGGGCGGCAAGAAAACAACCTTATCAGGTAAAACAGTTACAACCGCAAAAGATACAGTAATTAAAACAAACCAAAACAAATTGGCTGTTAACGCTGAAGGTGCAATAGATATTGCAGTTACAGGTGTTACAAATACCAAAAACGGTCTTGAAATTAACGCCGATGTAAATACATCAAAAGGTTCAGATCCTCTTGAAGGCAAGACAGTTAAAGTTAATGCTCAAGACGGCACGCTTGCAATTTCAAAAATTAAAGCTGATACATTAGATATCAAAGCAAACAAAATCCTCAAAGCTGATACTACAATTTCAAAAGATACCGATAATGTTGGTGCTATGGTTGAAGCAGGCGCTGATATTGATAACAAAGGCTATATTGAAGTCAGAACCGATGGCGGTTTCAACTTAGATGCAACAACAGATTACAACGAAGGCAACAAAGATATCTATACAGGCGGCAACTACGGCACAACAATTGATCAAGACACGGTTGCAGTTGGTGATAAATATGACAAAGTAACTGACGTTGACAAAACGACAACAGTTGAAAAAGAACTTATCAATTCAGAAACAATTAAAGGTGAAGAAATCAGCAGAACAGAAACAGAAAGAACTCCTGTTGGCGACCCTGTTATTACAACAGAAAGAGAAGACAATGTTAAAGGGCCTAACGGTGAAGACGGTTATACAATAACAACGACAACCGAACAAGAATATGAAGTAACAACAGAAGTTACATATGATGCAACAAAAGAAGATACATATAAACAAACTGAAGTTACTGAAACAACAACAGAAACAACAACATATCAAGATTACGAAACAACTACAAAAACAAGAGATGAACAGCACATTGCAACATTAAATAAAGAAGAACAAAACGGCTTCGTCCTTGTTTACGGTAAAGGTTCAACAGATAAAACAACAGAATCAAAAGTTGTCGATGTTAATACTTCAACAGAAACATCAAGAGTTGAACTTGAAAACAAAGTAGTTAAAACACCTACAACAATCACGGAAACAATTACATCAAAAGACATTGACGTTAAAAAAGATGTCGTATTCTGTGAATATGAAGATGAAGTAATTCCTGATATGGCCGATCCTGATGTTGATCCTTCAAGCCTTGTTAAAATCCCTCGTCATTCAGAAGGCATCAGCAACCAAGCTCCCGTACAAAATGACTTAGCTGATACGACAGCAACAGTAGTAGCGGCAGCAGCAAGACTTCAAATAGATGAAGAAAACGAAGAAGACAGCGACGAAGGCTTATTGGAATAATTTTCAAATAAGAATAAACAAAAAGCGGAAGTGAAATGCTTCCGCTTTTTTATTCTCTTATAATGTTAAGAATTCTTATATATTTTACATAAAATGGGCTTTTGTATTAAAATTGCTATTATAATGCACAAAGAGAGTATGTTTCAAACTAAAAAATATAAAATTGCTGCCGCATTTTTTATAATGCTTGCTCTTTGTGCGCAAACAGTCCCCATTTTGGCGGCTCCTTCCCAAAGAACAATTCAGGCGTCAAGAGATGTTGTTTCTAATCCGACAAATGAAACCGTTAACAAATACGTAAAAATGATGCTAAAGGAATATAAAAAAGAAAGAAGAGCCGGCAATTTTGAAGAAGCTGCGGATTATCTCAGATCTGCACTGTACTTTTTAAAACAAATGCCCGGCGAAAAAGGGAAATATGACGATACTCTCGAAAAGCTTAATAAATTAATTGAAGAACAGGGATTGGATAATTCGCAATTTGCAAGGCTGGAATTAGCAAAAACTCTTTACCTTGAAGGTAAATATTTTGCCGCAGGGTACGAATTTGCCAACCTTTTACAAGAAGAATATGAAACTGATCTTTGTTTTGAATATTTAGGTGATATTGCAAGGAAATTAAACCAAGAAGATGCTTCTTTCCTTTTTTATAAAAAGGCTGTTGAAGTCAACCCCGATAATTTAAATGCCAAGTACAAATATGCAAATGCGCTTTTAAAAAGGGGGGAATCTTCAGATGCCATTTATTATTTTGAAGAAGTTATCGAGGGGACAAACTCTGAAGGCATTATAAATGAAATTATAAATATTTTTATGGTAAGGGCAAATAATAATCCCGACGATGAAAATAATTACGGAATTTTGGGTTTGGCATATCAAAAATTGGGGCAATATGACAAAACCTATCAATTATTGAAGAAATCTTTAATGATAAATCCGAATGATATTTTTCTTCAATATTATTTGGGAAATCTGCTGTTTGACGTTCAGGAATATTCTTTTGCCGATGAAATCTATTCCGAAATATTGGAGGATAACCCATATGAATCGCAAATAAGAATTTCAAGAGCAAAGGCATACTTGGCAATGAAAGAGTATGAAAAAGCCATAAAAGACTACCAGATTGTTCTTGCAATGTATCCCGACAGTCTTCAGGCCCAATATGGCCTATATTGTGTTTTGAAGGACAGATTGCCGTTAGATAAAATAGTTAATCTTTTTTATCCGATAGAACCCGATTTTAAACTCACTTACGAAGGCTACGACAATTTGGGTTATTTTGCAAACAAACTTGGAAATTCTATTGATGCGGTTGTATTTTTCGAAAAATCTTTATCTTTAAATTCAAAGTCTGAAACCTCTTATATTGAATTATACAAGCTATATCAGCTTTTAGGGCAAAACGATAAGGCAAAAACAATTTTGCAGAAAGCATATAAAATTTTCCCTAAAAATGAAGAAATAATTGAACTTTATTCGGCTTTAAATTCCGATAAGGTTGATGAAAAAAATAATTTAGCGCTATCCTATTTAAATGAAGGCGAGTACAAAAAGGCAATTACGGTTTATAATCAAATTGAGCCGAAAACTGCGGAAACTTACGAAGCTATCGGTAATTGTTACAGACAATTGGGAGATTTTAAATCAGCGGTTACATATTACAACAAGGCTTTAGGAATTAATCCCGATAACACAGAAACATACTATGCGCTTGGTGTAACATATCTTGAAGCAAACAATATGCAAAAAGCAAAACAAGCCTTTGAAACTTCTCTGCAAAAAGATTCAAGAAATATAAAATCCAAAAAAATGCTTGCATTTATTGAGCAAAAAGAAGTTATTAAAAGTATAGATTTGGCATATGATTTCTACGAAAAAAAAGATTTCAGAAGCGCTCTTAAATATTTGAATAAAGCTGTTGAGACATTCCCGAATGACCCGAAAGTTTATTATTACAGAGGCCTTACAAAAGAATCATTGGGCGACATAAAAGGTGCCGCTAATGACTTTAGAGAAACGATTAAAATAGACAGAAATTATTATGTTGCATACTACAAATTGGCAGAATCTCTTGAAAAAATCGGCAAACAAAGAGAAGCTCTTTTTATGTATGAGAAGTTTTTGGGAGCGGAAAATATCGACCAAAACTTAATGAAAAAGGCTGAACAAAAAGTTTTAGATTTGGGCGCTAAATATTATTAAAGGAAGTTTTATGGTACAGGATAAAATAGAAAAGACTGCGGTGATTATTCCCGCAAGATTAAATTCGACAAGATTAAAAAATAAATTATTGTTAACGGTTAATGATAAACCTGTCATTCAATACGTATATGAGAGTGCAAAGAAAGCAAAATTAACTTCAAAAGTTATAATAGCAACTGACAGCGAAGAAATTTTTAATATAGCTAAACAATTCGGAGCCGATGTTGAAATGACATCCGTTGATCACAAATCGGGTTCGGACAGAATTGCGGAGGTTGCAAAAAGACACCCTGAATTTGAATATATTTTAAATATGCAAGGCGATGAGCCTGAAATAACTCCCGAAGTTATTGACAGCGCAATAGACGCTATTCAAAATACGGATTCAGATATTTCAACATTGGTTAGAAAAATAACCGATAAAGAGCAAATTGAAAGTCCTAACTGTGTAAAATGTGTTTTTGATAAAAATTGCAATGCTCTTTATTTTTCAAGATACCCTATTCCATATCCAAGAAATGCTGAATTTGCGGTCTATTATGCGCATATTGGAATGTATGCCTATAAAAGAGCTGCACTGTTAAAAATGACATCACTGGAACAGGCCGGAATTGAAAAAACCGAATCTTTAGAGCAACTAAGAGCGCTATATAACGGTATGAGAATAAAGGTGATTATAACCGATTTGAACCCGACCGGAATTGATACAATTGAAGATTTTAATAAATTTAAATTTGCAAACCAAAAATAATCTATAATAAGCATAAAAAAAGACCTGAATTATTCAGGTCTTTTTTTGCTGTTTTTAAAACTTTATGTACCGCTACCGCCGCCTGTAGGATTATTGTTATCAGAACTTGAGTCACCTTTGTAATCGCAAGTGTTATTGGTTTCATTCCAATCGAAACCTTCGCCCATCGCTTTACAAGCGTTTCTACCGGCGTTTTCAGCACCAACACCAACAGTATCAGCCGCACCTCTTAAAGCGCCGCCTATGTTGTTACCTAACAACTGTAACGCAGCGATTGCAACAACCGCAACCATGGCAAGAATAAGTGCATATTCAATTAAGCTCTGTGCTTTCTTTTTGGTATTTAGTAAAACTAGTCTCATATGTCAACAACCTTTTTAATTAATAACTTTTAATTGAATCCTATCATATTTTTGGCTTGAAGTAAATAAATAAAACTCAAACTACACCATATTATGTATTATGCCACATATTTCAGACTATTAACAAAATGCTTTACAAATATTCATATCGCAAGCAAAAAAAACGGGCCTCAAATTTGAGGCCCATAAAGTGTTCTTTTTAAACCTAGTTTTGCGCTTCTTCCGCAGGAGCTTCAGAGCTTTCAGCGGCAGCTGCAGCTGCTTCAGCTTCTTTTTGTTTTTGTTCTTCCAATTTAGCCTGAGCTTTTCTTGAAAGTTTAACTTCAGTTTTTTTGTTGTAAACAAGAGCGCCGTTTTCATCACAGTTTTTAATTAAGTATTGAACTGTTTCTGAAACTTGTGCGCCTTTTTTAACCCAATTAAGAGCGCTTTCTTTATTTAATTTCATTTCTTTTGTTTTAGGATTGTAGTGTCCTAATTCTTCAATAGGAGCACCTTCTCTTTTGTTTCTTGAATCAATAACGATGATTCTGTATGTAGGGTTCTTTTTATAACCTAATCTTTTAAGTCTGATTTTAACCACTTTTTGTTGTCTTTCTTTTATCTGTTAACTTAATATTATGAAAACACAAAGAAAGTTTGATTGCAAGCATTTTTAAAAGAGTTTTTTAAAATTTGTCAATATTTTTTTAATATTTGTTTAAAAACCACATCCTGCATGCATTTAACCTGTTTTGCATGTATTGAAAACGGGTTTGTGAAGGGTGGTATCATAAAAATTTCAGAAATTTCCTATTCAACCGTAACCGATTTTGCAAGGTTTCTCGGTTGATCAACGTCTTTTCCTAAGTATTCCGCTATATGATATGCTAAAAGCTGTAATATAACTATATTTAGGGCAGGAGACACCATATCCGAAATATCAGGTATTAAGACATAGTCATCAAACAGGTTTTGATGTTTTTCGTCAATATAATTTGCAACACCGATTAATTTTGCCTGTCTTGCATAAGCTTCTTCGCAGTTTGACATAACTTTATCATAAACTCTGCCCCTGTTTAAAACGGCAAGAACCGGCATGGTTTCATCCAGCATTGCAATCGGGCCATGCTTCAATTCGCCCGCAGGATATCCTGTTGCGTTAATATAGCTGATTTCTTTTAGCTTCAGAGCACCCTCCAAGGCTGTCGGGTAATTAATTCCACGTGCTATGAAAATGAAATTTTTATAACTTGAATATTTTTTTGCAATTTCTTTTATTTTGGAAGTGTTGGCCAAAACCCCTTCTAATTTTGCAGGAAGCGTCATTAATTCATGCTTGATTTCTCTTACTTTGTCAGAGTTTATATTAAGGGTTTCTGCCGTATAAATAGCAAATAAGTACAAAGATAACAATTGAGCTATATAAGATTTTGTAGCGGCAACAGAAACTTCAATGCCTGCATTTACATGCAGCAAACTGTCTGATAATCTTGCAAGAAGACTTTCTTTTCTGTTTGTAATGATTACAACATGAGAACCTTTTTCTCTGACTTGTTTTATTGCCGTTATTGTATCTGCGGTTTCACCTGATTGGGAAATGCCTATAACAAGAGTTTTTTCGTCTGCAATTGTAGTTCTGTATATGTACTCACTTGATGGTTCAACATCAACGGGGATCCCCGTTAATTCTTCTATAACATATTTGCCCACTAACCCCGCATGAAGGCTTGTTCCGCAAGCAATAATCTGAATTCTGTTTATATTTTTCAATTGTTCGCAATTAAGCTTAATGTCATCCAAGACGATTTTATCAATTTCATTCTTGAGTTTATCCTGCAGAATGTTTCTCACAACATCCGGCTGTTCGTGGATTTCTTTTAACATAAAATGCTTATAGCCCATTTTAGACAGCGCCATTGGCTCAAACGGCAAATATTCAATTTTGTTGTTTGCAAGTGTGCCGTCAGGGTTATAAATTGTAATTTTATCTTTTGTAACTTTTACAATTTGATCATCATTCAGATAAATTGCCTTTTTGGTGTATTTAATAATGGCGGGAATGTCAGATGCTAAAAAGTTTTCACCATCTCCAACACCAACAATTAAAGGTGCATTTTTTCTTGTTGCAACAATATTAAAAGGTTCATTTTTGTGCATAACACAAAATGCCCAAGCGCCTCTTAATTGCTTTGTCGCATTGCTTACAGCCTCTTTTAAATCGTGGCATTTTCCGTATTCCGTTGCAATTAAGTGTGCCGCAACTTCGGTGTCTGTTTGAGATTTAAACTCACATCCTTTTTGAATTAAAGTTTCTTTTATTTCTTTATAATTTTCAATAATGCCGTTATGAACAAGGGTTAAGCCCCCGCAATTACAGCAATGAGGGTGTGCATTTACCATGGTAGGAAGCCCGTGTGTTGCCCATCTTATGTGGCCTATGCCCATATTGGAATCAATTTTTTCTTTTGGCTCATTTCTTAATGTTTGAATAAGGTTTAACAATTTCCCCGGTGCTTTAAAAATATTTATTTCGTTTTTTGTCATTAAAGCAACACCCGAAGAATCATAGCCCCTGTATTCAAGATGGCTTAACCCGTCAATTAAAATGTCAACTGCGCTTTTATCGCCTACATATCCTACTATTCCGCACATATTTTTAAATTAATCCTTTTGTTAAATATGTATAAATTCTATTATGCAATTAGCCCATTTGCAAATTAAGATTTAATTAAGAAAAATTATGCTTTAATTCTTCAGGCCTAAAGACGCCGTATTCTGTTATAATGCCCTTAATTAAACTGTGGTCGGTTACATCAAAAGAAGGGTTTATAACCCTGACGCCATCAGCACAAATCGGCTTTCCGTTGATTATTTTAACTTCATCTTCATCTCTCAATTCAATAACAATATCATCACCTGTTTTTATTGTCATATCAATGGTAGATTTAGGTGCCGCAATATAAAATGGTATACCATAAAATTTTGCTGCAATTGCAATTGTGGACGTTCCTATTTTATTTGCCGTGTCGCCGTTTGCGGCAATTCTATCCGCCCCTGTTACAACAAAATTTATCATGCCTTTTTTCATAAAATAAGAGCACATGCCATCTGTAATTAAAGTTGTCGGAATACCGTCTCTTATAAGTTCATATGTTGTAATTCTTGCACCTTGCTGGCGGGGGCGGGTTTCATCGGCATATACCATAATATTTTTATCTTTTTTATATGCGCTTCTGATAACTCCAAGTGCCGTTCCATAGCCGACGGTAGCTAAAGCCCCTGCGTTACAGTGGGTTAAAATGCCAGCCCCATTTGGAACTAATTCTGCCCCAAAATCACCGATTTTTTTGTTTATTTCAACATCTTCGTTTTCAAGTTTTATGGCATTTTGAATTAGGGCCTCAATAATCTCTTTTTTTGTTTTTTCTTTATTTTTTTCAACAATTTCTTTTTGTTTTTTTATTGCCCAAGATAAATTAACGGCTGTCGGGCGGGATGAATTTATATAATCCATTTTTTTATAAAGTTTATTTATAAAATCATTTTCACCTATAAGTTCAATTGCAGCTAAAGCTGCCCCATGGGCGCCTGCAATGCCGATGGCGGGAGCGCCCCTTACAATCATTGTTTTAATTGCATTGAACATTTCATCAACGGTTTTGATTTTAACTTTTTTATATTCATAAGGAATTAAGGTTTGATCCACCATCAAAGAAACCCCGAATTCACCTTCTTTAAACCATTCTATTGTTTTTTCTTCTGTCATTTTTTTTCCTTTTTTAAATCATTTTTTTAATGTCTTCAACCGTTTTTTCAATAACGGGCTTCCAATCGCTTTGTTTTTTGCATTGGTACGGTTTAACCGAACCATACCATTTAACATCATCGCCTTTTAAATCAAACCATCTGAATTCCGGAATCATATTAAAAAGGCAAAACGTATTTTTACCCAAGGCGCCCGATAAATTCATTGTCGAATTATCTGCGGTTATCATTAAATCCATATTTTCTATAATGCTTGCCGTGTCGTCAAAAGTTTTGATATATTTGGCAAGGTTAATTATATTTGTATCTTTATATGTTTCATCAGGCTCCATATATTGAACCGAATATACCTGAACTCCTTCAATCATAGTTAACGGAATAAGCGCATCTAACGGCACATCTCTTGTTTGAAGCCCTCTTTCGCTGCCTTTAAAGTTTACTCCTATTTTAAACTTGTTATTGTTAAATAGATTATTTTTAAACTCTAAAGTTTTTTTAGCATCTGCAAACAAATATTTTTCCTTATGGGGGATATTTTCTTTGTTCAATCCTATTGCTCTCGGTATGCTCATTAAAGGAATATGATAATCAAAATTAATTTCATCCAAACTTTTTTTGGCGGAAACAACTTCAACAAAGGGAAAACTTCTTTTAACAATATCAATGGTTGTGTTTGGCACCCTTGCGATAATTTTAATATTTTTGTTTTTTAAATCATGGAAAAATCTGGAAAATAAAAATACATCCCCAAACCCTTGTTCTGTTTGCACAAGGAGTGTTTTTCCCGAAATATCCTTTTTACCGTCATAAAGCGGTTTGTTTATTTCGGGATATTTTACGGCTTTTGTTTCCGTTATAAATCTTTTTTCATAAAATTCAAGTCCGTTTTTGAAATCTCCCATTCTTATTAAAAACATGCCGTAATTTACAAGCTCTGTATTGGTTAATTCGTTTTTAAATCTGAAACAATTGTCCCAAGCCTCTTTAACTTTGCCCCAATCTCCGGTTTTTGTATATAAAATAGTCAGCGCCTTGTGATAAAGCTTTTTGTTGGGGTTAATTTTTTTGGCAATTTCAATGTTTAAAATGGCAGATTTTATATATTCCTCTTTTTCATATTTGTTGTACAGCTTGTCGTAAATTGCACCTAAACTATAATAATTGTCGGCATTTTCAGGCTCTTTTTCAATAATGTTTTCGGCAAGAGTTTTTGCCTCTTCAAGCTTTTCCGCTTTTTCATATGCCTGAAACAGCGCCTTCATAATCTCAATATCAAAAGGGGATATTTCAAGAGCTTTGTTTAATAATTCGGCCTGAATATCATATTGTTCAATATTATAAAAACAGTCTGCGCATTTAATATAAAAGTTTGCTTCGTTTGGAAATGCGGCTATCAGTTCCTGATAACAAGCAATTAAATCGCCGTTTTTGTCTTTGTTTTTATCGTCTTCGATAAATTTTGCAAGCTTATTTAAAAAGGCAACTCTAACGGCTATAAGCTCATTTTTAAAAGATTCCTCATTGTCTTTTGAATGAAGATATGATGTATATTCCCTATACATTCTGATTGCTTCGACAACATTGGTATCAATTAATGATAAACATAAACCCCTATTAAATTTGGTCAATAAATCAAGTTCCAAACTAAACTCCTGCCTAAAATTTCCTATTTCAATAATAATATTTATATTAATTTTATGCAAATTGTTATTTAGCTTTGATTTAAGTTATCTTTAAGGTAAGATTATTTTATAAAGTAACTTTTAAAAGGGAGAATACAATGGAAGCTACAAACAGCAGTATTCAAGGCATAAGAGAAGCGAGAATACAAAAACTTACGGATTTAATAGACAAGGGAATTAACCCTTATCCTTATTCATTTGATAAAGATATTTCAGCAAAAAGCTTGCAGGAAAAATATAAAGATTTGGAAGCAGGCGCTGAAACCAATGATACATATTCCGTTGCAGGGCGCATCATGGCAATGAGAAATACAGGCATGTTTATAGACCTTGTTGACGATACAGGAAAAATTCAAATATTCTCACACAAAGAAAATTTACCTGAAGAAAAAATTAAACTTTTAAAATTGTTAGATGTAGGCGATATTGCAGGTTTTACAGGCACAATCAGAAGAACACCGAGGGGTGAGCTTTCAATTAAGGCGGTTGATCTTAAACTTTTAACAAAATCGCTTCAACCATTGCCTGAAAAATTCCACGGTCTTCAAGACACAGAAACAAGATACAGAAAAAGATATCTTGATATGATTATGAATGAAGAAGTTCGAGATACATTCAAAAAAAGAAGTTTAATAATCCAAAAAATCAGAGAATATTTAACAGGTCAAGGTTTTCTTGAAGTTGAAACCCCAATGCTTCATACTCAAGCAGGCGGAGCAACAGCAAGACCTTTTATTACTCATCACAACGCACTTGATATGGATATGTATCTTAGAATAGCACCTGAACTTCACTTAAAAAGGTTGCTTGTTGGCGGAGTATCGGAAAAAATCTTTGAAATGAACCGTTGCTTTAGAAATGAAGGCATCGACATTCGCCACAACCCTGAATTTACAATGATTGAAATGTACCAAGCCTATGTAGATTACAATGATATGATGTGTTTATTGGAAAATATGATAGCATCAGTTGCAAAAGACGTTTTAGGCACAACAAAAATTACATACCAAGGAAAAGAACTTGATTTGACCCCGCCTTGGGATAGAAAAACAATGCTTGGTGCTATTAAAGAGTATACAGGCATTGATTTTAATGAATATCTGACAGCTGAAGAAGCAATTGAACAAGCCAAAAAAATGGGCATTGAAACAGAAGAAAATGATTCTTGGGGCAAAGTCCTAGATAGAATTTTTGAAGAAAAAGTTGAACCAAAATTAATTCAACCTGTTCATATTATAGATTATCCTCGCGATATTTCACCTTTGGCCAAAGTTCATAGAGACAACCCAAGACTGACAGAAAGATTTGAATCAAGAATTAACGGTTGGGAAGTTTCAAATGCATTTTCAGAATTAACTGATCCGATTGACCAAAGAAACCGTTTTGAAGCTCAAGCAAAAGCGAAAGCGGAAGGCGATGAAGAAGCAATGAGCATAGATGAAGACTTTATCTGTGCTCTGGAACACGGTATGCCCCCTGCAGGCGGTATGGGAATCGGCATAGACAGGCTTGTTATGTTGTTAACGGATTCTCCTTCAATAAGAGATGTTATAGCATTTCCTACAATGAGACCGCGAGCATAAAATAAAAGGGGCTTTAAAGCCCCTTTTTTAAATTATTCTTGACCTACCGCCCATCTTAAGCCAACATTTAAGCCGACGCCGTTTCTGCCGCCGTTTTGAACAAGTGCTTGACCAAAGAAGGTAAGTCTGTCGTTTTTAAATTGTTTTTGAACACCTAAGCCATATTGTACATAGGGTTTGATACTCATTTCGGGAAGGAATACATCCCCTGCTTTAACTTTGGTGTCATTAAGTATATTCCATACCATATCAACTCTTAAATACGGCTGCCAGCCATTTTCCGTATTCATAATGAATTTAACCCCGGGTGCAACCTGAATTGCATGCAATGGGTCAGATTTAATTTTTAAACCTGCAGCGTTTGTATAATCAAATGTGTTAATAAAGCTGTATGACAAGAATAATGATGGTTGTAAAATAAATTTGCCGTCTTTGAATTCAAAGTCATAACCAAATTTGTTACCGATACCCGACATAAGCATTGTGTAATCTTCGCTGCCATACATTGTATCTGAAATACCGACACTTGAACCGACAGAAAGTGTTGTTGCGTTAAAGAAATTGTTTTTATAGAAGGTCATTGTACCGCCCAACAAACCGCCGTTTTGGTATGTGTCAATTCCTGAATATCTTTGGCTTGCGCCGTTATATCCCAAATAACCTGTTAACACCCTATGCCAGCCGTTTCTTAAGTGTTTTAAATTTGAATCATAACCAACCAATGTGCCGTAGCTGATATTAGACACTTTAGGCCCGTTTTTCAAGGGAACATTTTCAAATGTTGTATACGGTTTTATCCAAAAACCTGATATATCAAGCCCTGTTACCAATGGCGAGAATATACCATTGTCTGTTACATCGGTTACACCGGCAGATGCATATCTGTCGCCGTTTATAATAGCCATTCTCATTGGCGACGGAAGAGCCATAAATGCATCCGAATGCTTGAATGCATATTCAAATGCTTGCATTTGTGTTGTGTATGCACCGGCTTGTGTTGCAACCGGCGCAGGCAGAACGCTCGGGTTGTAGCTGTTGTAATCGCCTGATGCACCTCTTAGGAATGTAAAATAGCCTAAATCATCATCATGGACGTCGTATGAAACGTCATATTTCCAAATCGGAGAATATGCAACAGGGTTTTTGCCTGTATATTTAACGTTGTTTGCAAATTCTTTGTCAGCATATAAGATAACCGTTTTATCTTCTTTTGCATCATTTAAAAGATTAAGCATATTTACATTCAAATTTGCATTTTTTGAAATATAATCATAACTTTCTGTTGTTATTCTGTCCATTTTTACGTTATAGAGGTCAACATCTGCTGTTGCATTTGTATCTCCCAATAATTTGAAAGTTTTGAAATCGGTATTGCCGATATTGCCGTTTATCATATCGAATGTGCCTGAATGGAAAGTCATATGGTTTCCTTGGAGCACATCATCTCTTTTACCCAATGTTAATGTTGTTGTGTCTAAGTGGGTATCTGCTTCATTTTCAACATTGTTGTTTAAAATAATTCTGCCTGTTGTATCCCCTTGGAAAACCACTTTATAGTTTTCATCATTATCTTTTATAACTTCTGTTGTTGTTTCGTATGTATCTTCATTTGTGCTGTCAATCCAAATTCCGCCGCCTTTTTCGCCTGAAATTTTATCGTCTATTTGGATAACTCCGTTTGTGTTTGCATCTAATATTAAGTTTGAGGTTTTGTTTTCGTAATATTCAACATCATAATAAACGTCGTTTTCTTCATCATATTGATAATCATAGTCAACAGTGGTGTTTGATGCCATATAGATTGCATTGTCATCTCTTTGGCCGCCCGAAATTGTATAGTTTCCGGATATTAACGAGCTGCCGCCGTTGTTCGCTTCAATTTTTATATTCGAAGTTGAATAAATGGCGCCGCCTTTTGCATCGCCTGCGGCCGATATTGCGCCGTTATTTAAAAAGCTTGTATTTACAATTACCATGGAAGGTACAAGGTTTCCGGAAGAAGATGAAGGAGCTGCACCCGATGTAACCATTGGCGCCGCTTTTAATTTGGAAGGTTCCTGTCTGTTTTCAAAACCGTTATAGATTGCTCCGCCGTATGCATCCATTTCGTTGTTTTGTAAACCTCTTAGCTTTGGCAATTTTAAATTTTCCGCTATATTATTTTTAAAAACAGAATTTGTAATTCTTGGCACAATGCCCATATTCATGATGGCGCCGCCTCTGCCTTCCTGGTTTTTGTTAGAATCAAACAAAGATGTTTCTATATTTTCAATCAAACCTGCGTTCATAATTGCGCCGACAGAATTGTTGCCGATAAATTCGGAATTTTGGATAAGTCCGTTATAGCCCATATTAACAAGGCCGCCCATATTGTTTTTAAATGAGGTATTTTGTATTACGTCAATGTTTCCGCCAATATTTACTATCCCAATTTTGTTGTCTTTAAAATTGCTGTTTTGAATGGCGTTAATACTTGCTTCACCTGCAATTGCAGGGTTTGCATCATAAAGCATTAAAGATCTTGATTCGGTTTGTATATTCATAATGCCTATATCATTGCCGACAAAATTTGAATTTTGAATTAAGTTAATCATGCCGACATTTGCAATGCCTGCTCCTCCGATGCTGTCATCTTCATCGCCTTTATTATTAACAAAAGAAGAGTTTTTAATGTTTGTTATATACCCTTCATTAGCAATACCGGCTTGGTTTCCGTCAAATTTGGAATTTGAAATTTCGCCGATTAAATATCCGTTATAAATACCCATGCCGGAATTCATGTTGCCAATTGCAAAATTTGACACAGCTTCCGGCCTTTTTGAATTTTCTTCTCTGTTGTTTGTAAATTCGGAATTATCAATTTTTGTTATATTGCCTTCATTCATAATTCCCACAACGCCGTTTTGGAATTTTGAATTAGAAATAGTATCAATATTTGCGGCATAGTCATTATTTGTGATATTTGCTATACCTGCTTCATTGCCGTCAAATACGCTGTTATCAACCTTTTTAATAAGCCCTGAATTTACTATGCCTGCAATGTTATCTTTAAAATTTGAATCTTTTATTGTCCAAATGCTTGCTATTTCTGCATTTTCAATAGGTCCTGCAGAATACCCTTCTTCCATACCGTTTAAAATGCCGGTATAGTTTCCTGTAAATGCAGAATTTGAAATTTCACTTATAAGTCCGGTATTTGCTATGCCGATTTCATTGACTGTAAATGTTGAACCGTAAATATTGTCATTATATTTTTGGTTCAAAAAGCCAAAATAGCCGTCATTAAAATCGACATTTTCAATTTTTCCCACTACATTTAAGTTTACGAGACCGCCACCGATTTGCTCGCCAAAAAAGCTGCTAGAAGCAATTTTTGTTATTTCTCCTTCATTAACAAGTCCTACTCCTTCATCTTCGTTTGTTACGGTATAAGAATTACCTGAAATTTCAATTACTGTGCCTTCTCCGACTGTCTGCATTGTTGTGAAGTCTTCTGCGTGTGCACACTTGATATTAAGGGCCAATGTGCTGCATAAAATCAGAGCAGAAAATATTCTCAATAAGCTGTGTAAATTTTTGCAGCATATAAATTCAGATCCGGAATTCATAACTTAACTCCTGTTCTTTAAATAATTCCTAATTAAACTATCCAAAACTACGGGGAAACACTAAGCGATATTGTGCCACCTATTTAATACGGCATATATTTGATAAACTTTAATATTATTTACAAATATTAACATTAAATATGGTATGCACTAAAAATATTTATGGTAAGACATAAAATTATAAGTAATGCTATTTTGATGCACCAAGTAAAGTATTTTTTGTCGTCAAATTTCTTACTTAATCCATTGGTGTTAAAATAATTGGTATGTTTAAGCATATTTTTTCCGTACTCATTATATTTTTTGTTGCTTCATATCCTGCTTTTGCCATACAGGATATACAAAAAGGGGATGTTCTGAATTTGGAGCAATGTATTGATATTGCACTTAGAAATTCGCCCTATGTAAATAAAGCAAAAGCAAAAATAAGACTCGCTGAAGCTAATGTTGGCGGTGCAAAATCGGCATGGACTCCCGCAATTGGGGCTGGGCTAGGCTTTAACGGTTCTAATTCAAAAGAAGGCCACAAATCATTTTCAGACAGATATTTTGGCGCAGATGCGATGATTTCCCAAATGATTTACGATTTCGGGAAAACGAATTCGAGTATAAACCTTCAAAAATTTAATTTGTTATCAGCTGAATATGAATATGATTATACTCTTTTAGAAACAATTTATGCGGTTAAAGAGGCTTATTTTTCAGTCTTGGCCGCAAAAGCAAACAGAGATATTCAAGTTCAAAATGTTGAAATTAATGAAAGATATTACGACCAAATAAAATCATATTATGACGAAGGAATAAGATCGAGAATTGACTTTGTAAATGCTGAAGTTAATTTATCCGATGCCAAAAATTTATTATTGCAGGCGCAAGATGTTTATTGTGATGCAATGGTTTCTTTGAATAAATCGCTTTATATAACAAATAACCCCGATTATTCAATAGCACCCATTGAAAAGTTTAATGCTCATTCAGATGTTACCCCTGTTACTTTAATCCATGGCCACAATACAGACCATGACCATGAAAAACTCCAAGAAGATGAAATGAAAGAAATAACTCTGACAGGCATAATTAAAGAAAATGAAATTGTAAAAGACCACAAATTAACACCTTTTACCACATCTTTTGAAGATGCGCTTGATTATGCGAACAAAAACAGACCTGATTTAAAATCATACATTGCAATTAAAAATGCCATGAAAGAATCGGTTAAATATTCAAAAAGGCAGTGGTACCCTGAATTATCCGCAAATGCTGCATATAATTACAGAAGAAATGACGGTTCAAATTATAATTCCGTTTCATATGGCGCCGATCTATCTATTCCGACCATAAGACCTGTGGCTGTTAAATATGATATTGACGCAGCTAAAGCACAGTTTGATTCCGCTAATGAAGATGTAAAATTGATTTATCAAAATATTTATTATGATGTTCAACTCGGAATGTGCCAAGCAAAAATTTTAGAAAATCAAATTCCTTTAATTTTAAATAGGGTTAAATTGGCAAAAGAGAACTTTGAACTTGCGGATGGCAGATACTTAGAAGGTATCGGCAACTATATTGAACTTCAAGATGCAAGAAGTAAATACCTAAATGCACAGCAAGAATATGTTGATACGGTCTATAAATATTCAATTGCTCGCGCAAACCTTGATTTTGTTATGGGGGTAAAATGAAGCAAAAAATAATAATAGCAATAATTTCGATACTCATAGTTATACTTTTGGTTTTAATAGGCAAGAAAATATTTATTAAGACTGATGAATATACAACTGCCCCCATAAGAAGAGCCACAATAACAAAAGTAATAGAAGCTTCAGGCACTATAAACCCTGTTCAAACGGCAACTGTCGGTGCTCAGGTTTCAGGTAAAATAACGGCAGTCTATGTAGATTTCAACTCGCCTGTTAAAAAGGGGCAATTATTAGCCGAAATTGATACATCTTTGTTTCAGGCAAGTGTTGACCAGCAAAGGGCAAATATACAAAATGCCAAAGCACAATTAAGAAAGCTTGAAGCCACAACAAATTACGATAAATTAATGTATGAAAGATACTCAAATCTTCTAAAAAAAGGTTATGTTTCAAAAGCGGAAGTTGACCAATTAAAGGCGGTTTATTTGGCTGATGTTGCAAGCATTCAAGCCCAAAAAGCGCAAATAAGAGAAAACGAAGCATCCCTTAGAACGGCAGAATCAAATTTAGGGTATACCAAAATAATTTCACCCGTGGACGGGGTCATTATTTCAAAAGATGTTGAAGTGGGTGAAACAGTGGCATCAAGCTTCCAAACTCCTGAATTATTTTCCGTAGCCGAAGACTTAACAAAAATGCAAATTGAAACAAATGTGTCTGAAGCCGATATCGGAAATGTTTCAGTAGGGCAAGAAGCGGACTATACGCTTGATGGTTACCCAAATGAAACTTTTAAAGGGTATGTTAATCAGGTAAGATTATCTTCAACAACAACATCCAACGTTGTAACATATACTGTTGTAATTTCGGTTGAAAACAAAGACCTGAAATTAAAACCTGGTATGACAGCAAATGTTTCCATTGTTGTTAATAAAAAAGAAAATATCTTAACCGTTCTAAATTCAGCTTTAAAATTTACACCTGTCGGAAGAGATGTTAAATATGACACTCAAGGAATTTGGATTTTGGGCAAAAACAACAAGCCTGAAAGAATTACAATTGAAACCGGCATATCGGATGATGTTAAAACGGAAATTATAACAGACAAATTAAAAGAAAAAGATTTGGTAATAATAGGCAGAAAAGGGGTTGAAACCTCAGCAGGCAACGGCATGAGACCGCCAAGGTTTTTATAAAATGGCAGTAATTCAAGTTAAAAATTTAATAAAAACATATAAAACAGGCGACAGCGAATTTAACGCACTTGATTGTGTTTCTTTGTCAATTGAATATGGTGAAATGGTTGCCATTATGGGGCCATCAGGTTCAGGCAAATCAACATTTATGAACCAAATCGGCTGTCTTGATAAACCGACATCGGGAGAATATTATTTAGACGGTGTTAATGTTGAAACAATGGACCATGATGAACTTGCCCAAATAAGAAACCTAAAATTAGGGTTTGTTTTTCAAGGTTTTAATTTAATTTCAAAAACAACCGCCGTTGAAAACGTCGAACTCCCTATGATATATAAAGGTATAAATAAAGAGGAAAGAAGACAAAGAGCGGTTGATGCCCTAAAAATTGTAGGTTTGGAAAAAAGAATGGAACATATGCCAAACCAAATGTCAGGGGGGCAGCAGCAAAGGGTTGCAATTGCAAGAGCAATTGTAAATGATGCGCCGGTTATTTTGGCGGATGAACCTACAGGTAACTTAGACACAAAAACAAGTATTGACGTTATGAATTTTTTTGTTGAATTAAACGAAAAATACAAAAAAACAATCGTAATTGTAACCCATGAAGATGATATTGCCGCATATTGCAAAAGAATTGTAAGATTTAGAGACGGAAAAATTATTTCGGATGAAATAAATAAAAAAAGAACCGAGGTGAATTTATGATAGATTTTAAATCCACCTTTAAAATTGCTGTTTTATCATTAAAAACAAATAAAATGCGTTCTTGCCTTACAAGTTTAGGCATAATTATCGGTGTTGCAGCCGTTATTGTAATGCTTGCAATAGGAACAGGCGCCAGCACAAAAGTTACAAAAGATATGGAATCCATGGGCTCAAACCTTTTAACCGTAAGGTCAGCATCCGCTAACCAAGGGGGTGTAAGACAAGGTGCAGGCTCAAGGCCGACATTAACCCTTAAAGATGCAATGACTATAAACAGGTTGGCAAGAGGTGTTGAGGCTGTTGCCCCTGTTTCAAATCAAAATATGCAGGTTATATATGGTAATCAAAACTGGTCAACAACGGTTTATGGTACAACAGGGAAATATTTGGGCATAAAAGCTTATGAAATTTTAATCGGCAGAAATTTTACAGCAGAAGATGTTAAAAATTCAACTAAAGTTGCAATTATAGGTTCAACCGTATCAAGCGAATTATTCGGCGATGTTAACCCTGTGGGTAAAACCATAAGAATAGGGGGAGTGCCATTTAGAGTAATTTCCGTTTTAAAAACAAAAGGTTCAAGTGGCCCTTTTGATAACGACGACTTAATTTTTATTCCGATAACAACAGCCCAAAAGAAGGTTTTCGGGGTTTATTTCCCAGGGACTGTTAATATGATTGTTGTTAAATCTAAAACCCCTGAACTTATGGAATACACGGAAGCGGACATAAATGAAATTTTAATTAAAAGGCACAATATCGGGCTAAACCAAGAAAAAGATTTTGAAATAAGAAATTCAGCCGAATTTCAGGAAAGATTAAAATCAACCGTTAAAACATTTTCAATTCTTTTGGGCTCAATTGCTTCTGTTTCCTTGCTTGTAGGGGGTATAGGCATAATGAACATTATGCTTGTTTCAGTAACTGAAAGAACCCGTGAAATCGGCATCAGAATGGCAATAGGCGCAAGAAGCAGCGACATTAGAAAACAATTTTTAATTGAAGCTCTTTTGCTTGCAATAATAGGCGGGCTTATAGGAGTTGTTGCAGGTATTATAACATCATTTATGGTTACCAAATTTTCTGACCTAACGGCTGAAATAACGGCGTTTTCAATAATTTTATCATTAAGCTTTTCTGCAATTGTGGGTGTTTTATTCGGCTTTTACCCTGCATACAAGGCTTCTTTGTTGAACCCTATTGACGCTCTCAGGTATGAATAATGAATGAAATTTTTAAAAATATAAAATATATTTTTTCAGATTTTGACGGCACAATTTCAAAATATGATGTTGTTCATAAATTTATCCACAATTTTGCGGAAGGCGAGGTTGATACTGCGGAAAAATTGTGGTGCGAAGGTAAATTGTCTACAAAAGAATGTTTTAATATTCAGCTTCAAAAAGTTAAAACTTTGACCCCTGAAGGGCTAGAAAAATTTCTTGATGAAATTGAAATTGACCCTTACTTTGTCGAATTTTACCGATTGGTAAAAAAAGAAAATAAAGAATTAATTGTTTTATCGGATGGTTTTGATTGTTTTATAGAAAAAGTTTTTAAAAATCACAATTTATCGGATATAAAAGTTTATTCAAATCATCTTGAAACTTATATTGAAAACGGTTTTTTAAGGTTTAAGTTAACTTCCCCCAATCACAATTTGAATTGCTCAATAGGTTCAGGCTGCTGCAAATGCAAAGCGGCAGAAAAATATTCCAAAAATTTTATTTATATAGGAGATGGTTTGTCGGATAGGTGCATTGCAAAAAAAGCTGATTTGTTGTTTGCCAAAAAAAGTTTGGAAGTTTTTTGCAAAAATGAAAATGTAAGTTATCTTCCGTATAAAACTTTTCAAGATATTATAAATTGCATAAAAGGTGCCGAAATTATCTAGAAACAACATTCTTGTTTTTTACCATTGCAATAAAATCCTTTGCATAATTAACGGGAACCGCAAAGCCTATGCCTATGTTTGAACGGTTGTTATCGGGATTATAAATAGACTGGTTAATTCCTATAACTTCGCCGTTTAAATTAATTAAAGGGCCGCCTGAGCAGCCTGGGTTTATGGCAGCATCTGTTTGAATTTTTTTCCTTTGATAATCAATTCTTGAAATTATCCCTATGGTTAAAGTTCCTCTAAAACCAAAGGGGTTCCCTATTGCTAAAACTTCTTCCCCTACTCTCACATTTTCGGAATCGCCGAATTTTACTGTTTGCAAGGGTTCTTTTGGTTCAATTTTAACAAGAGCAAGGTCGTTTTTATCCCTTAAAAGTGCAACGACTTTTCCTTTGTATGTTTTGCCGGAAGAAGTCGTTATTTCAATGTTTTTGGCCTTATTTACCACATGAAGGCTTGTTAAAATAACTCCGTCCGGTGAAATTATACACCCTGTACCGGATGAAACACCCTGTTCCAAGTTTGCTTCGATAGCTACAATTGAAGGTGTTACTTGCTCATAGACAAGGCTGTATGTGTTATCTTGGCTTCTTGCCATTGCTTCTGGCATGAAATATGAAAAAAACGTTACAATTAATAAGAAAATAGGCAATATTAAACCTTGTTTTGTTTTATTCATTGTGTGTGAAAACTCCATTAGTCATATATAGGTAGAATTTAAACATTGATTAATACGGATTTCATTGCCCCCATAGGTTAGATGTGATATAATTCACTTAACTCTTAGGAAAGGAAGAAAAATGAGAAGTTTAGAAGTTTTTAAAAGACATTTAAAAGAAAAAAGAGCAGTTAAAATTATTTCAGGTATCAATAATTTTGATTTGACTTCAGTTGCAAGTGTTTGCCGTGCGGCACAAATCGGTCTTGCTTCAGCAGTTGACGTTGCTGCAGATGAACAAGTTATTAAAACCGCTAAAGAAAACACAAAACTCCCTGTTTTTGTTTCATCAACACAACCATTCAGCCTTAAAAAAGCCGTAAAATGGGGTGCAGATGCAATCGAAGTTGGTAATTTCGACGCATTATATGCAGACGGCGTTGACTTTGGTGCAGATGAAATTTATGAAATTGCACTTGAAACCATGACATTATGTGAAAATGACAACATTTTTACTTGCGTTACGGTTCCCGGCTGCATTTCGATTGAAGAACAAATTAAACTTGCTAAAAAGCTTGAACTTTTAGGCGTAGATTTAATTCAAACCGAAGGTGTAAAACCGATGATGGCAAGAAAAGATTCAACTTCAAGTGATTTATTATCAATTGCACATATGACAATTTCAAACACAATGGAAATTGCTAAAAGTGTTAATGTTCCTGTTATGACAGCATCAGGCATCACTCCTCAAACAGCTCCTTTAGCTTTTGCTGCAGGTGCCAGCGCAGTTGGTGTCGGTTCAGCCGTTAACAAATTAAAAACTCAAATTGCAATGGCACAAACCGTAAGAGAACTTGTTGGTGCAGTTAACTACAAAGAAATTATCAAGAAAGAACAAGAAAGCCCAATCAACGTTTATTCAATGTAAACTTTCTGTTTGATAAATATTAAAAAGCGGTTCAAAGTTGAGCCGCTTTTTTATTTAATCGGTTTTAATTTTATGATAAAATAACATTGTGTTAGAGATATGGAGAGTTGTTATGAAGAAATACTTAGTATTAATGCTCGCACTTTCTTTGGGCGTTGGCGCTTCTTTTGCCGCATCTTTTGGCGATTCATTTAAAAACGCAGTTAAAAGCGATTTAAACAATGTTAAAAGCGCGGTTCAAAAAGATGTTCAGGCTCAAAAACAAGAAGCACAAAAACAAAAAGCCGCTGAAAATAAGGCAAAAATTGCTACCATAAACAAAGAAAGAAAAGAAAAATTAAGCCCTGTTGAAACTGAAATTAAAGCAAAAGAAGCACAAATAAAATCAACAAAAAATGATAAAACAATAACCGAAACGGAAAGAACAATAAGATTAAAAGCTTATCAAAAACAACTTGACAGCTTAAATAACAAAAAAGCAAACATAAATAAGCTTTATGATGCAAGAGTAAAAGCTCTTCAATAAAACATTTTGTTTAAATGAAAACAAAAAATGCTCATCAATATGATGAGCATTTTTTATCAGTTGATAAAATTCATCCTTCTGCAACAACGGTTGCGATTAAATCGCCGTAGCTGTTAAAACTGCCGTCTGTTTTTTCAACAATGTAGTTATAGCCAACTTTTCCTTCAATGGCTTTTTTTGCTTTTTCTAAGGCAATTTCATAATCATCTGTTTCAATAATTAAAGTTCTTGATAATTCTGAATGGTTTTTTTCGGTGTAAACTTGATACATAGTTTCCTCCTTATTTTAAATTTTTAATAATTTCATCTCTAAATTCTGTTGTTGTGGCACATCCGCCTAAATCTTTGGTTAAAACCCTGCCTTCTTTTATTGTTTTAAATAAAGCTTTTTCAATGTTTTCTGCTTTTTCAAATTCATTTATGTGTTTTAGCATTTGAATTGCGCACATTAAAAGAGCGGATGGGTTTGCAAGGTTTTTGCCTTTAATATCAGGCGCAGACCCATGGACAGGTTCAAAAACGGCACAATTAAGGCCTATATTTGCACCTTGAGCAACGCCAAGGCCGCCAATAAGCCCTGCCGTTAAATCTGAAACAATGTCGCCATATAAATTAGGCATAACAAGAACATCAAACTTTGAAGGATTTTGAACAAGCTGCATACAAAGAGCATCAACTAAAATTTCTTTATATTCAATTTCAGGATATTTTTTTGCAACTTCTCTTGCGCATTCTAAAAAAAGCCCGTCCGTTAATTTGCAAATGTTTGCTTTAGAAACCGCCCAAACAGTTTTTCTTTTGTATTTTTTAGCATATTCAAAAGCGTATTCCACAATTCTTGTTGAAGCTTTTCTTGTGATGATTTTAATTGAGTGCATTTCATTATCATCAATTTTTTCTTCAACACCTGCATAAACATCTTCCGTATTTTCTCTTACAACAACAAGATCAACATTATTAAAAGGGGTTTTAATTCCTTCAATGTTTTTACAAGGGCGAATATTTGCATATAGGTCAAGTTCTTTTCTTAAACGAACATTAACAGACCTGAAGCCTTTTCCTATTGGTGTTGTAACAGGGGCTTTCAGGGCAACTTTATTTTTTTTGATACTTTCAATTACTCTGTTTGGCAAAGGGTCGCCTTCTTTTTCAATAACATCTTCCCCTGCGGTTTGAATTTCCCAATTAATTTGAACTCCCGCCGCATCTAAAATTTTAACAACGGCATCTGAAATCTCTGGGCCAATGCCATCGCCGTTTATTAAAGTTATATTGTGCATTTCGTCTCCTTAAACAAAACTAAAATCGCCGTTTTTCTTAATATGTTCAATTAAACCGCCGTCATTTAAAAGTTTAATCATAACATCGGGAAGGGGCATAATTTCAATTTCAATATTTTTAGTTACATCTTTTAAAACGCCTTTTTGAACATCAAGCTCAAGTTCATCGCCTGCGTCAATTTTATCTGTGTCGCATTCAATTAAAAGAAGGCCTATATTAATTGCGTTTCTGTAAAAAATTCTTGCAAAGCTTTTTGCAATAACAGCGCCAACGCCTGCAATTTTAATAATTTGCGGGGCATGCTCTCTAGATGAACCAAGCCCAAAGTTGCTTCCTGCAACAACAAAATCGCCTTTTTTCATAGATGATGCAAAATTTGGGTCTGCGTCTTCTAAAACATGTTTTGAAAATTCTTCCAAGTTGCTTCTTAAGTGGAATAATCTGCCGGGGGCAATGTGGTCTGTTGAAATGCCATCGCCAAATTTAAACGCTTTACCTTTTTTAATTTCCATAAATTTTCTTCCTCAAAAACTTTATTTATTTCTTTTGTTTAAATTATAATATAAACCATGGCAAATGAAAAACTAAAAGTCGGAGTATTAGGTTTAGGTTTAATTGGCGGCTCAATTTTAAAGGCGCTTCATTCGACAAATAAATATTTTTTATATGCTGTTTCAAAATCATCTTTTAAAAAAGCGGAAAGCTTTGCAGATAAAGTTTCTTGTGATATAAACCTTTTAGCTGAATGTGATGTTGTTTTTGTTTGCTCTAAAATGAATGAAACAAATGAAAAATTGTATGAACTGAACAACATTTTAAAAAAAGAAACGATTGTAGCTGATGTTTGCTCCATTAAAAACTTTTTGCCAAATGACCTTAATTTTAATTTTATTTCATCTCACCCAATGGCAGGAACAGAATTTACAGGCTTTGAAAATTCTTTTAAAGAACTTTTTTATAATGCAAAATGGATTATAGAAAAAAATAACCCTATTTTGGAAGAATTAATTTCAGATATGAAGGCAAAGCCAATTTTAATGACAAGAAAAAAACAAGATGAAATAACATCTAAAATTTCACATCTTCCAATGTTGATTGCTTTTGCGCTTTTTGATTCAACAGAAAATGAAGACAGAATTATAGCATCATCCGGTTTCCGTGATATGACAAGGCTTGCTGTTACAAACCCTGATTTGGCTTTTGATATGCTTCAATTTAACAAAGAAAATATTTTAATTGCTTATGAAAAATTTCTTCAAAAATTTGAAGAATTAAAGAATATGGATGAAAAAGATTTTAAAAATCAAGTTCAAGAAATTGCCGAAAAAAGGCAAAAAATGTATGATGAAAACGGGAAAAATATACTTTGATACATAGAAAATTTAGAGCATATAAAAGGTTATTTAAACAAAAAGGGTTACTTTCAGTTTCCCTTTTAGATGAATACATTGTAAAACAGCTTTTTGAAGTTTTTGTTTTGGGGGTTATAATTTTCACCTCAATCATTTTTGCATCCGAAACTTTCACCCAGTTAATTAAACAAATAACCCTATATGGAATTCCCTTTAACATTGCAATAATGATGATTATTTTAAACCTGCCCCAAGTTTTTGTTATGACAATTCCAATCTCAACCCTTTTTGCAACCGTTATGACAATAAACAAATTAAGCTTAAATTCTGAAATAACCGTTTTAAGAGCTTGCGGCATAGGAATAAGCAGAATTGCAAAGCCTGTTTTTGTTTTTGCAATTGTAATGACAATTATAAGCTTTATGATAAATGAATTTGTTGTGCCTGCAATGAGCGTGCAATCAAGGCATTTGGCAATTTATTCGCTGCAGCAAAAACACGTTCCTGAAGGAAGAAAAAATTTCACCTTAAATGAAACAAATTCAGATGGTGATCTTAAAAGGCTTTTTTATGTTCAAAGCTGCGAAGATAAAATTTTAAACAATATAACAGTTTTAGATTTATCCAAAAAAGACACAATTCAATTAATTCAGGCAAAATTCGGTAAAACAAGTGAAGAAGGCTGGGTTTTTGACGGCGGCGTTATTTACACATTATCAACCACAGGCAAAATTTTTAACACAACATTATTTGAAAATTCCGTTATTAATTTTGGGCTTGATGATATGGGCGATTTTGTTAAAGAAGAAGCAAGCCAGTTTAATTTCTTTAAATTAATGAAATATATTAAAGAAAACTCTAAAAACCCCGATTTTATCGAAAAATTAAAAATTCAATATAAAGTTCAACTTTATGACAAATTGGCACTTCCTGCTACAACCTTTGCGCTTGCGCTTGTTGGCATTCCTTTAGCTATAACCCCGCCAAGAGTTCGCTATAACAGGGGCTTTTTATTTTCTGTTATGATAATTTTTGTTTATTATCTTGTTCGTGCCTTTTCAATAAATTTAGGCGAAGCAGGCAAAATCACGCCGTTTTTGGCAGCATGGCTCCCCGTTATTTCAATCAGCATCATAGGCGCCATTTTATACCGCAGAAAAGCGTATAAGATTACATAATAAGCCTTTGCAAAAAATTTATTTTACAGGCATTAAAATTATATATAAATTTTTGAGGAAATTATGAGAATAAATAGTATAAACAATGTAAGTTTTGGCAAAGTATATGCAGTTATTGGCACAAAAAAGCAGCTTGAAAATTTGGAAAAATCTACATCAGGTTTTCAAGAAAAAGAAAAACTCAGCGTGATGAGAGCAACAGAACTTTATGAAAATAGCCCTGTCACTGGTGGCTTGTGCACAAAGGCTGTTAAAAAAGGCAAGGAAGTTGATTTTTATGTAACGGGAAAAAACGTCCACGATGTTAGGTTTATGGAATTTGGCTGGGGCAGCATAAATGGCGTTAGTAGACATATAGATTCAGCTTATACCATACAAGATGATAAAAAAGCCGCAGATTACTTTAATAAAAAAATTCAACTTGACTGGAAAAACGACAAAGAAAGCAAAAATGCCCAAGCAGCAAATTAAAATTAATTTAAATTTATGCCTTATTAATTTCCAAGGCTCTTTGGGTTGTTTTTAGTGCTTCAAGATAACATTTTAATTCTTCATCATCTTTTGCAGAATTTAAAATCTGCAATGCCTTTGCCATTATTGGGTTTTCGTTTATTTTTACATTTTCCAATTCAAGCCCTGTTTCTTCAAGGGTTGTGCCCAGCGCTTTTAACAATTTATTTAATGTTGCATATGTTGGAAAATATTTGCCGTTTTCAATTCTGCATAAATGTTTATCATCAATATTGGCTTTTTCCGCTAAAGCCTGCTGAGTTAAACCCTTTGCCTTTCTTAATTCTTTTAATTTTATTCCAAAAGTGCCATTCGTTTTGTTTTGTTTCTTGCCGTTCATAACACCTCGTCTACATTTTATTTTGCAAAATTTTTCAACACAAATACACGACAAGTACGACAATATTTTAAAATTGTTATGTTGTTGCAAACAACACTTTATGCTATTCTTAAGTGCAGGGAAAATCTTTTGCATGAAAAGTTTTATAGGAATAATATCGTTATTTTTGTTTGTTTTTGGCGTAATTCAATTAGTGGTAATTGCATCACCTTTTGAATACAAAACTTGTAATTTGGGATGGAAGCACGTGCACCACAAGCACAATGAAGTAAGCTACCAACAAGCATGGTGCAACAACAACGATGGAATTATGGAATATAAAAACAAAGATTTTACAAGGGTTGATTGCCTTACAAAAAATAATGCCGTCGAATTCGATTTTGCAAATAAATGGGCAGAAAGTATCGGGCAAGCCTTGCACTACCAAAAAATGACAGGCAAAAAAGGCAAAGTTGTTTTAATTCTTGAAAACCCCAAAAAAGAAATGGTTTATTTTAAAAGGGTTGAAGCTTTAGCAAAAATCCATGATTTTGATGCAGAGTACATAACCCCAAAAATTCTTAATTTAGATAAAAACAACAAATGCAAAAACCCAAACTGTAAATGCCACAAAGAAAAGAGGAGTTAAAATTTATAACTTACCTTTCTCTGCTTCTTTTCTTGCTTTCTTTAAGATTTTTTCTTGTTTTTTTAATTCTTTTTCTTTTTTCCATGGGTCTTTATTCGGGTTTACCCATTTTTTACTTGTCATATATGTAATAGGGCAGCTGTTTCCCTTCCATTCCCAACTTTTAATTCTCTTATTTTTATCTATTTCAAAAATTCTTGTACAATAGTACTCCCCACCATATAAACCGCTTGCATTACCGGTAATACTGACAGAACTTTTTTCCCAATAGAATAAATGCCTGTTTGCAATAACCTTTTCGCTTGTCGGATATCCTAAATAATCTATTGCAGTATTAATATTTGTGCCAACCCAACTATCCATAACCTTATTCATTGTATCTTTAGCACCAAAGGCAAAAGAGGGACAAATTGTTAAAACATAAAGAAATAATATTGTATAATTTTTTTCATTGGAAACCCACTATTCTATGCAATTATAACATAAACCGTTATAATTAAAGCTGTTTTAATATTTTAGATATGTATAATATATTTTATTCACTAACTTTTGCTATGAAAAAGAATTTTTGTTTTATTTCTACATTCATTTCTTCTGGCAATTCTTCGCAAAAATTGCCAATTCTTGAAGTGTTTACAATAAAAGTTTTGTTTTTTGAAACAATTTTTATTTGGTAAATATCAACATGTTTAACAACAAAGCCTTTTTC
>CALUWE010000008.1 GCA_944324425.1 Candidatus Gastranaerophilales bacterium
AATTTGCCCATGACGAGACTCGAACTCGTGGCCTCTCCCTTACCAAGGGAGTGCGCTACCACTGCGCCACATGGGCAAAACATTAATTAGCGTCCGGTATTTCCGCGCTTTCACACCCCCACTTGGGCATGGTTTATAACACTCATATCAATGTACCGTAATTTCAAGAAATAAAAGCCGATGATGGGACTCGAACCCGCAACCTACGGTTTACAAAACCGTTGCTCTGCCATTGAGCTACATCGGCATTTTGTTCTGTTACATGATATATTATGAAAGACAAGGCAAACTGTCAAGGGTTAAGAGAATTTTTAGGTCTTAAATATACAACAAATTACATATTTTACATTACTTTTGTGTATAGTATAATAATTTAGGAATAACTATATATAGATTTTAAAGTTGGAATATTCTTTTATAAATGCGCGTAATACAAACAGTTAACGATACTATCAGATTACTATTTAACCCGAAAACGGAAGTTTTCAGCCTCAGCGATTTTTTGCTTGTAAGAGATGTGGATGAAAATTTCTTGGCACAAGTGGTTGAAGTTTATGATGACAAATTTGATCAAGAAGCAAATGTTGCCAAAATTAAGCTTATATACAGAATCGTTAACGGCAATGAAATTAAACCATACGATAATTACACTCCGTCAAGAGAATGCGAAGTTGCAAAAATTAAACAATCTGAAATTGAAAAGTGCATAAATCTTGATAAAAAGACAATTGTCATTGGCAAAAGCTTTAAAACAGATGAAGAAATGCACCTTAATACAAATTTCTTCGACAACAATTGTATTATTTTTGCCGATAAATTTGAACAAACAAATCAAATTTTTGAAACCTTATCGCCAAAGCTTGCAAAATATAAAAATATTTTAATTTTTGATTTTTCAGGTGCGTGCAAAATTGAAGGTGCACATAATTTTACGGCGGCCAAATCTTTTAAATTGCCGTTAGCGCACGATACCATAGATTATATTCAGCAAAAATGCCTTATGAGGGCTAAGCTTGAAACGCAGGCCGTATTGGGAGATGTTTTTGAAGAAGTTAAAAAGTTTTTGGATTCTGATGAAGAATATTACATTCCTTTCCAAAGGTTTATAAAAGTCATTCAAAATCAGGCAAAACAAACACCTTCGGTTGAACTTTCGGTTTTAATAAGCTGGCTTAAAAAATACGACAGAATAAATATTTTTGCTAAAAATAAAAAGGAATACGAAGCCCTTTTTAAATCAATCGAAAAGAACAAAATTACAATTCTGGATTTATCAAACCTTAAAATAGAATGGCAGAAAGAATTTGTTGAATACGTTTCAAACCGCATTGAAAAAAATATATTTATTCTTGCAAGATTAAACGATAACAATATAAATAATGATATTTTAAACAGCTTGTATTTTAAAAAGAAAAATATATCATTTATACCCAGTTTTTCATACGGCTATAAAAAAGCATCTTATATTATGGAATTTGCGCAAAATTATATTTTGCTCCCCGCAATGAATCCAAAAAGAGATTTTACCCACGCAAACTTCCAAATTCAGTCTTTAAGCAAAGGCGCTTATATGCTTTTCGGCGAAGATACAAAAGATTTTATCTTTACGCTTAAATTGGAAACCCCGTTTAAACCGAAAGATAAAAACGAAGACAAAGATAAACTCTTCATATCTTTAAACTTGCAGCTTGAGGATATGACACCTTTTGAATTAAGGCCGAATAATTTTGAAATTAAACAAAAAGAACCAAGGCAAAAAAGGCTCCATGAAGAAATCAGCTTATCTGATATTTTGGAACCCAAAAAAGATATTGATTTTGATGAAGAAGTAAATTCAGCCCAACAAGTTGACCTTCAAGCTGTTGATACGGCAAAAGAAACTCTGTCTGCGCAAGAAGAAAGTACTTTGCCTGTTGAAAATGCAGAAGAAAACGTTATAGAGCCTGAAGTTCTTATTTCGCAAGATGAACTGGATTATTTTGTTGAAGAAGCTCCGGTTGAACCTGTCATTGAGCCTGAAGCAGTTGATATTAAAGAAGAAAATAAACCGGTATCACAAGAAACGGCAAATAGTGAAGAAGCAAAAGAATTGCCAAAAGAGGCTGAAATAAATCCAAAAGAAAATAAAGAAGAAGTTAAGGAAGAAATAAAGGCGGAACCTGAGCCCAAAAAAGCGGAAAATTCCGAAACTGAACAAGAGTTAAAACAAGAAGAAAAACAAGAAGAAAAAGAACCTGAAAAAGAAGTTTCCGTTGCAGTTGAAGAAGAATCAAACGAAATTAAAATAAAAGAACACCATAAAGAAGAAAAAGAAGAAACAAAAGAAGACAAAAAACAAGAAACAAAAGAAGAATTGCCTTTGGAGCCAAAAACCAAAAAGGCTTTGAAAATGCCAAAAATTAAAGAAACCGCTTCTTTTGGCGAAGAAAAAATCAAGGAATTATCAGAAATTCCCGAAACAAAAGCAGAGCTTAAAGAATTTGCAAAAATTCAGGAAGAAACACCTTCGGATGAAAATGACGAAGATGTCATTGATGACTCTATTTTGGATGCCATAGATGAAGTTAACTCTTTGGGCGAAGATGAAGACAAACAGGCTTCATTTAAGGAGACATTGCAAAAAGAAGAAGTTGTTATAGAAAAAACAAAAGATGAAGTTTCAACAATTATTGATGAAGTTGTAAACACAAATATTGAAGATAAAATCAAGGACGATAAAACAAATAAAATTCTTGATGAAATGAATGCCGAAAAAGAAAAAGAAATTGAAGAAAATAAAGATAACATCGAAGAAGAATTTGAGAAAATAATTAACGACGAAACAAGCGAAGCCGATTCTTCTCAAAAATTAAAAATAAATGATAATGTTTCGATTGACTTAGAAAAAATTAAAAAGGAAATTAAAAATCCTGAGCACAAGCTTCCTGTCTTTGATGACATCAAAAAAGAGGCTGAAGCGCAATCTGTATTGGGCTTTAAAGAAGGCGACAAAGTCTCCCATGAAAAATACGGCGAAGGTGAAATTTTAAAAGTTATAAATTACGGGCAAAGATGCCTGCTTCAAATTGAATTTCCTGAAGTCGGCAAACGTTTGTTAGACCCAAAAATTGCAAAATTGAAATTGGCCGAAGAAATATAGTTAAATTTCAATTTTCGGAATTGAGCCGATAAGTGTTTTGGTGTAATCCGTTTTCGGGCTGTTAAAAACATCGAAAACATTGCCTTGTTCTTCTATTTTGCCTTTATTCATAATGACAACATTTTCACACAGATATTTAACAACATTCAAATCGTGCGAAATAAAAAGATAAGTTAAATTATATTTTTCTTTTAAATCGATTAAAAGATTAATAATTTGCGCTTGAATGCTGACATCTAAGGCCGAAACAGGCTCATCCGCCACAATAAATTCAGGCCTTAAAATCAGGGCTCTTGCTATTGCGATTCTTTGCCTTTGCCCCCCTGAAAATTCGTGGGGGTATCTTGTCAAATCTTTTTCATTTAATCCGACAGATTCAATTGTTTCAAGTAAAATTTCATTTCTGTTTTCTTTAATCTTAAAAATATCAAGCGGTTCCGATAAAATATCCTTTATCTTCATTTTTGGATTCAGGCTTGAATATGGGTTTTGAAAAACCATTTGAGCTTGTTTTCTGAAGTTTTTTGTTTCTTCTTTGTTGAATTTTGAAATGTCTTCGCCTTTAAATAAAATTTTTCCTTGAGAAATGTCGGTTAATTTTAAAACCATATTTCCTAACGTTGTTTTGCCGCAGCCTGATTCTCCCACTAATCCCTTAATTTCGCCTTTTTTAATGTTAAAAGAAACGTTATCCACGGCATTTGTTTCTATAATGTTTTTTGAAAACGCATTTTCTTTTGAAAGGTATTTTTTACATACATTTTGAATTTCAACAAGATTTTCCATAAATTAAAATGTACACTATCTTCTATAATTTTTCAATTGCTCAAATATATAAAAAACCCTTGCAAGAATGTTTGTATCATTGTATATTAAATAAAGGAGAACTTTTAAAATGAACCAAATTACAAAAATTGCGTGGGAATTAAACGAAAAAACGGAAAACAGATATCAATTAGTTTATGAACTTATAGATATTGCAAAAAGACTTGTAGATGAATCACAAATCAAAAAAAATAAAGATGATTTCGGATATGATTTTGAAGCTTCTTACGATACAAGCATTAAAAAAGAAAAACCCGTGCAGCACGCTATAATGGTAAAAGCGTCAGAATCTGACGATAGCGGCCTTGTCGGTTAAAAAAAATATTAATAAGGTATTTATGCAATTAGATAATGCCGTAAATTTTATTAAGGAAAAAACAAACGGTTTTGTTCCTGATATTTTGTTGGTTTTAGGTTCGGGCCTTGGTGATTTTACCGAAGGCCTAGAAGGTTTTTCAATTCCGTATACTGAAATTGAAGGGTTTGTGCCATCGACTGTTGTTGGGCACAAAGGCTCTTTGTTTTTTTATTCAAAAAACGGGAAAAACATAGCCGTTATGCAGGGCAGATTTCACTTCTACGAAGGAAATTCGATGGCAACGATTACCTATCCGATAAAGTTATTGAATAAGCTTGGCGCTAAAACGCTTATTTTAACAAATGCTGCAGGCGCCTTGGATACCACTTTAACCCCCGGAGATTTGATGCTCATAACGGACCACATTAATTTAATGGGCACAAATCCCCTTATAGGTAAAAATGACGATAATTCGGGAGAAAGGTTTCCTGATATGAGCCAAATTTATTCGCCTGAGCTTAGAAAATTGGCTTTTGATGCGGCAAATAATTCAAATATTGAATTAAAAGAAGGAGTATATGCCGCAACAACCGGCCCTTCTTACGAAACGCCAAGCGAGGTTAAAATGTTAAAAATTATGGGGGCGGATGTTGTCGGTATGTCAACAGCACCCGAAGCCATTGTTGCAAATTGGCTGAAAATGAAGGTTTTGGGAATAAGCCTTGTTTCAAATTACGCATCGGGTGTAACGGATTCAAAATTAAGCCACGACGAAGTTTTAACAATAGGCAGAATTGCATCAAGCAAATTTAAAAAGCTTATAAATTCAATTATTGATAGAATATAAATGCCGCCTTAATGAAGCGGCATTATTTTTTTATGAAAGATAGTTTTTTAGTTCTTCAATGTTTTTGCATTTTCTTAATTTTCTGATTGCTTCTCCTTCTATTTGTCTTATTCTCTCTTTTGAGAAGCCCAAAGTTTTTCCTAATTCTTCCAAGGTTCTTTGGCATCTTCCGAACAATCCGAATCTGTTTAAAATAATAAATCTTTCCCTTTTAGATAAAAGGTTTAATAAACCGTTAATATCCTCTTTTAGAAGTTCATCTTCCGCTTTTATATCAGGGCTTTTACCTTCTTCATCTTTTATATAATCTTCAATGCAAAGGTCTTGAGCAACAGGGGTGTGAAGGCTAACCGGCTCTTTTATCATGGATGATTTTATTTGCTTTATTTTCTTCACATCGCATTTTAAAAATTCTGCCAATTCAAAATCTTCGGGTTCTCTTCCTAAAGCTACGCTTAATTTTAAAATTGCTTTTTTTAAATTTCGAATTTTATCGCTCATATGAACGGGAATTCTTATTGTTCTTGAATGGTTTGCAATTGCTCTTATAATTGTCTGTTTTATCCACCAAGTGGCATAAGTGGAAAATTTAAAACCTTTTGTATAATCAAACCTTTCTGCTGCTTTGATTAACCCTAAAGACCCTTCCTGAACTAAATCCATAAACAAAATGCCTTGCCCTGTATATCTTTTTGCAATTGAAACCACAAGTCTTAAATTTGCCTGAATCAGCTTCTTTTTTGCAATGATTGCTTCTTTTTCATCTCCCTCTTTTATAATCTTTCCTGTCAGAACTTCATTTTTTTTGTTCATAAGTTTAATTTTGCCGATTTCTTTAAGGTAAGTCTGCAAAATTTCATCTTTATTCATTATGTTGTTAAAAGTCTTAATTTCTTCGTTTTCTTCAATTTCATCAAAAAAATCAAAGTTAAATTCTTTGTCTAAATCTCTATCCATTAATTTTATTAATTCCTTTTCCATTATTCTTCCTCATTTAAAAAACAAAAATTGCTTCTTTAAAAATAAGGACGAAAAAAAATGAAAAAAGTTTCAAACAGTTTTACAAAGAATTATAATAATCGGCTAAAAGCTTGCAATCTTCTTCAATATTCGGGCTTTCACAAACAACTGCCCCTTTGATACCAAATTTTTTAAAAGCTTTAAGCAAATCTTTATAGTTAAATTCGGATTCCAAAAGGTTTAAATGTTGTTTTTCGCCTTTTTTGGTATATTCAATGCCTGCAATATGGGCGTGAAAATTATCAAGCGCAATTTGCCCTAATTCGTTTCCGATTTTTTCAAAAACCAAACAAAAATCATCATATGAATTAAATTCACCAATCTCTCTTGCATAAAGGTGTGAAAAATCAACACAAGGAAGAACATATTCAAATTCTTTTGATAATCTGATAATTTCATCAACATCACCCCATTGGCTTTTTTTGCCGGTTGTTTCGGGGCGAACCCAAATTTTAACGTTCTCTTTATTTAGGGCTTCAAAAATTTTTTTATTGCCTTCAACCACTTTTTTATAAACTTCTTCTTTGTCTTTTTCCATATAATAAGCAGCATGGTATGTTATAGAAAAGGCATTCAGCGAATTTGCAACAAGCGCAGTTTCAATTATTCTTTGAATTGAAGCTTCAATTTTTTCTTCTTCTTTTGAATTTAAATTTACATAAAACGGCGCATGGGCTGTTACCACAAGGTTTTTATCTCGATTTAAAACGCTTTGTCTTGAAACATCAGAAATTCTGACACCCCTCACAAATTCAAGCTCTAAACCATCTAAACCCATATTGCTCAGCGTTTCAAAACCTTGCTTGTAATCTTTGGCGCATAAAGGTATTCCTGCCGTTAAAAAATTCAGTTTATTCATAATTTAAAAGTATATGCCTTAAATAAAATTTTGTCGACAATATTAAGAGGCTAAACCATTAAGTTTGCCTTCCTTATCTAAAATTGACATAACGCAAAAATTGTAAGCGTTAGAGGATTTTGCACGATAGGTTTCAAAATAATCCGTAAGACTTTTTGTATCTTTAATTATTCCTCGGCTAAAAGGCCTTTTATCTATGAATGAAAAATGCGGTACATCACAATAATTTGCTGCCTTTTCATTTTTTAAAAGGTCGTTTAGGTATTTATCTTTAACATCATCCGGAATATATTCCGAATTTTGAATAAGCGAATTCATTGTATATGTATCCAGCAAGCTTTCATCAAGCCCTAAGGGCCCTTTTAGCATATATTCGGATAACTCTAAACTTCTTCCTGATATTGCATAATCGCAAATTATTCCCTTTTTGCCTTCTTTTTTGAGCGCCTCATTTGAAAGGCCTTTTTTGTGCATAAATTCTTTATAAAATTCTATGTAAGGCGAACTTTCAAGCCAGGGTTTTGCGCAGGTTGAATGGGCGTATGACATTGGCAGATAAATAACATCGGCACCCATTAATTCTAAAACCTTTGCGGCGCAAGCGGGAGAAGTGCCCAAAGAAATAAACTTATAATTGCCTTCGCCGTACGTATCATCAAATGTTTGCTTTATTGCCATCCCGATTTTAACGTTGACTGAGGCCAAGCCTTTTGTTCTGTCGGGTATGTTTGCCATAATAAAACCTTTTTCGGATTCCGATAAGTTTTTGTAATCTTCAAGCGTAAATTTTCTGTTTGCAGGGCATTTTGCCGTCGGTATTCTGTAAAAGCGTACCGCTTTTATACCGCTGCCTTTCTTAGAAATTGCAAAAGTATCCATGGGCGCATCAATCACGCCAGCGCCGCCATAGTTGACATAGCTTGCGCCAAAAACAGGTTTTGAGGGCCTGTTGCAAGCAGCTCCATTGCTATACGAGCTTATGGGCAATATCTTCAAAAGCAATCCTTTTCTTTGACAATATCAATTATAATACATAAAAATTGAAAAATTTGCTATAATTTGAATATGAAAGATAATGACGTTTTAATTATAAAAAGCCTTTTAAACGAATTAAATGAAACGATTGATGACGGTTTTGGCCCGTTTTTAGCCGCTATTTATGATGAAAATTACAATTTAATTTCAAAAGCAAGAAATTCTGTTGTGAAGTCAAATTCAAGTTTGGCTCATGCGGAAGTTAACGCAATTAAATTGGCGGAAGAAAAATTAAACTCTTACGATTTATCAAAATATAACCTTTCAATTTATGTTACAAGCGAACCTTGCATAATGTGCTTAGGCGCTATTATGTGGGCGGGAATTAAAAAAATTTTTTATTCCGCATCGTCAGCTTCAGTTGAAAAAATAACAGGTTTTTATGAAGGCTATAAACCAAATTGGATAGTTGAATTTGAAAAAAGAGGAATAAAAGTTTTTTCTGATATTGAAAAAATTGAAGGCGAAAAAATTCTTCAAAAATATGTAAAATCGGGCGGCGTTATATATAAACCGGAAAATTAAAATGAAAGCACTAATTTATAACAAAAATTCAGATAAAAAAATTGAACTTATTGAAATTGAAAAACCAAAAATAATAAAAGACACAGACGTTATTTTAAAAGTTACTTTATCTTCAATATGTACATCAGACATCCACATTAAAAAAGGTTTTGTTCCAAGAGCGGTTGATAAGGTTGTTTTGGGCCATGAATTTGTGGGTGTTGTTGATGAAATAGGCAGCAATGTTAAAAATTTAAAAATAGGCGACAGAGTTGCCGTTAACTGTGAAACCTTTTGTAATGAATGCTATTTTTGCAAACGTGGTTTTGTAAATAACTGCATAAATGGCGGTTGGGAGCTTGGTTGCAGAATAAATGGCGCCCAAGCTGAATATGTCAGAATTCCATATGCAGATAATACATTATACAAATTGCCGAATAATGTTTCAGACAGAAACGCTTTATTTGTGGGCGACATTTTATCAAGCGGCTATTTTGCCGCCCTTATGTTAGATATTAAAGAAGAAGATACAATTGGAATAATAGGTTCAGGCCCCGTTGGAATGTGCGCTATGATGTCTGCAAGAATTTTAGGGGTGAAAAAAATTATTGCAATAGATATAAATGAAAAAAGGCTAGAAATTGCAAAAAATAAAGGTCTTGCGGATTATTTTATAAACCCTGATAAGGTTGACATTGAAAAAGAAATCAAAAAACTTACACCTTATGGCCTTGACGGTGTTATAGAAGCGGCAGGGGGCAAAGATACTTTTAATATGGCAATTAAAATTGCAAGGCCAAATTCAACAATAGGTATAGTTGCTATGTATGAAGAAAACCAAGTTTTTCCGCTTCCAACCTGCTACGGTAAAAATTTAACCTACAAAACAGGCGGCGTGGATGCAATTCATTGCGGGGAATTAATTCAATTAATAAGCGAAAATAAAATAAACACTGATTTTTTAGTTACAAAATCATATAAATTAGAAAACATTCTTGAAGCTTACGATTATTTTGAAAATTCAAAAGAAGATGTGCTAAAAATTGAAATTACATATTAAAGGGGAATATATGAATAAAAAAGTATTATGGGATATAACATACGGCGTTTATGCGGTTACAACCATGGATAAAGAAAAACCCACAGGCTGTATTATAAATACTGCCGTTCAATTAACGGAAAATAAAATTGGCGTTTGTATAAACCATAATAACTACACAAATTCAATAATTAAAGAAAACAAAAATTTTGCCTTAACAATTTTATCCGAAAAAACAAACCCCAATATAATTGCAACATTCGGGTTTTCATCCGGTAAAGATAAAAACAAGTTTGATGGTTTTGAATACAAAATGTTTGATAACTTGCCTGTTCTTTTAAATGCAAAAGGCTATATTGCATTAAAATTGGTTCAGGCGGTTGAACTTGAAACCCACACATTTTTTATAGGCGAAATTATTGACGGTGATATTTTTAATGATGAAATTCCAATGACATATAAATATTACCATGATGTTATTAAAGGAAGAGCCCCAAAGGCTGCTCCAACCTATATTGCGCCTGATGAAATTAAAAGTGAAACAAAACAGGCAGGCAAAAGGTTCAGGTGCAAAGTTTGCGGATATATTTATGAAGGCGATATAGAAAAAGAAGCGCCAAATTTTGTTTGCCCTGTTTGCAAGCAGCCAAAATCCGTTTTTGAAGAAATTGCTTATGCGTAATATTCTTCTAAGTAATCGGCTTGTTCCATTAAGCCTGTATCAACAATTGAAAAATCGTATTTTCCAAAATTATCCGCTAAATCTTTAATTGAAACTTTAATATTTTCCGTTGTATCCCAAGGGTTAACAAGCTCCATATAGTTGGGGTTAACAGATTTAACAGCATAAGCATGGTCATCTTCCAAGCCTGCAAAACCATCCCCAACACCTAACGTTGCGGCGGATGTATCTTGATTTTGGTAATAATAATCTATTAAATATTTAACTTCATTTTCATCATCGCCCAAGGCATATTCAACATCGTTTTTAGTAAATAGTTGATAAAGATAATATGCACTGCCTCCTGTAATACCTTCTATTGTTTCAATAGGAATATCGCCTTCTTGAACAAGCTTTTCCATTGCAAGTTCAATTAAAAGCATATCGTCATCACCCGTTGAATATTTGCTGTCAGCCAATCCTACGCCGTTTAAAAAGCTGCTTTTATTTGCTCTTACAAGTTCATCATTTGATATTGTATATGTTTTATCAACACCTTTAAATGTTACATTATAGGAGCCGTCAGGATTTTTGGAAATTGCGTCTTGAATTAAATCTTTTCCTTCATCTGTATATGATAAAGATAAAATTCCCGAAATTAACCAGCAATCACCGGCATTTCCTTGAAAAACAGCTTCATCAATTATGCCGTTAACGCCTTTATCTTCATTAAAAAGGCCCCAAAAAGTTTCGTTAACGCCTGCCGCTTTTCTTGTGTTGAAACCTTTAAGGTCGGGTTTATCGTTAAAATATTGATTATTTATGCCAAAATCGGCGCTCATTAATTTCCCTTTATAAACTCCTATAAGTTAATAAAGGATTTTAATTTAAAAAAATTGCCTAAAAGCAAATTAATGTTTTGATGTTTTAACAATTGATTTTGTCATTCTGTCTTGCCTTGAAGCAGACAAAATGTTTCTTAATTTCATAATAGCTTGAGCGTGAAGCTGGCAAACCCTTGATTCAGACACATTTATAGCTTCGCCGATTTCTTTTAGGGTCATATTCTCGTGGTAATAAAATACCAGAAGCATTCTTTCTCTTTCAGGAAGCCTTTTTAATGCACGTTCCAATTCAAGTTTGGCATCTTTCTTTTCAGCGGCTTCTTCGGGGCGTTCACTTTTTGAATCTTCAATGGTATCAATAATTTCAACGGATTCATCCCCTAAATTTTTCTTATCATAAAGAGAATCAATTCCTGTGTCTTGCGCTAAAATTTCATCAACTTTTTCTTTTTCTATGCCTAATTTGTCTGCAACTTCTTGATTGGTGGGGGTTCTGCCAAGTTCAATTTTTAAGTTGTTTATTGTTTCTTTAACTTCTTTTATTTTTTTTCTTACCGTTCTTGGCAGCCAATCATTTGCCCTAATTTTATCAATAATAGCGCCTCTTATTCTCATAAGAGCATAAGTTTCAAATTTAGCGCCTCTGTCGGGTGAATATTTTTCAACGGCATCAATTAAGCCTTCAACACCATAGCTTGCAATATCTTCATAAGAAAAGCTTGGCGGTAAATTAACTTTAATTCTGCCTATTACATATCTTGTAAGATAAATATATTGAACAATGAGCTTATCTCTTGCTGTTTTGTTGTTCTTGTCAGCGTGATACTCCTGCCACAATTGGGCCAGTTCTTCATCAGAAACACGAACAACCTTTTTATAGGAATCTGCTTCAAAATTCTCGCTCATTTAATATTTTCTCTTTCCCCAAAAAGTCTTAATAATTGTTAACAATTATATTCTACAAAAGTGAACTCTCTTTGACTTCATTTATAAGTATGAAAAGAGAAAAATTATCTAATATTTATGATGTAACTTCAAAAAAGAAGGGCTTTATTAAAGCCCTTCTTTTTATTTTTTGGCTGTTGCCAAAATTTCATCTACTCTTTCTTTTAACTGTTTTTCAAATTTAAATATCGAATTAACAGAATCTATGGGAGTTTTCTGCTCTTTATTTTCGTCCAAAAATGCGATATACTTTTGGCTTCTATTAAAATAAAGTCTGCAAACAGTTTTTCTAATATTGTCATCCAGCAATATGTTAAAATAGCTTGAATTATCTCTATACGTAACACGGTTAACATCAACTGTTCCGTTTAATATGCTTTTTATAATTGCATATCCTTCGAGCTCTTCTAATGTTGTTACAACATCACTTTTTTTATCTTTTTCATCTTGCTTTGAGTTTAAGTTAAAATCTAATGATGTCTTCATTACTTTAGACATGAATAAATTAAATGCTTCCACCGTTGTTTTTTTATGTTTTTCTATGACTTTTGCCGTTTTGATGCCATCAAAAATGCCTGATTTATCGAGCAAGTATCTCACAAATTCATCAGAAGGATTTCTGTATTCTTGTTCAATAACTTCTTCAAATTGTTTAATATATTTTAAATCGCCAGCATTCGAAAAAGCTTTATCTATATCAAAATTTTCTTTGCAAAATTCAGATAATGTTTCAAGTTGATTTTCTTTAAAATCAAGCAAATTAAATGTGAAAAACGGTTCTTTATCTAAAACATTTGTTTCTTCGACATCAGAGAAAAACTTGTATACAATACCGTTTGTTAAAATTATAAATTTTGCCTTTGAAGCAGTGAAATATTTAAACAGTTGGCCTGCATGCTTTTTAACATCCAATTTATCGTTTTCGACTTTTTTGCATTCTATAAGAATCACAGGGCTATTATCTTTTAATATTGCATAATCAACTTTTTCATCTTTTTTAAACCTTGAATCAGCAATATATTCAGGTACAACTTCAAGCGGATTAAAAACATCATAGCCAAGAGTATTCAAAAAAGGCATAACTAAAGCATTTTTAGTTGCCTCTTCAGTTTTCAAATTGTCTCTCAGTCCCAAAGCTCTTTCTTTGAGCTGATTAATTTTTTCTAAAAATTCCATATCTTAACCTTTTATAAATATTAACAAAGATTATAATACACCAATTTACTTGCTGTTTACAAGTGTATTATTATTCTTCGTATCCGTATATTTTAAATTCTGCAGGGTTTAGAACATTTATATCAATTTCGTTTTCAATCGGGCTTTCAAGCGGTTTTTCAACTAAAACACATTTTTGAAGTTCATCATATCCAAATTCAAAATAAGATTTCAGTTTTCTTCCTTTAAAGGTTACTTTGCTGTTATAAATGGTTTCACCCCTAACGGTTTCAATCCAAGATAAGCCTTCTTCGTTATTAAATTGCATTTTTTCAGTCGGGTTTTTGTAGTTTGCAATAACCAACAATGAACCGAATGCCGAATTTATTTCCCAATAGCAAAGGCCGTTTTCTTTTTCTTCCAAAAGTTTGGCTTTGCCTGTTGAAACAATTTTTGAATGCTGAACAAAATAATTAATTGCATTGAATTTTTCGTAAAAACTCCAATTAACGTTTCTTTTCATGGAAACTTCGTTGCCGATTACATATTCAATGCCCTTTTGCGTAAAGCTTTCATCCCCGTCTATATAAAGGCAAGGTCTGTTTGCAAATTGGCCGCCCGGTAAGAATTTATATTTAAACCATTTGAACAAAGCGCCTTGTTCGCCAAGTTGCCCCGGGTATCTGTCTATTGCTTCAAATTCACCGTCTTGGTTATTATAGGTTTTCAAAATTGATAAACGGTTAAATTTGTTTGCTTCTTTAAAATTATAATCTTCAAGGAATTTGTTATCTTTAATAATTTGCTTTGGAGTTTTGGATGATTGAGAAACAATATCATTACCCCAAAGAAGGTCAAAGTTCATATCTTTATGATATTCCTTGTAATAATTGTCCCAAAGCATATATTCAGCCAATGTTGCAAAATAAGGAACATTTTTCTTTAAATTCGAATTAACTTTGCCTAAAACTTTCCTTGGAATTCTGTAACTGATGGGAATTCCTTTTTGTTCGGATAAATCATCTACAATATGATCTATATGATCAACTCTAAACCCGTCAAAGTTATATTCTTTTTGAAGTTTTGATGTATAGTTTACATAAAAATCAATAACTTTTTCATTGTATTTGCCGTTTTCAAGATAAACAAAATAATAAGGGGTTTGACAATCAAGGTTTGCAAATTTTGAAACATCCTGCATTTTATAATCAAAATGTTTGTAGATTGGGTATTCTCTTGTATTGTTCATTTTTTCAAAAACGGGAACCCCCGAAGAACACCAAGCACCCCCGGGCATTGGCCAATAGCCTTTTTGAATAAGCGCATTTATTATATCTTTTTGGCAAACAATGTCTTCTTCTTTTGTAATTTTTTTGCCGTTTGTTGATTCAATTATGGTATGAACTTCTTTTATAAGTTCTTCCTGAACGTTTTTCATTGAAGCTTCGTTTGCAATTTTGATTTTGACATCATGCATATAAAGTTCAATTGTTTCTAAAATCGGTTTTTCATTTTCAAAATAGAAACTGTCCGAGCCGTTTAAAATTTCGACGTATTTACTTCTTACATTGTCAATTTCTGTTTCATTATATCTGCCCGAAGTTTTTATATCGGCAACAATGCCATCTAATGCTTCAATATATTTATTTGTTAATGTTTTAATGTTTGCCCACCTTGCAACATAAGGGTTTGATAAAACAATTTTTGAAAACCTTCCGGTTTGGGGAAGAATGTCATATATAACGGGGTGCCCCGCCAATTGTGCAAGGTTTATGAACAGCTGCACTTGTTCTTTAGCTTTTAGGCCAAAAAATTTCGCAAGTTTTTCATCTTCCATATTGGGGCTTATTTCAGATGACGTGGGCAAATAAGCGCAACCAAATTCTCTTGGATGAAAAGGAAGAAGATAAATTGTATCTGCCAAAATGTTTAAGCTTTTGTTTCCTTTTGGCAAACAAACAATTTGCGCCAACCATTGGATAAATGTTGCGCATTTGCTTGAAACATTGCCGTTTCCAAGAGCAGATAAAGACAGAAGTTTAATATTGTGGCCTTCTTTTTTAAACCAGTCTGAATTTTTGATTTTTCTTCTTGCTAAAACCGAAGGATTTGTGCAATTTACAAGTTTTGAATTTTTATAAACCCCTTCATTTTCAAAAATTTTAATTAAGGCATAGATAACTTCGCCATCGGTTAATTCTTCTAAAGCTTTATAGTGGGGATATGGAATATAGCCGAATTTATCTATTGTTTCATCTAAATATTTTTTTCTCTCTTCCGTAACTTCAGAAATACCGTAAATTTGAGTTAATCTGGGGAACAGTTCTTTTATATCAAAAGAAGTAAAAACATTTTTTTGAAGTAAACTCAGCATTTTTTCTCCTACTTTTTTTCATTCTTAAATTAAACAAAGGGGTTTTTATTTTATTAACAAGATGATATTAGCATAAAAGACATATAGTTGTATTCAAAAGAGCGGCTTTTTTTAAGTAATGTAAAGAAATTTAAAACAACATTTTTTCATTTTAAGCTTGAATGTATTTTTTTATATGCTAAGATGATTGAAGCGATTTAGCCTAAATGGCTTGTAATCGGGATGTAGCAGGGACTCCCATGAAAAAGGTTGATAACCTTTTGAATGGGGCAGGCGAATGGAGAGCGCAAGCTCGATGGAGCCGTTTCGCAAGGAATGCCCAAGCTGCGCCTGAAAAATTTGAAAATTGAATATAATATCGGGATGTAGCGCAGCTTGGTAGCGCACCTCGCTTGGGACGAGGGGGTCGCAGGTTCGAATCCTGTCATCCCGATTTTTTGTTTTTTAAATACCCATGATGCCCCGTGCCCCGTTTTGAACAAAAGCTGCAAAAAATTGAAGTTTTTTGTTATTTTTTGCTGTTAAATATTTGACAAATAATCTTTATTTTTTATTATTATGTTAGGCAGACCTAACAAATAAGGAATAAAAAGTGATGATTCTAAAAGCAATTTTATCGGGATTTGTTGTTCTTCTAATTACCACGGTTGCAAAAAAGACATCTTTGCTTGGCGGGATTATAGCAATGATGCCTTTCAATATTATTCTTTCTTTAATTTGGTTAAATTACGAAAAAAACGATCCGAATCTGCTTTGGAATTTTTCAAAAGCGGCGCTTTTCGGAGTTATTCCGACGGTTTTCTTTCTTTTATTTTTAATTTATTTTCTTCAAAAAAATTTTAAATTTTCAAACGCTCTTTTAATCTCAATCGTACTTCTGGGTGTTATTGTATATCTGCAATATAAACTTCTGAAAAGCTTCTAGATTATAGGTTTTTTATATTTGAAAATTGATTATTTCTTGAAATTGCAATTTTGCCGCTTCTTACAAACTCTTTAACACTATACGGGCGAACAAGCTCAACAAGCGCTTGAATTTGTTTTTCATCGCCAACGGCTTGCAGAATGTATATTTTATCTGTTATATCAATAATTTTTGCGTTTGTGGCTTCTGCAATTCTTAAAATGTCGCTTTTTTCTTCGTCTTTAACTTGAATTTTAATTAAAGCAATTTCTCTTTCAACTGCCTCATTAATGTTTAAATCCGCCACTTTTATAACGGGAATAAGCCTGTTTAACTGCTTATTTATTTGTTCAACCGCAGCTTCATCTCCGCCCGTTATAATTGTTACTCTTGAATATAAGCGGTCAATTGTTGGAGCAACCGTTAAGCTTTCAATGTTGTAGCCTCTTCCTGAAAAAAGGTCAACAATTCTTGATAAAACACCTGATTCGTTTGTAACTAATATTGAAATTGTATGAAAATTTTCCATTTTAATTTTTCCTTTTAATTAGCAATCGTTAGATAAAAGCACTTTTGTCAAAGGTTCACCGGCTAAAACCCAAGGGTAAACCATCTCCATTGATTCTGTTACAAAATCAATGATAACTGGAGATTTAGCCTCAAGCGCTTTTTTGATTGCAGGTTCAATTTCTTCTTCATGTTCAACTTTTATACCAACTGCCCCATAGCTTTCAGCTAATTTTACAAAATCGGGGTGAGTTATTTTGGTTTCGGAATAATGCTTATGGTAAAGCTTTTCTTGCCATTGACGAACCATACCGAGATAGCCGTTATCAATAACGCAGTTTATAACCTTAAAGCCGTAATCAACACAAGTGGCCATTTCTTGAATGTTCATCTGAATTGAACCGTCCCCTGCAATGTTTAAAACCAATTGCTCGGGGTGTGCCGCGCATGCGCCCATTGCGGCAGGAAAACCAAAGCCCATTGTGCCTAAACCCCCTGATGTTACAAGTTTTCTCGGTTCATTAAATTTGAATAATTGCGCCGTCCACATTTGATGCTGGCCTACTTCAGTGCAGACAATAGGGTTATATTGTTTTGTTAATTCATAAAGCTTTCTGATAACGGTTAAGGCTGAAAGCTTGTCTGAAGCGGGTGCCGGAATTGCCCTTTTTTGGCGCCATTCGTCAATTTGAATTAGCCATTTGTCTTTGTCTTCTTTATAAATATTGGGGTTGGTTTTTTCAAAATCTTTAATTAAGCCGGTTAAAACATTTTTAACATCGCCTACAATCGGAATATCGGCTTTAACGTTTTTTGAAATTGAACAAGGGTCAATATCAACATGAATAACGTGAGCGTCTCTTGCAAAGCGTTGCAGACAGCCTGTAATCCTGTCATTAAATCTTGTACCAAGTGCAAAAATTACATCGGCATGAGAAACTGCATGGTTTGCCCAAAAGTTGCCGTGCATACCAAGCATGCCTAAATCCAAAGGTGAATTTGAAGGGAATGTGCCTGTTCCCATAAGTGTATGGGTTACAGGGATATTCAGCATATTTGCAACTTTTAAAAGTTCTCCATGAGCACCTGAGGTTAAAACGCCGCCGCCTGAAATAATAACGGGCCTATGGGCTTCCGATAACATTTTAAGTGCTCTTGAAATTTGAATCGGGTGCCCTTTATAGTTTGGGTTATAGCCTGCCAATTTAACTGTTTTCGGGTAATCAAAAGTTGTTTTTTGGGTTAAGATGTCCTTTGGAAGGTCAACTACAACAGGCCCCGGTTTTCCTGTTGTTGCAATGTGAAAGGCTTCTTTTATTATTCTCTGCAGGTCTTTAACATCTTTTACAAGATAATTATGTTTGCAGCAGGAACGAGTTATACCTACAACATCTGCTTCTTGAAAGGCATCGTTTCCGATTTGAGATAAACCGACTTGGCCTGTAAAAACTACAATCGGGTAGCCGTCATAATAAGCGTTTGCAATGCCCGTTATTGTGTTGCAAGCGCCCGGGCCTGACGTTACAAGTGCAACCCCCGGTTTTCCGGTTACTCTTGCATAACCTTCGGCCGCATGCACTGCAGCTTGTTCATGCCTTACCAAATAGTGTTTAATTTCATTCTGATTATATAAAGCTTCATATACAGTAAGAATGACGCCTCCGGGGTATCCGAAAATTTCTTTCACGCCTTCTTCAACAAGCGACTTTAATAATATTTGTGCGCCCGTGTACATTTCTTTTGTCATACTTTCAAAAACTCCAAAATTTTTGCTATAATCGCATTATAATATGAAAACGAATTTTTTGGAAAAAAGCAAGTGTCAAATATAACCAATTATGAAAAGAATTTAATTACAGAGGGCTTGAAAGAGATTTTAGACTATCTCCCGATAGTTCTTGTTTTGGGTATTATAACCGGCTTTGGCCCCTATACCACTTTAATTGGTGCTTTTATTATCTCGCTTATATTTATTCTCTTCGGAAAAAAATATTCTTTTCTTTTTGGTCCTACGGTTGTATATTCAACGGTTTTAGCCTCTTTGAATGTTTCGTTGGGCGGAAAATCCGAAACTTTATTTGCGCTTTTATTTGTTTCTGCTGTTATAACAATTTTAATTTCTATATTAAAAGTTAACAGAAAAACGGTTTTAACACTTCCAAAGCCTGTAATAACCGGTTTTATGACAGGCTGTTTTATATCATCATTAATTCTTTCTCTGCCTTTAATATTCGGGCAAAAAACATTTAGCTCTCTGTCTTTATTGTTTGGTGCAAAAAGCTCAATTTTTTCGGGAATTAATGAAATTTCGCTCGTTCTTTCTCTTTTGGTTTTTGCAATTTATTACTATTTAAAAAAGTTTAAAATAAAATTTTTACCTCCGGCGTTTGCTGCTGTTTTAATTGCTGGCTTGGTAAATTACTTTTATAATTTTAATCTTGAAAATGTCTATATCGGAATAAAAACATTTAGTGCGGTTGCAACGGCAGATTTCGGCCATTTTATAAGGCTTTTAATTTCGGGTGCAATATTATCGGCTGTTGTTGTTATTGAAACTTTGTTGAATTTAAAAACTTCCAAAAAAATGAATGGCGAAATAAAAAGCCCTAAAAAACCTCTGCTTTTGGTGGGGCTTTCAAATCTTGCTGCTTCAATAACAGGTTCTGTTGCGGGGGTTTTGGCCAAGAGAAGCGAAAACGGAAAGAATAAAACATTAACTCTGACAGAAGCTGTTTTATTGTTTATTTTTGTTATTTTCTTTGGAAAAATTTCAACCTTTATACCGGTTTGTGCTATTGCTTCAATTTTATTTATTAAATCTTATGAAATCGTAAAAAATAATATTTATGCACAAAAAATTAAGAACTTATCTTCAAAAATTCTCTTTTTGATTTGCCTTGCTGCTTCTTTATGCAATATTGTCTTCGGTGTTATGATATCGGCGGTTTTTGTTTTAATTATGAAAACAAAAAAATGATTACTCGCCTATATAATCACATTTTATTGTATTTTTTTCAGGATTATAACCCGTTATTAAAAATTTTGAACCCTTGTTTAACAGCAGCTCGTCTTCGGACCAATGTCTGTGATCAATATTAAACAAACCTTCTATGTCAACGTATTTTGAATTTTTCGGGAAACTAATTTCCAATATGGGTGAAATTCCGCCGGAAAAGGCTTTTGCAACATTCAGATTTGTTGTTGTCGAGCAGAAAGATTTATCTTTGTACACAGCACCCACTGTATTTAGTGCCTCTATGTCATCTTCGGATAAATCGCTTTGTAGCCCCCTGTATAGGGTAAGATTTTTTTCGGTTCTGAATATTTTGTTCGGATTATTAAATATGCTTTCAAGCATATTTACGGCATTTTCGGCTTCTTCCATAAAAGAGCCCGAATACATGTTTCTTGCACTTCTTAATTTAAAGTGAATGGCATCCGGATGGTATTTATAATAATAAAGAGCATCTCTTTCTTCTTTTGTAAAATGGTGTGTTTTAACGCCGTCGCCATCATAAACATTTATTTCTCTTGTTTTTTTATCCATAACAAAGGCTTTTTCAAGTTTTCCCGTTTTGTCAAAATGAACGGCGGCCCTTTTTTTGTCATCAAATAAATCCGGAAATCCTTCAATGGGCTCGCCGATTTGAACAAAAATAACATGACCATTGCCCTTTGAATCGATATATGTCCTTTTTTTAATTGTTTCATTTCCGCTTAATGTTTTAGCTACCGTTTCTTCCGCTTCTTTTAACATTTGTTTGGGGGTTTTTCCGACAAGAATTCTGCCCGAAGAATCTAAACATTCCAAACAGGAAGCATCGGCCTTTATTTGCTCTTGAGGCACGTCTTTGCTGCCGCCAAAATTTATATTTTTATATTGATTTAATACACCGTTAATTTTGTCTATTTTCATAATTAGATAAAAATAAAACAAAAAAAATATTGCTAATATAAATTGTACTAACTTATTTTTGTTATAGAATTTTGGATATGGATAAGAAAATTAAAGCAGCATTAATTTTTGGAACAAGGCCCGAGGCTATTAAAATGGCGCCTGTGGTTTTGGAATTTCAAAAAAGAGAAGAAATTGAGCCTGTTGTAATTGTAACGGCCCAGCACAGGCAAATGTTGGATTCTGTTTTAAATTTATTTAAAATCAAACCCGATTTTGACCTTAATTTAATGAGAGAAAATCAGAATTTGTGGAATTTAACCTCAGATATTTTGCTTGAAGTAAAAAAAGTTTTAGAAGAAGTTAAGCCTGATGTTGTTTTAATCCATGGTGATACAACAACGGCTTTTGCAAGTTCCTTATCTGCATTTTATGCAAAAATTCCCGTTGCCCATGTTGAAGCGGGGCTTAGAACTTTTGATAAAAATTACCCTTTCCCCGAAGAAATAAACAGGGTTTTGGCAGATTCCGTTTCAGATTTTCATTTCTGCCCTACATATGGTTCAATTGAAAACTTAGTTAATTCAAACGTTAAAGAGGGGCTTTTTGAAACAGGCAACACCGTGATTGATGCACTTATGCATACGATAGAAAACAACCCTGTTGACTTATCTTATTTGAATTTAGATGACAATTTAAAAACAATTCTTTTAACATCTCACAGAAGAGAAAACTTTGGCGAACCTTTGGAAAATATTTGTAAGGCTGCAATTCAAATTGTGGAAGAACATAAAGATGTTGAAATAGTATATCCTGTTCATCCGAACCCGAATGTTAAAAACACTGTCTATAAATATTTATCAAACAGAGAAAGAATTAAATTAATTGAACCGTTGGATTATGCACCCTTCTGCTCTTTAATGAAAAGAAGCACCTTAATTTTAACTGATTCAGGCGGCGTGCAGGAAGAGGCGCCCTCATTAGGGGTTCCGGTTCTTGTTTTAAGAGATGAGACAGAACGCCCTGAAGCTCTTATTTCAGGCGGTGTTAAGCTTGTAGGTTCAAACATTGAAAAAATTACAAAAAATGTTGATATTTTGCTTTCCAATAAAGAAGAATATCAGAAGATGGCGCAGGCAAGAAACCCATACGGCGACGGTTTGGCATCTAAGAGAATTGCTGACATTTTAATTCAAAACTTGAGCTAATTTTTATCCGAGGTTTTTGTTCCTGTTTCATAGCCCACATGAGAATATATAACGGGAATTACCTTGCCGATATGCTTGGCATAAGGTACTTTAGACATTGCAATAACGCCTATAATGTCATCTGCATGAACAATTGTATCAGACAGCTTTATTCCTCTTTCTTTGTAATTTTCTTTGTCTTTGCTTATAAAATTTTTGTTTATTCCGTTTGCAAGCTTATTTGAAATAAACATTCCTGAAACTATTCCGCCTGCAACAACGGCCGCTTTGCCTAAAATATTGGTTTTTATATTTTTCTTTTCAATTATGCGTTCCGCACCTGCAATAATTCCAATGGGCACCATACAATTTAAAAAGCCGTATATCCCCTCTTTTATTTTAGAAGTTCTGCTCTTTTCATCTTTTTCGGTTAAAAGCCCTGCACCCAAGCCTCCAAATATTGAACCCGTAACGGAAAGCCCTATTTGCTCAATACCTTTAACTTCCAAAAAGCCGGTTGCGGCTTTTACCTTTTCTTTTAAAGGGGAGCCTTTTTTTTGAAAAACATCTTTAAAATTATCCAATTTGCCCTTTTTGGCATTATAAATTGCAAGGGGCACGGTTGCTCCGATAAGTGAAGCTGCAGCAACTGCTACGGCAGCTTTACTTATCTGCCTGTCTTTGTTTTCTTTTTTTACTTCGGTTTTGTTTTTAATTTCCTGTCTTTGCCTGTAAAAACTTCTGAAAGCGCCGACAGAATCATTGGTGATTTTCATAGCAAAGCTTATTGTAACATAAACACACCGCAATTAAATAATATTGATGGCTTATGTTTATTAAAATTCCTTTTCAATGTATTCAAATAAATTTTTAAATTTTTTATATAATTCTTTTGGCTCGGCATTCTCATCGCATTCAATTGTTATTATGGGTATATTTCTTTCAACTCCATAATATGTTCCCATACTCCCGGGGGTTGGATAGCCAATGTCAGCTTCTGTTGGGTAATCTAAAAATTCGGATATTTTTTTTGCCAAAGGTATTGTTATCGGGTTATTTATTCCGTCATAATTTATTATTTTATATGGCGTATGAATTGTTATTATTACGTCAAACTTTATTTCATTTGTCAAATTAACTAAAAACTTTGTTTCAATTTCTGAATTTGGTTCTAACCCGCCAAAGTAATCATCATCTTTTTTTGTCAGTTCCCAATTTTTTGTAGAGAAATTCCTGTTTATATCAACATTGCATTTATTTTTTCTTTTATTTGAAAAGTTGAGCCTTGGAATATAGTAAAGGTTGTTTTTAATTGTTCTTTCTTTATTTTTTAAATATTCTTCAATTAAAAACTCACCAACAGGTTCATCGCCATGAATAACGCCAATAACAAGAACGTTTTTTGGCGTTTTATTATTGGCGTTATTTAAAAATTTATAAAGTTTAATATCCAATTTCTAGGTTATCCTTTGGAACATATACCCGATGCCTCTTGCTGTTAAAATCAATTCGGGGTTTGTCGGGTCTGCTTCAAGCTTGCTTCTCAATCTTGAAATGTGAACATCAACCACACGGGTATCAATTCGATGATCCGGCGGATATGCCCAAACATGCTGCAGAATTTCATTCCTTGAATAAGCTTGACCGGAGTTATTAACAAGCAATTCAAGAAGCGAAAATTCCATGCCTGTCAATCTGATTCTTTCGTTTTTTCTGTATACTTGACGTCTTGCAGTGTCAATTTTAATACTGCCTGTGGTAATAACGTTTTTAGCGGTTTTACCCATAGGCGCTGCAGATTCTTTTGTGTTTGTCCTTCTTAAAACTGCTTTAACTCTTGCTTCAAGTTCTTTTGGGCTGAACGGTTTAATAACATAATCATCAGCACCCAGTTCCAAGCCTGTAATTCTTTCTGAAACATCGCCCAATGCCGTTAAAATAATAATCGGAACATCGGATGTTCTTCTGATTTCTCTTGTAACACCGTATCCGTCCATTTTAGGCATCATAACATCTAAAATAACCAAGTCAGGATTGCTTTTATTGTAAACTTCAACGGCTTCTTCGCCATCTTCTGCTGTAACAACATCATACCCTTGCATTTTTAAGCGGGTTTCAAGAATTCTTCTGATGCTGGCTTCGTCATCGGCAACTAAAATTCTTTGTTTGCTGTCAGAGGATTCATTTTGAATATCATCAGTCATACACTAACTACCCTTTTTTGTAACTAAAAACTAATATCTTAAACAATATTAACATACCTTAATAAATTTTAAAAGCGGTTTTTTAAAAAATATCTAAAAAATTTTTAAAAAAAGAAAAGCCGGTTTTAAGCCGGCATAAGGTTACAAGTTTATTTAGGATTATAGGAGTTTAATTTTTTTTACGCTAATTTGATAGCGTCAGATTGAATGTTTTGGCTGATTCTTTGGTCATATGTTTGAAGCTCAGCTTCTTTGGCTTGCAATTGAGTTTCAATTCTTGTTTGTTCAGCCTGTAATTCTTTTTCGTATTCATTTATGTATTGTTGCATTTGTTCTGAATACCGTTGAAGTTCTTCTTTGTAGATTTCATTGAAGATTGTTGTTGCATCATAGTTTGTGCCGTCAATTGTACCCATAGCATAACCGTATTGATTACCTGTCATACCGTTTGTTTGAGCTAACTGTTGAAGGTAAGCGTTTGTTTTAATTGTTGCTGATTGATAAGCAGCGCTTGCAGAATTTGCCATAAAATCTAATTGAGTACCAAATAATGAAGACGGGCAGCTTGCCATTTCAGAAAATGTGATTGTACCGTCGGCAATATTATTTGTATAATTTGCCAAATCTTGAATTTGTTGAGAAATTTGCACATCCTGATACTGTAAATCAGAGACTTCTTGCTTGAGTTGCATCTTTCTCATGGATAGCATAATCCAAGTCATTTTGTTTGCCTCCTAACCTAAAAATTAAACTAACTTCTTCCATTTTTTGAAGATTTAAACTAACCTTTTTAACCTTTAATCTAAACCTTCATATTAACCTTACAATGTAATAAAGTATTTCTTTCCTTAAAAATTGCATGTTTTAAATTTTTCTGTTAACAATTCTTAACAAATAAAAAAGGAGACCTTTATAACAAGGTCTCCGTTTTTATTAAATTTGTGATTTATTCTTTTTCAAGAAGCTCTGAATTTTTAATATCCATAATAAAATACGGAGCATTTTTATCTTTTTCTTTTAAGAATAAAACAAAGGGTTTATCAAAATGAAATTTTCTTTCATCTTGAATAATCGGCATAGACATTTTCATAATTAAAGCAGCCTCGCTTTTTAAAGATCCTCCTTTATTATCAAGGTTAAATTCCGCTGTTTGAATTGCGCCTGAAATTACATAATCGGAGCCTTTAATTTTTTTGTTTGTTAATTCTTTGTATTCAAAGGTTTCTTTAAATTTAATATACGGCACAATTAAAGAATCATTTTCATTGAATTTTTTATCACCTTTAAAGTCAGCCGTTTTTTTGTTTAATTCCATATAGTAATTTTCTAAGGAATTATTGCTGTCTGTTCTGTATAAAATAACTTCATCATTTCCTTTTGTAATTAATTTAAGAGCGTAGTCGTTTTCATTGTTATAAAAAAGAACATCAACATTTTCAAAAGTTTCTGAATCTTTTTTTCCTTTAGCGCCAAAGAATTTTACGTTTTTATTATCTGAAAAAGGCATAAATCCAAGCTCTCTGAATTCTTTTAAGTATTCAAAATCTTTTTTCAACATTGCATAAATTAAAAGTTGGTTTGAATTCCAATCTAAAGTATTTAAAATATCGCTTGTTGTGTTGAATTTTTCACTAATTGCTTTTTCCATTTCTTCTTTTAAATTTGGTGTCATCAAACCGTATTTTTTATAATATGAATTTTCATCTAAATCATTTGTTGAAAAACCTTGTTTGTTTAAGCTTTCAGCTAATAAATTTTTTTCGCCTTTAAAAACAACGGGTTTTTTAATAATGTCATTTACTAAATCATTCCAAACAAGTTGAAATGTACCAACCCAAATTTTGTTTCCCGATAAATCATTAACGGGTGCAAAAACCGCTTGATTTTGAACGGGCTCTTTTTTAAAAAACCAAAAAGCCTTTGATTCGTTTTGAATAAAAAGGCAGATTAAGCAAGCAATAAAAAGCCCGAATAAAAATTTAATTTTCAATTTTTAATTCCTCCATAACTATATCACCATTATTTTTTACTAATTTATAAAATTCAACTTTTTTAATTTCGTTATTTGATGCCAAAGATAAAGTATAATCTTTTTCAAAAATTAATGTTTTAAAAAATTTTGCTTTATTTTGAAGTTTAAATTCAGCCTCATATTTTGTCCAAAAATCATAAAAACTGTTATATGTCAGAAATTCTTTTTTAAAATATTTTGAAAATTTCTCTAAATTTTTTTCTTTCATAAATTCAACATCAAGGCCCAAAGGAAAATTATCAAACCCAATCATTATAATTTCATTTGAATGCGAAATGCTGAAATGAACCTCATTATTTTTTAAGACAGGCTTATTTTTTTTGAGCTCAATTTCAAAATTTTCTATGTTATAAACATTTTTTAAAACGTAATCTAAAAGAAATCTTGAAAGCGCAAATTCAACATTTCTTTTTTCCGATTTAAAAGAATTGCCGAATAAAAACCTTTTGTCATAAGGCAAAAAATCTTTTTTCTTTAAGAAAAAAACTTTCATTCAACTATTATATCGTAAAAACTATTTTAAATTCTTAACAATATCAACCGTCTCTTTAGCGGCTGTTTTTATTTCATTGAACGTTTTATTTAAGTATAATTCCCTGCCCAAACCGACCGCCATGGCGCCTGCATCAAGATAAGCTTTAATATCTTCTTTTTTAATTGAGCCTGTCGGCATAACGTTTAAAAAGTTCATCGGCCTTAAAAGTTCTTCTATATAATTGGCCCCGCCCAAATCTTTAATGGGGTATATTTTAATTAAAGGAACCCTTGCTTTCCAAGCCTGATAAGCTTCATTTGGGGTTGTTGCGGTTAAAATCAAAGGTGTTTTGAATGCGCTTGAAAGTTTAACCAAGCCCATTTGTAAAATTGGGGATACAAGAAATTTTGCATTTGAATTAATGGCATCTATTGCCTGTTCTCTTGTAATAATGCCGCCCCTTGCAACAATAACATTTTCATTTTTTGCAACTTCTTTAATTGCTTCAATGGGCGCTGTCATTTCAATAATTTTTATGCCGCCTTCAATGTATGCATTTGCAATTTCAACTGCTTTATCTTTGTTTGATTCTCTTATAATGCCTACAAGCTTATTTTCTTTAATCTCTCTTATAACGTTCATTTTTTTTGCCTAACTGTTTGTCAAAATTTCCATATTATCTAACTTAAAGGGCATTATTGTTCTTTTTATATCTTCATCTGCTACAATCCAATTAATTTTTTTATAAGGATTTTGAACGTAACATTTTGTGGAATTTAAAAGAGCGCACCTTGAAGCGTCTATAAAATTTAATTTGCTTATATTTATAGTAAGTTCATTTTGTGCCGAACATAAAAAACTTGCAATCTTTTTTGTAACTTTCTCTTCCTGAAAATTGATTTCGTTTAATGCCATTATATTTGCCCTATTTTGTGATGATGTTATATTTTTCGGCCCATTTTTTATTTTGGTTTAATTCAAAATTTTAAAAATACACTTTTTATTGTATAATTTTTTTGTTGTTGGAGAGAAAATTTATGCAGGAAAGTTTGATTAAGCAAGACGAATTAATAAAAACGGCAGAAAATGTTTTTGAAATTGAAGGAAACGCCGTTTTGGAATTAAAGAAGAGAATCGGTGATAATTTTACCAAAGCCATTGATATTTTATATTCCTGCAAAGGAAAAATTGTTGTTACAGGCATGGGAAAATCCGGTCTTATCGGAAGAAAAATTGCAGCAACATTATGTTCAACAGGCACGCCTGCCGTTTTTCTTCACCCCGCAGAATCCACCCATGGGGATTCAGGGATTATTACAAAGCAAGATGCCGTTATTGCAATTTCAAACAGCGGTGAAACAAGCGAGCTTTTAAACCTTTTACCGTTAATTAAAAGGTTCGGAGTGCCCATTGTGGGTTTAACGGGCGGTGATCATTCAACATTAGCCGATAAATCGGATGTTGTTTTGGATATTTCCGTTGAAAAAGAAGCTTGCCCACTCAATAAAGCGCCAACCGCAAGCACAACGGTAACTTTGGCTATGGGTGATGCCATTGCTGTTTGCCTGCTTAAAAAACGCGGTTTTTCAGCGGAAGACTTTCTTATGTTCCACCCGGGCGGCGCTTTGGGGAAAGGTATTTTATATAAAGTTGAAGAATTAATGATAACAGGTGAAAAATTGCCTATTGTGAAAGAAAACGAAAAATTTGAAAGTGCTGTTAAATTTATATCTGATATGAAGCTTGGCTGCACGCTTGTTATTAATAATGAAGGACATTTGGCAGGCATTTTAACGGACGGCGACATCAGAAGGACAATTTTAAATCATAAGGTAACGGAAAGCTTGCTTGTATCAGATGTTATGACAAAATCGCCAAGAACAATTAAAAAAGATGAACTGGCAGCATCTGCTTTAGCTTTAATGGAAAAACATTCAATAACATCGCTTGCAATTGTAGATGATGAAAATTTTCCGATTGGTTTAATTCACATCCATGATTTATTGAAAGCAAAGGTTGCATAAATGATAACAGACCTGAATTTAAAACTAAAAGCAAAAAATATAAAACTTGTGGCTTTTGATGTAGACGGCGTTATGACGGACGGTTCCCTAACTTATCTTCCTGACGGTTCCCAAATTAAAACATTCAACGCAAAAGACGGTCAAGGAATTGTAATGTTAAATAAAGCAGGTTTTTTAACTGCAATTATAACCGCTAAAGAATCGGGTGCCGTTATTGAAAGAGCAAAAACTTTGGGCATCACAAAATTATTTATGAACCAAAAAAATAAGAAAAAAGCGCTCGATGAACTTTTGGAAGAGTTTCACTTAACTAAAGAACAAGTTGCTTATATGGGAGACGATTACCCTGATTTGTGCGTTATAAATGAAGTCGGCCTGTCTTCTTCTCCAAATGATGCGATCGATGAAGTTAAGAAATCTGTTTCTTTTGTTTCTTCCTATGGTGGCGGAAGGGGCGCTGTCAGAGAGTTTTGCGATTTTATTCTCCACAGTAACGGAATTACATACGATAGTTTGGTTTCAAATTAATCTTAATATTTATTTACATAGTTTAAAGTTAGCGGATTAATATGTCGTTACAAAATTTGTATATAAAGATTGTGAGGACATTTAATGACTATCGGTATCAACAACAGACAGGTTTATGAACAAACTGCTGCCGCAACTGCTGCTAACGTTAAAGTCGAACAGGAAGCAGACGGATTATTTGATGAAGGGATAGGTACCGTAAACGATGAACTTACTGCGGAAGAAATGGAAATGCTCTATGAAACGGGCGAAATAGCGAAAGAAGCTCAAGAATTAGCCGAACAGGCAGGAATTGACGCTGATATCAACTCGAGCGACTTTACGCTTGAAAACATTGATGAATTAAATGAAGAACTTGCCCGCCTTATTGAAACAGGTAATAAAGCACTTGAAGAGTTGGAAGAAAGAAAAGCAATTCTTGAAAGTGAACAAGCAATATATGATGAACAAAGCGCAAGGTATAACGAAACCTTGGAAGAGATGAACGAAAAGCAGGAAGAATTTGATGAAATTCAATCTGCTATTGAGCAAGCAACAAAGGATTATGAAGACAGCGAAGCGCATAATCGTCAGCAAGCCATTTATAAAGCAATGGCCGAATACAATGAACAAGAAGACGGCGACTGGAATGCATACCTTCAAAAAGAATTAAAAGGCGTTGTAGGTGATTCTTCATTCCAAACTCTCATATCCGATTTAAGCGGCAGTTCAAAATCTGTTGCAGGCGACCTTGGCAGACTTCAAATTCAAGCAAACAGCCAAAAATTAACCATGAACGCTTCAAAAGCCATTGTAGACAGCGTTTCTGCAGACATTCAATCTTTACAAGAAACGGTAAGCGTTTGCGAAGCCTCAATTCAAACAGTAAGAAATAAAATTTTAGAAGCTATTACAAACAGTATTTCGGAAGAAGAAATGGCGCTTGTTGAAGCAAATAATATTGACTTGCAAGAAAAAATGGAAGACGGCAGCCCGAGATATGTTTTTGCAAAAGGTAAATCAGACGGCAAATTCCACATATACGACCTTCAACAGGGCGCAACTTTGGCAAGATTATATGCTGACGGCCAAGGGTTTGATATTGTTGAAAGCGGAAACGGTTATATCAACGGTTTCCAAAAACTCGATGATTCTTCTTGCGACGGTGAAACGGTATATTTTATTGGCGATTGCGGCTCTGCATGCAGCTTTAACGCTTGCTACACGACAAGTTCACCTCTTTCCTTCGACTTAGACGGCAACGGCATTACGACGACGGAAGAAATTGTTGACTTCGATATTGACGGCGACGGCGTCGTAGATAAAATTAATAACTCGGCAGATGCCGTTCTTGTATTCGATAAAGACGGCGACGGCATTTCAGGCGCAGACGGTTCCGAATGCTTTGGCGATAATACGGACCTTGACGGCGACGGTGTAAAAGACGGCTATAAAGACGGCTTTGAAGCTTTGAAAGCACTTGCAACCGAAGCCGGAGTTATTAACGGCACCGATGATATGGTTATTGATGCCGATGACATTAAGCTTTTGGAAGAACAGTACGGCTTGATGATTAAAACCGAAGGCTACGATTCGGAAGCACAATCGCTTTTGGATGTTGGCATTACGGAAATTAATCTTGCCGATACAAATGAAACAACTCTTGTTGATAACTTCGACGATATGGGCAACCAAATTATGTATCAAGAAGGTGCTACATTTAAAATTGACGGCGAAGAAAGAGAATATGCCGACATTTGGCACAGAAAATACGAAGAATAGTTATTGGTTAGATAAAATAAATTTTGGCGGCTTTGATTCTTTCATTGCCGCCAAAATTATTAAAAGGATATATTCGGTATATAAAAAATATTTAAAAAATGCTTAAAATTTCTTAATAATCAAAAAAATAAAAGCAATTATTTTGGGCTCATTTTCTTTATTAATGTACAGGAGCACAAAATAATGACTAAAATGAACGAAAGAACAATCAACACACTGTTTAATTTGGTTTCAGACCCCATTAAAAACGCATATGACGTTAAAGACAAAAAACAATTGGCTGAGGTTCAAAGAATTGTACGCATTTTTAATATTACAGAAAGCCAAAAAGAAATTACAGGCGAAATTTCCGCAAGAGGACTTGTTGCTTTTAAAATGTTGGTTAGCAACAACTAATTTTCAGAGAGATAATTTTTATATTCATCAACCAATGTTTGTAAAATAACATCCAGTGCTTGATGGTTAAATTCCATTACATCAAGTTCAAAAGAATCGGATTCAAGCTCGGTGTTTAAAGCTGAAACTTTAAGGTTAAATTTTAAAGTTTTTATGCCGTCATAAGACATTTCAAAGTTCAGTTTGACGTCATCTTTGTCAAAATTCATAAAGGTTGAATGCGGTGAAACATTAACGTTTGCATCAAGTAAAGGATATTCAGCCTGCATTTTTGCTGCGTATTTTTCAAGCAGAGGTTCAACTATCATTCTCAGCTTTTTGGCATAGGCCTGTTTATACAAGGTGGCATTTCTTTCGTCAATTTCTCTTGTTTCCGCTTCTTTAAGTGCTTCCGACTTGTGCGTTAAAAGTGCCTTTTCACCTTTTGTTTCAATTTCTTTAACTTTTTCCTGCATTATTTTAATGCCGAGATTAATTTTGTCTTCTTCGCTGTTGTGTTCGGGTATATTGTTTTGTTCAACCTGTATTTCCTGCTGCTTTATTGTTTTTTTGGGTTCTTCCTTTAAAAGTTTTGATATTCCGAGCTCTTCTTTTTCTTCTTTTTTGTACATATCAAGAAAATCTTGCTTTGAAACAATGGCCATTTCGCCGTTTTTCGGTGCTTTTTGAATTGAATATTCAAGAACATTTATGATGTCATCAAAAAGTTCATCTTGTATTTCAATTACGCTGGCATTAATTGAAGTCATAGGGCCTAATTTAGATAAAATTCTTTCATAAACGGAATATACGCCGTTTAATTTTGCTTTGGAAAGGAAGATATAATAAGTGTTTTCATCTTTCATTGCAATTGTATCGTTAAGCCTTATAGAAGACTTTAAAGCTTCTTTGAACATGTTTTTGTCAAAATTAACATCTATTGCCGAAAGTATTTTTATTAAAACAAGGCATGATTTTTGTTTATTTGCCTTTGCGCTGGAAACAACGCTTTCCAAATATCTAAGACTGAAATCTTCCTTGTAAAAACCTGTTTTGTGATCAATAATCCCCAATTTTGCAAGAAAATTATCCTTAGCTTCCATTATTTGGGCCTCTTCACTTTTTTGAATTGCCCAAATAACCCTGATTACAAGTTCATAATCTTTAAGAGGGGAAGTTAAAATATCGCTTACGCCGTTATCAAAAGCTTCTACAATGTAATCCGTGCTTGAAAATTCCGGATATAAAATAACGGGAACATTCTTTGTTTTTTCGCTGCTTCTTATTTTCTTTAAAAGCCTCAAACAGTTTTTATCACTTTCGGTTGAATGTAAAATGATTACACTCGGAATTGTTTTTTTAATAAACTCGTCGGCTTCGTAATAGTCTATACATTCAACCTTATCAATATCTCTGAGTAAAACAAGCATGTTCTTGATTTCGCTTAAGGTGAATTCATTGTTTGAAATTATTGCAACTGTATTATTATAGCCCATTAAAAATATCCTTTAAATATATTCAAAAGATACAATATATTTTAAACTATGGCAAATTGTTAAAGTTTTTATAAGCAATGGTTACCGATTTGTAAATTCAGCCAAATTATTCTATATTAATTTTTAAGATAGTTTTAGTTTGGATGTTTTATGGATAAGAAAAAAGTTTTTTTAATATTGTTGGGAATTGTTGTTTTTGCAGTCCTTTTGAGATTAATAAATTTGGACAAGCAAGAGGGCATGTGGAACGATGAATATTTAACTTGGGAAATTGCAAAAGCTGCTTTTCCGAAAGAATTTTTTGAAGCTATTATTAGAAATTGTCATGCGCCCTTGCATTATTTGTATTTAAAAGCTTGGATGTATTTCTTCTCGGATTCCGATTATTCACTAAGGCTTTCTTCTTTGGTGCCGGGGGCAATATCGGTTGTTTCAATGTATTTTGCAGGAAGAGAGCTCGGGAAAAAGGCGGCTGATTCAACAGGGCTTGTAGCTGCCGCATTTTGTGCCATAAGTTCGTTTTTAATTTATTTCTCGCAAGAAGTCAGAATCTATTCGCTTCTTTTTCTTTTATCAAGCCTGCATTTAATTGCTGCAATAAAAACACTTGATAATCCTACAAAAAAACACTGCACTTTTTTTGTCATAACGGCACTTTTAGTTATGCTTGAACATACAATAGGCTTTGTTTTTGTTTTCTTTTCTGTTATTTCGGTTATTCTTTTTGCGGCAAAAAAAACAAAATTTAAAAAGTTCTTTTTGACATCGCTTTTGGTTGGTTTTATTGTTTTTATTCCTGTTGCAATATTTTTATACAATGTAATGTTTAACCAAGAATATTTCAGTCAATGGTGGGCGCCATTCAGCTGGGCAAAATTGGCGTTTTTCTTTACGGATTTATTCTCGCCCTATCTTGTAAATATTACGAATGCACCGCCCAGTTTCTTGTCTATGGTATATGACGGCACAAACATTAACTGGGGCTTTACCCTTTTCGCCTTCATTCCTTTGGCAATTTCGGTTGCCGCTATGGTAAAAGCAATCTTTATTATGGACAATAAAGTTAAGTATATTTTATTAACTTCAATCGGCGTTTATTTAACCGTTTTTGCAGCATCATTATTCGGAAAAATTTTATTCTTAACAAAATATATGATAGAAATTTACCCGCTTTTAATTTTGCTTGCAATATACGGCCTTATGAGTTTTAAAGAAAAAAACATTAAAATTATTTTGGGCACGGTTTATCTGGTTGTTTCGGTATTTTTTATTGTGGTATCCGAATATTCGCCCGTTAAAATGGTAAGGTCCGAAGGGCAGAATATTCCTGTTGTCATGTTAAAAGTTCTTCAATACAAAGATACCGATAAGGTACTTTTCTTGTATTATCCCAAAACAAGATTTATGAAATATTCAAAAGAAATTGCTCAAAATAAAAATACAAACGATATTTCAAAATATGATTTCACCTTTATTAAAGATAAAAAAGAAACAATGAAAGAAACCTTTAAAGAAGGCAAAGAAACATATAAAAATATATTTTTATCTCTCAACAACAGACCGCTTGAAAATTTCTTGAACAGAAATATATATTCCACAATCAAAAAGGGAGACAAATTTTTTCTTGTAGATTTTACTCCGGTTACGCTTTTTAGCCCCCAGCTTCTTCAAAAAAAATTGGAATCGGAAAAAAAGTATGAAGAAACTCCCTTTTTATATCTTGTGTTTTCTTACATCAGAAATTATATAGTAAGAGAATCTGAAGTCCTGCTTAGTTTATCCGATGTTGTTGCATATGAAAGCTGGCGTATTTATGTTTTCGAAAAGACATAAAAAGTTTAATTGAAATTAGCTACTTTGTATGATGTAAGCCTGTTTTCAAATATTGCCAATAAAGTCAAATAGTTGTATCATAAACTAAAAGTCATATTTTTTTGTACAGAATTAAAAGGAAAAAACAATGGGAATACATATGCAGATATTAATAGCGGTTTTACTTGCCTTTAAAAGAAATTGGCATATAATTGCTGGTCTTTTACTTGGTATAATATGCGGTTTGGTTTTTCCTCAATCGCAATATCCCGTTGCGCACAAAGTTTTTTCATTTGTCGGGCAGGCATTTATTAATATCATCCAAATGATAGTAATTCCCCTTGTTATAAGTGCTATTGTTATCGGTATTTCAAGCGTAGGCGACAATAAACAGCTTGCCAGATTCGGTAAAAAAATGATTCTGTACTATGCAATTATAACTATTGCGGCAGTTACAATAGGCGCTGTTTTAGGTATAGTTATCCACCCGGGTGAAGGCGCAAAAAGCTTTATTAATCCTGATATTGCACAAGAGCTTCAAGGCGTTGTTGCAAATATGGTTGCAGACAATCACTCTAATTTTTCTCAAATACTGCTAAATTTAATTCCCAAAAACCCGTTCTATTCTTTAAGTATGGGTGATATGATTCCGATTATCATTTTTGTTCTTATATTTTCAATTGCACTTTCCAAAATCGGCGAAATTAACCGCCCCGTTGTTTCATTTTTCGAAAGCATTTTTGCCGCCACAATGAAAGTAACGGATTGGATTATGTATTTGGCTGCCCCAGGTATATTTGCTCTTGTTGCGGCATCTATTTCAAGTTTTGGTGTTTCGATTTTCCAAGGCGTAGGTAAATATTTTATCGCAATTGCAATCGGCTTATTGATTCAATTTGCGGTTGTTTATCCTTTAATGTTAAAAATATTCTCTAAAGTTTCTGTCGTTAAATTATACGGCGCAGTAACAGAAGCTGCCATGGTTGCATTCGGTACAGCTTCAAGCTCTGCTACTTTGCCTTTAACAATAACCTGCTGTGAAAAAAGAGGCATATCAAGTAAAATTTGCTCGTTTGTTCTTCCTTTGGGTGCGACATTAAATATGGACGGTACCGCACTTGTTCAAACAATTGCCGTTCTGTTTTTGACACAAGCATACGGTATTGAACTTCCTATAATCGTTGTTATTCAAATTGCATTGCTTGCCGCAATTGCTTCTTCAACTTGTGCGGGCATCCCGGGTGCAGGTTTAATCACAATTGCGCTTGTATTAAACGGCATAGGCTTAACACCCGAACAAATGATTGTAGGTTTTTCATTCCTCTTTGCATTGGACAGGTTCACCGATATGATGAGAACAACCGCAAACGTTGTTTCAGATACGGTTGTTGCTGCAATTATTGCAGATAATGCAAATGAAATTAACTATGAATTGTTCAATAATCCCGAACTTCAAAAAGAAATAATTTAGATGAATATTGAAATCGTTCTGGAAGGCAAGTTAAAAGAAAGCTGTTTTAAAGCCGGTTTTGATGAATTTAAAAAACGTTTGACCGGTTATATTGACATAAAGCTTGTTGAAGTTTCGGATATGAATCTATATGTTGAAAATATTAAAAAACAAGATTATGTTATAACGCTTGAAATTGAAGGAAAAATGCTCACAAGTCCTGAGTTTGCAGCTAAAATCAGAGAAATTGAAAATGAAGGTTTTTATAATAAAATTCTTTTTTTAATCGGCGGAAGCGAAGGCCTGTCTGATTATGTCAAACAAAAATCAAACTTTAAATTTTCAATGTCAAAGTTAACTTTTTTACACCAAGAAGCTTGTTTAATTTTAATTGAACAAATATATAGAGCATTTAAAATATTAAAAAACGAACCATATCATAAGTAAAGGATAAAGTATGCGTGCAGTTGATATTATTGAAAAGAAAAAACAAGGGTACAGTCACACAAAAGAAGAAATAGACTATTTTATAAAAGGCTATATAGAAGGTTTTATTGAAGACTATCAAATGTCTGCTTGGCTTATGGCGGTTTGTTTTCAAGGTTTAAATTTTGATGAAACCGCATATTTAACTGAAAGCTTTATAAATTCAGGCGACAAGCTTGATTTTTCCGATTTTAACGTACATATAGCAGATAAGCATTCAACAGGCGGAGTTGGCGATAAGGTTACCCTTGTTTTAATTCCTTTGCTTGCATCTTTGGGCATTGCTTGTGCTAAATTATCCGGCAGGGGCTTAGGTATGACAGGCGGCACGATAGATAAACTTGAATCCATTAAAGGGTTTAATTGTGCATTAACTGAAGAAAATTTTAAAAGCCAAATAAGAAAAATAAATGCTGCAATTTCATCTCAAACGCCAAACTTGGTTCCTGCAGACGGCAAAATTTATGCACTTCGTGATGTAACCGCAACAGTTGATAATATGTCTTTAATTTGTGCCTCCGTTGTAAGTAAAAAAATAGCATCAGGGGCTGATATTATTGTCTTGGATGTTAAATACGGTTCGGGCGCTTTTATTAAAACAAAAGAAGATGCAAGAATTTTAGCAGATTTAATGATTGAAACGGGAGCAAGGCTGAATAAAAAAATAGATGCGGTAATTTCTGCCATGGAACAGCCTTTGGGAAATTGTGTGGGCAATTCGCTGGAAGTTATGGAAGCAATTGAATTTTTAAAAGGTAAAATGGCACCCGATTTGTATGAGATAACTGTTGAAATTGCAGCAAGAACTTTGATGCTTGCAAACTTAGCTTCTGATTATGATATGGCAAAAAATTATATTGATGATGCTATAATGTCCGGTCGTGCTTTAAATAAACTGTCAGAAATAATTGAAGCTCAAGGCGGCGACAAAAATGTTATTGATGATTATTCTTTATTTGAAATTGGCCATAATACATATGAAATAAAAGCTGAAATGGGCGGTTATATTTCAAGATTGGATGCACTTGATATTGCCCATGCCTGCAAATTATTGGGTGCGGGGCGAGATAAAAAATCCGATAAAATTGATTTTGGCGCAGGGTGTGTTTTAAACAAAAAAGAAGGAGACACTGTAAAACATAATGAAACCCTTGCAACTTTATATTTTAATAATGTCAATAATGAAAGGCTAAATGAAGCAATAAATTATGCTAAAAATGCCTATTCTATAACATTAGACAGGGTTGAAAAACATTCGGTTGTTGCGGATATATAATTAAATGGGGCAAATTGCCCCATTTTTAAATTTTAATCAATAAAAATTTTGAATCTTTTTTAGCTAAAACTTTATGTTCTTTGTCTTTTTTAAACATTAAAAAGTCCTTTTCTTTTAATTCAAATTTTTCCGCATCAAAATGCAATTCAATTTCGCCTTCAATTAAATACACCATGGCATCTTGTTTGGATGTATGAGTATCAATTATTCCGTCTTTTTTAATTACAATTAAATTAACGGATGAATTTTCACTTTCAAGCAAGGTTTCTTTATTGTATTCTTTTCCGTCTAAATTAATTTCGTTTTTGGCGTTTAATACATTAAAAAACATAATTTTTCCCTCCTTTTTCATATTTTTCAAAACAATATGAAAAAAGTCATCCGCCAAAAAAATAAACAAAAGAATTATTTTTTATTCAATAACTCTGCCGTTATATGTTTCAAGCATTTCTCTTGTTGTTCTTGTATAGTGGCTCAAATCTTGTTTTGGGGTTTGAGGTTCGTTTTCTTCTTTTATTTCGGGGCGGTTATTTTCTTCTTTTTCAACAAAAGGTTTTTCCTCAACCGTATTTGTTGTTGTTTGGGGTGCATGGTATTCGGGTTTCGGTGCAGGGTTTGAAATTTTAACGTTTATTTTTGTATCAATAATTTTTGTTTTATCTGTTATCGTTACAAATTCAATTCCCCCGTTTTCCCCTAAAATTAATTTAATTGCTTTTAAAAGAGGGTTATATTTATTGTCGCTTTTAGCTTGCGTGAGTGCATTTTGGTTTACAAAGCCCAATATGATTTTATTATTTTCAATATTTATCAATTTGCCAACGCCTGAATAAAAGAATTTGGCGGGAATTGATTCAACTTTATTTAAAATTTCAGTCCAAATTTTAGAAGGGTCGCCCGAAACTTGAACGGTTTGCTCTGTTTGAATTGGTTCTGCTTCAATTGGTTTGGCCTCAATCGGTTCAGGTTCTTTTTCAACCTTTATTTCAGGTTCAATTTTTTGTTCAATAGCGGGTTTTGCTGCAATTTCAACTTCTTTTTTAATTTCAGGCTGTTTTATTTCTTCTTTTTTAATTTCAACTTTTGGTTGAACCGGCGCAATTTGAACTTTTTGCACCGCTTGAATGTTTTTAGGAATCTGAACTTGTGCCTCAACCGATAAAATATCAATGTTTGAAATGTTTATAATCATTAATTCCGCCCAAATATAAGGGTTTGTGGCGGTTTTAATTTCTTTATAAAAATCAATAACTTTATCTAAAATTTTAATTAGTTTCTTTTGTTCAAAAAGCGCATTTTCTTTAATTTTTTGAATATTTTCCTTTGAAATTAAAGTTAAATTTGAAACTTCATCTTCATTTTTTGAGCTTAAAATTAAAATTATATTCCTTAAAAATTCAATGTAATTTTCAACAAAATTTCTTGGGTCAGACCCTTTTTCATAAATTTTTTCAACTTCTTTAATTGAAGCTTCAATGTCGCCTTTTAAGATTGTATCTGTTAAATTAAACAAAACATCAAAAGTCAATTTGCCGATTAAATCTTCAATTGTTTCTTTTGTAATTTGTTTTTCAATTCCTAAAATTGAAGCTTGATCTAAAAGTGCAAGAGAATCTCTCATTCCGCCCGAAACATTTTTTGCAATTGAATAAAGAGCATCATCTGTTATATTAATTTTTTCAATGTCTGATATTTCTCTTAATCTTTTAACAATGTCATCTATTGTAATTCTTCTAAAATCAAACCTTTGACACCTGCTTACAATAGTTTCTATAACTTTATGCGGTTCTGTTGTTGCCAAAATAAAAATTACATTTTTAGGGGGTTCTTCAAAAGTTTTTAATAAAGCATTAAAAGCTTCTTTTGATAACATATGAACTTCATCTATAATAAAAATTTTATATTTGCCGTTCATCGGTGCATATTGAACTTTGTTTATAAGCTCTTTTGCATCATCAATGCCCCTGTTTGTAGCTGCGTCTATTTCAATAACATCTAAGCCTGAAGCGTTTGTAACATCTTGGCAGCTTTGGCATTTTTGGCAAGGTTCAGTTGTCGGGCCATTAATACAATTAAGAGATTTTGCAAAAATTCTGGCACTTGAAGTTTTTCCCGTTCCTCTTGGCCCGCAAAAAAGATAAGCATTTGCAATTTTATTTAATTTAATTGCATTAGAAAGTGCTTTAACGGTAAAATCCTGCCCAATCACATCTTTAAAAGATTGAGGACGATATTTTCTGAATAAAGGCAAATACTCATTTTTGGTTTCTTCGTTCATAAACTCTATTATATTATAAAAATTTTTTTGTTAAAATGACTTTATGAAAAAAGTTGCAATAATAGCGCCCTCAGGCTCAATAGAAAATTTTGACGATAAAAAAGTTATAAACTTTTTTGAAAATAAAAATACGGAAGCCGTTATTTTCCCTTCTTGCTATTCAAATTTCAGGTATATGGCAGGAGATGACAATTTAAGGGTTCAAGACATTCATAACGCTTTTTTAGATAAAACCATAGATACAATAATTTGTGCTCGCGGCGGCTTTGGCGCAATCAGGCTTGTTGATAAAATAGATTATGAAATTATAAAAAATAATAAAAAAGCTTTTGTCGGTTTTTCTGATATTACAATTCTTTTAATTTCATTTTTAAAACGTGCAAATTTAACCTCATTCCATGCGCCAATGGCAGTAAATGGTGTTATTAATATGAATGATAATGAATTTGAAAATTATAAAAATGAAATTGAAAATAATTCTTTTAAAACAAAATTAAAAGGCGGCATCCTTTGGGGCGGCAATTTGGCATCAATTGTTTCAATGTTTGGTTCAATGAATGAAGATTATATCCCTGAAAATGACATTATTTTATTTTTAGAAGATATAAATGAACCTGACTATAAAATAGATAAAATGTTTCACCAAATTTTAAGAAATAAAGCCTTATCAAATAAAATTAAGGGAATAATTTTTGGTGAATTTACAGGGGCAGGCAAATATTTAGATGAAATTCAATTTGAATTTGCTTCTTTTTTAAATGTTCCATATGAAATAAATAAAAATATAGGGCATATTAAAAACAATATAATTCTTCCTTTTGGTAAAACTTTTTAACCCTTCTTGTGCAAAAAAATATGTTTGCAATATAATTAACTTGGTATGCATGCTAAAGTTATAAAATTAGATAGCGTTGAATCAACAAACATTTGGGCAAGGAAACACCTTGCCGAATTGAATGACTTTGATGTTGTTTCGGCTGATATTCAATCAAAAGGCCACGGGCAGTTTGATAGAAAATGGTTTTCATCGTCATCTAACGGCGGAAATATTTATATTTCAATTGTTCTAAAACCTGATAACATTGAACACTTAAACGAATTAACAAGGTTTAGCGCTGTTATAATTTCAGACATTTTGGAAAAAGATTATAAACTTGAACCAAACTTTAAATTTCCGAATGATATATTGATAGACGGTAAAAAAATTTCAGGCATTTTAGCGGAATCTGTTTTTTTAGGGTCTGAATTTAAGGGAGTTATTGTCGGAATCGGAATTAACTTAAATTTAAACGAAGAAGAACTTTCAAATATTGATGTTCCTGCAACTTCAATATTCAATGAAACTAAGAAAAATGTTAATAAAGAAGAATTTTTAACTCACTTTATGGAACATTTTGAAAATTGTTATGATAAGTTTCTTGAATTCGGCTTAGAGCAAGAGCTTTCATACATTAAATAAATTTATTTGTTTTCACTAAATCTTAATAAGGAGAAAAGAGGAAAATATGACAAAAAAACAAATTAAAGTTATGGACACCTCATTTCGTGACGGTTTCCAATCTGTATACGGCGCAAGGGTTTTTACAAAAGATTTCTTGCCTGCCTTAGAATCTGCGGTTGCAGCAGGTATCCGTCATTTTGAAGTTGGCGGCGGCGCAAGATTTCAATCTCCCATCTTTTATTGCAACGAAAATGCATTCGATATGATGGACACAATCAGAAAAACCGTTGGTGATGATATTAACCTTCAAACTTTAGCAAGAGGCGTTAACGTTGTCGGTCTTGATTCTCAACCGAAAGATATAATCAACCTTCATGCTAAAATGTTCAAAAAACATGGCATGACAACAATCAGAAACTTTGACGCTCTAAATGATGTTAATAACTTGATTTATTCAGGTCAATGCATTGTTGATAACGGTTTAAACCACGAAGTTACAATCACAATGATGGAACTTCCGATTGGCTGCACAGGCGCTCATGATGTTGAATTTTATATAAGAGTTTTAAGAAGCATTTTAGATGCAGGCATTCCGTTTACATCACTGGCATTTAAAGATGCTTCAGGTACATCGGCTCCTAAAAAAGTTTATGAAACAATTAAAAGAACTCGTGAAATTTTAGGCGCAGATGCTCATATCAGATTCCACAGCCATGAAACTGCAGGCACAGGCTTACAAGCATATATTGCAGCGCTTGATGGCGGAGCTGACGGTATTGACCTTGCAATGAAACCTGTTTCAGGCGGAACAAGCCAACCTGACATTGTTTCAATGTGGCACGCTCTTAAAGGAACAGATTATGACCTTGGTATTGACGTTGAAAAAATCTTGGAAACTGAAGAAATCTTTAAAGATTGCATGAAAGATTACTTCCTGCCTCCCGAAGCAATGGCAGTTAACCCGATGATTATTTCATCACCGCTCCCCGGGGGTGCTTTGACCGCTAACACTCAAATGATGAGAGATAACGGCACAATGGACAGATTCCCCGAAGTTGTTGCAGCTATGAAAGAAGTTGTTGAAAAAGGCGGTTTTGCAACAAGCGTAACTCCTGTTTCACAATTCTATTTCCAACAAGCATACTCAAACGTTATGTTTGGTAAATGGGCTAAAATTACTGAAGGCTACGGCAAAATGGTTCTTGGTTACTTTGGTAAAACACCTTGCGAACCGGATAAAGAAATTATCGCAGAAGCCAGTAAACAATTAGAACTTGAACCTACAACAGAAACCGTTCTTGAAATTAATGAAAAAGACCCGAATAAAGGTATTGCTCCTGCAACAAAAATGCTTGAAGATGCAGGATTGCCCGTTAATGATGAAAATATCTTTATTGCAGCAACCTGCAAAGAAAAAGGTATTTTATTCCTTCAAGGCAAAGGCCAAATCGGCGTTAGAAAAAATGCAGACGTTAAAAAAGAAACTTGCGATAGTGGCGAAAAACCGGAAGGCTACACAGTTTCTGTTAATAACAAAAAATATTCCGTTAGAATTGAAGGTCAAAAAGCCGTTGTTAACGGAAAATATTATGATATTACCGTTAAAGAAGGTGTTGAAGCTAAACAAGGCGTAGCACCGTCTGAAGGTACACCTATTAAAGCCGCACTCCCCGGTGCTGTTCTTAAAATCAATGTTTCAGAAGGCGATTACATTGATGAAGGTGATGTACTTTTGGTTCTTGAAGCTATGAAAATGGAAACTGAAATCAAATCACCAAAATCAGGCACTGTTAAATCGGTTGAAGTTTCGGTAGGTGAACAGGTTAAAAACTCTCAAACATTGGTTGTAATCGGATAAGGGGGCTTATATGAATTTTATAGAAAGTTTAAAAGCTCTTTGGCAATCAACAGGTGTTGCTAATATGATACTTCCTGCAGACCCTCAATTGCATGGGTTTGAACAAATATTGCATCAATTCGGGCATCCTATTATGCTTGTTATTTGCTGCTTTTTACTCTGGCTTGGCATTAAAAAGCAATTTGAACCTCTGCTTTTGGTGCCGATTGCATTTGGCGGTTTATTATCAAACATTCCGCTGGCTGGAATTGCGGACCCCACAGGTTTTTTGGGAATTGTTTATGAAGCGGGTATTCATAAAGGTTTGTTTCCGTTAATAATCTTTATGGGCGTTGGCGCAATGACAGACTTCGGCCCATTGATTGCAAATCCTATTACTGCATTATTGGGCGGCGCTGCACAGTTTGGTATTTTTGGCGCATTGCTTTTAGCATTGTGTGTATTTGGTTTTACAATGCCTCAAGCTGCATCAATCGGTATTATTGGCGGTGCGGACGGTCCTACATCAATTTATGTTACAAGTAAATTAGCTCCTGAATTATTGGGTGCAATTGCAGTTGCTGCATATTCTTATATGGCGCTTGTTCCTGTAATTCAGCCGCCGATTATGAAACTTTTAACAACGGAAGAAGAACGTAAAATTGAAATGGTTCAATTAAGAGAAGTTTCACAAAGAGAAAAAATTATTTTCCCGCTTGTGGTGCTTGGTCTTTGCATATTGTTCCTGCCGGATGCTTGTCCTCTTGTCGGCGCGTTTGGTTTTGGTAACTTGTGCAGAGAATGCGGTGTTGTTGAAAGATTATCAAAAACAATGCAAAACGAACTTATCAACATTGTAACCATTTTCCTTGGTTTGTCTGTTGGTTCAAAGTTATCTGCAAGCCAATTCTTAACCGTTCAAACATTATTCATTCTTATTTTGGGTATTGTTGCATTCGGTTTGGCAACAGCAATGGGTGTTATATTCGGTAAGATTTTGAATAAATTCTCAAAAAATCCGATTAACCCTCTTATCGGTGCAGCAGGTGTTTCCGCTGTTCCTATGGCAGCAAGGGTTGCAAACAAAGTAGGTTTAGAAGCAAACAGCCAAAACTACTTATTGATGCATGCTATGGGTCCTAACGTATCAGGCGTTATCGGTTCAGCAGTTGCGGCAGGTATTTTGCTTTCAATGTGTAAATAAGCAAAAAGTTAAATATAAAAAAGCGGGTAATATACCCGCTTTTTTGTTGCTAAAAATAATTAAAAAGAAGCATTTCTGTCATATGTTTCTACATTGTCATTAAAATCAAGGGTTTTGCCTGTTAAATAAATGTGGATTGTTTCTCTTATTTCATCTTCAGGGTATTCAAGAACCCTATCTTCTTTTAAATTGGAAAGTGCTCCCATATAATAATTAAAATCCAAATATTCTTCGGATAAAATTGAAGTTGCGGTTTTTGGGCTCATTTTATCAAAGTAAGGCCTGTTATCGTCTTGCATTAAAACTTGTAAAAATCTTAAATTCTCTTTTGCACTTTCTTTTTTCTGAGGCAGTCTTGAATGAATTTTATCAAGCTCTTCTATTTCAAAACTCCCCATTATTTTGTCTTTTAAGGTTTGTTTTTCATTGTCTGATAAAATGCTGCCCGCACTTATAAGTTCTTGAACATCACTCATGGCGTATTGCGCAGTTTTTTCATTTTGTTTTGGTGAATAAGAATTAAATTCATCTGTTGTTTTGAAAGTTAAGCTTATTAAATCGGCAAAATCTTGCCTTTTCTTGTTATCCATCGCAAAAATATAATCCCAGCCGGTTGGAATAGAGCGCATTTTTCTATCAACATTATAAAAATATTCCATTGTTTCTCTTGAATCTGCTTTTGGCGGTGTTTTATAGTATGCTGTTTCATTTTTTGAATAACTGTTAAAATAATTTCCGCCATTAAAGGATAAATTGCTAACCTTGTTTATTTTCATTTAATTTTCCTTTTTTGTAATTTTAATCTGCTGTATAATTTTTACTCTGCTTATTATTTGTAAACAATTGTAAAAATTTTATTAAAAAACTTGCCCCATGACGCAAAAATAGTTTTTGAGGGTTATTATAGATGATGTAAACTCCTCTATAAACTCCGTAATACTAATTCTATCCATCACGGCTAATCTAAATAAGATTGCCGTTTTTTTTATGCTTCATTTTTTAATATATCAAGAATTTCAGGATAGTTTTCCGCCATAATATTGAAGCCGTCTTTGCCTGAAATTCCTTTGTTCTTTTTATTATTTAATTTACACAGTCCAAAATTTTGTGTGTTTTCAACGGTTATAAGATTTGTCGAATAGCCCTTATTTAACTGAATTTTGGTGCCGCCTAAAACTGCCATTCCCCAAAGCCAAATATCATCTTGGGTCGGGATAATTTCCATAAATTTTTCATCGTCCAAAACCCTTTTATCCAAAGAATTTGGGGGATATAAAACGCCTCCGCAGCCTATTATTGTGTTAAAAAAGCTTGGAGTTTTATAGTTTTCTTCGTTCCAATAAAGAAAACTTTTATCTTTCGGTATAACCCTGTTTTCCTTAAGCTCAATATGCCAAATTCTGTTTGCTTGAATAGCTTTCGGGTTTTTAAGATATGAATTATAAAGAGTTTCAATTGTGTCTTTTTCATAGTAAATGTCATCATCAAAAGTTATAATGATGTCGTTTTTATATTCCTTAAGTGCAGGAATAATTTTTTTATAAGATTTTGTATCGTTACAAAATTTAATCTGAAGTCCGAAATCCTTCAATTTCAAAAGTTCACTTGGAAGGTCGTTTTCTTTGTTTGGGAATTGCTCAATGGCTAAATAAAGGTTTATTTCATCGGCCTTAACCGTTTGGTTCATAATTGTTTTAATTGTGGTTGCAACGGCATTAATTCTATCAGGAAAAGTTGTTAAAGATGCTATTAATTTAACATTTCTTTGTGTGCAATTTAAGCCGGATTCATTAATTGTTGGAGCCGAAACTTTTGATTTATATTTGACATTTAACCTTAAAAAAAGGAAATAAATTAAAACGTGAGAATCAATTTTGCTTATTGAAAAAAGCCTTTTTAAAAATATTTTTATTAAGGTTAAATTGGTTTGTTTTATATAAAGAATTGGAATTAAATTAAACAAAAGAAAAAGTTCTTTTTTTGTTTTTATATTTTCTTTTATTTTTAAAATCGGAAAATTAAAAAGTTTTAATTCTTTCTTTTTTATAAAATATTCTTTTTTCGGGATAATTATATTATTTTTTACAATTGCTTGAACCGTTTCTTTTTGGTTGTCATAGCAATCTTGAATTTTTTTCTTTGTTTGCTTTCCTTTAACGGTAGAATTGCCGTCATTTACCATATAATAATAATTTGTGCCTGTTACCGTGGTTAATTTTTTACAATTTAAAAGAATGTAAAAAAGCGCTAAAATGTCTTCATAATAGACGCCTTCTTTGAATTTAAACTCAAACGAATCTAAAAAGTCTTTTTTGTATATTTTGTTCCAAACGTATGATTGGTTAGGATATTTAACAAGGTTAAACATTTCGTTTTTGTCGGTTGTGCTCTTGTTTAAATCATAATTAACCCGCCACTTTTCAAATGTGCCGTGGTGCCTTACAATGCTTGCTGCCGCAATATCCGAATTTGTTTCTTTTATTCTTTTATACAGCTTTTCATAAAAATCAAGGTCAATGTAATCATCTGAATCAACAAAGCCGATATATTCGCCTTTTGCAATTTTTAAACCCTTGTTTCTTGCGGCGCTTTGCCCCCTGTTTTCGGTTTTTATATAAATAACTCTGACGTCGCCCAAAAACTTTTCAAGTTTTTTGGATGTTTCATCATTAGAACCGTCATTTATTATAATAATTTCAATTTCTTTTAATGTTTGATTGACAATGCTCTCCAAGCACCTTTCAATGTATTTTTCAACATTATAAACGGGGATTATAACAGAAACTTTTATTTCTTTTTTTCTGATTAATTTTTTGAAAGTTGTATTTTCCATAAAAATTAAGATACCATAAATAACGAAATAATTAAATTCTGTTATTTTTCTTAAAACGATAAAGATTTTTTGCTTTTTAAGTGTTATAGTAGAAAAAGCTTATATGTAGGTTTTATGAGGAATTTTAATTTAAAGATGAGAAAGATTGATGAAAAAACGGTTAATGCAATGAGAGTTTTATCCGCCGATGCCATACAAAAGGCAAAGTCGGGACACCCCGGAATGCCCTTGGGAGCTTCGCCCATTGTTTTTTCTCTTTATGCTTATCATCTGAACTTTAATCCTAATAATCCTAAAATGCAGAATAGAGACAGATTTATACTGTCTGCAGGCCACGGCTCAATGCTTTTATATTCAATAAACCACCTTTTTGGTTATAATATTAAAATGTCTGATATAAAAAATTTCAGACAACTTAATTCAATAACTCCGGGGCACCCTGAATATAAACAAACCCCTGGGGTTGAAGCTACAACAGGGCCTTTGGGCGCCGGAATTTCAATGGCTGTCGGTATGGCAATGGCTGAAGCGCATTTGGCTTCAATTTTTAACAAAGAAAATTATAAAGTTATAGATAATTATACGTACGTATTGGCAGGCGACGGATGTATGATGGAAGGTGTTTCTAACGAAGCCTTGTCTATGGCGGGCAGTTTAAAATTGAACAAGTTAATTGTTTTGTATGATTCCAACAACATTACAATTGAAGGCGCCACATCGCTTACTTTTAATGAAGACATAATTAAAAAAATGGAAGCTTTCGGGTTCTACACTCAAACCGTTGAAAACGGCAACGACATTGATGCAATTAATCAAGCGATTTTAAATGCAAAATCTCAAAAAGAAAAACCTTCTTTCATAAAAATAAACACAACAATAGGCTACGGCTGCAAAAGTAAAGAAGGCACCGCAAAATGCCACGGTGAACCCTTGGGCGAAGACAATGTCTGCGATTTAAGAAAAAATTTAGGTTGGGAATACGACCCGTTTGTTATTCCCGATGATGTTTATGAAAATTGCGCGCAATTTTTAGACAATAAAATTAAAAAACAGGAAGAATTTGAAAAATTAAAAAAAGAATACTTTGTTAAATTCCCTGAAATGAAAACATTGTGGGAAGAATATTTTAACCCGAATTATAAAAAACTTGTTGAAGATGAAACCATTTGGCAATTTGAAGATAAACCGAGCGCAACAAGAACTTCATCAGGCGAAATCTTATCTAAATTAAAAGATAAAGTTAAAAATTTATTCGGCGGCTCTGCTGACCTTGCGCCTTCAAATAAAACCGAAATGAAGGGGCTTGGCGATTTTTCTTCTGATAATTACAGAGGGCAAAACATTCATTTTGGCGTTCGTGAAATTGCAATGGCAGGAATTGCAAACGGGCTTTGTTTATACGGCGGAATGAAAGTTTTTGTTTCGACATTTTTTGTATTCAGTGATTACCTAAAACCCATGGCAAGATTATCTGCCTTAATGCAGCTGCCTGTTACATACATTTTCACTCACGATTCAATCGGGGTTGGCGAAGACGGCCCGACCCATGAACCGATTGAGCACATTGCAATGTTTCGTTCAATGCCAAACTTTGTAACCTTCCGCCCTGCAGATTTCAAAGAAACTGCCGCTGCTTGGAAATATATTTTAACTCACCAAAAAACTCCCGTTGCGCTTATTTTATCAAGGCAAAATTTGCCGCAGTTAAAAAATACATCCGATAACGCGCTAAAGGGGGCATATATTGTTGAAAAAGAAACAAAAAAAGAACCCGATTTAATTATGATAGCAACAGGTTCCGAACTTAACCTTGCAATTAAAGCAAGAGAAGAACTCTTAAAAGAAAATATTGACGCAAGAGTTGTTTCAATGCCTTCCATGGAACTTTTTGAAGAGCAAACCGAAGAATATAAAGAATCTGTGTTGCCTTCAAATAATAAAAAACGTCTTATAATAGAAGCCTTGAGTAAATTCGGCTGGGGCAGATATATGGGTTTTGAAGGAAAATCCGTTACAATGGATACTTTCGGAAAATCGGCTCCGGGGGATGTCTTATTCAAAGAATTCGGCTTTACGGTTGAAAATATCGTAAAAACAGCTCATGAATTATTATAAAAATTTGATAAAATAAAAGAATGGAGCAACTTCAAAAAGCAATTGAATTGTATGAAGAAAAAAGGTATGAAAGCGCCCTTTTTCTTTTGGATGATTTACTTGATAAAGAACCTGAAAATCATCCGGCTTTGCGATATAAAGGGCTTGCGTGCATTGAAGTTAAGCAATATGAAAATGCGCTTGTATGCCTTGAAAAGGCATTTAAATTAAACCCAACCCCACAGTCTGAAGGGGAATTGGGTGTTTGTTATTATCTTTTAAAAAGATATGACATGGCCCAAATTCACTTAATTCAATCTGTTGTTGAACAATATAACGATTATTTTGCAAAAACGCTGGAAAAAGCGCTTTTGTCCAAACACAATGATGATGCTATGCTTGGGCTGAAGCTTTTAATGCATGAAAATAACCCGAAAGACATTTATATTTTAAGGGATATAACCAATTTGGCGCAAAAATTGAAAAAGTTTGATATTGCAATAGAGTTTTTTGAAATTTTGCTTAAACTATGTCCGAATGATTATGTTGCTTGGAATAACTACGGACTTGTTTTGGAAGAGTTGAACAGGTGGGACGAATCTTATGAATGTTATAAAAAGGCCTTAAGCCTTAAAGATTTCTTTTCTCCGAATTTTAATTTGGGAATAATGTCAAGAAAGCTTCATTTATTTGACGATTCTATCAAATATCTAAAAAAAGCTGTTTTGCAGAACCACGCTTCGCCCCAGCCAAAATATTCTTTGGCCATGAGCTATTTAATGCTTAAGAATTTTGAAAAAGGCTATCCTCTATATGCTAATCATATGACAAAAATTATGCCTTTTTACTATAAAAACGAATGGGACGGCACACCTCATCCCAATTCTTCTCTTTGTATTTTTGCAACCGGCGGCTTAGGGGATATGATTATGTTCGCCAGATATTTTGATTATTTGATGGGCAATTTTAAGAAAATATATCTGCTTCTTCCAAAAACCTTGCATTCGATAATCAAAGCAAATTACCCTTTTATAGAAGTTATTGATTCAGAGATTGTTTTTGAAGATTTTGATTATGCAACAACTCCAATGCATATACTTAAATTTTTCAATTTGGATTTTACCAGGTTTGTTCCGGGGCAAAAAGGGTATTTAGAAATCAGCGATGAACTTGTTAATAAATTCAGAGTGAAATTTTTTGATATAAATAAGCCCAAAATTGCTATAAACTGGCATGGAAACCGTGAAGGAACAAGAACGTTTTTTAATAGGTCTATGCCCATTTCAAAATTCGAACCGATTTTTGACAAATATAAAAATGAGGTTGTTTTTTATTCTGTTCAAAAGGACGAATCTCATAAAGAAATTCAAAACTATCCTTTTATAATTGATATGTACAATCAAATTAAAACCTTTGAAGACACTGCGGCAATTTTGAAAAATTGCGACCTTTTGATTTCAATAGATTCATCCCCTGTTCATATGGCAGGTGCCTTAAATGTCCCCACTTTTGTTATGGTGCCGTATTCAAATGAGTGGCGCTGGTTTGTGGATGATAAAAAATCAATTTGGTATAATTCAGTTGAAATTTTCAGACAAGATAATGAAGGCAATTGGGAATCCGTTATCGAGAAAATACTAAAAAAACTGGAAAATAAAATTTAGTTATTGGTTAATATGGGCGGGTTCTTTTAAAATTTTTTGTCTTTTGGGTTCGTTTTTCATTGCAATCCACAGAACATATTTAACTGGCTTTGCAAGAACGATTGCGATGAAAGAAAAAATCGTGTCGTAGATAATATGACTCATAAGGGTTTGAAAGTTTGGCGAAACACCCGAAAATTTAAAAAGTTCCAAAATAAAGGAATATAAAATGCCGCACATATGAATGGACAACACACCGATTATACTTGCATAGAGCATATTCATTAAATTATATTTATGAGATAAAATTCTTCCGGCAAAAATGTTGGCTGCAAAAAAACCGAGAATATAGCCGAAGAAATAACTTTTAATATATCCGATTCCGCCGCCAAAGCCAAAAACCGGCCACAATAAAAAGCCGATTAAAAGATATAAAAGCATAACAAGGGTGCCGAATCTTGCCCCTAAAATTGCGGCTGTTGCCATAATGACAGGTATTTGGGGAACAAGCGGATATTTTTTTAAAACAAAAGTTAAACCGTCATCGTTTATTGCAGGCCACCAATATGAAATATCCAGTTTTGTAAAAGTTGCAACAATTAAAAGTACGGTACAAAATATAACAACGGAAAGAGTGCCTAAACTAAAGGGGGTTTTTTCGCCTCTGAATACAAACTCTCTATATTCTCCAATCAATCTTTTATTCATAAATTGAAACTTTTCCCTAAAAGTTGCTCTTTATTTTTATTGTATATTTCTTTGTATTTTTCGCTGAATATATTTTCCGTCCACATAATAATAGCATCTTCGTTGTTATCTTGGTAGTATTTTTTCCTTATACCTAAAGATTTAAACCCAAATGCTTCATAAACGTGTTTGGCTCTTTCGTTGGATTTTCTTACTTCCAGCGTCATATATTTAATCTTGTCTTCATAGCATTGTTTTAAAGATGACAAAATTAAAAAATGAGCAAGCCCCTTTCCTTGAAAATCAGGATGCACGGCAAGGTTTGTAACATGCGCTTCATCTATAATCCGCCAAACGCCCATATAGCCGACGCACTTTTTATTTTCATTAACCGCTGTCAAATACACTGCGCAATTGTTGTTTAATTCGGCAGCAAAAGAACCTCTGCTCCAGTGGTGTTTGCCGTAACAAAGAGCTTCAATTTCCATTACATCGTCAAGATGTGATAAATTCATTTTTTCAATAGCAAAGTTTTCCATTTAAACTAAATGGTATCATAAAAAGCTTACTGCATACAATTTATTAAGCTATGTTAGTTTTGAGCGCTTATATAAAAAGGTGTGTGTTCGACGGATAAATTTTTGCCGTCTAAAACGCCCCTGTTTAACTGTGAGTATGAAGCGTTTTTGGAACCGAAGCATTTTTTAAGAAAATCATATGCAACTTTAGGATCACATTTTTCACCGCAAGTGAAAAGGTCTACTGCGGCATATCCTAATTCCGGCCAAGTATGAATTGCCAAGTGGCTTTCTGATATAATAATGACGCCTGAAACACCATAAGGGTTAAACATATGAAAGCATTTTTCCACAATTGTCGCACCACATTCTAAAGCGGCATCTGTCATAAATTTCTCAATTAATTGGGGGTTATTTAAAATGTTGGGGTCGCATTCAAAAAATTCTGCTAATACATGTCTTCCAAGATAGGTTTGATTTTTACAATCGCTGAATCCCATAGGTGTTGTTACTGCCAATTCATATTCCTCCTAAAAGTTTTTAACTGTTAACCTTGTCGAAAAAAATCAACATTTTACAATATATGCAAAAAACAAAAACATGTCAAAAGTTTGTTTTTGCTTGAATAATTTTAACATTATTTAACAAAAAAGTATAATACTAATTTACTATTTTGTTATAAAATTTTCCTATGGTAAAAATTCTTGCAATTGATGACGATAAAGCTATATTGGAGTTAATTAAGGTTAATCTCGAATTGTCGGGCTATACTTGTATAACAGCATCTGACCCGATTAAAGGCTTTGCGATTTTAAAACAGGAAGATATAACCCTGATTATTTTAGATGTCATGATGCCTGAAGTGGATGGCTTTTCTTTGGCTATGAAAATAAGGCAAAATAAAGAAACTAAAGATATTCCTATTATTATGCTGACAGCCTTAGGGGCTTTGGATGATAAATTAAAAGGCTTTAGCTCAGGCGTCGATGATTATCTGACAAAACCTTTTGAAATTGAAGAACTAAAAGCAAGAGTTTTAGCACTTTTAAACAGAGTTAAAAAGGCGCCTGAATCAACAAGAGTAAAAGAATTGTTAACGGCAGGCGATATAACTTTAATCCCTGAAAGTTATACAGTTAGAATTATAGATAAAGAAACAAAGCTAACGCCCATCGAATTTGAAATTTTAAGCGTTTTAATGCAGCATAATTCAACAATGGTGTCATCCAAAACCTTATTGAAAGAAGTTTGGGGATATAACGACAATGAAGATGTCGACACTATCAGAGTGCATATTAGACACCTGAGAGCAAAAGTTGATAAAATTTCAGAATATAAAAATAAATACATAGAAACTATATACGGCGGCGGATACCGTTTGATGCCAAACGGGGTCAACATTAATAACACGAAATAATTAACAACGAAAAAGAGAATGCTTTCAAAACACGCTAAAAAACAATATATTTTGCTGATTTCGGCCTCATTTTTTCTGTTCTTGGTGCTGAATAATCCCTTTTTTATAAAAGAAGAAAAAACGGAAATTAATCTCGGCAAAGAAACCTCAAATGAAAAAGTAAGCCCGGTTGAGCTTTTTAATGATTCTTACAAAGTAATTAAAAAAAATTATTGGGACAAGCATTCTGCAGAGGATGAACTTTACCGTTTTAAAATTCGATATGCAAACAAAATAAAAGACGAAGAAGATGCCAAAGTTGCAATTAACACAATGCTTGCAAGCTTGAATGACCCGTATTCAAAATTTTTGGATGAAAAAGAATTTGAAGAACAGAATTCAAGCATCGATTCCAAAATATACGGAATAGGTATAAATATAGCTTCAAGCGCAGGTAAAATTATTATCATAAATGTCATTAAGGGCACTCCCGCGGATTTTGCCGGTTTAAAATCGGGTGATATGATAACAAAAGTAAACGGCAATAATGTTCAAGGTAAAAGCTTGGTTCAAATTGCAACATATATCAAAAACCCCGAGATAGAAACGGTTCATATGGAAATTATGAGGGGGAGTAAAAAATATACAAAACACGTTAAAAAAACAGAAATTAAAATAAAAACGGTTAAATCTGAAATTATTGATAAAAAAATCGGCTACATTAAAATTATAAGCTTTATTTCAAACGATACCCCCGTTGAATTTATTGAAGCGCTTGATAAAGTTAAAGATACAGACGCCCTTATTCTTGATTTAAGAGGAAACACAGGGGGATTGTTTCAAAATGCGGTTTTTGTTGCGGACTTATTTTTAAAAGACAAAGACATAGTTTCCGTGTTGGGTCGCGGCGGGAAAAGAAATATATACAGAACACACAATAAAGGCTATACATACGAAAAACCGATGGTTGTTTTAGTGGATTCCGAATCTGCTTCGGCTTCCGAAATTGTTTCAGGTGCCCTTAAGGATAACAAAAGAGCTTTAATTGTAGGCACAAGGACATTTGGCAAAGGTTTGGTTCAAAAAGTTTTTCCGATGCCGAACAATACCGGCCTAAACCTTACAATTGCAAGATATTTAACACCTTCAGACATTGATATTAATAAAAAAGGAATAAGGCCCGATTATTTGGTTCAAATAACAAAAGAAGACCAAATTTCAAACACGGACAGTCAGCTGAATTTTGCAATTAAAACTCTTCAAGCGGTTATAGCAAGAAATAAAATTGCACAAAAAGAAAATTAACCCTGTTTTTTAACCGCATTATATGTTTCTCTTGCCATATAGCTGCTTCTGGCTAAAGGCGCACTAACAACGCCCTTGAAACCAAGTTCAAGCGCTATATTTTTTAATTCTTCAAATTCTTCTTCCCTGTAATATCTTTCAACCTTCAAATGAAGCTTGGATGGCCTTATATATTGTCCGATTGTTAAAATATCAACTTTAGAATTTAGGATATCTTTCATTGTCTGAATTATTTCATCTTTTGTCTCGCCCAAACCAACCATAATTCCTGTTTTTGTAATAATTTCAGGGTTATTTTCTTTAATGTAAGATAAAACGTTTAAAGAGCGGATATAATCTGCTTTCGGGCGTGCAATTTTATAAAGCCTCGGAACTGTTTCCATATTGTGATTAAAAACATCGGGGCGAGATTTTAAAATTGTATCAAGTGAATTTTTATCACCTAAAAAATCAGGTGTTAAAATTTCAATTTTAATTAAAGATGATTTTTTCCTTATTTCATCAATTGTTTGTTTGAAATGGTCTGCGCCGCCATCAGGTACATCATCTCTTGTGGTTGATGTTATAACTACATATTTTAAATTTAATTCTTCTATTGCATTTGCAACATTTTTTGGCTCATTAACATCTAATGGTTCGGGAATGCCGCCATTGATATTACAAAACCTGCAATTTCTTGTGCAAATTTTTCCCATAATTAAAAATGTGGCGGTTAAACACCCATAACATGCAGTTTTATTTGGGCATCTTGCATTGTCGCAGACGGTGTTCAAATTATATTTAGATAAAATGTTTCTCACACTTTTATTTTCTTTATCATCTAAGCTTGCAATCGGGCGTTTAAGATAATCAGGAAGCCTTAAATAATTTTTATCCATTTAAAATCGCCTCCAAAATGCCTTCAGAATATGTTGGGTGAGCAAAAACAATATCTTTTATATTTGATACTTTATAATTTGCCAGCATCATTATTTGAATTTGAGATATAAGGCTTGATGCTTCATTTGATACAATATGGGCACCTTTTATTAAATCGTCTTTGGTTATTATTTTAATAAACCCGTCTGTTTGACTGTCGCACCAAGATTTTGCAAGAAATGAAATTGGAAGATTATATATTTTATATTCATCCGAATTTTCAATATCTTGTTCATTAATCCCGATTGATGCAGCTTCAGGGGCTCCGTATATAACAGATGGAATTAAATTGTCATCCGTTAATTTAGCTTCTTTTTTAAGAATTTTATTCATAACAAAATCAGCTTGCATAGTTGCCGTATGCGCCAATTGTTTTGTTGCTGAAATATCGCCTGTAACATAAACATTTTTAAAGTTAGTTGTAAGGTCAGAATTAATTTTTAAGCCGTTTGGGATAATTCTTTTTCTGCCGACCGCAACAAGCAAAATATCAGCATCAATTTCACTGTTATCATCTAAAGTTAATTTGCCTTCTTTATAGAAAATTGCGGTTTTTCCTGTATAAATTTTAATTTTTTTCTGTTTAAAAATTCTTGTTATTCTTTTTTGAATATCAACATCCATTAAAGGTAAAATATTTGGTGCTTTTTCAATAACGGAAACATTAACCCCCAAATTTGAAAAAATTCTTGCCCATTCAACTCCAATAGCGCCCGTTCCAATTATTGCAATATTTTTTGGCAATTTTTCAAGGTTTAAAATGTCATCTGAACTTAAAATGTCTTTTTTATTAAACCTGAAATCACAAAGCTCAAAAGGAATTGAACCCGTTGCAATAATTATATTTTTTGCCTTGTAACCGTTTACTTCTAAATTTTCAAAATCAACTTTTGCTTCTTCTTTTATGATTTTGACACCCTTTTTAGCAAGCTCTAATTCAGCGCCCTTTGAAAGCTTAGATATAATTGAATTTTTTATTTCAACCATTTTTAAAATGTCGGGTTTAGTTTCGCCATCAATAATAACGCCGTCCTTTACGGCATTGTTGGCGTTAAAATAAGCGCCTGATGTGTGCAAAAAAGATTTTGTAGGAACGCAGCCCTTATTTAAGCAGCAGCCGCCGACATTTTCTTTTTCAAACGCAAGAGTTGATAAGCCGTTTTTGGCTGCGATATTTGCCGCTCTTACCCCCGCAGGGCCAAGGCCCACAATAATTAAATCAAAAAATTCTTCCATAAAAAACCCTTATTTGAAATTAAAGCCCCATTTTGGGGCTTATATTTTATTTGTTTAACTCTTTCTTTAAAAGTTCGTTTAACATAGCCGGGTTTGCTCTGCCTTTTGTTTCTTTCATAACTTGTCCCACAAAGAAACCAAAAAGTTTATCTTTACCGCTTTTATAAGCTTCAACCTGACCTTTATTATTTTCTAAAACTTTTTTCACAATTTCTAAAATTGCGCCTTCATCGGATAAAACGCTCAAACCTTTCTTTTCAACTAAAGTTTCGGCGTCTTCTCCTGTTTTTAAAATTTCAACAACAAGAGATTTTGCAATGTTATTTGAAATTGTGCCTTTTTCAAGCAAGCTTAAAAGTTTTTGGAAATTTTCAACCGTTAATTTTGAATCATTGATTGAAATTTTTTCTTCTTTCAAATATGCCGCAATTTCACCTGTCAAGAAATTAGAAGCCGTTTTTGGGTTAACGTTTCCTTTAATAACTTCATCATAAAACAGGGCTAAATCCATTTGATTTACTATAACATTTGCGTCATATTCGGATAAACCAAGCCCCATATATCTTTCAACTTTTGCTTTTGGCAATTCGGGCATTGTGGCCTTAACCCTTTCAATCCATTCATCATCAATTTCTAACGGCATTAAATCGGGTTCAGGGAAGTATCTGTAATCATGGGCATCTTCTTTTCCTCTCATAGAAGATGTTATACCCTTGTTGTCATCCCAAAGCCTTGTTTCCTGAACAACTTCGCCGCCATCTTCAACAATTTCAATTTGCCTGTCTATTTCATATTCAATTGCTCTTTGAAGCGCACGGAAACTGTTTACGTTTTTAATTTCTGCACGTGTGCCGAATTCTTTTTGTCCTTTCGGGCGGATTGAAATGTTGGCATCACACCTCATGGAACCTTCTTCCAAGTTGCCGTCGCAAACGCCAATATATCTTAAATTGTTTCTTAATTGCTCCATATATTCTCTTGCTTCATCGGAACTTCTCATATCGGGTTCAGACACAATTTCCAATAAAGGTGTTCCTGCACGGTTAAGGTCAACCAAAGAATAAGCGGAGCCGTAGATGCCTGTGGAACCTGCATGAACTAATTTCCCTGCGTCTTCTTCCAAATGTGCTCTTGTAATTTTAATTGTTTTGTTTGAAATTTTAATTTCACCGCCAACACAAATAGGTTCATCATATTGTGAAATTTGATAGCCTTTCGGAAGGTCGGGGTAAAAATATTGTTTTCTGTCGAATTTGCATCTTTTTGCAATTTTTGAATTTAAGGCTAAGCCCACCAAAATTGCCATATCAACAACGCCTTTATTCAAAACCGGCAAAACCCCGGGCATTCCTAATGTGATAGGGGATGTTTCAGTGTTTGGATCATGCCCGAACTCTGCCCCATCGGGTGCAAAAATTTTAGACTTTGTTTTCAATTGGGCATGAACCTCTAAGCCGATTACAACTTCGTATTTATCTCTTAAACTTGTTTCCGTCATTTTTAATTCCTTTTTAAAGGGTATATCTGGCCTTTATTCTAGCATAAGAAAAGCTGTTAAAAAAGTGTTAACAATTTGTTACAAAAAAGAAAATTTTTAGCACTTATTTTTTTCCTTGAAATTTTATTTTAATATAGGGAAAATCAGGATTTTTTTAGCATGCAAAATCAGATTAATTCACAGTATTTGCCGCAAAACGGCTATGTTCCGTATCAAAATACGGCGCAAACGCCTGCTTATCAGGCTCAAAGTTATCAAACGCCTGTTTGTCAGCCGCAAATGTGCTATCCGACAGGGCCAAGCGTAGGCGCTGTTAATATTCAAATTTATAACCCGACTGCAAACCCTCAAGGAATGTATCAGCCGTATCCTTATAACTATAATAATATGTTTCAGCAGCAGCAAATGATGCAGCCTGTTCAACCAAGCCAATATGCAAACGGCAATATTAATCCTTCTTTGAATCAAACAATGAATTTAAATAATAATCAAAACGGCATTGCTGCTCAAGGCGAAGGTTCAGACGGCAAAAAAACCGAAGAAAAGAAAGAAAATAAGCCGAAAGTTGCCCTGACGGATGATTATATTAAAACTCTTGAAAATTACTTAAATTCTCAAGATAAAAAAATAAGATTAATGGGCGCAAAAGAACTTTTTGACCGTTTCAAAGAAGATGAAACAAGAAAAGATGATGCAGCACTAACGGCATTATTAAATAAAACACTGCAAGACCCTGCGGAAACGGTTAAATTTATTGCCCTAACAGCACTAGATGCGGGTTATGCAACAGGTAACGATGAAACGGCACAAATTTTAACCCAAATGCAATCTTCAAATTCAAGCTATGGTGAAGATGCGGCACTTGCTTCTCAAATTCTTCTTAAAATGAGCGGATATAAAGCAAATGCGGATGCTGCCGCACTAAATCAAGGGGCAAATTTAAACCAAAATCAAGCCTTAAATAATAATCAGGCCATGTCTCAAAATCAAACGGTTATGCCCACACCTTCTCTGCAGGCAACAAGCAATCAGGCAAATGCACTTGATACAAAATTACCCCCAACAGATACAGACACCTTGTTAAAACAAAACGGTGCAACAATGAGCCAAAACATGCAAATTAATAACGACGGAACAACCGATATGAATCAACAAATGGTTCCGCCAATGAATAGTAAGGCGGTGGCATAATGGCATTTAACTTTATTGCAAACGCCGCTTCAATACTTTCGGTAACTTCAAGTGCGATTGAAGCCGGAGAATTGGGTGTAAGAACTGCAAAACAATCAGCAAGAACGGCCGTTGCAGTTAAAGATATTAAAGATTATACCGGCGATTCTATGCTGAATAAATCAAGCGAAAAACATAATGCCATGAAAGAAATTGTAAGAAACGGCGATTTCTTCACTGGCATCTACAAAGCAGGCGGTGCAATTTCCGGTTTTGGAAAAGGGCTTTGGGACGGCATGAAAGGCAATTGGCTTTCAACCGGTTTTGCCGCAATGACACTTGCTTGCAGGAACAGAACCGCAAAAACAATAGGGCTTATAGGTATGACAGGTTCCATGCTCTATGACTTTGTTAAAAACGGAACAAACCTCTTTACAAGGAAAGATATAATCGAAAAATAATAAAAATGTAAAATAATGTAAAGTGCTAAAATTCAATAATAGCTTAAAAAATAAAATAAATTTAACAAAAAAACCGATATTATAGCAACAGAAAATATTCAGAAGACTTATAGAAACGTCAAATCAATAAAAATTCAAAAAGGAGATATATAGAATTATGATGCAGACAGTAGGCTCACCTTATTATCCGATGCAAACAGCACCAGCAGCAAGTGCAGTTAACATTCAAATTTTTGAACCTAAAGCATATTCCGGACAACCGGCTAATAACGTTGCTAATCCTATCTATGCTTACCCTCAACAATCAATGTATAGCCAACCTTATATGAATCAATACCAACAATATATGCCGATGCAAGCACCGATGTATGCACCCCAAATGTCGCAGGTACAACAACTCCCCCAGCAATCAATGCCGGCACCTCTCTTAGCACAGGCACCGGCAACTGAACAAGCTCCTGTTGAACAAGCGGCACCTCAAACTCCGGCTGCACAACCTCAACTTCAAGTGCAACAGCCTACTGAACAAGCTCAAAATGCAGTTGATGTAAATTCATTGGTTGCAGGCTTAAAAAGCACAGACAATAAAACCCAAGAAGATGCAATTACAAAAATTGCAAACTTAAGCCAAGGTTCACCTGAAATGCAAAGCGCAGTTTTATCCGAACCTGTTATGAGAGGCTTAGCAGACATTGTTAAGCAAGATACATCAACCCTTCAAGGGCCGACCGATGCTCAAGTTGCAGCAATAAACAAAGCTGCAACAGGTGCGAAATTAACCCCTGAGGAAGAAGCTTTAACAAAACAATTGGCGCCAAAAACAATGGCTGATAAAAACAGAGTAATTTCAATGTTCACTCTTGCAATGTTACAGAAAAACCAAAGAGATGAAATTGACAGATATAATGCAACTCAAGACCCTAACAATCAATTACCGCAGCTTAAATTAAACGATTTAATCGGATACACGGAAATTGAAAATGCGGCAAGAAACGAAAACGAAAAAGAAGTTAAATTAGCGGCAATTCAAGCTCTTTCATATGTTGCAAGACCTGAAGACAAAGAAACAATCGAACCTGTTTTAAAAGCAGCTATGAATGACCCTGAACCATTAATTCAACAAGCTGCAAATGAAGTTCTTGTTAACATAGGCGCAGCACCTCAAGCAGCAGCTCCAGCTGAAGCGCAAGGTGCACAACAACAAGAACCCGTTGACCTTTCAAAAATGTCCAGAAAAGAAAGAAAGGCATACGAAAAAGCACAAAAGAAAGCTGAAAAAGAAGCGGCTAAATTAGCTAAACAACAAGGCGCTGAAGCACAAAAAGCAGCTTAACCAAACATACACTAAAAAAGAACTGCAAAATTTGTAGTTCTTTTTTTATGCGCTGAATTTTAAAATAAAAACAGACCCCTTATTTGGTGCTGATTTTAAGCTGATTTCGCCGTTCAGCATTTTAACAAACTCTTTTGTAATTGTTAACCCTAAACCTGTTGATGAGTATTTTTTTGTGTAGATATTATCTAATTGAACAAATTTTTCAAAAATTTTATCGTGGTTTTTCTTATCAATTCCAATTCCAAAATCTTGAACTTCAATAAAAACACAGTCGGATTTTTTATAAATTTTGATTGTAACTTTTGAATTTTCATAAGAAAATTTAATCGCGTTACCAAGCAAGTTATAAATAATTTGTTTAAACTTTTGATAGTCAACTAAAATTTCGCCTTCAAATTCATTAATAAGTTCAATTTTTATATTTTTTTCATTTGCTAAGGGTTCAATTATATTTATAACTTCTTTTATAATGTTTGAGGGATGAAACAGTGCCAAATTAACTTTCATTCCTTTGGCTTCAATTTTTGTCATATCTAAAATATCATTTATAAGGCCCGTAAGATGAATGGCGGATGATAAAATTTTATTTGTGTAATTTTTCTGTTTTTCGTTTAATTTGCCAAGCATCTCGTCTTTAAGAGCGGTTGAAAAACCTATAATTGAATTTAGGGGCGTTCTTAGTTCATGGGAAACATTTGCCAAAAATTCACTTCGGATTTTGTCTGTTTCAATTAATTTTTCATTTTGTTCTTCAAGTTTTTTTGTTGCAATGTTTTTTTCTAAAATTGCATTTTGCAGGATGGATAATTGGTTTTGAAAAATTTTTGAAATTTCAAAATCTTTAATAACGTATGAAATTTCAAGACAGGCTTTTTTTGCTTTTTCTTTTTCTTGTTTTTTAAACTCTTCTTTTCGAATAAAAAGAAAATATCCGATAATGCTGTTTTGCATTTTTACGGGGATTTTTAATCTTTTATATACATCTTCTTTTTTTAAATCGGGCGTGTAGTTCGCAAAATCTTTATCAAAGGAATGTTTGTGCGATAAAAAATATTTGCCTTGGGTTTTATAGAAAAACGCACAACAAGAAAAATCAAATTCTTTTTTTAATTTTGAAAAACAATCAAAATAAAAAGAATCCGCTTCTTTAAAATTATCCTCATTAAAATAGGCGGTAGTTAAAAGGTTATTGTTCATAACTTTTAATTATATACCGCCTGTTTTTAATTTTCAAAATTGTTAAATTGTAAGTCTGTATCCGCCTTTTGTAGCGTTAACAAGAACATCTTCAATAATTTTTGCTCTTAAGTTTTTAATATATTTATAAACGTAATCTGTCGGAAGGTTTAAAACCTTTGCTAAATCTTTAGCATAAACAATAGTATCCGTGTTTTGAATAAAATAATCCAAAACTTTTTGTTCTCTTTCCGTTAGCGGTTTATTAAAATTCAATCTTCTTGTTTTATCTTTTGTTGAAACTTCTTTGTATGTTTTGTTTTGTTCCATTTCAACAGATTTTTTTGCAACTTCTATAACCGCTTCTTTTGGTGCGGGTTTTGCAACGTCTGAAATATATTTTGAACCTGAATTTTGATTTTGAAGAACTATATCAACAATGTCGTTTGTTTGTTTTTCGCCTTTAAGGGTTTTGCCTAATCTTCTTGCATATTCTTCAAGAGTGATTCTTTCTAATGAACTTCTCCAGTGTTTAATTTCCTCTTTGCTTAAATATTCACTCATTTATTAACTTCCCCTTATAAGAAATAATTCCGATTAATTTAGTTATAGCATGGTTGAAGGTTAAAAATCACAAAATATTTTGTATTGTAAAAATTATTTTTTACTCTTGACAAAAATGTTTTTATAATAATACCCCAATAAAATTAACGGTTTAGCAGTTATATAGTCTGCATGCAACTTTTGAGCCGTCTTGTTGTTGACAAAGTTTAAAAATTTTATCCTCACAAATTTGTTCTTTAAAATCGCATCTTTTATGAAACTCGCAGCCTGAAATAAATTCCGTTATGGGGCTCGGCGCACCTTTTATGTTTTTAAGCCTTTTTTCTTTGTTATAAGGAAGAGCTTCAATTAAAGCTTTTGTGTAAGGGTGCTTTGGGTTTTTAAAAAGAGTTTTAACGTCAGCCTCTTCAACCGCCCTTCCCATATACATAATAGAAATAAAATCCGCATATTTATTAACAACGCCCAAATCATGGGAAATCAAAATAATTGATTTACCCTGTTTTTTTATATCTGAAAGTAAATCTAAAATTTGAGCTTGAATTGTAACATCTAATGCGGTTGTGGGTTCATCTGCAATAATAATATCAGGGTTCAGAGAAAGTGCTATTGCAATTATCACCCTTTGCCTTAAGCCGCCAGAAAGTTCATAAGGGTAAACTTTTAATTTTTTTTCAGGGTCATATATCCCTACATTTTTTAAATTTTTAATTGCAATTTCAACAGCTTCTTCTTTTGTATAGTCATAATGGGCCAAAATGGCTTCTGTCATTTGGTCTTGAATTGTATATAAGGGATTTAGGCTTGTCATGGGGTCTTGCGGCACAAGCGCAATTTTTTTACCCCTTATTTTGTTAATTTCGCTTTCTTTTAAATTTAAAAGGTTAATACCGTCAAATAAAATTTCGCCTGATGTTATTTTTGCATTTTTTGGCAAAAGCTTAATTATACTCATCACAGACATTGTCTTGCCTGAGCCTGATTCGCCTATAATTGCATGGATAGTCCCTTTTTTAAGTTCAAAAGAAAAATCTTTAACAGCAGGGTAAAAATTATCCTCAATTTCAAACCCTAAATTAAGATTGTTTATTTTTAAAAGAGTTTCCATAAGAAAAATTATATCATTTTTAAATTTTTAAATACAGGCCTAAACGGTTACTTCTTCTTTTGTTTCTTCTTTTTTATTTTCTTGAAGCTTTTGGCGCATTTTCTTTCTTCTCATTAAATCAACAAAAGCTTCCAATCTTGTTAAATAACCTGCTTTTCCCGTTTGTTCATCCATAATTAAAGATAAAATAGGAATGCCTACATCTTCTCTCATTTTAGGGAATATATTTTGCGACATAATTTCAGGCATACAAGTAAACGGAGAAACATGGATTAAACCGTCCACTCCTCTTTCACTTGCATACATAACATCTGAAATACATTCAAGAGCATCGCCCCCTATATCTCTCATTAAATAGGGTTTAGCTAATCTAAATGCTCTTTCTAAGTGGGTTTCACCTTTTTTACAGAATTTTGGAATAATAGCATCTTTTAAAAAGCCCGAAACCGTTAAACTTCTTCTTGTTTGAACACCCATTTTGCCCAATTCTTTTTCAATGTTTTGGTTCGCAAACGGATCTAAAACAAGGAAGATTTCGCCTGTAAGGTCAACATGAAGAACATCTCTGTTCGGGTCAATCTTAACTTTTGAAATTTCTTTTAAACCTTCTTTTAGGGCTTTTTTTAAATCTTTTGTATAATCTGCTTTATCTATCAGTTTTAGCGCTTTTTTATAGGCTTTTTCAGCATCGCCAACGTTTATTTCTCTTGCTCTGTAATAGGAATAAAAATTTTCAATTTCATCTATCGCAAAAACTTTTCTGACCGCAATATTAATTGCTCTTATAATTGTTATGGGGTTTTTGTTGCCTGTTAATTCGGTTAAAAAATTCCACATGCCCTTAAAGCCGTCATAAAGGTTCATTTCAATAAAATTTGCTTCATAGCCCATATCGGCTAAAACATTTTTTATGCTTTTGCCGTATTCACCCAGTCTGCAAATGCCGGGGGATGTAATCATGGCAACGTAATCGGCACCGCCATCAATTGCCTCCATAAAGTTTCCCAAAATTAATTTATAAGGAAGGCAAATTGCCTCAGGCGAATTTTTTGTTCCCAAAGAAAGAGTTTTTTTACTTGTATATGGCGGCACAAAAGGCTCAATTCCCATTTTCTTTAATGCCGCAGACCATGCGATTGAAATTGTCCCCATATGAGGAAAAGCCACTTTTATGGTTTTTTTTACAGCTTTTTCCATATTGGTTTTTGTCATTTTTTACTCCCCGTTTTGAAACAAGATATTTTTATAAAAATATTCTACCTTAAAAAAAATAAATTCAAAATCAAAAGCAGGCACAAAATTGTTGCACCTGCTTCCAAACCATGCTTATTTATGGCATTTGGCTTATAAATACTAATTTCTTCGCCATCACGGGGTAATATATATTACATACATAAAAAGTATATACTATTACATCGGACGGGAAAATAAAAAACTTGAATAAATGTTACAAAACTTAAATATTGAATTTTATTTTCTGTCAATGCTTGAAATATCGCTTTGTTTATTATACTTTTTTAATCAGGATTTGAATAATTCGTATGGTAAATATTACCAGCCTTTTTGACCATAGGGGCAGAAATTCAATATCCTCCGTGTTACTAAAACTTTGAAAGGACAAAACTATGGCAGTCAATTTAGTTGAATTATTGGATGCAGGTGTGCACTTTGGCCACCAAACACAAAAATGGAACCCCAAAATGAAACCCTATATCTTTGGGGCAAAAAACGGTATTTACATTTTAGACTTAAGAAAAACAGCAGAAAAATTGGATGCTGCTTATAATATCGTTAGAGAATACGCTGCAAAAGGCAAAAACGTTCTTTTCGTAGGTACTAAAAAACAAGCAACCGATGTTGTAGCACAAGAAGCTTTAAGAGCAGGTGCTTATTATGTTAACAGAAGATGGCTCGGCGGCATGATGACAAACTTCGAAACAATCAGAGCAAGAGTTAACAAATTAAGAGAACTTGAAAGCTTTATTGAATCAGGTGCTGCTCAAAAGTTGCCTAAAAAAGAAGTTGCACAATTAAACAGACAACTTGCAAAATTATCAAAAACATTGGGCGGTATTAAAGAAATGAAAGGTATGCCCGATATCGTTTTTGTTGTTGACCAAGGCAAAGAACTCATTGCAATTAAAGAAGCCAACAAATTGAACATCCCCGTTATCTGCTTAGCTGATACAAACGCAGATCCGGACGGCATTGATTACCTTATCCCCGGAAACGACGATGCAATCAGAAGTATTAAATTAGTTGCTTCAAAAATTGCAGATGCTGTTTTAGAAGGTAAAGAATTAAGACAAAATAAAGCAACATCAGGCAAAATTGAAAAAATCGAAGCAAAAGATGCCGGTGTTGAAGAAACAAAAGCTGAAGAAGCAAACGTATAAGTTACAACTTTTGGGGCAGACAACAAGCCTGCCCCTTTTTTAATAAAGGAGTGAATTATGGAAATAAAAGCCTCAATGGTTAAAGAACTCAGAGATAAAACAGGCGCCGGCATGATGGATGCTAAAAAAGCACTTGTTGAAGCAAACGGCGATATGGAAAAAGCAAGCGAAATTTTAAGACAAAAAGGTATCGCATCAGCCGATAAAAAGATGGGCAGAATTGCCGCAGAAGGCGTTGTTTCAACATTTATTCAAGATAAAATCGGTGCTATGGTTGAAATTAACTGCGAAACAGACTTCGTTGCAAAAAATGAAGGCTTCAAAGAAGTTGCAAATAACATTGCAAAAGTTATTGTTGAAAAAAACCCAACAGACGTTGAAGCTTTAAATAAAACAGCTATGGCAGACGGCACAGTTGTTGAAGAATACATTAAAGCCCAAATTGCAAAAATCGGCGAAAAAATTACAATTAGAAGATTTGTAAGATACGATGACAATTCTTGCGTTTCAACTTATGTTCACAACAATAAAATCGGTGTTTTATTGGAAGTTAAAGCTGAAAATTGCACGGATGAAACAAAAACAATCGCAAAAGATATTTGCTTACATATAGCATCTTCTGCCCCCGAATTTGTTTCAAGGGAAGAAATTCCAGAAAGCGTTATTGCAGAAGAAAAAAGAATTGAAATGGGCAAAGAAGATTTAGCTAAAAAACCTGAAAACATCAGAGAAAAAATTGTTGAAGGCAGAATCAATAAATTAATGGCTTCAAGATGCCTTTTAGAACAACCTTTCGTTAAAAACCCCGATGAAACAGTTCAACAATTAATTGAAGGTAAACTGAATATCGTTAAATTTGACAGATACGTTCTTGGCGAAGGCTTGGAAAAAAGACAAGACAATTTCGCAGAAGAAGTTATGAATCAAATTAAAGGTTAGTTTTCAGCCGATATAATTTAAAAGCAGGCAATTTTGCCTGCTTTTTTGATGCTTAGATTTCAATACAGTTATTTAAATAGTTAATAACAGACATTTTTTTATCATAAAGGTATTTTACAAAGTTTAAAAACTGCGGAGAATTTGAACTTAAAGTCATATTAATTTCAAAACCCTCGGAACAAAAAGGTTCGTAATCATAAACAACATAGTTATTATATTTGCTTCTCCATTCTTTTTTATCTACCTTGCAATGATACTCGTCTGCCAAAAATTCAAGCCAAGGAATCGTTTCTTTCATAACGCCTTTAAACTCTAAGCAAGCGTAATTTTCATTCTCTCTATATCTTTTTTCAACTAGCATATATTGCTCCTTAGTAATGAATAGCTTGTTTTTAGTTTAAATAATTTCAGATAAACTAAAAATACACAAAAAGGCAATAATTATGACTAGCTGAAAGTTGAATCAGCGTTTTTTAAACAAAAGTTTTTTAAGCACTAAAATCAAACTTAATTTTTTTATGGCAGCCAAACTTGATAAAAAGGCATAAGTGTCAATCAATTTTTTAATTGTTAAAAATGCGTTTGTAACGTTTTTGAATTCTTTTATTGAATCTTTATATTTGTCATAAACTTCAAAAATTTTAGAGCTGAAATTTAATATATTTACAATAAGATTGAAAATTTCATCGAATTCTTTAATATTGCGTTTAATGTTATAATTTGCGCAATCAAGCGCCCTTGTTGCTTTAAGAATGCAATACACCGCAACAATGGTTAAGATAATTTCAATAAAAGTTATTACAAAATAAACAACTTGCATATAAATGTATTATAATTGTTTTATCAATGAAAAATATCGTAAGGTAGCAGTATTTTATATGCCAAAGTTTTTAGAGGCCGTTAAATTATCAAATAATGTTTCAAAAGCGCTCAAATTCTTTAATTTTGAGGCAACAAGCTTCCCTGGTAAAGTTGTTCAAAAAATTTATCCTGATTTTTTATCAAAATGCAATGAATATGTAAATCATCCGAGATTTGCAGTAACCGGTACTAACGGCAAAACCACAACATCGGGCATTTTGTCTGAAATATTGGATAAAAAAGGTTTAAAAGTAATAAACAATAAACTCGGCGCTAACATGCCAAACGGTATTGTAACCGCACTTGCAAAAGGTTTATACAAAAAAGGCGGCAGAATACAAAAAGCGGACAGTGTTGTTTTAGAATGCGACGAAGCTTATTTTTCAGCTATTTCAAACAAATTTGTCTTTGATTATATTTTAATTACAAATCTTTTTCGTGATCAACTCGACAGATACGGCGAGATGGATATTGCAAGAAGAAAAATAATTAAAGGTATTGAGCTAAACCCGAATATCAAAATAATTTTAAATGCAGATGACCCTTCCTTGTCTGAAATAGCTGAAAAATTAAATTATAACGACGATAAATTTATTTATTTCGGGTTTGAAAATGTGGAATACATTGATTACGAAAAAAACTCAAACAGCCCGAAAGAAGCAATTTATTGTCCAAAATGCGGCGAGAATATATTATATAATAAACGATTTTATGCTCAGCTTGGGTCTTGGTATTGCAGATGCGGCAATTCAAGAAAAGAACCTAATATTAAGGCAAATGCAATTATATATCCGGATAAATCAGTATTGGATGTTGTTTATAAAAATGAAAAATATACGTTTAAAGTGAAATTAAGCGGACTGTACAACGCTTATAATGCGCTTGGTGCAATTGCCGCAGCTCTTGTATCCGGAATTGAACCAAACTACATTGAAGAAGCATTGAGCTCTTATTCGCCTGTTTTTGGCCGCCACCAAAAGGTTAAATTGAATAATGGCGGAGTGATGACTATTCATTTAATTAAAAATCCGGTTGGTGCAAGCGAAGTTTTAAGAGGACTAAAAAATTTAAAAAATTCAAGAATGGTTATTGCAATTAACGATAACTACGCAGATGGCCGTGATGTAAGCTGGCTTTGGGACGCAGACTTTGAAAGCTTGTCCGATTTTTCAAATGTTATTTATACAACAGGGATAAGATCTTATGATATGGCGCTAAGGCTAAAATATGCAAACGTTAACCCCATTTTAATTGAAACCTTTGATTCTACAAACAAAGTTTCAATAGGTATTGAAGCTGCCATAAACGAATTAAACGAAAACGAAAATCTTGTTGTTTTAACAACCTATACAGGGCTTTTGGAAATAAACAAAAATTTAAGCAAGCTTATTAAAAAATACGGTGCCGAATAAACTATTGGTATTTTGAAGGAAGAATATTTTCAAATTTGAAAATATATTGTTTTTTATCATCTTCATTTTTTGCAAGCCCTAAAATTCTTTCTAAATCTGCTTTCAGGGCGCCCAAATCTTCATATTTTTTAAGGCTGCCTGACGTTGCAATTGAAACATCGCCTGTTTCTTCAGAAACGACAATACAAGCACAATCTGAAATTTCCGTTATGCCTATTGCGGCTCTGTGGCGTGTTCCGTATCTCCAGCTTAATTTGGGGTCTTCCGTTAAGGGTAATAAAGCCCCTGCGTATATTATTTTATCTTTATCCAAAATAACGGCACCGTCATGAAGCGGAGTGTTGGGGTGAAAAATTGTAAGTAAAAGTTCTTGCGACAGGTTTGCATCCAATTTAACACCGACATCATTATGGTTTAAAGTTTCGCCCTTGCTTTTTAAAACAATCAAGGCGCCTGTTTTTGTTCTTGATAAATATTTAATCGCTTCAATTAATTCTTTTACTACATTAATTTCGTTGTTGCTTGCAGGTTCATTGTTTTTGTTAAACAGCATATTAACAATAAAATCGTTTTGCCCGATATACCCTAAAAACCTTCTCATTTCAGGTTGGAAGATAACGATTAAACTGACTGTTATAAATGTTACGAGCATTTTTAAGAACATACCGATAATTTGAATATTAAACTTAATTAAAAGCTCGGATATCCCCCATAAAATTAAAAGAACAAATAAGCCTCTAACTAAGCTTTCAGAATGCGTTCCTCTTATGTATTTTTTGTAGCAAAAAATTAAAAGGCCTGCTAAAAACAGAATTTCAAAGAAATTAACAATTGTTGCCGCACCATAATTTACACCAACGGTTTGCATCATAAACTCATGGAACGGTCTTAAAATATATTGATGTATAAATGCAGTTAATTCCACTTATTCCCTTGCTTTTGGCCTTTAGTGCATTATGTCATTTTGCACTAATTGTTCGTATGTTTCTCTTTTTATAATAATATCAGATTGTGAGTTATTTACAAGTACCATAGCAGGTTTTAATACTCTGTTATAATTAGATGACATTGAATAACCGTAAGCGCCTGTATTATAAATACACAGAATATCTCCCGTTATAGGTGAATTTAGTTCAATATCTTTAATTAAAATATCACCTGATTCGCAAAATCTTCCTGCAACTGTTACTTTTTCCAAATTTTCACCTTCTTTTTTATTTGCAATTTCTGCCACATATTTTGCGCCGTACATTGAAGGTCTTGGGTTATCTGCCATACCGCCATCCACTGCGATATATTTTCTTCCTTTCGGAACTTGCTTATATGAACCTATTGTGTATAAAGTTACCCCTGAAGTTCCCACAATTGAACGGCCCGGTTCAATGTATAAAGTGGGTTCATCGAAATTATATTTTGCGCAATTTTCTTTAATGGATTTCAAAATAACATCCGCAAGCTCATAAACAGAAGGCGGACAATCTTCATTTGTATAAGTAATTCCAAGGCCTCCGCCTATGTTCATTTCATCCAAGTTTAAATTGTGCACTTCATTAATTCTTTTTAATTCTTTAATTAAAACACCGATTTCATCAAAATAAACCTGTGTTTCAAAAATTTGAGAGCCGATATGAGCGTGCAAACCTTTAATTTCAAGGTTTTTACATTCGTTTTTAATTATATTTATTGCTTCATCAATTTGCGTTAAATCAAAGCCGAATTTTGAATCCAAGTGCCCTGTTTGAATATATTCATGGGTATGGCATTCAATGCCGGGGGTAATTCTCAATAATATTTTTTGAATTTTATTTTTCTTTTTTGCAACTTCATCTAAAAGCTTAATTTCATAAAAGTTATCTACACTAACCCTTCCGACATTAAGGTCTAGGGCAAGTTCAATTTCATCATAAGTTTTATTGTTGCCGTTAAAGGTTGCATAGTTCATATCAACTTTAGCGTTATGAATTGTGAAAATTTCGCCGCCTGAAACAACATCAAAACCAAAACCTTCTTCGTGCAGAATTTTTGCAATTTGAGATGTCATTAAAGCTTTGCTTGCATACATCATATTAACTTTTTTATAGCTTGAAAAAGCATCTTTATATTCTCTTGCTATTTTTCTTAAACTGACTTCATCCATCACATATAAAGGAGTTCCGTATTTTTTTGCAAGTTCAACCAAATCGCATCCTGAAATTTCAAGATTACCTTTTTCATTTCTTTTTGTATTAAACGGTTTAATATTTTGATTAACGGTATTGGGCATATCCTTCTTTCTCCTTGCTAAAATTCACTAATGATTGTAACATAAACTATATAATTATGGAGTTTAAAAATTTATGTTTTCAAGCAATTTTTCAAATATGTATAAAACAATAATATTTGTCATTATGTTGATTCTGGCACTTGTTTTTATAGGAAGTATTGTTGATATTGCAATAATGTTTTTTGGAGCATTTATAATTTCCGCTTCATTGCTGCCCATAATTGATAAACTTCAAAAATTTATGCCAAGAACTTTAGCTGTCAGTTTGGTTTTGTTGATGGTGTTAATTGGCATTTTGCTTGTTTTTATTCCGTTAACAATAATAACCGTGAATCAAGTAGCTTTATTAATTGATAATGCGCCTATGCAAATGGATAAAATTAATCATATTTTGAATTTCAAAGTTTTTAATTATTCTTTGCTTGATTTTATTAATTCAAACGGCTTTGAAAACTTTGGCGCAATGCTAACTTCTTTTGCTGGGAATATTTTAAGCCAAGGGTTATCTGCAGGAAAAGTTATTGCAAATTCAATAACATCTATTTTAATGGTAACAATTATGGTGTTTTACTTATGCTGTGATACTGACCATATGAAAAAAGCTTATCTCTCGTTTTTCCCGCCAAAATTCAAAAGAAAAGCAAAAGAAATTTTGGATATTTTAACGGCAAAGGTCGGGGGCTATGTTATTGCACAGCTGTTATCAATGATTGCAGTCGGTGTTTTTACATTTGTAGGCTTATTAATTATAAGGCACCCAAACCCTCTTTTGGTTGGTTTTATAACATTTATAACAGATTTAATTCCTGTTGTGGGCGCAACCATAGCAGTTGGCTTAGGCTTAATAACGGCTTATGACGGCGGTATCGGCTATATGGCTTTAACATTGGCAATTATGCTTATTGCTCAATGGCTTCAAAACCAAATTACAAGACCTTTATTATTCGGGAAATTTATGGATATTCACCCTTTATTAATAATTGTGTCTTTGTTAATCGGCGCAAAATTTATGGGCTTCATAGGGGTTATCTTAGGGCCTGCATTTGCAAGTTTGGTTTGCGTTTTAGTTAATGAACTTTATATTAAACAAATTAACAGCGGAAAATAGATGAAAAAAGAAGTTATAGTTGAAATTTTAATATTAATTTGCTTTTTCGGAGCCTTAATTTTAGGTTTTATGGTTTTTAACCATTATAAATACGAAAAACCAAATACCTATAACATTATTTTTAAAGATATTGATTCAATTGTAAAAGGCTCTCCCGTTCGTTTTATGGGAATGAACGTAGGGCATGTGGTTAAATTAAAAAGAAAAGATAAATATATTATCTGCAAAATAAGAATAACTAAAGACAACGTTAAACTGCCAGATATGACAAGGGCAAAGGTTGCATTTAACGGGCTTGGGGGTTCAAAATCAATTGAGCTTCTTCCTCCAACCACAAATGACCCTGAAATCAAAGGTATTATTGCGGTTGAATCTTTAAGAATTAATGATTTAGCAGGCATGGTAAAAGATTTAGTGGATGTTGCCGTTATTATCAACGATTTTGTTCAGGCAATAGACCCCGTTATGGTTTCGGTTACTTTGAAAGAATTTGCGGATCCTGAAATTATAAACAGGGTTGATTGCGATATGAAAAAAATTGTTAAAATGCAAAACGGCGTAAATGAAAAAGCCGAAACAACGGTTGATAAAGAAGAAAGCGCTGAAAATTTTGTTGACTCCTTAAATACTTTTTTTGAAAGTTTTTTTAATTCAATGACTAAAAGTCATTGAATTAAAGTCAATAAAACTGTATAATTTATTTATTGGGGTTTTTATATGAACAAAAGACAAAAACTGGCGCTTGAAACCAAGCAAAAATTAGTTGATTCGGCCATTTTGCTTTTAAAAGAAAAAGGGTTTGAAGCAATTAATGTTGAAGAAATTACAAAAAAAGCAGGTGTTGCAAAAGGTACATTTTACAGCCATTTTAATAGAAAAGAAGACATTGTAATTGAAATCAGCCGTTCTCCTTTTAGAGAGCTTGACAACAAGCTAAAAGAAATGCAAGGAGTTAATTTTTTAGAAAAAATTACTTACTATTTTAAAAATTTTATGATTTTGGTTGAAAGCTTTAATATAAATATATGCAGAGAATGGATAAAAGACGTTATAAACCCTTCTTTGGTTCCTGATACAAAGGATGGCAAAAAATGGTTCTATGATATTGAAATGTTGAAAAATATTTTACTTGATGCAATTAAAAATAACGAACTAAAACAAGAAACACCGATTGAACTTTTTTCAAACCTTTTAATATCGGAACTATACGGGATGACTGTTTGTTGGTGTATGTCTGACGGTATTTTTGAACCATTGGAATGGACTAAAAAATTTTGCGAAACACAGCTTGATAAAATTTTTGAACCTTACATAATAAGGAACAAAACAAAATGAAGAAAACAGCTTTTACAATATTTTTAATTTTAGTTTTTTTGGTTGGGGCAGCATATTCAATAACCTTAAACCAAAATTCTAAGAAAGGGGCTTTTATGGATAAAAAAGTTTTAGTTGCTTATTTTTCACTAAGCGGTAACACAAAATTCGTTGCGCAAAAAATCAAGGATAAACTTAATGCTGATATTTATGAAATTAAAACTGTTAAAAAATACCCAAACAGCTACAATGAAACAGTAGAAATTGCAAAAGAAGAAATTCAAAAAAATATCCCCGTTGAAATTGAAAAACCAATTGATATAACTCCTTATGATGTTATTTTTATAGGAACTCCCGCATGGTGGTATACAATGGCACCTGCCGTTAAAACATTTATTTTAAATAATAATTTTGAAGGCAAAACAATTATTCCTTTTGTAACCCACGGCGGCGGCGGAGGATATAAAATTAAAGAAGAAATGCATCAATATGCAAAAAATGCAACCGTAAAAGAGGGGTTTGTTGTTTATAGCAGGGGAAATTCAAGCCTTGATAATGAAATTGACAAGTGGCTTTTAAAAATTAAATAAAGGAAAAACTTATGAAAAGACGTGAATTTATAATAAATTCTGCTATTTTGGCAGGCGGCATTGCACTTTTAGGAGGGTGCGGCAAACAAGAATTAATAAAATCGGAAAACCAAATAACAAGAAGAAAATATAAAGATATAACCGTTCCCCTTTTGGCTTTAGGGTGCATGAGGCTTCCTAT
>CALUWE010000009.1 GCA_944324425.1 Candidatus Gastranaerophilales bacterium
ATGAACACTTTAAAAACGAAACCGTTCAATGCCGCCGTTATGACGAAGTGAGCTAATGCGAACGAAGGAATGAACAATTTAATATATAAAAAATCCGCCTTAAAATGTGGCGGATTTTTATTTATAAGTTTCAAAATTAAATAATATCAAAGCCCGTATATTTTCTCAAAACTTCAGGAATAATAATGTGGCCGTCTTCCGTTTGGAAGTTTTCAACAATGGCAGCCCAAGTTCTGCCAACGGCTAAGCCTGAACCATTTAGAGTATGAACATATTCTAATTTTCCTGTTGCTTTTGAACGATATTTAATATTTGCTCTTCTTGCCTGAAAATCGCCAAAATTGGAGCAGCTTGAAATTTCTTTGTAGTTATTATATGAAGGAAGCCAAACTTCAAGGTCATAACATTTTCTTGCTGAAAAACCAAGGTCGCCCGTGCATAAAATAACTCTTCTATATGGAAGCCCCAAAAGTTCAAGAACTCTTTCTGCGTTTCCTGTTAATTTTTCATGCTCTTCAATTGAAGTTTCAGGAGTTGTCAATTTAACAAGCTCAACTTTATTGAATTGGTGCTGTCTAATAAGCCCTCTTGTGTCTTTGCCTGCTGAACCTGCTTCACGCCTAAAACATGGAGTATAAGCCGTCATATACTTTGGAAGTTCATCTTCTGATAGTATATCGCCGTTATAAATGTTTGTAACGGGAACTTCTGCTGTTGGAATTAAGTAAAGGTCTTCATCCACACATTTGAACATATCTTCTTTGAATTTTGGAAGCTGTCCTGTTCCTGTCATAGCGTTTGAATTAACTAAAACAGGGGGTAAAATTTCTTCATAGCCGTGTTCTTGCGTATGAATATCCAAGAAAAAGTTGATAATGGCTCTTTCAAGCCTTGCACCTTTGCCTCTGTATAAAGTAAATCTTGTGTGGGCAAGTTTAACACCGCGTTCAAAATCTAATAGATTAAGGTTAGTTGCAAGCTCCCAGTGAGGTTTTAATTCAAAATCTTTTTTTGTGGGTTCACCCCAAGTTTTTAAAACTGGGTTATGAGAATCGTCTTCACCTGTCGGAACATCTTCGGCCGGGCAATTTGGAATATTTAATAATAATTCTTTTTGCTTATTATCAAGCTCTGTCTGTTTATCTTCCAATTCTTTTACTTCATCGCCCAATTTTTTAACTTCCGCTTGGATAGAATCGGTGTTTTCACCGTTTTTTTTCATAATGCCTATTTGATTAGACATATTTTTTCTTTTTTGTCTTAATTCATCGCAAGAAAATTGAATCTGGCGTCTTTCTTTATCTATTTCAATAACGGAATCTATTGATAAATTCGGGTTTCTTCTTTTTAAAAGTTCATTTACTTTTTCAGGGTTTTCACGAATTACTTTAATATCCAACATATCTAATTTTCCTTAATTTTTTCCAAATAACTTTTTAATTCTCTTATTTGCTTCGGCTTTAACTGTTTATATTGACCTCGCTTTAAGCCTATCACATCAATAGTTGCATGTCTAATTCTTTTAAGATTAATAACTCTATGCCCCAAATATTCAAACATTCTTCTTATTTGGCGGTTTAAGCCCTGATATAAAGTAATTTCAAGAAGGGTGGAATTAGAGTCTTGTTCCAATATTTCAGAATCACAATATGCAATTTTTCCTTTTTCGAGTTCAATTCCTTTTGCTAAAATTTCCAGTTCTTCATATTTAATTTTAGCATCCACCTTAACCCTATAAACTTTTGAAACCTTGATAGAGGGGTGTGTTAATTCATATATTAAATCGCCGTCATTTGTTAAAATTAAAAGGCCTGAGGAATCTTTATCAAGCCTGCCGACAGGTTTTAAGTTTTGCAATTCAGGCGGCAGATAATCATAAATTGTTTTTCTGCCTTTTTCATCATCTTTTGTTGTAATGCAGCCTGTGGGCTTATAAAATTTATAATATGAAAAGTTATTGGCACGAATTAATTTATCGTCAACGGTTACTTTATCTTTGGTTCTTATTTCAAAACCAAGCATTGTAACAACTTCACCATTCACTTTAACTCTGCCTGATAAAACAAGCTCATCCGCTTTTCTTCTTGAAGCAATTCCTGATTGTGCTATGTATTTATTAATTCTCATAGGAAAATTTTAACATAAAGAATATGTAAATATAGAATAATTGCGTGGTAGAATATAATTAACAAGGGATTAGAATAAGGGAGAAATTTATGATACCTATCATTGATTCAAAAAGACAATATGCAACAATAGCAGAAAAAGCGGAAAAAGAAGTTTTAGAGGTTATGCGCTCGGGGCAATATATTTTAGGCAAGCACAATAAAGCCTTTGAAGAAGAAATTGCAAAATATATTGGCGTAAACCATGCGGTTTGTTTGAATTCAGGAACAGACGCTCTGCATTTAGCTCTAAGAGCATTAAATATAGGCGAAGGTGATGAAGTTATAACAGTTGCCTTCACTTTTGTTGCAACAACAGAAGCCATAGGTATTGTAGGCGCAACTCCTGTTTTTGTTGATATTGATGAAAACACCTTTAATATGAACCCTGATAAAATTGAAGAAAAAATTACCCCGAAAACAAAAGCCATTCTTCCCGTTCACTTATACGGTCAACCCTGCGATATGGATAAAATCATGGCAATAGCCAAAAAATATAATTTATACATTATTGAAGATTGCTGCCAAGCAATCGGCGCAGAATATAAAGGCCAAAAAGTAGGAACATTTGGTGATATTGGCTGTTACAGTTTCTACCCCACCAAAAACTTAGGCACAATGGGCGATGGCGGCTTAGCAATTACAAACGATGAAAACCTTAAAAATAGAATTATAGCCTTAAGAAACCATGGCGGTGCTATCAGATATCATCATGATGAAATCGGCGTAAATTCAAGACTGGATGAAATTCAAGCAGCAATATTAAGAGTTAAATTACCTTATATTGATGAATGGAACAAATCAAGAAGGGCCCATGCCGCTTATTACAACGAACTTTTTAAAGGTGTTGAAGGCATTGAAACACCAAAAGAATTAGACAATACATATTGCGTTTATCACCAATACACAATTAAAATTGAAAATAGGGATGAAGTTCATAAAATGCTTCAAGAAAACGGTATAGGCGCCATGATATACTACCCGATTCCTTTACATTTGCAAAAAGTTCATGAATATTTGGGCTTTAAGGAAGGCTATTTACCAAAAACAGAAAAGAACACAAAACTTGTATTGTCGCTTCCGATGTTTGCGGAAATTACAAAAGAAGAACAAGAAACCGTTGCAAAAACCGTTATTGAATGTGTTAAAAAGTGCTTAGTTAAAGCATAATAAAACAAAAAATATTAAATGCGCCCTTAAAAAACAAAGGGCGCATTTTTTAAAAAAATCGCAAAAAAAAACCGGCGAGCCGGTCAAATTTACCACATATTAGAGAGAGGAATTAGAGAGAGAAACTTTTTTATAATCCTGTTAGATTAATTATCTTTATTACACTTATAATGTTCCCCAAATTGTAAATTTTATAACAATTTTTTTTCATTTTTTTAACATTTCTTAAAATTTCCTTCGTCAATTGTTATGGAACTATGTTTGATATAAAATTTCTTTGCTATGTTACAAGAATTTTTATACGCAAAAATCCATAGAGCAACGGTAACTGATGCAAATCTTAATTATGTGGGCTCAATCACAATAGATAAGGCTCTGCTCAAAGCATCAGGCATTAAAGAAAACCAAAGAGTTGATATTTTAAACATTAATAACGGCGAGAGGTTTAATACATACGTTATCGAAGGCGAAGAAAATTCAGGCTGTATTTGCTTAAACGGTGCCGCCGCAAGAAAAGCCGAAAAGGGCGATTTGGTTATCATTGTTGCATATGCGCTTTTAGATAAAGAAGAACAAAAAACTTTTGTTCCGAAAGTAGTCCACGTTGATAAAGATAACAAAATCGCTAACAAATAAAATTACAAACTTTTGTAAAAAATGGCATACAAAAATAGCAACTTTCAATGTTTAGCACTCTTTATGCAGTTGTCTAGATATTTTATAAGCTTGTTTCCGGAAGGTTTATGAAGGTTAACAACATAAAAAGTCAATACACATATAATTCGCATGTAAACAATGCGCAGCTCAAAAAAACAAGCAAAGGGTCAAACCCTTCTTTTGGCGGCGCTTTAGCAATTAACTTTTGGGATGCGGTTGCAAGAGGCGGCTTTGCTGCTTCATTTACCTTGCAAGATATGACGGGGACCAATTTTCCGAGAACTTGGCAAGCATTACAAAGAAATAAAGAAATAACAGGCGAAAATAACTACAAAGCGGCAGCCGAAGTTGCAATAAGAGAATTTGTAACAGGTCCTTCCATGACCTTAATTCCTATGGCGGTATTGGCAATTGCCAAAAAGACGGGCGGAAAGGCAAACGATGTGCCGCTAGAAAACATTGCACCGTTTGCAGATCAGATGAAGGCAATTTTGGAAAAAACAGAGTTCCACAGAACAGACTTGGATTTTGTTAAGAACTTCCCGCAGCAATATTCACAAAGAATAAAATTAAGCTTCTATGAAAGAATGTTTGCTCTTGCATTGGGTGAAAATATAGGCGACGGCAAAAATATTTCAGACCATGCAAAACATCTTGCAAAAATGCTTGAGCAATATGACGATGCGCCCAAAAGGGGCTTTATGAAGCAGCTTTTAAACCAAGACTTAAGAGAAAAAGTGGACAACACAGGAACAGAAACCAAAGGTGCAATCATTCAAGCAAAAGACCAAATATTGGAAAAAATAATAACAACATTTACCGATATAAGAAAAACATCGGAAACAGACTATACAAGATTGTTAAAAACAGACATGAACGGTTTATTGGACAAAGAAAACTCTATCACAACCCTTGTAAAAGATTTTTCAAACTTCGGATGCGATGTACAAAATGTTATGAAGAAATCCACTGCGCATAACGGCGCAATTACGGATGTTAGTGTCAGAGCAAATTCGTTTATGGATCATTTTAAAGCCCAAAGAACAGGTTCTAAATTCCTTACTAACGTATTAATGGTCGTAGCAACAGGCTTGTTTATGATGAATATACCAAAACTTTATACCTTATATAAAACAAACCCTGAAACAGACGCATTCAGAAACAAAGAAGGCGAGGTAATACGTGCGAATAAATAGTATTACAAATGCCGTTTCAAAAGGCGCTACAAGAATAGGGCAAGCAATTTTGGACAACAAGCCGGAAGGTGCAAAGTTAAGCAACGGCCTCAGAAAAGTAAATAACTTTATTCAAGGCGAAAGCTTCAACCCCGGCAGAGGTGCATATTATTTCTTAATGGGCGGCTGCGTTATAGCGCCGAGGTTAATTCAGGCAAGAGAACCCGATGAATTCAGGGAAATCTTAACAAGGGATATAGTAACGGTTTTAACAATTCTTTTTGCAATGAAAGGGTTGAAATCCGGCATGTGTACAGCAGCACAGAAAAAAGCCGGAATTCCCTTGGTTGAAGACTTAGTCGGCACAGGAGCCAAAAAATTCGACCGCTTGAAAGGATATTTAAACCCTAATGGCGGCATTACCGCACTTGATTCCGTTGAAATTAACTCAAGATATTCAAGAATATTCACTAAAGATGAACTTGTAAGCACCATGAAAATGGTTGATAAAGAAGGCGGAAACATCGCCAACATGTTTTCTGTCGAAACAAAAGGCGGCTTTATGTCGAAAATTTTCGGCAAAAAAGATAAGAAAACGCCTCTGTTAGATGCTGCAAAACAAATGTTCGGGGATGATTTTGCAACAAAAACAAATCAAGAACTAATCAAAATTGTTGAAGATATAACTCCCGACAACAAGACGGCAATGGCAGGCATGGAAGCCATTATAGGTTCAAAACCTTTTGGCGAAGAAGCATTTTGCAGACAATTATCTCAAGATGCTGACGAATTTTACAGAGAAAAATTAAAATCATTAATGTCTGTACAAATCGATAAAACAAAAGAAAATGCTGCAAGTGCAATTAACAATTTAAAAAATAAAAAAGTCGGGCCGGAAGATACTTTCCTGAAAGCAAAAGAAGCAGCCGAAGAAGCAACTTCCAAATTCAGAAAAGAAAGGCTCTCGCAAGTTCAAGAAGGCATTTTAAACGGCAAAAACAATCCTATAACATATTATGCAAGAAATATTGCCGCCAACTTTGAAACATTATCATTAGCATTAACTGCAGGTTTCTTGGGCTTTGGCTTACCTAAATTTAATGAACAATTAACAATAAAAAAACACTTAAATAAACCGGGCACAAACCCGACAAGAGAACCCATTCCCACAACCGCTTGCCCTGCGGAAAACCACGGCATAATATACGGAACAATTGAAAAACAAAACAAAAAACCGTTCCAAGCATTTATGGGAAATATGGAATAAATTTATTTGGCAACCCAAAGCGGACAATTTGTTCTTTCTTTAACAACCGAAAGAATATCAATTACTCTTGATGCAATTGATTTTGTTGCTTCGCCTTCGGGGTTTGCAGCTATATATTTTTTATAAAACCTCACGGCTTGGGTATATTTTTCTGTTTTGTCAAAACATATCCCAAGCCCCAAATATGCTCTTGAATAGGTATCATCTATTCTTAAAATATCAAAAAATATTCTTGCGGCTTCTTCAAAATTACCCATGCTCATCAATAAGCCCGCTTTGTGGTTGTGAGCAACAATAAAATCGGGTTTTTCTTCAATAATTTTTTCATATATTTTATACGCCATTTCAGGCTCATCCATTAATTCGTGAGAAATTGCAAGCTGAATTTGAGCGCTCAAAAAATCAGGATTTAACTTAATTGTCTTTCTGAAGTTTTTTGTAGCAGCTTCAAATTCTGTATTTAAAAGATGATTAAGGCCAAGTTCATAGTAAATCTCGTAATCAAAGGTATCAATGGTTTTTGCTTTTTCTAAATGTTTGATTGCTTTATCATACTGTTGAAGTTCTTTATAAGCACGGGATGCACCCAAATACGTTTTTATATTTCTGTTTTCTTTGATAATTGATTTCAAGTACTCACTCACAGCTTCTTTAGGCATGGATTTTTGCATATATTCATCGCCCTTTTTAAGAGAAGGGTTGACTGCCGCTTTTTCATTTTTTAACTTCTCAATCAAACTCATAAACTAATCCTCAATCTACATAAACAGTTTATAAAGTTTTGATATTTTTTTTATTAATCCAAAGATTTAATTAACAAATATCTTCAGATTTATTTTTAGATGATATAATTTATAAAAACAGGGGGCATAATGGTAACATTAAACGATTTCAACAGTCTGGAAACAATACTTTCCAAAATCGATATAGGTCTGATTACAAAGCTTTGTTTGGAAGTTGTTTTCTATTTTATAGTGCTGTTTGCCGCAAAGAAAATAATAGAGTTGTTTTTCACAAAAGTTGCAGCAAAAATAAGAGACCATGAAATAAAAAGGCAATATGCCACAATTCAATATTTATGCATTTCAATTGCAAATGTCATTATTTTTCTTTTCTTTATGACAAACATTTTAGGCGACCTTGGAATTGATATGAAACCGATTTTGGCAACAGCCGGTGTTTTTGGTGTTGCAATAGGTTTTGGCGGCAAAAGGTTTGTTGAAGATATAATTTCAGGATTGATGATATTATTATCAGGACAATTAAGAGCAGGAGACTATATAACCATTGATAATTCAACGGGAACCGTCGAAAAAATAAATTTAGCCATGATAAAAATCAGAGCCTATAACGGCGATGTGCATTTTGTGAGAAACGGGCTTGTGGAAAAAGTTATCAACCATACAAGAGATTTTTCTAACCCCGTTGTTGAAATTCCTGTTCCATACAACGCCAATATTCCCTACGTTATGGAAATTTTAAAAGAATTAGGCGAAGAAATCAGAAAAAATAAAGATTTTTCACACTATATTTTATCTGAACCGGAAATCGTAGGCATAGACAAATTTGCAGACTCTGCCATTATTTTAAAAGTCAGATTTAAAACAACCGCTATGCAGCAATGGGCAGTTCAAAGATATTTCAGAATTATGGTTAAAGAAAAATTCGATGAATTGAATATTTCAATTCCATATAACCAATTAGATATAACGGTTAAAGAAAAAATCTGATTATATTTCTTTTTTGGTTTTTTTAGAGCCGTTTTTATCTACATTTACTTCAGAAGTTGTTCTTCCGTTTGGTGAATATTTAACAGCTTCTGTTGCAGGTTTTTCATCTTTTTTTAATTCGGCTTTTTCAGCTTTTGTTTTTTTATCCTTAACTTTTGTTTCAGTTTTGGAAGTTTTTTCTTTACCTTGAATTTGAGAAGCCTTATCAGCTTTTCTTGAAATTATTTCCTTGATGGCACAAGCACCGATTGCACCTAATAAAACAGCGCCCGAAACCATTAAAACATTTTGCAATCTGGTTACATCTTTAAAAGATTTGAATATATCTTTTGAAAGATATTTGTTTGATAATTCGGAAACACCTTTTTTAAGGTTTTCACCTTCAAGTGTTGAGCCGATTTTTCTTGCAGCGTTATTTCTGTAACCGTCAATTAAATCAGAGCTTGATTTTTTAACAGCATCTGCAATTTCATCGGGGTTTGTTAAACCTTTTAAGGATTTATTAATTTTACCGAAAAAGCCTTTTTTAGCTTCAACGGCACGATTTAAAAAGTCATTGTGTTTTCTGACAAACTGGTCGCATTCGGCAGGGGCAGAGTTAAAAGCCTGAACGGTTTTATCGGCAAGTCTTTTAAGACCGTGGTTATTAACACCGGAAACAACCGCACCCGAAACAACGGCGCCTGTTGCAGCTGTCAAATAAGAATCTGTTGAAATTTTATTATTGGTTGAATTTACAGACATTTTTATACAATAATACTTTCTAACTTCACAAGGTAATAAAAAAGCGCAAACGGCAAAAATTGCTATTTACGCTTTTTATTTGTTAATTATTGTAACAATGATTATTTTGTTAAATATTTAACAAGGCTTCTGACCATAACCCCTGTTGCCCCTTTTTGAAGCTCTGAATAGGGTTTATCAATATATGCGGTTCCTGCAATATCAATATGAAGCCATTTTTTAGATTGAGTGAAATTTTCTAAAAATCTGCCTGCAACGGATGAACCTGCATATCTTGGGCCTGTATTTTTCATATCGGCAATATCTGATTTCAAGTTATCTTGCATATCATCAAAAATAGGCAATTGCCAAACGGGTTCTCCTGTTAATTTGCAAGTTTCGATAAATTCATCAATCATTTCTTGGTTGTTACCCATAATGCCCGTTATATTGTTACCGAGTGCCACAATGACAGCACCTGTCAGAGTTGCAATATCAATAACTTCATCGGGGTTAATAGAATCAGCATATGTTAAAACATCTGCTAAAGTCAACCTTCCTTCAGCATCCGTATTGTCTACTTCAATTGTTTTACCTGATTTTGAAATTAATACATCACCCACTTTATAGCTTGAGCCGGATGGCATATTTTCACATAATGCAGACATAACGTGAAGTTCAATATCAGGTTTTAATTCGCAAATTGCCTTCATAACCCCTAAAACGGTAGCGCACCCTGTCATATCCGTTTTCATGGTAAGCATTGAGCTTGGGGGTTTAATATCCAAGCCGCCTGAGTCAAAAGTGATACCCTTACCGATAAGCGCAACTTTTTTCTTCGGGTTTTCGCTTTTATATGTTAAATGAATAAATTTTGGTTCTTGAGCGCTTCCTTGCCCTACTGCAAGAAAAGCATTAAAGCCCATTTCTTTTAATTCATCTTTATTATAAACCTTAATTTCAATGCCGTAGTTTTTAGCTAAATCTGCAGCAATTTCAGAAACTTTTGTTGGCGTCATAATTTCAGCAGATTCAAAAACCAAATCTTTTGTAAAATTCATTGAATTTGAAATAATTTCTGCCATATTAATGGCTTCATCTAAATCAGAATCATCAACTAAAGTTAAAAATTCAATGTTTTCAACCTTTTTATCTTGTTTTTTTGTTTTATATTTATCAAATTTATAATTTCCAAGGTTAATTCCTAAAGGAACTGATGAAATAAGGCATTTTTTACAAACATTATCATTTAAAATGTGTTCAAATGAAATTATCCCGTCAGCCGCCAATTTTTGAATAGAAGAATAATTTTTAACAATCAATTCTCTTAATTTTTTAGATGTAAATTCATTGTATTTACCCAAACCCAAAGCAACGATTTTAACGCCGTTTTCAAGAGGGAAAGTTAAAAATTCATTGAATTTACCTTCAACATTTTTTAAAACATTAGCTGAAATGACACCCAAAAACTTTTTATCAAGTTCAGTTTGAATTTCGCTTAATTCTTTTTTGTCTTCATAAAACCCTAAAACAATAAGCTTTGAATTTGTTTCAGTTGGTTTGATTTTAACTGTTTTCATAAAGCTAAAAACTCCTTTTTTAAATTTATAAATTGAGTTATAGCATATTTTTTAATTCTTGAATACAACTAATTGAGCGATTTGCAAGAAGCGAATTTTTCGCTTTTTTATCCTTCCTTATTTTTTTATCAAGTTCAATAGGAGCTACAATTCCCCAATTTGAATTAACGGGCTGCAAATTTTTATGCCCAACATATGTTATATAATCAATTAAAGCGCCAAGCATTGTTTTATTATCAAGCTCAATTAAAGGTTCATTTTTAATTAGGCGGTAAGCATTAATTGCAGCAAAAAGCCCCGTTGCAATAGATTCATTATACCCTTCAACCCCTGTAATTTGCCCTGCAAAAAATAAATTCGGGTTAAATTTTGTTTGAAGGGTTTTAGATAAAAGTTTGGGGCTATTAATAAAGCAATTAGCGTGCATAACGCCATATCTGACAATTTCAGCGTTTTCTAACCCGGGGATTGATTGAATCATTTTCTTTTGTTCGCCCCATTTTAAATTAGTTTGAAAACCAACTAAATTGTATAGTTCAGCTTCTTTATCATCTTGTCTTAATTGAACAACCGCATAGAATTGTTGTTTTTTAAATTCGGTTTTAATTCTTTTATCAAACAAGCCGACAGGTTTCATCGGCCCAAACCTTAAAGTATCAACTCCCCTTTTTGCCATAACTTCAACAGGCATGCACCCTTCAAAAAATTTTGCTTCGAAATTTTTAAGCTCAATGGTTTCTGCCGTTGTTAAAATTTCATAAAATTTTTCATATTCTTCTTTTGTCATTGGGCAATTAATAAAATCGGCATCTCCTTTGTCCCATCTTGAAGCATAAAATGCTTTATCAAAATTAATTGAACTTTTTTTCACAATAGGAGCAACGGCATCATAAAAGCTGAAATTGCTTGAACCTGTTTTTTTGATAATGTCATCTGCTAAATTTTTGCTTGTCAGAGGCCCTGTTGCAATAATGTTAATACCGTTATCAGGCAATTCTACAATTTCATTTTCAATAAAATTTATATTCGGGTGGTTTTTTATAATGTCGGTTATTTTTTTAGAAAAACCAAACCTGTCTATTGATAGGCTGTTCCCTGATGGAACGGAATTTAAAAAAGCTTCTTTAATTAAGGTTGAACCTAAAAGTTTCATTTCTTCTTTTAATAAGCCTGAAGCGCTTGTTATATCAATAGCTCCCAGTGAATTTGAACAAACAAATTCTGCGCAATAACCTGTTTTATGCGCCCCTGTTGTTTTATTCGGACGCATTTCAATTAAATCTACTTTAATTCCCCTGTCTGCAAGGTATATGGCAGCTTCTGAACCTGCTAAACCTGCACCGATTACAGTAATTTTTTCCATAAAAATATTTTATGTTAAAATCACAGGATATGGAAGAAAAAATTGTTTTAGCAAAATTAAATGAAGATGAGCTCATGAATTTTTTGTTATCTTTAGATGACAAAAAGTTTAGAGCAAAACAAATTATAAATTGGATTTATAATAAATCGGCATCAACATTTGATGAGATGACCGATGTTAAAAAAGAATTAAGAGAAAAATTAAATGAAATAGCCAAAATAACGGATGTTAAAATTAAAACAAAACAAGTAAGTAAAGATGGCACTATTAAATATCTTCTTGAATATAATGACGGCAACGTTGCAGAATGTGTTTTAATGAGGTTTGATAACAGGGGCAACTTAACCGCTTGCTTAAGCTCTCAAATAGGCTGCCCCATGGGCTGCATTTTCTGCGCAACGGGGAAAAGAGGTTTTATAAGGAATATGGCACCTTATGAAATTATAGAGCAAATTTTAACCATTCAAAGAGACACAAAATTAAAAGTTACAAATGTTGTTTTTATGGGGCAAGGGGAACCTTTTTTAAATTTTGAAAATGTTAATGAGGCAATAAAAATTTTAAATGATAAATTGCAAATTGGAATAAGAAGAATAACGGTTTCAACTTGCGGCATAGTTCCAAAAATTAAAGAAATTGCAGAGAAAGAATTAATCCCAACCCTTGCAATTTCCCTTCATGCGCCAACAACTGCTTTAAGGCAAAAAATCATGCCTGTTGAAAAAAAATATAATTTAGAAGAACTAAAAAATGCTCTTAAATTTTATATAGAAAAAACAGGCAAAAGGGTTACCTTGGAATACATTTTAATCGGCAAAATGACGGATACAAAAGAATGCGCCTTAGAACTTTCAAAATATATAAAAGATATTAAATGCAATATAAATTTAATTCCTTATAACCCTGTTGAGAATTTAGGGGAAGAATATAAAAAACCGACTAAAAAAGATATGATGTTATTTAAGTATATTTTGGAAGCCTCGGGCAAAAAGGTAACCATTCGCCTTGAAAGAGGGGCGGATATAGACGCTGCCTGCGGCCAATTGGCAGGAAAAAAAAAATTAAGGGGCTAAATTAAGCCCCCTTTTTTAAATTTATTTATTTAAAAGTTTTTTGAATAAATCAACATATTCTTTAGCGGAATCATCCCAAGTGAATTTTGAATTTATGGCATTTTTCTTTAACAATTCAAAATCATCTTTTCTGTCATAATATGTCCAAACACCGTTTTTAATTTCATCTACCATAGATTTAGCATCATACGTTAAAAATTTAAAACCGTTTGCTTTTTCGTTTGGATATGAAATAACAGTATCATCAAGCCCGCCTGTTGCACGAACAATCGGAATTGAACCATATTTCATTGCAATCATTTGGCTGATTCCGCAAGGTTCAAATAAAGAAGGCATTAAGAATAAATCTGACCCTTTATAGATTGTTTCAGACAGTTCGGGTTTAAAATCTATCCATGCTCTCATATTGTTTGAATTATTCGAACACCAAATAAGCATATTTTGGTATCCGTTATCCCCTGTTCCTAAGAAAACAAAATCAGCCGGAATATTCATCAAATCAAACTTTGCAAAATCAATTAAATCAAGCCCTTTTTGATATACAAGCCTTGATATAAAGGCAACAAGCGGTCTATCAGGGTTATTTGGCAAACCAAAAAGTTTTTGAACTTCTTTTTTATATTTTGCCTTGTCCTTTAAATTAAATTTTTTATCATAGTAAGTGCCGTTTAATATACCTTTGATTTTATTTGTTTGCCCCCTTAGCGTATAATCCATACCTTCGCCCATTTCAGAGCCTAAAATTTCATTTGCATATCTTGGGGAAACCGTTGTAATAAAATCGGAACAATATATTGCACCTTTTACCCAGTTAACTTTACCGTAGTGTTCAACACAGTTATCATACCAAACGTTATCCCATCTCATATTTGCAAAATCTATAATTTCTTTTTCACAAGAACCCTGATAAGCTAAATTGTGGATTGTAAAAATGGATTTTGTACCTTTATAAAATTCATCAAATTTATAATTTGTTTTAAGGTAAACGGGAATCATGGCTGTGTGCCAATCGTTTGCTTGAATAATATCGGGTTTAAAGTTTAAAAGCTTTGCGTACTCTAAAATAGCGAGAGAAAATGAAACATACCTTTGTTGTTCATACATTTCATCCACCCACATGGGATAAACCACATTAAAACAAGAAAAATATTTTGGGTTATCAACAAAAAAGATATTTATATTTTTTGATTTTGGGTGTTTTGCCATTTTTAATTTAAAAATGTGTTCTGTGTGCCCCATTGAAATTTTTAGCTCAGAATTTGGAAGCTCAACAATTCCCCATTTTTCTTGGTCAATGCAGCCATATAAAGGGGTAAACACGGCAACTTCACACCCTTCTTTTTCTAAAAAAGGAGGCAGTTCCCCTGCAACATCAGCTAGGCCGCCAACTTTTGAAAACGGGGCAACTTCGCTTGAAGCTATTAAAACTTTAATTTTTGATGAAACATTTTTATCTTTTACAGAGGCTTTTTTTTCTGATGTTTTAGTTTTTTTCTCTTTTTTTTCAGGGGTTTTTGTTGAAGATGTTTTTTTGCTTGCAGTCTTGCTTTCGGCAGTTTTTTTAACCTCTTCTTTTTTTGCGGAAGCTTTTTTTGCTGCTTGTGCACTTGCGGCTTTTTTCTTTTCGTCAGCGGTTAATTTAATGGTGAGTACCATATTTCCTCCTTATATATTCGATAACATTGATAATGCTTCTTTCAATATATCTTCAGATGTTTTGGCATTTTTATTTTTTAGTGCAAATTCAATTGCTTTTGTATATTCGTTGGGGTTATATCCTAAAGATTGAAGAATTGTTTGAACATCTTCAATAATATCTGGCGCTATGTCTTGAGCGTTAATTTTACCTCTCACAATTTCAGATACCGTTTGTTTTTGGGTTAATTTGCCTTTTAATTCCAAAATTATTTTTTGAGCTAATTTTGGGCCAACACCTTTTGCTCTTGAAATAGATTTATAATCTTCAGATATAACATAATCAACAAGTTCAGACCCAGAAAATTCATCCAGCAAGGTTAGTGCAACTTTTGTACCGATACCTGAAACGGACGTTAAAATATCAAAAATGGTTCTATCTTCTTTTTGTTTGAACCCTGCCAATAACATAGCGTCTTCTTTATGGATTAATTTTGTATAAACGGTAACTTTTGCACCGATTTCGCCAAAAAGAGAAATTGTTCTTTTATTTGTTAAAATTGAATACCCGATTCCGTTATTTTCAACAACAATCGTGTTTTCGCCCGTATATACCAATTCGCCTTTAATGTAGTCAAACATATAAGGATTATAATATAAAATTTACAACTTAGCTAAAAAAGAATAAAATTAAATTAATAAATTTTGGAGAAAAATATGAAAGTTTATAGCAACCTTATAGAGCTTATCGGCTCAACCCCCCTTGTTGAATTGCATAATTTTAAAAAGCACTTCAACTTAAATTCAAAAATAATTGCAAAAATTGAAAGCTTTAACCCCGGGGGGTCCGCCAAAGACAGAGTTGCTCTAAAAATGGTTGAAGAAGCTGAGAAAAAAGGGTTAATTAAAAAAGGCGGCACAATAATTGAGCCTACAAGCGGAAATACAGGGATAGGCCTTGCCATGGTTGCTGCAATTAAAGGATATAAAGTAATTTTGACCATGCCGGATACTATGAGTGAAGAGAGAAGAAAACTTTTAAAAGCTTATGGGGCAGAACTTATTTTAACGGATGGCAAACTTGGAATGCAAGGTGCGGTTGAAAAAGCATTTGAACTTTTAAAAACAACCGAAAATGCTTTTATTCCCTCACAATTTACAAACCAAGATAACCCAAAAAGCCACTTTGAAACAACAGGCCCTGAAATTTGGGAAGATATGGACGGCAAAATTGATATTTTTATTGCAAGTATTGGAACAGGGGGCACGCTAACGGGGACAGGCAAATTTTTAAAATCAAAAAACCCTGAAATTAAAGTTATTGGTGTTGAGCCGTATTCATCCCCGCTGTTAACAAAAAATGTTGCAGGCCCTCATAAAATTCAAGGAATTGGCGCTAATTTTATCCCTGAAACCTTAGATAAAACGGTTTATGATGAAATTATTGATATAAAAGATGAAGATGCAATAAATATGTGTGCTTTTATTGCAAAAAATGAAGGTTTACTTGTGGGTATTTCAAGCGGAGCGGTTTTAGCTGCAGCAGTTGAAGCAAGTAAAAAATATGAAAACAAGAACATTGTAGTTCTTTTACCCGATACCGGCGAAAGATATTTAACATCTGATATGTTTAACTAAATTTTGCCTAAAATTTTAAGTTCAAATTCGGGGGCAATTTCATCAAAGCTGATTGTCGGAATATCCATAAAAAGTTGTGAAACAAGAGCAAAAACAACAGCTCTTAAATGGCTTGGCACAACCAAAACAACCGATTTTTCATAAGATAATTCGGCAATTTTTTTCACCATTTCTTCAAATTGAAGCCCGTCAATTTTAACAATTGAATCCCCATCATCAGGTTCAACGGCATTTTCTTCCAATGCCGAAATTAATTCATCAGAAAGTTCATAAGCTTCAATCTCTTTATCTTTGTTACTTATAGACCAACAAATTTGACGGGATAGAGAAATTCTTAATTTTTCAAGCAAATCGGCTTTTGAATTGTCATCCGCAAAATCGTTTATTTTTTCAAAAACATAAATAACGTCTTTAACGCTTATTCTTTCCCTGATTAAAGAACAAAAGATATATTTTAATTCACCGATTGAAATAAAATCGCCCAAAATTGTATCGATAATTAACGGGTTATTATCGGAAACAATTTCAATATAGCGGTTCATATCTGAATAGTTGAATATTTCATGAACATGCTTAATTGAAAAATATTTCAAGCACTTTGCAATGAATTCATTGGGGTCTAACCCTTGAACCCAATAATCTTTTGTATATTCATCTTTTATCCATACAATTTGTCTTGAATTTGTCGGGTCAACTTCCATAACCGATTCGGGCGGAAATTCATCCATATTAAGCTCGTCCGCATAAAAAGCCCTGTAATCAGGGTATGCAAAACCTGATGCAACGGGAACACCATGAACATTTATGGTAAATGCGTTGTCTTCAAGCTCGCTGTGCTCTAAAAATTGAACTTTAGGAATAATATATCCTAATTCTTTTGTTAATTCCTGCCTTGTTTTAATTGTTTGGGATAAAAGATTTTTTTCACGGTAGGGGTCGTTAAGAGAATAGTTTTCTTCGCTTAATGAAATTGATAACCTTTCTTCGCCCAAATTAGCAGCCATTTTGGATGGCGATAACAAACTTTTTAACTGTTTTTTAAGAGAATTCAGCCTGTCTACTTCTTTTGCAATTTCTTCGTTTAAAACAGCTCTTTCATCTTCTTTGGCGCCGTCTAAGAAATTTTTAATTTCGTCAATTTTTTCTCTTTTTTCTTTGATTTTCTTTTGAAAATTCAAGCAAAGTTCATAAGGCTCTTCTTTAGATGAAAACATTTTTTCCATCATGGTTTTATAGCCTTGAATATCAATATCATCAGAATCTTCTATTTCAATTTCACGGGTGAATATAATGTTATAAACAACTTTATTGTTTAATTCCCCTTCATAAATCGAATATAAATCCCAGCCGTCTTTAGACATTGAATTTAAAACCGCCTCAACGGAAGCAAGGTCATCAGTCGGTGCAGATTTAATACAAAATTCTTGTCGTTGTCCTCTAATCATATTCTAATTTTAACATAGAAATTATATTTTTTTATAACTTTATGATAGAATTTTTTTATGTTTGAAGTCAGAATTGAAACAAGTTTTTCATCAGCACACCACCTTTTAAATTACAAAGGCAAATGCGAAAATATGCACGGCCACAACTGGAAAGTTGAAGTAACCTTAAGGGGTGATGAATTAGATAAATCAAACATTTTGGTTGATTTTAAGGTTCTTAAAAAATGTGTTAATGAAGTAATAGAATATTTAGATCATAAAGACATAAACGAGCTTGAAGAATTTAGGGGGGTTTCACCCAGCTCTGAAATAATTGCAAAATATATTTATGAAGAAGTTGAGAAAAAATTCCCCATAGTTTCAAGAGTAAACGTTTATGAAACACCAACATCTTGTGCAAGTTATTTTAAGGAATAGAAAATGCAAACTTTGCAAGCGGTTATTATGGGGGCAGTTCAGGGCTTAACGGAATTTTTACCCGTTTCAAGCTCAGGGCATATTGTTTTATCGTCAGCTTTTTATAAAATGCTCATAGGAGCAGACATTGTTGTTACCAATGAAGAAATATTTTTTGATATTTTAATTCACTTATCTACCCTTTTTGCGGTTATAATTTATTTTTTAGGCGATATTAAGAATATTTTATCCGATTTTTATACAGCCGCAAAAGAAAAAAATTATAAAAGCGATAATTTTTTATTTGTAATCTACATTTTAGTTGCAACTTTTGTAACAGCACTTTTTGGCCTGATTACAAAGGAAGCCGCTCACAATTTAACCGAAAACCCTTTTATTGTAAGCATTTTTATTGTTACAACGGGTTTTGTTCTCTTGATTTCAGAAAAAATCAAAACTAAAGGCAAAAACAAAATAAACCTGAAAACTGCGCTTGTTGTGGGGCTTTTTCAAGGCTTTGCCGTTATGCCGGGGTTATCAAGATCGGGCATGACAATTTCATCAGCTATGTTTATGGGGCTAAAAAGGTTTGATGCAGCGAAGTTTTCATTCATTTTAAGCATTCCGATTATTTTGCTTGCATCTTTTGTTTACCCTATATTAACATTTGACCTTAAAGATGTTAGCAATTTTAATTTTTTAGCGCTTATTTCAGGCATGGTAACATCTTTTATAACGGGCTATATCTGCATTAAATATTTTATGAACTTTTTAAAAAATAACAATTTAAGGTGTTTTGCATATTATTGCTTTATTATGGGGACATTAAGCGCCATTATATTTTTTATAAACGGGGTTTAGCTATTCTGATATAACTTCATATAAGCTGTCAGCTTCATTAACGGAAACATTTCCATTTGGAATTTTTAAAACCTTTACAACCAAAGTTTTTACTTTATATTCAATCGTTATAATATCGCCAACCTTCAATTGTTTTGCAGGCTTTGCGGGGTTAGAATTTACAAAAACTCTTGCCATATCGCAAACTTCATTTGCAACGGTTCTTCTTTTTATAATCCTTGAAACCTTCAAAAATTTATCTAGGCGCATATAATTTCAACCTTATAATCGGGATTATCCTTAAGCCTTTCTTCAATTAAAGGGAGAGGAATTAACCCTTCTTGAGCGCCAAAAACTTCAACACAAGAAGCAGAATTAACGGACGCCATTTTAATTGATTTTTCAATATTTCCCCCTGTTATCTCCATTGCGGCAACAAAAGTGGATGAAAAAGCATCCCCGGCCCCTAATGTACTTCTTACTTCAGCAGGAAACTCGGGAGCCTTATAAAATTTATTGCCGTCATATGCAATTGCACCATTTTTGCCGTCTGTGATTATAATAATCGAATCATTTTGATTTCTTAGCTTTTTAAACATCGAAACCATATCGGGGTGAATTTTTTCTTTTGAGAAAAATTCGGTTTTAGTATCGGGGCGAACTTGAATTTTTGTAAGCATAGAAGCTTCTTCTTTATTTAAAATTAAAATATCGCAAGCATCAATAATTTTTCCGAAATATTTTTCACCCTTTTTAATTGCTGTCGTACCTGCATTTATAGCAAGTTTTATATGGTTTTCTTTTGCAAACTCGGCAATTTTATCCATTAATTTATTGGATGAACCGGCAAGTGGTGCCATATAAATCCATTTTGTGTTTTTAAGCTTTTCAAAATCAATGTCGCTTTCATTTATGCAGGCATTTTCGCCTCTGTGAGCAAGAACTGTTCTGTCCCCTTGGAAACTTACCAATATTATGGAAAAGCCGGTTAAACCCTGATTGGAATGAATAATGTTTGATGTATCTATTTTATGAGATTTTATTTTATCTTCAACAACAGGTGCAGTTTCATCACAGCCTAATTTCACAACAACGGATGTTCTTAACCCTAAATTCTGAAAATTTATTGCCGTATTCACGGCACCCCCGCCAAAATTCCTTGAAAAATCAGTTATTTCAATTTTAGAGCCATAGGGAAATGACATAAATTCGCTGCATTTATTTTTAGATGTAACGGAAACTATATTAGCATCATCCGATTCAATAAAAACATCTAAAGTGGCAGAACCTATTGTTATAACATCAAACATAAAATAATTACCTTTTATTGTATCAAGTTTTATTATAATATAAATTTAACCAAACAGGGCAAATAGTTATGTTTTTAAAAAATATCCAATTAAAAAATTTCAGAAACTATTCTTTTCTTGAATTTGAATTTAAGAAAAATAAAACCTTGTTTACAGGCAAAAATGCCCAAGGAAAAACCAACCTTTTAGAAGCCGTTTATTATTTATCAGCGCTTGATTCAACAAGAATTAAAAAAGATTCCGAATTAATTAAATTTAATGAAAATCTAACAAGCATAAAAGGTACGGTAAATAAAGGCGATGTTGATATTGATTTGGATGTTTTAATAAACCCCCCTAAAAATAAAATTATCAAAGTAAACGGCATTAAAAAAAATAAACACAAAGAATTTATAAGAGTTTTATCTGTTGTAAGTTTTAGCACTCAAGACTTATCCCTTTTAAGGGGAGAACCAAATGACAGAAGAAAATGGCTTGATTTGGCAATATCTCAAGTTTACCCTCAATATTTTGAAAAGCTTGCCAAGTTTAATAAAATAAGGCTTCAAAAAGCAAACTATCTTTCAAATTTCTCATATTCAAAAGAAATGCTTGATGTTTTTAACGAGCAATTTGCAATTGCAAATTCAAATATAGTTTATTTAAGAATGAAATACCTGAATGAAATTAAAGAAGGCGCAAAAGAAAAACACAAAACCATATCGGAAGATGAGGAATTAAACATAAAATATGAATCGGAAACAATAAAAGAATTAATGCCGATTGTTGAAATGACGGAAATTTTCAAAAAAGCGCTTGATGAAAATAAAGAAAAAGAAATACAAAGAGGCTCTTGCCTTGTCGGTGCTCATAGAGATGATATTTGTTTTGAAATTAACAACAATGACGCAAGAAAGTTTGCCTCTCAAGGTCAGCAAAGAACATTAATTTTGGCCCTGAAACTTGCCGAGTTGGATGTTATTTCAAATAAAACCGGCGATAACCCGCTTCTTTTATTGGATGATGTTTTGGCGGAATTGGATGATAAAAGGCAAAATTATCTTTTAAAAGCAATTAAAAAAGAAATTCAAACAATTATAACAAGCGTGGATACGTTCTTTTTTGATGAAGAATTTCTAAAAGATGTTGATATTGTAAATATCAAAAACGGCGAAATAATTTAAAACCCCCTTCTTTTGAAAGGGGGTTTTAAGCTTATGACTGCCGATAGTCTTTATTATTTGTCTTCATCCTTTTGTTGTTCTTGTTCCTTTTTGTCGGAATCATTTGCTGCATCATCTTTGTCGTTTTTAGGATTTATGTGTTCATCCCAATATTCATTAACTGCTTCTTCTGCAGCATCCGATGCATCTGAAGGATCGGTAATGTGTCTTTCTGCAGCTTTTCTTGCTGAATCCCTGATACCTGTCAAGTATGCAAGACCTGTAAGTTCATGGATATCATCAGCATCAATTACCACATCGCCGTACAAATATTCATCCGTAGCAGGTGTTTCATCTTTCATTTGTTCAAGTCTGTCTTTAACATTGTCAATGATATCTGAACCCGGAGCATTTTCATATGCATCTTCTACATCTTCATCGGTTGCATGAATTAACGCTTGACTTGCATTTGCATCATCTGCAATTTGACCGTAGAAGGTTTCAAGGTTATCAGCTGTATTCAAGGTTTCTTTGCCTTCAATATCTTTGCCGTCTTTAGTTACAGTGAAGGTATTGATTACGCTTGAGCCGTTGATATCATCATAGCTTTCCTGATAATTATCACCTCTTGTTGAATCCGCAATATCATCGCCGGAACCGGTACCGACCATTTTGCTGATATCAATAGACGTGATACCTGCATCTCTTGCGCTTGAGTATGAAACTTTGAAGTCAACAGAGTTAGTGTAGCTCGGACCTTTTTTATACGCATCAACATCTGCTTTAGAGCCTACTGATTCATCCTGATTATTTGCCATAAGCATCATTTCATCAAGAGCGTATACTGTTTTTCCGTCAACTTTTCGAGAGTCGTTTCCGTCAATGACGCCGTCGCCGTTGTAGTCGTACGCAATAAGTTCTTCAGCGCCTCTTTCTGAACCCAAAAGGTCATTTTCTTTGCCGTTTGCATAATCAAACGTACCGTCTTCCATTTTTTCAGCATTCAGGAAGGTGTATGTTGTGTTACCGTCTTGGAAGGTCATCGGGTCAAATCTGTCAACTTCACCGGATGTGGAGTCATCGCCTTCTTTTGCAGCATCACCGCCAACATTCCAATAGTTAAGAATTTGTTCGCCGATTGTTTTGTATAATGTGCCGCTTGCTTCATTATCAGCAACTTTTTGATATGTACGTTTTCCGCTTTGATCGCTTAAATCATAAATAATACCTGCGTCAGGGAAAAGTTGAGTAAATGTATACATTGCTTCTTTGAAGGTAAAGCCTGCTTCATACATTGTAGTTAATATACCGTCTTCTTCAACAGCTTTTTTCATTTCAGCCATCTGTGTTTGGTTAACGGAATCAGCAGTTACGCTCTTTTGAGAACTTGTAATCAATTCCGTTAGAGCTACAAATGCGGGTTCTTTAACCCAAGCGTCTGATGAGTGGCCGTATGGAATCTTCCAGTTATTGCCGTTTTTCGTAATGCCGACATCCCAATTGGCTTGAACAAACGTCATAATTTCATCAACATTCATGCCTGAAGCTTGCAAATCGTCAATCATGCCGCCTGCAATAAGGTTTCTCAAATTCATCAATTCAGGGTTTTGTTGAGCTGAATATTTATCACCGTTTGAATAGTTGCCTTGTTTTTGTCCGAGCCATTCCGTTTTGGTTGCTTCAATGTTTTCGGCATTGGCACCGGCATTTTGTACTGCTGTTAAATCACCTTCAGCCGTGTATCTTGATTGATATTGAGAAAGTAATTGGTTTGCAACTTCTGCTTTTGCGCCTGAGAAAATAGGAACTTTAGTATCTGTATCAACGTTTTTGTATGCGTCTTCAACCATACTTTGTTCCATAATATTTTTAGTTCTTGTAAGTAAGCTGATTGTCGCATTAACGTTTTTCAATTGAGCTTCCAAGCCGTTTACTTTATCTAAAGCACGTCCAATTTCATCAGCAATTGAAGTAATGCCGGCTTTGTTGGCTTCATAAATTTCATATAATGATTGAATTTCAGATTGGTTTGCCTGCAAACCGCCTAAACGTTTTTTAAACGCTTCATTAAAGCAGGTTGCAAAATCTTGGTCGCCATTACCCCTTTTATAACTTGCAATGGCATCTTTTGCCGCATACCTTGCCGCTTGAGCCGTAGCATCCTGGAATTTGCCTGTTGCATTTGTTAAATCAGCAGCAGAATCTGCGAGTGCATCACCTTTTTTGTTGGCTTCATCGTTGCTTTCTTCAATGTCAGCTAAGATTTTTTGAGCCTCTTCTTCAAGGTCTTCAATTTTGCCTTGCAAGGTGGCAATTTGTTTTTCTATCTTCTTTGCACCTTCTTCGCCTTCATTGTAGGTTTGCATGTCGGTAAACAAGGTTTCAATTTGGTCTTTTACCTGAGCTGCGCTTGCCTCACTTGCGCCCATCATGTTAATCTTGTCAATGCTTTCGAGCAAAGTGTCGACATTTTGTTTGTTGTTAATGGCAGTCATACTTTTTCCTTTCCGCTGTTAAGCTTATTACATGTACATTAAAATCGTCATAAAACCGCAAAAACTTTAGTTAATAAAATGTGAATTTTACATTTATTAACAAAAGTTAAGCACCCTCAGTGTTTTTTGCAGATTCTTTGTATAAAATTAAAAAGTCATCCATATTGTCAAAGGCTCTGCTTACCGCATCCGCTGCATCATCCGACCAAGAATCATCGAAGCAATTTAGATTTTTTTCTTCATGCGGCAATTCATTTTCTTTTTGAACACCTAAATTTTGGGGAGAGCAATTGTTGAAATTAACAAGGTTGTCCACTTTTATAAGTTCTCCTTTTATTTTCCTAAAAAGAATAACGGTGTTTTTTAGTTTATCTTTAGAGTATAAAAGGAAGGATTAATAATTTGTTACAAAAAATTTAATATTTTTTGAAAATAAAAAATGTTTTATCTTCGTCGTTTCCCGTCTTTTTCAAAAAACTATCAGCCGTATAATCAACCTTTTTGTATGGAACAAAACCGTTTGAATATAAATTATCAATTTGAATTAAGCACACCTTGCCGACAGGGCGCCCCATATAATAAGCAAGCTTGCAATTGTTTGATTCTGCAAAATTTTTAATTGCGGTTAATTGTTGCAGAGTATCTTCAAAAACAATGTAATCATATTTTGAAATGTCATTCTTTGTATCGGGGGTCAGAAAATCAATTTGGCATTTGCCTTTAACTTCTAAATATTTAACAGGATATGCCATAAAACCGCTTGATAAAAACACGCCGATATTATTTGAAGAGCATATATTTTCAATTTCGTCTTTAATAAAAATGTGGCTTTTGCTGATATTATAAAAACCGTATCTGACATCTCTCAGATTGTCAAACAAAATTGAAACGGCAGGCTTTTTAAAAAACTCCTGAACAATAGAGAAAAACGGTCGCTGTACCAAAAATAAGGGCGCAAAGAAAAGGTAAAGAACGGCAATAACGGAAACAAAAGCTTTGTACCTTTTTTTATCATAAAAAAGAGAAAACGCCGGAACCAAAAAGACAAGAAAAGATATAAAAAATCTTATAGAAGTCGGAAAATAAACTATTGAATAAGATAAAATTATTGTCTGAAAAATAAATATTAAAACAAAAGGTCTTATTTTTTTATTAAACAGCCCCTTAACAGAAACAGGCAAAACAAAAAGAAAAGAAAGCACGCCAAGCCCCATTGCATGTTCAAACAAAGTAGCGTTTAATTTTGGAATTTCTGCATTTGAATTAAATAAAGGGTTGATATTAAGTAAACCAAACACCAAATGCACCAAATTGTCATACAAAGGGCTGAAAAGATAAAAAATTGCAATTCCCGAAAAATCAAAAATGGAAAAAATATATCTTATTAAATTTGAAACTCCGCCTAAAATAAACGTTTTAATATTGTAAAAATAAAGCGAATGCTCATTAATTGCACTTTTTGCACCCAAGAATGAATGATAGTTAATTAAATTTAAAATGTAGTTATAGCTTGAAAAAACGGTGAAATTTAAGATTAGAAAAAGAAAATATTTAATAAATTGTTTTCTTAAAAGAAAGATATACCAAACTAAAAGAGGAATTGAAGCTATCACACCCGTTGATTTAACACCGAAACTTATTGCCATTGAAAGCGAGGCAAAATATAAAAGGTTGAGTTTGTTTTCTTTTTTAAATTTTAGAATTAAATACAAAGATGTTACAAGCAGGGAACCTACTAAAAGGTCGGTTTGAGTACTTGATATTTGAGATATTACGCCTGCAAAAGATGAAAAAATTAAGACAGACCAAATTCTTTTATTAAAATCAATTTCATAAAATTCCATAACTTTATAGCTTGATATTATTAAAAGAAAGTATGAAAAAAATTGTAAAAGGCCAAAACCGATATCGTTTTTTGATAAAGATAAAATCCAAACGTAAAAAAGTTCTGAATTAATCGGCATTGAATGACATCTTACATCCGCGGTTTCAAAGTGAGAAATAAAGCCGTCAGTTGCCCAAAAAAGGGAACGAAGACAATGATAGCTTGATGCATCAGCTTCATTCGGAGGAGTAAAAGCAAGAAAAAAGCTTATAAAAAGCATAAATATCAACCCCAAAAAAAGCAAGCAGAGAAGCTTATCATTTTTTAGAGAATTTTTAAGTTCTGACAAAAACTTTTTGATTTTAATTTTTAAAAAGGGTTTTTTTAATTTCAGCCAAACAAAAGCCAAGATAGCTGCTTCAATAAAAGTTAAAATTAAAATGTTTAGACCTGTAATTGCTTTAAATAAAGATAAAATTTGAACATTTAAGATAACAAAAGCAAAAAATGAAATGAAAAAAAGAGGTAATAAATTAAAGGCGGAAGCCAAAAAATAACTTATTAAACTTTGAAAAACTACCCCTAAAAAAAGCATTATTTTTTACTCCAAATTAAAAAGTCTTTAACCGTTTCATTTTCCCTGTCTTTTAAGAATTCCGGAAGCATTGCTTCAATCTCGCCGGAAATTTTAAATCCCATATCAATTAAAAATTCACCGTTAATTTTGCAGCTTGCGGCAAATGCTTTATTAAGTTCGCCAAAATTCAAAAGTCTGGGGTTTCTCTTATAATCCAAACCCTCGTAATAACAAATTGCTTTATTAGAAGGTGTAAGAGGGTTTTTTATATCATTGTAATTAATTGCTTCTATATGTTGAGGCAAGGTTTTTTGAGTAATTATATAATCATAATCGGACAAATTATAATCCCTTATGTGCAAAATATTCAAAGAATCAATTTGGCAATCATTATTAAATTCTAAAAATTTTGTACTGTATAGCATATAACCGTTTGAAACAAAAACGGCAATTTTTGAATTATTTTTGCAAATCGGCTGAACTGCGCTTTTCATTGTATACGCTTCATTAAAACTGGGGTAAAACTTATAGTTCAAATCTCGCATATTATCTTGAATTAGTTTAATATCGGGGTTTTTTTGAAATTCCTTCTTAATGTAAAACATTGGCCTTTGTGAAAGAAAAAGTGAAGCATAACCCAAATAAAAAACAGCAAATAAAATAACAAAAAATTTATAAGGGTTCATCCTCTTAAAATAAGTAAGAGAAATTAAAGGAATTGCAAGTGCAACAAAAGTAACAATAAACCTTATACTGTATATCATATAAGCAATTGAAAAACTTAAAGTTAAAATCATTGCCCAAAAAATAACTGAGAAAATTCTGAGTTTTTTATTAAAAAAGCCTATAATACTTGCAGGCAAGAAAACCAAAAAACCTAAAATACCAAACCCTAAAACTTGTTCCGTCATGCTTATATTGGTAAAATTAAGCCCCACATTTTCGCCTAAATTTCTTGGTATACCGAAAAACTCAATTGTGTTTGCCTGAGCAGATAGCAAAAATTTATTAATATAAAATCCTAAAGTGAACCCCGAAAAATCAAAAAACTGAAAAATATACCTTATAAAATTAGCAACTATGGCGCCGAAACCGCCCCAAAAACCATGGCCTAAAATTGCACTTTTAGCACCCAAGAATGAATGATAGTTAATTAAATTTAAAATGTAGTTGTAGCTTGAAAAAATGGTGAAATTTAAGATTAGAAAAAGAAAATATTTAATAAATTGTTTTCTTAAAAGAAAGATATACCAAACTAAAAGAGGAATTGAAGCTATCACACCCGTTGATTTAACACCGAAACTTATTGCCATTGAAAGCGAGGCAAAATATAAAAGGTTGAGTTTGTTTTCTTTTTTAAATTTTAGAATTAAATACAAAGATGTTACAAGCAGGGAACCTACTAAAAGGTCGGTTTGAGTACTTGATATTTGAGATATTACGCCTGCAAAAGATGAAAAAATTAAGACAGACCAAATTCTTTTATTAAAATCAATTTCATAAAATTCCATAACTTTATAGCTTGATATTATTAAAAGAAAGTATGAAAAAAATTGTAAAAGGCCAAAACCGATATCGTTTTTTGATAAAGATAAAATCCAAACGTAAAAAAGTTCTGAATTAATCGGCATTGAATGACATCTTACATCCGCGGTTTCAAAGTGAGAAATAAAGCCGTCAGTTGCCCAAAAAAGGGAACGAAGACAATGATAGCTTGATGCATCAGCTTCATTCGGAGGAGTAAAAGCAAGAAAAAAGCTTATAAAAAGCATAAATATCAACCCCAAAAAAAGCAAGCAGAGAAGCTTATCATTTTTTAGAGAATTTTTAAGTTCTGACAAAAACTTTTTGATTTTAATTTTTAAAAAGGGTTTTTTTAATTTCAGCCAAACAAAAGCCAAGATAGCTGCTTCAATAAAAGTTAAAATTAAAATGTTTAGACCTGTAATTGCTTTAAATAAAGATAAAATTTGAACATTTAAGATAACAAAAGCAAAAAATGAAATGAAAAAAAGAGGTAATAAATTAAAGGCGGAAGCCAAAAAATAACTTATTAAACTTTGAAAAACTACCCCTAAAAAAAGCATTATTTTTTACTCCGATACTATAAATTTAGTCTTTTTTAACCTTTTTTGCAATTTTGTATAATTTCTTTAACTCGATGCCGCACTAAACAAGAGCAATAAAGCGCAAAATCACCTTTTTGAGTAAACCTCCAACGCTCTTATATCAATTGAATCTTCAATTCTGTCAAGAAAGGCATACTGGGCTTGCATTTCAAAACCGATTTTTCTTAAGTAGTCTCTGTTTAAAGTGCAAGAAGCATATATTGCAGCCTCAACGCCTTTTTTGTCTTCGTCGGCTCTGTCTGAAACAAAAAAGGCACATATAGCTTTATCTGTTGCGGTAATCGGGTTTTTAACATCATCTTTAGTAATAACATTCAGCTGCTGCATATTATCCTTAAGTAAAACCAAGGCATCATATTCATTCAAGTTATACCTGTTGATATGCAGCAAATTTAAAACATCAATTCTGCAATTATGTTCAAGTTCCAAATATTTTGCATTGTAATAAATGTGAGCATATGGCGCAAACAAGCCGATTTTGGCACCACTTTTACAATAAGGTTCAACCGAAGATTTATAAGCTTGGTTTTGCGAAAAATTAGCAGGGCCGAAAAATTTATATTCCAAACCGCGCATTTTATTTTGAACTTGTTCAAAAGAAGGTGTTTTTATTGCATTTGAGAGAATATATACAAAAGGCCTTGCAGGTATAAACAAAGAAGCATAACAAAAATAAAAAACAGCATACAAAATGGCAAGAATTTTAATTATATTATTTTTCTCAAAATAGCTTAGCGCAAGAACAGGAAAAGAAAGAGCAACAAAAGCAACAATATATCTTATTCCGTAAACTGTATAGAGCATTGAACCCGACAAAATTAAAAAAGGAAGAAAAAACAAAAGTGAAATCATTCTGAAATTCTTTTTAAACAATGCAACAAACAAACAGGGAAGAAAAATCAAAAAGCCCAAAATTCCAAACGCTCCTACTTGTTCATCCATTCCGAAATTCACTCTTTTTATCGGGTCAATTTCAACATTATCAATCGGAATTGAAAAAAGATTAAATAAAAAGCTCTTAAAAGATAATATTACATTGTTCAAATGTTTTCCCAAGTTGAGTCCGCTAAAATCAATAAATTGAATAAAATAATTTATGATATTTGCAATGTAGGCCTTAATTCCGCCGAAAAATTTATTATAGAGGATAAAAGCATTATTAGAAAGAAAAGAGCCGTAATCAATAAAATTCAAAATGTAGTTGTAGCTTGAAAAAATTAAAAAGTTAAAGATAAAAAATCCGAAAAATTTAAGAAAATCCCTTTTTAAAAGCTTGATAAACCAAACAAAAAGTAAAGGGGCAATAAAAAATGCCGTTGTTTTAACACCGAAAGCTAAAGCCGAGGCCAGCGAAGCAAAAAACAAAAGAAGGTAATTTTTATCTTTTGTAAAACTTAAAACAAGATACAAAGAATACAAAAATAAAGCCGCAACAATCAAATCCGTTTGCGTGCTTGAAATTTGAATTACTATTGCAGGCAGTGAAGTAAAAATTAAAATTGCCCAAACAATTCTTTTAACATCAACTTCAAAAAATTCCATTACTTTAAAGCCGGAAAAAATCAAAAGAAAATATGAAAAAAATTGCAAAAGGCCAAAACCTATGTCTTTTTTAGATAATGCCAAAATCCAAGTATAAAAAATTTCTGAATTTATCGGCATGCAAAGCGCCCTCATATCGGTTGCTTCAAAATGAGAAATAAAGCCGTCTTTCAACCAAAATAAAGCCCTTAATGCATGATAGCTTTGCGCATCCGGCTCTGTTGGCGGAGTTAAAAGTGCGAGCATAAAAGCAACCGCAATGAAAAAAATCCACGCCAAAAAAGGCAACATTAAAAGTCCGTCAGCCTTAACGGCATTTTTAATTTTCTCAAAATATTCTAAAAAATTTGATGTCGGGTTAATTAAGGGCTTATTTTTATTAAACCAAAAAACAAGAACCGCAATAAAGGCAATAAAAGAAAAAATTAAAATATTTGCCCCGTCTATCGCCTTAAACAAAGATAAAACTTCAATATTCAAAACAATAAAAGCAAAAAATAATATCGGAAAATATGACAATCTCCCAAAAATTGAAGATAAAAAATAACTTATAAAGGCATTTAAGATTACGCCCAAAAATAACAATTTATTCTTCTCCCAAGCTTAATACAGCCATAAATGCTTCCTGCGGAATTTCCACCCTTCCCACAGATTTCATGCGCTTTTTACCTTTCTTTTGCTTTTCCAAAAGTTTTCTTTTACGGGTAATATCGCCCCCGTAGCATTTATCTAAAACATTTTTCCTCATTGCTTTAATTGTGGTTCTTGCAATAACTCTGCCGCCGATTGCAGCCTGAATTGCAACTTCAAACATTTGTTTGGGAATAATTTCTTTTAATTTTGTCGTTAATTTTTGCCCTATTCCATAGGCAGAATCTTTGTGGCATATAACAGACAAAGCGTCAACCGTCTCACCTGATAATAGAATATCCATTTTAACCAGCTCTGACCTTTTGTATGAATGGAATTCATAATCAAGGCTTGCATATCCTTTGGTTCTGGATTTTAATTGGTCGTAAAAATCGGTAATAACTTCAGATAAAGGAATATGATATTCAAGATTTACCCTAGTTTTATCAAGATATTGCATATTGATAAAATCACCCCTTTTAGATTCGCACAAATCCATTAAGGCGCCCACATAATCATTCGGGGTAAACAAATTAACCTTTACATAAGGCTCTTCAATATAATCCCTGTATTGAGCATCCGGCAATTTTGCGGGGTTATCTATTTCAACCATGGTGCCGTCTGTCTTATAAACTTTGTAAATAACGCTGGGTGCCGTTGTTATTAAATTAAGGTTATATTCCCTCTCTAACCTTTCTTGAGCAATTTCCATATGCAGCATACCCAAAAAACCGCATCTGAAACCAAACCCCAAAGCAGACGATGTTTCGGGTTCAAACGTTATTGATGAATCGTTTAACTTTAATTTTTCAAGGGCATCTTTAAGATCATGATATTGATCGTTATCAACGGGGTATAACCCTGAAAATACCATTGGTTTTGCTTCTTTATAGCCTTCTAAGGGTTCATCGGCAGGTTCATTTGCATTTGTTATGGTATCGCCCACAAACCTTGTAATTTCTTTAATGGAACATGCCATATACCCAACTTCACCCGTTTTAAGTTCATTCACAGGGTTTCTTAAAGGGTTTAAAAAGCCCAGTTCAACAACTTCAAATTTTTTACCAGTTGCCATAAATTGAATGGTATCGCCAAGTTTAATTGACCCGTCCATTACCTTGAAAAAGCAAATTGTGCCCAAATATTGGTCATAAGCACTGTCAAAAACAAGCGCTCTTAAAGGTTTATCGGATGTATCAACAGGCGGCGGAATAAATTTAACAACAGCCTCTAAAACTTCCTCTATGCCCGTTCCTTCTTTGGCACTCACAGGAATAGCATAGCTTGCATCAATTCCCAAAACTTCTTCGATTTCCTGTTTAACTCTTTCGACATCAGCGGACGGCAGGTCAATTTTGTTAATAACGGGGATAATTTCCAAATTTTGTTCCATTGCAAGATAAACGTTTGCTAACGTTTGCGCCTCAACCCCTTGGGTGGCATCCACAATTAATAATGCTCCTTCGCATGCAGCAAGCGACCTTGAAACTTCATAAGAAAAATCCACATGCCCCGGCGTATCAATTAAATTCAAAATGTATTCTTTGCCATCTTGAGCTTTATACTTCATTTTGGCAGCATTTAATTTAATTGTAATACCGCGTTCACGCTCAATATCCATGGTGTCTAAGAGCTGGTCTTGCATGTCGCGCTTATCTATGGTTCCTGTTTTTTCAAGGAGCCTGTCTGCAAGCGTTGATTTGCCATGGTCAATATGCGCAATAATACTAAAGTTTCTTATGTTTTCAATTCTTTGCATAAGAAAAGTATAGTATAAAAATGAAAATATTTATTATATTTTCAAAAAACCAAAAAGCATTAGCGAATTAAAAATAAATCAATATTATTTTAAGCCGATTTTGTTATTAAGCTCGGTTTTTAAGTTGTATTGATTTAAGTTTGAAACCGCACTGCTTTTGTTGAGCGCAAAATTAGCCATTGCATTAAAGTAAACAGCTTGGTTTTCTTTGTGTCCCATTACCGCAGTTTGTTCGGTTGTTGAAATATAATCGGAAAGAACCGATTCCGAACCGCTTGCTGCTTTGTTTTGTTGTATGGGAGAAGAAACGTGTAACTGTTCTCCTGCTCTAGCTGTGTAATAATAGCTACCTACTTGGCTACTCATCTTAATGTCCTCGTTTGTGTTTAGTTATAATTTATCTCTCTTGTATATATAAAAACTATATACCTGCAAAAAGTGCTTTTTTATTTTTATTGTGTTAAGTTTTGTTAACAATGTAAAAACTATTTTAAGAAAAGCTAAAAAAATTGCTTTAGGCAAAGTTTCTTTGTATAATCTAATGAAAACAACCCTTTCGGAAGGACATTTTGGTGGGCGATTTTAATAAAGTATCGGATATTTTAGCTGAAGAAGTTTTTAATAAAAACGCCTGCTTGGGTTCAATTAAAAAGGCCGTTGCTTTTGGTTTTTGGAAAAATATATGCGGAGAAAAATTTGCAAAATTCTCAAAACCTTATGACATTAAAGGAAAAACCCTTTTTGTTGCGGTCAAAAACCCTGCCGTTATGCAGGAATTAATTTTTTACAAATCCGCGCTTCTTGGAAAGCTTAAAAACTATTTTTCGCCGGTTAACATCGAAATAGAAGAAATAAGATATGACTACAAAAACTGGCAAAAAATAGCAGCAGGTGAATCCTACCTTAAAGGGGATGATTCTCTTGAATATTATTCAAACGAAGAAATCAGCAAAATAGAGCTCTCTGTATATGAGGCGGAAGAACTAAAAAAAGTTACGAACACAATTTCAAATTTAACCTTCCTTGATGAAAAATTAAGAGAATCAATGAAAAGAAACATTGTAACATCAACTAAGGCAAAGAAAATAAGAAAATAAAGGTGAGAAATTGACAGACAAAGAACACAAGGTTTTATCCTTCGGGAAAAAACAAAAAAACGAAAAAAAAGAAATTAAAAATATAGAATATTGCAGCTTCTGCAAACGCCCGAACACCGAAGTTCCCAAAATGGTAAAAGGGCCGGATGTTAATATTTGCTCTGAATGCACGCTCATTGCGGTTCAATATTTAATATTGCAAGACGGTGTTTTATCAAAAGAAGCGCAAAAAATTCTTGATTTATTCTGGGGAGCAAAAAACTAAATGCCGTTGAATAAAATTCAATTAAAGGCAAAAGTCTTTGAGATAATCAATCCCTTGAGGAATTTGGAAGCAATTGACGACAAAACAATCTATAAAGCCATCAAAGAAATCAAGGCAATCAAAGACGCAGACTTTGAATTTTTAGCAAGAATTTTAATCAAAGAAGCCGATATTAAAACGACAAAGAGCGCAGGAGCTTTTTTATATATTGCTGAAAACTTAGCGCCCGAATCTTTTGTTGAGCTGATTTTGAACGAATTAAATTCAAACAAAATTTCAGACTCAAAAAAAATGTTTTTTTTGAATATACTTTCAGGGCTCGGAATAAAATTTAATGCGGAAGATATAAACAGTTTTTTAAACAACCCTGATGAAGCAATAAACAACGAAACATCAAGATTTTTAGAAAGCGCAAAAGTAGATCCTGAGGCACAAATCGACTTTTTGGATTTTTACTTTTCATCGGATAATACAGATAAAAAAGAGCTTGTTAATTCTGTTGTAAGAGATTTTGAAGGCGACAGACTGATAAACATTTTATCTCCGCTGGTTTTAACAGCAGATGATAAAGAAACAATTGATTATTGCCTTGAAATAATGGAAAAGCAAAAATCTTTGTTGTCCGTAAAACCGTTAAAATATTTATCAAGCTTAAAATCAACAAGTAAACTCCAAAAAAAGGCCTCAAAAATTCTGCAAAAAATGTCCATGTCGGGTTTTTACAATAAAAAAAAGTTATACGAATATTATAAAGACCTTCTGAAAGATTTTGAGCCCCCAACAGCTGCAATTTCACCGCCTGACGGAAATTCAAATTTTTCAGTCATAATTTCAAGAAAAACGCGTCAGGGAACTTGCTTTTTGTTTTTTGTCGCAGTAAATATTGAGCTTGGGCCGTTTTCCTGTTTCGGGTTTTCTTCGCTGACAGAAAACGATTACGATACGATTATAAAAAGGTTCTTTAACTCAAGAGAAAGGTTTTTCATTCCGGTAAATGAAGCAAAAACAATCTTGAACCTTCTTACATTAAAAAGAATTTCGCTGAATAAAATCATTCCGTACGAATATTATTGCTGGGAAAGATTGCTGGATGACATAGAACCGCTGGAAGAGAGCCTTTTTGAAATAATAGAAAAAAATATTGAAAAAAATAAAACCGACGAATTTACAAAAAAACTGATAAACAATTCCCCCTACATTGAAAATTGGTTTTACAGATATTCAAAAAATTCACCTTATTTTTCCAAACTGATGGATGAGATTTTAAAACTTAAAGACGAAGAAATATACAAAACAGACAACCTTGTGGAAGAGTTTTCAAAAAACGAAGATTTAAGAGAAAATATTAAAAATAAGCTGAAATTTTTGGCTTATTGTTTTAATTCAAACAACAAAAAAGAATTTGCAAGCGCATTTTATTCATTAATTTTTGATGAAGAAGAATTTAGTACATTTGTAAAAAACATTTTAAAAAGAAGCATATATGAATTTGCACTAACCTTAAATCTGCCACAAAAAACCGAAGATAGCCTCTTTAGAAAAACAGAAATTAAAAAAGACAACAAAAAAGCAAAAACAATAATAAATTTTGTTGAAACGGAATGGATAAAAGAAGATGGAAATTAAAGAAAGAGTATTAGCGCTTGATGTTGGCGACAAAAGAATAGGCATTGCGGTTTCGGACCCTTTCTTTCTTTTTGCAACGGGCTTAAAAGTTATAACAAGAGAAAATGACAAAAAGGCACTTGAAGAAATTAAAGAAATCTGTCAAACTTATAAAGTAAAAAAAATTGTTGTCGGGCTTCCTTACAATATGGATGGTTCTATTGGTGCACAAGCCCAAAAAACGGTTAAATTTACGGAACATCTTAAAGATGATTATGAATTAATATACAGAGATGAAAGGCTTACATCTTTTGAAGCGGAAGAGCTTTTAAAAAAAGAAAATAAAAAATATACAAAAAATAAAGGCCTTGTAGATATAAAAGCAGCGTGCATAATTTTACAAACATATATAGGAGAACAAAATGGACAATAATACGGAAGAACTGCAAATAATTAAAACCGTCGGCGAAAACGGCGAAGAAGTTGAATTAAAACTTTTGGATATCGTAACCATAGATGACAGAGATTACGCACTTTTATTGCCGGTTGATGAAGAAGCAAACGAAGACAGCGAAGTTGTTTTAATGAGATTAAAACATGAGGGGGATGAATATCTTTTTGAAACAATTGAAGACGATGACGAATTTAATGAAGTTGCAAAAATTTTAGCAGAAGAAGATGAATGCGAATGCGAATGCGATTGCGACGGCGAATGCGATTGCGGCTGCCACAATCATTAATTTTTAAAACAAAAAATTAAAGGGGGCTTAATTGCCCCCTTGTTTTATGCTTCACATTTTGCTAAAAGTTCAGGATACAAAGGAAATTCATCACATAGCTTTTGAGTTCTTTTTCTTAAATTTTCTTTTGAATCTCTCTTTAAAATGCAATCCGCAATAATTTTGCCTATTTCAACCATTTCTTTTTCTCTGAACCCTCTTGTAGTTGCTGCAGGAACACCGATTCTTACACCCGATGTTACAAAAGGAGATTTGGGGTCATTTGGAACAGTATTTTTGTTTGCCGTTATGCCGATTTCTTCCAATTCATTTGCAATGTCTTTGCCTGTTTTATCAAGTTTTATAAGGTTAACTGTCATAAGGTGGTTTTCCGTACCGTTACCTACAATATCAATTCCTTCATCCATCAAGGTTTCAGCCAAAACCTTAGCATTTTTTATAATTTGATTTGCATAATCAATAAATTCAGGCTTCAAGGCTTCTAATAATGCAACCGCTTTTCCTGCAATCACATGTTCTAAAGGCCCGCCTTGAACCCCAGGGAATACGGCTTTATCTATTCCTTGAGCGTGCTCTTCTTTGCACATAATAATGCCGCCTCTTGGGCCCCTTAAGGTTTTATGGGTTGTTGTTGTAACAAAATCCGCATAAGGAACAGGGCTTGGATGAACTCCGCCCGCAACAAGCGCTGCAATGTGAGCAATATCTGCCATTAAATATGCACCGACTATATCCGCAATTTCTTTAAATCTTCTGAAATCAATAATTTTAGAATAGTTGCTAGCACCTGCAATAATTAATTTCGGTTTATTTTCAACTGCTAATTTTTCAAGCTCATCATAATCAATTTCGCCGTTTTCGTTCACGCCATAGCTTACAATGTTAAAATAAAGCCCCGAAAAATTAACGGGTGAACCGTGGGTTAAGTGTCCGCCGTTGGATAAATCCATACCCATAACCGTATCACCATGTTTTAGCGCATACAAAAAGACTGCCATATTAGCTTGTGCGCCTGAATGAGGCTGAACGTTAGCGTGGTCGCAGCCAAAGAGTTTTTTACATCTTTCAACTGCCAATTCTTCAATTTTATCAACATTTTCACACCCGTTATAAAACCTTTTATAAGGTTTTCCTTCAGCATATTTATTTGTTAAAACGCTTCCCTGAGCTGCCATAACCGCAGTTGATGTAAAGTTTTCGGATGCTATTAATTCAATTGTGTTTTGCTGCCTTTTTAATTCCATTTCAATTAAATTGGCAACCTCCATATCTTCTTTTCTTATAACATCAAGTTCCATTTAACCTACCCCCTAAATATCTGTTTAAAAAGATTTTACTTTTAAATAGGATAATAGTAAAGTTAAGTTTTATTCAAATATTTTATTTTTGAGTTTTATAATTTCAGGAAAGAGAGAAAGTAAATGGAAATTTCATTTCAAAGAGCAATAAAAATAGATTCAACCGCAAATCCGTATACAAATTATAAAGACCATAAAGTTGACCCTGCGACAATGGCCGTTATTGACACAATGAAGGGTTATTCATCAGCATACGACAAAGAAACATCAAGAAAAATAGGAAATTTTCTTCGGGCACACATTGGCGATTATGATAAAAAAACAGGGGTTTATGCAAGAAGAATAGACGGCTACCCCTACATTTTTACAGGTGAAGAAGCCAAAAAAGCAAGAGAAATTAATCAAGATGCAAGAAGAGAAATTGAAGAACTTGAACAAAGATATTTAAAAGGCCCGAACAGTTCAATGCCTTTATCAGAACAGACCGAACTTGAAAATGAATCTTTGCATAAAATATACAGGCAAAATATTTTTTTAAGGCGAGATAAAAAACTGCTTGAAATGGTTGAAGACGGAGACACTTATGATAAGCCGCATACCTACTTAAGATTTGAAATGGATGACAGCGGAAAATTAAAAGGAATAACATATAATTATTTCAAAAGAGAAAACGACAGCTTTGTAGAAAAACAAGCAAACTTAACAATATAATTTTTTGTTATAAAATATTTTAGTAAACAATAACTATCAGGATTAACAACAAATGAAAAAGAAGAATATCAGAAATATAGCAATTATTGCTCACGTTGACCATGGCAAAACTACGCTTGTAGATTGCATTTTGCAACAAACAGGCGTTTTTAAAGACCATCAGGAAGCAGGTGTTTGCGTTTTAGACAATAACGACATTGAACGTGAACGCGGGATAACAATTTTGTCAAAGAATGTTTCGGTTAACTATAATGGTGTAAAAATTAACGTTGTAGACACCCCCGGCCACGCAGATTTCGGCGGAGAAGTTGAAAGGGTTCTTGGCATGGTAGATGGCGCCCTTTTAATTGTAGACGCTCAAGAAGGCCCAATGCCACAAACAAGATTTGTTTTATCAAAAGCGCTTGAAATGGGCTTAAAAATAATCCTTGTGGTAAATAAAATAGATAAACAAGGGGCAGACCCAAACGGCACAATAGATAAAGTTTTTGACCTTTTTACGGAATTAACCGACAATGAAGAATTAATTGATTTTCCGATTATTTATGCAAGTTCATTGCATAAATTTGCAAAAAAAGAACTAACTGATGAATCAGACAATATAATTCCACTTTTAGATTGCATTTTAGAAAACATTAAACCGCCAAAAGGTGATGAAGAAGCCACTTTGCAATTTCAGGCAACAACATTGGATTACAATGAATATGTAGGAAGAATTGCAATCGGGAGAATTATAAACGGCAGAATAAAATCGCAAGATATGGTAACTTTGATTAAATCGGACGGAACTTTCCAAAAAGGCAAAATTACCAAATTATTTGGTTTTAAAGACCTTGGCAGAGTTGAAATTCAAGAAGCAGAAGCAGGCGATATAGTTGGTATTGCAGGCTTTCCTGAAATTCAAATCGGCGAAACCTTATCAAGTGTTGTAAACCCGATAGCGCTTCCTTTAATTCACATTGATGAACCTACCCTGCAGATGAATTTTTCCGTTAACGACTCACCCTTTGCAGGGCAAGAAGGCAAATTTGTAACAAGCCGCCAATTAAGAAAAAGACTTTATTTGGAATTAGAAAAAAATGTATCTTTAAGAGTTGAAGATACTGATTCCACCGATGTTTTCAGAGTTTCAGGCAGGGGCGAACTTCACTTGTCAATTTTGATTGAACAAATGAGAAGAGAAGGCTATGAATTTCAGGTGTCAAAGCCTGAAGTTATCTTTAAAAAAGATGATGAAGGTGAAATTTTAGAACCTTATGAAAATTTGATTATAGATGTACCTGATGAATATACAGGCTCAGTTATTGAAAGAATTTCAAACAGAAAAGGCCAAATGTTAAATATGGAAACGGGCCTAAAAAGAACAAACATTGATTTTTCAATTCCTGCAAGGGGCTTAATCGGCTTTAGGTCTGAATTTATAAGAATGACCAAAGGCGAAGGCATTATGTATCACACTTTTGAAAAATATGCACCCTACGCAGGCGATATGCAGCGCCCGAGAAACGGTTCTCTAATTGCTTTTGAAGACGGCGAAGCAATTCCTTATGCACTTCATCAATTTGAAGACAGAGGCGTATTTTTTGTAACACCCAAAACAAAAGTTTATAAGGGAATGATTATAGGCGAATGCAACCGCCCGCAAGATATTGCGGTTAACATCTGTAAAACCAAAAAATTAACCAATATGAGATCAGCAACGGCTGATGTTATGGTAACCCTGCAATCTCCAAGAATTATGAGCTTAGAGGATTCTCTTGAATATATAGGAGAAGACGAACTTGTTGAAGTTACACCCCAAAATGTAAGAATCAGAAAAGCAAATTTAACAAAAATAAGATAAATAAAAGGGTCCTAAGGCCCTTTTATTTACTCTTCAATTTTTTCTGCAGTTATTTTTAATTCATCATTTAATTTTTTATATTTGCTGTCAAGCCCCATTGCTTCAAGCGAAACACTCAAAGCCTGAGGGATATTTATGCCTCTTTTTGAAGGCAGGGTTTCTTCAAAATACCTTCTTTCAAAACTGTCATCCGAAGAAGACACTCTTAAATTCCAATTGTGTTCTTTATCAAGACGGCCCGGGAAATTATATCTTTTTTTGCTTGCAAATAAATCAAGCCAATTTAAAAGCACATAATTTGGGGTATCAGGGTTTTTATCCGCTGCAAAAATTCTTGCAATCTTTGCTCTTACAAAATTAAAAGGGTTTTTCTTGTCTAAAAGCGGCTCTATTTCAATGTTTAATTCCCTGCTTATATATTTTGCGTTTTGTTCTCTTTTTTCATCACTAAAGCCTTCAAGCACTTTTTCATACGGAGGAGAATCATGGGAGCCTATAAGCCAATAATTACCTTGTTCATCAGGGTTAATTTCTCTGTAAATGTGCCTTTCATCCAAGGGGTCAGAATACATTGCATCACGAAGACCGATAAGCCCTAAATCCTTCATAACTTGTTTTAAGGGCATGGTTAAAGCGCCCAAATCTTCACATATAAGTAACGAACGAGCCTTATCTTTAATCTCTTCATCATTCATATTTAACTGAAGCGCCTTATTTCTTTCCTGAATAACTTCAAAACCCGCAGTTAAAACAATATCTTGTATAACCTTAGAGTAATGGGCCAAAATTTCATCTTTATTTTTAAGGTAAATTTCCGCAGCTTTATCAAAATCTTTTACGCCCCTTTGTTCCATAATTTTTCTGTCGTTTGAATTGGGGTCGAAAATAGCCCTTGTAGGGTCAATAACGCCTGAAATTGTCTCATCATTAAAACCTAACTTTTTAAGAGGTTCCAATGTGCCGTCCAAAAGCAAGCTGAAGTAATATCTTTTACCGGTGCAAGCATTTGCATATTTAATTTTTTCAATAGAATTTTCATTGTCGGATAATATCTTATTTGCACCGTCAAAATCAACAACGCCTCTTGATTCAAGAATTTTTCTCTCTTCATTGTTATCACCTCTTATGGCACCTATCGGATCCTTCAGTCCTGCAACCGTATCTTGGTTAATTCCGAACTTACTTAAACCTTTTAGCGAAGTTAAAAGCAAAGTGTTAAATTTAATCGGCGAAACTTCTCCGTTTTGATTAGCGGTATAAATCCAAGGGTCAATCATTCCCAAAATATGGTCAATTCTAAGGCCGCCCGGGTTATCTTCAAAGGCTTTTTTCATTAATTTTTTAAGGTATATTCCGCCCTGCCCAAGTGAGCCGTCAAGATTAAACAAATTTTCCCACGGAATAAATTGAAAATTCCAGTCTTGTCCGAAATGCCCCTTTGTTAAATTCGGCGGAGCGCCTAAAAATTCATTTCTTGTAAAAACAGAGGGGTTAGACCAAATATCCATTGAAGAATAGCCAATTTGCTTGTCTCCGATAATAGAAACCCCTTTTGCGGATTTTTTAAAGGCTAAAAGTCTTTTTTTCAAATATTCGTATTTATCTTTTGAAATTTCGCCTTTTTTATAGGCTTCTTCAACCGTCTTAATATCGGAATCATACGAAACTATGCCAAGCTTCATTGCATAATCGGTGAAATCTTTTTGTTGTTTATTTACAACAAATTGCGAAAATTTATAAAATTCAATATCATAGGCAAAAAGCTTTTCAAGCCTTTTTATCTCGTTTTCTTTGACTTCTCTTGAAATTAATTTGTCGGAATAATCAAAAAGTGTTCTGTGAATGGGGTTTTCCCAGTTAGGATAGTAATCGTTACCGTAAAATTTTGAAAGAGCATAATAAAGGGAATCGCCTCTCAAATAATAGTCATTTTTTACCGAAAATTCCATAAATTCGGAATTTAATTCAAGCGCCCTTTTATCTTTTGATTTAACCTTATCTTTAAAATTTTTAAATGCGATATTTAAAGCTTCATTATGTTTTAAAATTGCATAATCATATATTACTCTGTCATGATCAAGCTCAACCTGTTTTCTTGCAACGGTTTTGCCGCCTCTTACAACAGGAACCGAAATATTATAATTTTTGCCCATTACTACATTTCTGACAGTGTCTTGATCCAAAATATTTGCCCAATAATCACCGGAAAGCGCCAATAAATCAACAACCGGTTTTTTGGATAATACAGAACTGTCATATGGAGAATAATAATCAGCTTTAATTATGCCTTGGGGTTCAATTGAAACGGCATCAATCCCGTTATTATAAGCAAAATTAATATAGCTGACAGCACCTTTATTTAAAGACATAACGCCAATGCCTGTATCTTCTTCTTTTGAAGAAGGAAAAGAAGGAGTGTGTGTAACAAGCACAATATTATTCAACCCTATTGCTTTTTTTGCATCATCGGTTTGCACTCTGTTTTCAATTGTTTCAATAGGAGTCAAACGTCTTTTAAAAGAAATTTTTGAATTAATGCCGTAAATTTTCATCTGCTTCTACTCAAACTTTGTAACATCAGGAATTTCAAAATCCTGAATACCCGTTTTTTCAGTACATTGAGAAATTATATCCTGCATATAATCCGGAGTATCGTTTGAATCCGTCTTTAAACAGGTTAAAAGCCAATTTGAAAGCCCCATAACCCAGCCGGAAATTTTTTCCTGATTATATTTTGCATATTCCTTCATATACGCATAATACATTCTTTTTTCAGGTGTATTAGGACGCATAAGCATTTCGGACGAAAATTTTTCCAATTTCTTTGCCTGAATTAATGAATTCCACTTAAGAGAAATATTTGCCAAAGGATTTAATAGCAATATTTCATTTTTATAAGCAAGCTCGGAGTTATATGTAATGCCGCCTCTTAAAAGCTCAGCCTGAACAACATTTTTATCTGGATTTTGAAGAGCATCTGAAACTGTTTGCTCATAATCGGCCATTTTTCTGACTCTTTTTGATGATTCTGAATCTATATCACCCCTTTTAGCTTGCAAATTCAAGCTTTCAGCTCTTTTGGAATGGTAACCCGCTTTTAACCTTAAATAATCCGTAAAGAAAGCTTTTGCAGCAACAGGGTCTTGTTTTTTTAAATCATTCACATAAGGAAAAATAAGAGTGTCTTCCAAGCTTCTTAAATTGGAAGGAGCCTCAAAATGCGGAAAATTATTCTGATTGGTATTTTCTTCAAAGTTAAAAAGGTCAAAAGATATTGCGGCACCGAAATCAATCAGGCCGGCATTGTCGTTATCATCAATTATAATGTTTTCTTTTTTTAAATCTCTGTGCAAAACTCCGTCCAAATCAAGGGCAAAAGCAGCATCGAGCATTGAGGATATATTAGCGGAATTTAGCGGCCTTGTAGTTAAATCGGGATTTTTACCTTTTACAAAGGTTGTAACAAGAACATTTCTGCCATCTTTCATATTTAAAACCGCAACATAATGCTGGGAATTTTCATCAAGGCTTTTAACCTTCTTTAAAACTTCAATCTCATCTTTGAAATCGCAGCCCGTTCTTTGCATTTCACCCGTTTTGGGATTTTTGGAATCAATGTGCGAAACTTTTACCGCAAGCCCTTCCGGAAAACCTGCAACATCTTGCACTTTATAAACTGCACCGTCAGCACCGTATCCGATTGGTTTTACCAAAGAATCGGGCGCAACAATATTTTCGACCTGATTTCTTATTTGCTGCCTTTGAACATCGGTTATTTGTTCTAAATATGATTCTTTTTTAATTGGAGACGCAGTGAATTTATCTGCACCCAAAAAACTTACATTTTTATAGCCGGCTTTTATGGCTCCATTATTTTGAACATTTCTGTTTGAAAAAATTTTAAAATTGTAGCCTGTAATACTGTTTAACAAAATTGAATCCTTTGCGCTTGATAGTTACGGATATAAAACACGTAAAGGATATTTTTTGCATTTCCGTCCCTTTTGTTAAGAGTAAAATTCAAACAGAAAAGTCTTTTGTATATGAGGCTCAAAATCTAAATGGTGAAAATTCGCGCCTTGGAGACTCTGCCGAACAAAAATGCGAATCGTTGAGCATTTTTGTGAGAGGGCAAGTTGAAAACTTGCACAAGGACAGGAACTTAGTGAGGCTCAAAATCTAAATGGTGAAAATTCGCGCCTTGGAGACTCTGCCGAATAAAAATGCGAACTTGAAATAAACTCTCATTATAAGATTAAAAATACAAGAATATGAGATTGATTTAAAAAAGTTAAAATTTACCGTACGGTAAATTTTGCAGTGATATTTGTTTCTATGCCTCTATTTTTTTACCGTTCAGTAAAAATTATTGATTTTTAGATAATAATATTGTAAAATTTTACCGATAGGTAAAAAATGAACATAACAGATACTAAAAAACTGGGAGCATATATTAAAAATGTCCGTAAGGAACAACATCTTACGCAAGCGGATTTGGCGATTGCCGCTAATGTCGGAGTAAGGTTTCTTGTTGATCTGGAAAACGGGAAAGAAACAGCACAAATTGGGAAAGTCATAAATGTTTGTCGTGCCTTAGGGATTACAATAGATGTAAAATCACCTTATGAAAAAATTTAAGAGGTAAATGTTGAGTAATTCTTTGAACGTATTTTTGAATGATAAACATATCGGAACATTAGAAAAAGACGATAATGGCGGCGTAATTTTTCAATATTCAAACAATGCTGATAGAATCTTATCTTTGAGTTTGCCAATTCAAAAAGCTCCTTTTGAAAATAAACAATGCAGAGGATTTTTTAACGGTTTGCTTCCGGAAAGCGAACATACAAGAATTGTTATCGGGAAAAAATACGGAATTAATCCCAAAAACGATTTTTCTATATTGCAGGCAATAGGTTATGATTGTGCGGGTGCTGTTTCATTTTTTGATAGTTATGATGAGCAAACACCTTCAAAATACTTGCAAGAAACTTATGAAATTGACTATACACCATTGTCAGAAAATGAACTTGAAAAATTTATAGTTGAACTTCCCCAAAAACCATTGGCAACAGGAGTTGAAGATATGCGGCTATCTTTAGCCGGAGCACAGGATAAAACTTCTGTAATAGTTGTTGATGGGCAAATAGGAATTCCAAAAGATAACGTGCCGACAAGCCATATCTTAAAACCGGCAATAAATGGCTTTAATGAAACTATTGAAAATGAATTTATTTGTATAAAAACAGCTGAAAAATTAGGGATAAAAGTTCCCGATGTAAAAATCGGTTATGCAAATAAAACAAAATACTTTTTAATTCAAAGATACGATAGAGAAATAATTGTCAATAAAATAAAAAGAATTCATCAAGAAGATTTTTGTCAGGCTTCAAATATTCCAAGTACATACAAATACCAAGCCGAAGGCGGGGTTGATTTCAAGAGATGTTTTGAAATTTTAAGAGTCACGTCTCAGCCTGCAGTTGCAATTAACCAATTTATTCAATTAATGATTTTTAATTACTTGATAGGAAATAATGATGCACACGGCAAGAATTTTTCTATACTGCATTATGACAATGGAGAAATAAAGTTTGCACCTGCATACGATATTTTGTGCTCTCAAGTTTATCCTGAATTATCAAATAAAATGGCAATGAAAATCGGCGGGCATTATAAACATGATGAGATTTTATTAATGCCTTTTGAAAAATTGGCAAATGAAAATGATATCAGTTTTACCCAGTTAAAAAAAATTATAAAAAATCAATGTGAAAATCTTCCAATTATTGTTGAGGATGTGATAAACAGCTTTGACAATAAAATAGGAAAAGATATCTTATCGGTAGTACAAAAAAATTGCACTAAATTGTTAAAAGAATTTTAGTTTGAGTACAAATTTTTGCATTTTTCTTGAATATCTAAGGCAATATCTTTGGCAGCTTTTTCCTTAAGCCCTATATTTTTTGCAACCGCTAAAATATCATCTAAACTTGGATTTTTACCTTCTCCGTTAATCGTTGTCGCATGTTCTCCATTGAAAGAAGAACTATAAGTCAGGTCATACGCAGGGGATAAATGCCACTCTTTTTTATTGTCATCATAAAGATAAGAAAAATTCTTTGAATGATCATCTCTATTGTGCGCAAAGACATTGAAACACATCAGCCTGAGTAGTTGTTCAATATCCTGATAATTTCTTGTAATCTCAAGTGTGAGTTTCATCAATATGTTGTAATCGAGATTAGGAAGTCTGTGACTTGTTTCTAGCAGTCCGCTGGCTGACACCATATGAACTTTTTTACCGTTTTTACGGTCAAACCTTTTTACTCCGAAATACCCTGAACAAATTTTGGATGGGAAAAGCCTTGTTTCCGGCATATTTATACTGCAATCCTTTGCACAAAGTGAATATTGATATTCTTTTTCCCCGATATTTTTAGGGTCAGATGATGACGGAAATTTAATTATCCAGTCTTCATTATCTATAGAAGTCAGAATTTTTGGTCTTGCTCCACCAGAGGAACCGCCCAGTTGAAAAAGTTCATCCAAATTGTCCGAATCTTGTGATTCCAGTATTTTTGAACACTCTTGAGCAAGAAGATCATAATCATCAATATTATTTTTTGTTTCAAATATGTGTTCGGGTTTATAACTCAATGCCCCCATTCCGCTTTTCTGAACAACTGCAAGACGATTAAGATTATCGACTTCGACAGGGTTTATTCTGTTTTTCAAGAGCAGTCTGTCAACAAGCAACCGTCCCCAGCCGTCTGGTAAACTGTCATTAAAAACACCAAATAACCCTCCAAATGGTTCGTATTTGGGGATAAAAACTTTCTTGACAAGGGGTAGACTAAAGGGCGAAATGCTAAAACCGTTGTTCAACCAATTCGAATCATATTCAAAAGCAACAACCTTTTCGGGAGTTTTTGCAAGAGTGCCGACTAAAGTATCGTTATAAAATACTTTTAAATATTTATAGTTGTCCATTTATGACCTCATCAATGGAAACGTAGTTTTTTTGCGTAAACAAATTTTCTAAATCCCCTTCTAAATTAAGAGCAATCAGAATTTTTATAAAAGAATTCAAAGAAATTTCATATTTGGACTCAAATCTTTTGATAGAGCCAAGGCTGACACCTGATTTTGAAGCAAGCTGCATTTGTGAAATTTTAAGCTTTTTTCGATGCTGCTTAATTTTTGCAACCAATTCTTTTGCTATTTCATTAGGAGTTTTAGGGTTAAACAAAAAGCTGTTCATAGATAATATATTATACTATTTTTGTTAAAAAGTCAATAATTAGATAATATATTATCTAATTTGTGCGCAAGCTCTTCAACCCGAAACACAACAAAATGAAGTTGTGTTGTATTTTTTTTGAATATGAGAGCCAAATTTTCTAAACCCCGCTTGAATGCCGTTTAAACATTGTTTAAATAGTGTTTAAATTTTGTGTCATTCGTCTTTACTTTTTATAGGGAAAAAGCAATCATTGTCTGAGATTAAGCAGATTTCAAATGAACATAGTACAACCTATAAAAAAGATAGAAGATATTCAAAAGATTAAAAAATATTTGGCAAAAAAGCCAAGAGATGCACTGCTTTTTAGTTTTGGGATAAATACAGGACTCAGAATATCAGATATATTATCGCTTGATGTAGTGGACGTAAAAGGCCGAGATTATATTGAAATTAGAGAGAAAAAGACGAATAAGTATAAAAAATTCCCGCTTAATAGGTTTTTGAAAAAGGAGATTGATTTATTTGTAGAATGTTTACCGAGTGAGCAACCGCTTTTTTATACTCAAAAACATTGCAGGTTGGATAGAGCACAGGCATATAGAATTTTGAATAAGGCAGCACAAGCTGTTGGGGTAAAGGAAAGGATCGGAACTCATACATTGAGGAAGACATTCGGATATAATCATTATAAAAAATATAATGATATAGTACTCCTGCAAAAAATCTTTAACCATTCCTCCCCATCAGTAACGCTTCGATATATAGGAATTGAACAAGACACAATCGATGAAAGTTATATGAATTTTTATTTGTGATAAACTTATAAAAAAGGGATTTTATGGCATTAATAGAAACAGAGCTTGAAGTTATTAATATTAAGAATTTAAAAAATATTAAAATTCCTGATTATCAAAGACCATATTCTTGGAGTGTAGAGTCTGTAAATACTCTTTTTGAAGATACATATAATGCGGCTCAAAAACAAATTGCAGAATACCGTTTAGGGACTCTTATTTTACATAAAAAACAAGACATATATAATATAGTAGATGGACAACAGAGATTAACAACTATTGCAATTTTATTATTTTGTTTAATCCAAAAATGCAAGTTGCCATATGAGTTTTGTTTAATGAATGCATTATATAGTTCGTTATCAAAGAATGCAATATTAACAAATTATAAAATTTTAAATCAACGAGTTAATGATTTAAATGATCTAGAAAGTAAAAATTATTTGGATTACATACTATCTCGCTGTACTTTTGTAAAAATAGTCACAGATAGCGAACAAGAAGCTTTTCAGTTTTTTGATTCTCAAAATTCTCGTGGAAAAGAATTAGCTCCCCATGATTTATTAAAATCATATCACCTGAGAGAAATGAACAATATTGATATTAATAGAAAAGTAAGTATCATTAATAAATGGGAAAATATAAAACAAGATGATTGGAAAGAGCTATTTGCTAATTATTTATATCCTATTACTCAATGGTATAAAGGGCGGAATGGTTTGTATTATTCATCAAAAAAAATAAGTCAATTTAAAGGTATTACTCAAAACAATAATTATAATTATGCTATATATCACAAAGCAAGTAATCTTTTTGTTGAACAGTTTAATCAGTCTGGCAACAATCAATTACTAAACAATGAAATGTTGAATCAATTCCAATTAACTCAACCAATTATTGCAGGGAATCGCTTTTTTACATATAGTATTCATTACAAGAATTTATTAGAAGCCATACGAAATAAATTAGAGATTTATCATAAAGATAAAAATGAAATTCCAAATGAAAGATTTGGCGATATTTATATAAAACAATTGTATGAATGTTCGTTATTATTTTTTGCAGATAAATTTGGAATAAATTCTGTTAATGATACTACAATACGGATTATTTATACTTGGTGTTATTTGCTTAGGTTAAAAATGATTGCAATTTATATGCAAACAATCAACAAATATGCTTGTGGAAATCATAATTCAAGAACTAATATTGATATAAATCTTTTTGAATACATCAATGATATTTCAAAGCCAAATGATTTAAACCTCCTTATTATTCCAAAACCGCAAGACGATGAAATAGATAATAAAAATAAAGTAAAGTATAAAGCAATATACAATAAATTATATAAAGATAATGGATGGAAATAAAATGCTGGACTGTAAACTCAAACCAATACAAATATCCATTGATGATATTTTTAAAGATGTTATATATGTAGTTCCAATATATCAAAGGAACTATGCTTGGAATGCAAAACAAATAGAACAATTAATAGACGATATAAATAGTGCTGAAAACAATTATTATCTTGGAACTCTGATAACAAATCAAAAAGAACCGAGCGTGTACGAAATAATAGATGGCCAACAAAGATTAACAACTTTGTACTTGCTAAAATTATACTTATCAAATAATTTAAATCAAAAAGATTTATGTAAAGGTGAACCATTACAATTTGAAGCACGCAAAAAATATCGTAATACACTAATATGTCTTAAAAATAGTTCTGTAATAAATGATGAAATTATAGTTCCAGAACTATATGACGGTTATATTGCTATAAAAAAATATTTTGAAAATAATTCTAATATATTAAATCCAAATAAATTCCGTGAAAAACTTAAAAGAGTCTACCTAATAAGAATACAGGTTCCAAAAAATATAGATTTAAATCATTATTTTGAAATAATGAACACTAGAGGAGAACAATTGGAGCTTCATCAAATTGTAAAAGCAAAAATACTGGAAAAATTAGAAAAACCTGAAGACAAGGAAATTGCGTCAAAAATCTGGGATAGTTGTGCAAATATGGATTCCTATATTCAAATGAATTTTAATACAAGAATAAGAAATAGTTTGTTTTCAAGTGGTTGGACAGATTTGCAAGAAGAGATTATTGATAATTGGGATAATCTAGTTCAGGCCTTTACGCATCAAAATAAAGAAAAATCATTTGACAAATGTTCTTTAAAGGAAATTTTGACAGAAGTAAATACTGAAAATATTAAGAACCTCGATGATGAAGATTATAATGATAATGAGCGTTTTAAATCTACAATATCATTCCCCAATTTTATTTTACAAGTTAATGCTGCAATTAATAATGACGAAAAAAATGATTATTCATTAGATGATAAATACTTTATAGAAATATTAAAAAATAATTGGGCAGACGAAAAAACGTCAAAAAACTTCATATTAAAAATGTTACAATGCCGTACATTATTTGATAAATATATTATAAAACGTGAATATGCAAAAGATTATCAAAAAATAGGTAAATGGTCATTGCAAAAACTAGAAAAGTATACTAATAAAAATGAAAATGATAATGCAAAACCAATATATAAATCAACATACTCAAAATCCGATAAGGAAGAAGAAGATAATATAACCCAAAAGTTGCGGACTTTAGAATCTGCATTGCGTATTACATATACATCTCCCAAAACTATGCATTGGATTACAATTGTACTTAAAAAATTATTAGAAGATAAAAATACTGATTTAATACCTGTATTAGAACAATACTGTTTGGGAAAAATATCTGATTCAAATTACAAAAATAAAAGTGGATTTGATATAGAAAGAATAGTTTTTTCATATCTAGATTATTTATTATACAGAGATAATTATAATAATATTGTAGAAAAAGATTGGGAATTCCAGTTCAGGAATTCAATCGAACATTTTTATCCTCAACACCCTGATAATGGTGAATATTGGGGTTTAAATGAACTTAATGATTTTGGCAATTTAGCTTTGATAACAGTATCGGGAAATTCAAAATTTTCGAATATGCCACCAAGTGCAAAAAGTGATTATAAAGAAATAATAAATCAAAGTATAAAACTTCGTATTATGTCAATTATTGTTAATAATAATGATAAAATTTGGACAAAAGAACTTGCAGAAAAACATAAGCAGGAAATGATAAATATTCTTGATAATAATGGAATAAAATAAGTAATATAATTCCGTATACTAATTATCTAATTATAAAATTTTATAGGGACTTTTTATTATATACTGCTAACAATACAACATAGTAATTATATTGATACGAAACATAATTATATGTTGTTCCATTAAAAATGTTTAACTATATTAGATATATAAATTAATATTTGAAATGCAATTTAAAATTTGTTTAATACATAGTTCCAAGTGAAACTTGTTTACTATTAAGATCATAAATTAAGCTTAATAAACATTTTTTATAATGGTGGTTCTTTTCGAACTCCAAAAATATATTAAAAGTAACAACGTTATATGCTTTTTTTATTTTTTCATTATAACCATTTTTAAATTCAATATTATACCAAGATTGATTCAATATTTTCTTATTTATTTCACTTATAAAATCCTCTTTTTTTACACCAATTCTGTTAAAAATTTGTTTATTATTCTCTAAATATAAATATTTAGCTTTATCAATTTTAACTTTGTTGATTGGTAATTGACAAGTTTCATCAGATGTTATGAACAGTGTATTTATCATTCTGTCATCATCACTAGAAACTGTTCCAATTGTTGTATCAATTTTATATCGTAAAAAAACATCAAATAAGTATTGATTAATACCAACCACTTTATATCCAGCAGTTTTCCAATCTAAACAACCATTATTTACGTTGCTATATTCAGTAAATTCAATGTCAGGATCTGCATTAAATATTTTATTTCCAATTTTAACATATTGCGTGGCAACTGATACATGAGAAATATATGACTTAAATTTTGAGTCAAAGCTCATATCACAAGTTCCAAGGTAATAATATTTGCTTTTGAAAAATTTATCTATGTTCTCTATAGAAGCTTTTGAAATATTATTTATATATATAAGAAAATAATTTGCAGCCCATTTTGAGTCTATTGGGATTCCTAAAGTATGATACATAAGAGAAATAACTGAATATAAATTAGAATCAAATGTTATTAAATCACCCATAAGAATATTATGTTTACTATTTTTATCTAATAATTCAACGATATTCTTTTCTATATCGGAATATACCTCATTGCCATTTGGAGTTAATCTAAAAACAAACAGTTGTTCAAAACGATCTTTACCATTTGATGGTGTTAATACACATCTAAATTCGTTATATTTAACACCAGTTTTGATTAATACTTGTGTAAGTATTTTATGAGCGGCAATTATTTCTTTTTGCAGTTTATTTGCCGTCAAATCAAAATGTTCATACATTGTTTTTAGTAAAAAATTATCCCTAGCTTCAATTGAATATATAGCAGTCATATCTGTGTCTATTGTAGCACAACAAGATCAAGCATTGGGTGTATTTACACTCTTAATATTTCTTAATATATTTAATATAAAATGAGGTAAAGTATGGTTTTTGACATTAAAGATTTTCAAAATAAACTTTGGAAAACGGCTGATGACCTGCGTGCTAATTCCAGTTTAAAATATAATGAGTTTTCTACTCCTGTTTTAGGATTGATATTTTTACGTTTTGCTGACTATAGGTTTCAAAAAGCAAAGCCTAAAATAGAAAAATTAAAATCAACCGCTTCTCGCAGAGCTTTTGATGAGAAAAATGCTTATCAGGCAAGAGGTGTTTTATTTGTTCCGGAAAAAGCATCTTTTAAATATCTTTTAAATCTCCCTGAAGGTGAAAGTGCAGGCAGTGCATTAAACGAAGCTATGTCATTAATGGAAAGCGAAAATTCAATTCTCAAAGGTGTACTTCCTAAAAACTATTTGAGAATTCCCGATGATTTATTAGTTTCAACAATGAAAATCTTTAATGATGTTGAGTTTGACCGCAATAACGGCGACATCTTCGGTAAGGTCTACGAATTTTTCCTCGGAAAATTCGCAAGCTCAGAAGGACAAAAGGGCGGAGAATTCTATACGCCTACATGTTTGGTAAAACTGCTTGTAGAGATTATGAAGCCTTTCCATGGGAAAGTTTATGACCCTGCATGCGGCTCAGGCGGTATGTTTGTTCAAACTGCAGAGTTTGCCAAAAGAGAAAATAAAGACTCTGATAAATCTGTTAATGATTTGATAACTGTTGAAGGTCAAGAAAAAACAGAAGAAACTGTTAGATGGTGTAAAATGAACCTTGCAGTCCACGGTCTTGAAGGTGATGTTAAACAAGCAAACAGTTTTTATGAAGATGTTTTTAACTCAGTAGGTAAATATAATTTTGTTCTGGCAAATCCTCCATTTAACGTTGATGGGGTAGATAAAGAGAGATTGAAAGGCGATAAAAGATTCCCATTCGGATTACCAAAAGCCGATAACGCTAACTACTTGTGGATTCAAATGTTTTACTCTGCACTAAAGACTCCAGAGAATGGAGAAAACTCACGTGCAGGATTCGTAATGCCAAATTCTGCAAGTGATGCTAGACAAACAGAACAGACTATTCGAGAAAATATTATCAAAGACAATGCCGTGGATGTAATGGTATCAGTTGGATCAAATATGTTTCATAACGTAACTTTACCTTGTACCCTTTGGTTTTTGGATAAAGGAAAGAAAAATACCGATAGAAAAGATAAAGTACTTTTCTTAGATGTAAGAGAAATTTATACTCAAATAGATAGAGCTCATAGAGAATTCACTGATGAACAAATAGAATTTATTACAAATATTGTCAAGTTATATAGAGGAGAAGCACCTGAATATAAATGGGGCAGTAAAAAACTGACCCTTGAACATTTTCCTGATGAAAAATATAAAGATATAAAAGGTCTTTGTAAAGTTGCGACTATTACAGATATAGAAAAACAAGGATGGAGTTTAAACGCAGGACGTTATGTCGGAGTAAAAGAAGTTGAAGAAGAAGACTATATCTTTGAAGAAAAACTCCAAGAGTTGGACTCTGAACTAGAAAAACTAAATTCAGAATCAAAAGACCTTGAAGAAAAGATTGCACATAATATAAAACAATTGTTGGGTGTATAAGAATGCTAGATATTGAATTTAAAAATTTTATACAACTGCAAAGAGGTTTTGATCTACCTGAGCACTCCAGAATATTGGGTAATGTTCCCGTTGTTGCCTCAACATCAATATCTGGTTTCCATAATGTAGCAAAAGTAAAAGCTCCAGGAGTGGTTACAGGACGAAGTGGAGCTTTAGGTGAAGTACAGTTTATAAATGAAGATTTTTGGCCTTTAAATACAACTTTGTGGGTTAAGGATTTTAAAAATAATGATCCTAAATATGTATATTATTTTTTAAAAACTATTGACTTTAAACGCTATAATTCTGGAGCTGGTGTGCCAACCCTAAATAGAAATGATTTAGACACATTAAAAATAAAAATACATGAAAAAAATGAACAATTAAAAATTGCAAAACTTTTATCAAACTATGATGATTTGATAGAGAATAACAACAGGCGTATAAAGATATTAGAGGAGATGGCACAGAAGATATATAAAGAGTGGTTTGTAGATTTCAAATTCCCCGGTCACGAAACCACAACATTCAAAGATTCCCCCCTTGGCAAAATCCCAAACGATTGGGAGGTAAAGAAAATTGGTAAAGAATATAAAACATATTTAGGGGGCACTCCAAGTAGAAATGAAATAAAATATTGGAATGGCGACATTCCGTGGTTAAATTCCGGGAAAACAAATGAATTGCGAATAACTGAAGCAAGTGAATATATTACTAAAGCAGGATTGGAAAAATCAAGTACAAAGCTAATGCCAAAGTTTACAACAGTTTTAGCAATAACAGGAGCAACTCTAGGCCAAGTAAGTATGCTAGGGGATGAAATGTGTGCCAATCAATCTGTCGTTGGGGTATATTCTAATACAAACCAAGAATTTGTATTTTATTTATTAAAAGACAAAATAAAAAAGTTAATACAGAATGCGAGCGGTGGAGCACAGCAACATATAAATAAGGATATTGTTAATGAAATGGAATTTATATTGCCAACAAATAATATCCTTAACGACTTCACAAACATATTAAAACCAATTAATTTGGAAATTTTTAATTTATTACATAAAAACAGGGTCCTAAAACAAACACGTGATACATTGCTTCCTCGCCTAATCTCCGGCGAAATTAATGTTGAAAATATGGAGATTGCATAAAACAACCTCCATATGATATTATATTTCAAATGGGATTTTAGTGAATGAATAATAAAGAAATACAAGAGTTAATATCCTGTGAAAAGACAATAGTTGAACGCCCTAAACGTTCATTCAAACAAAATGGAATGCACGAAGAGAATTCTTTTTTGCTAAAGTCTTTCGATTTTCCAAATATGAAATTTTCTGTGCGTATGCGAAAACATCTTGAATTTATTGAAAATTATTCTATAATGCTTGCTTCTTATATTCCAGAGCTAGAAAAAGAAATTAGATTAATTAGATTTAATGGACCACATCCTAGCATGCACAAAAACAATATTATTAACAATGAAAAATGGGATCATAAATCCCACATACATATTGCTACAAAAGAAGCTATAGAGGCAGGTTTTCAGGCGGAACATTATGCAGAAATAACAGAAGAATATCAAATATTTGATGATGCGCTTTCTTTGTTTTGGGAAAAAGTAAACATTGTAGATAGAATAGAAAATTTCTTTCCAGAAATTAAGCAGAAAAAATTATTTAACATTCGGGTGTTAAGATGAATTTAATTGAAGTTATTAAAGAGAACATAAAACCTTATATAGATATACAAGAAACCAGACCAAATCTTTACCAAATAATCGCACCTTTTTATCATGAAGATGGTGACATGGTTGAAATTTATATTGAATATAAAGATGGAAAAATTAAAATATGCGATATGGGTATGACATTAATGAAATTGTCATACGATATTGAACTAAAAAATACAAATGAAAAAATATTTAATGAAATATTGAAAGAAAATTATTTAGATGTAGAAAATGGGAATATTTTTATTGAATCAGACATAAAAACTATTAATTCAAAGTTTCTACAGTATGCAAATGCAATAAGCAAAATTTCAGGATTAAAATATTTTACAAAACATAGACAAAAAAATATTTTTTATGAAATCTTAAGTGAATTTGTAAGAGAGAAGTTTGCAAATATTTCATATAAAGAAAAATATACTCCTATAGAACAATATAAAGATTACATTGTTGATTTTATGTTTGGTACAAAACAAAAGCCATTATATTTATTTGCTGTAAAAGATGACAATAAAGCCAAAGACGTAATAATTGCAAACCAAGCTTTTAGATTGGAAAAAATTTCGTTTAAACCCGTTGTTGTATATCAAAATTATTCTACAATTAGTAGTATAACAAAAGAAAAAATACTTAGAGTAACTGACAAATCTTTTTTAGATATAGAACAATTTAAAGAAGAAGCCTATCAATATATTTCGGAAGAAGTTGCATAAGAGGCAAAAATCGCAATGCATAAATTATCAGAAGAAGCATTTGAAAAAGACTTAATGCAGGAATGTAAAGACTCTCTTGGGTTTGAACTTTTTGATGCAACCTGTGAAATAGTTGGTTCTGATGATTCTACTTTTGGCAGACAAACAACAGAAGAAGTTATTTTATCTAAAAATCTAAGAAATGCTTTAGAAAAATTAAATCCTGATTTACCCCAAGAAGCTATTGATAATGCGTTTTATGAATTAACTCAAAATTTATCAAATAAAACAGAAATTGGTGCTAACCAGTTTATTTATAAAATTATTAAAGATGGGGTTAAAGTTCAATTTAAAGATAATAACGGAATTGACTCCAGTGACATTGTGAAAGTTATTGACTTTAATAGACCTAAAGAAAATGAATTTTTACTTGTTAGGCAGTTTAAAATCTCAGGAGAAAGATACAATTGTAGAGCTGATTTGATTTTATTTGTAAACGGATTACCTCTTGTATTCATTGAATTAAAAGCAACTCACAAACATATTGAAAATGCGTTTTATAACAATATAACTCATTATAAAAAAGAAATTCCGCAAGTATTCTGGTATAACGCTTTTATTGTGGTATCTAATGGAACAGATGCTAAATTCGGAACGATTACTTCTAAATGGGAACATTTTTCAGATTGGAAGAAAATAAATAATGAAAATGAAAAGGGTATAATTTCTGCTGATACTTTATTGAAAGGAATGTGTTCTCCTAATAATCTACTTGATATTATTGAAAATTTTACACTGTATCAAGAAACAAAGGGCGGAACGATAAAAATTTGCGCAAAAAATCACCAATTCTTAGGTGTTAATACTGCTATTGAGAATTTTGAAAGTAATAAAGATGGAAAATTAGGAGTCTTCTGGCATACCCAAGGTAGTGGTAAAAGTTTTTCAATGATATTTTTTGTTCAAAAAATATTGAGAAAAGTCAAAGGAAACTGGACATTTCTAATTGTTACAGATAGAACAGACTTAGATGATCAAATATATAAAAACTTTGTTTCAACAGGAGCAGTAACAGAACAAAATGTTCAGGCTACAACAAGAGAACATTTAAAACAACTTTTAAGGGAAGATCATAGAACTGTGTTTACTATGATTCAAAAATTTGGTACTGAAGAAAAAGGACAAAGTTTTGAAAAAATTTCTGATAGAGATGATATTATTGTAATTACTGATGAAGCCCACCGAACTCAGTATGGAACGCTTGCTATGAATATGCGAGAAGCCTTACCAAATGCAAAATTTATAGCATTTACAGGCACTCCATTAATGAAGGATGATGAAAAAACTAAACTTGTATTTGGTGATTATGTTAGTAAATACACTTTCAAACAATCTATTGAAGATCATGCAACTGTTCCATTGTATTATGAAGCACGAATTCCTCGAATGCAGCTTACAAATGATGAATTAGAAAAGGATTTGCAAAATATCATTGATTCTGCAGATTTTACTCCCGAACAAGAGGAACAGTTTGAAAAAGAATATGTAAATATGTATCAGGTAATTACAAGGGAAGATCGGCTTGATGCAATTGCAAAAGATGTTGTTGAACATTTCATGAACCGCGGTTTTATGGGAAAAGCTATGTATGTTTCAATCGATAAAGCAACTGCGGTTAAAATGTATAATAAAGTCAAAAATGAATGGGAAAAATATATACAAAAACTAAAAAATAAACTTAAAACGGCAAATGATGATCTTAAAGAAATTATCAAAAAAGATATCGAGTATATGGAAGAAACAGATATGGCTGTCGTTGTGTCCTCTTCACAAAATGAAATTGAACAATTAAAACAAAAAGGTGTTGATATTACTCCACACAGAACAAGAATGAAAAATGAGGATTTAGCAACAAACTTTAAAAATGAAAAACATCCACTACGCCTAGTTTTTGTTTGTGCAATGTGGGTTACAGGTTTTGATTGCTCTACTATTTCGACATTGTATCTTGATAAAATTTTAAAAGAACATACTTTAATGCAAACAATTGCCAGAGCTAATAGAGTATCAGAAGGAAAGTTTAATGGTCTAATTGTTGATTACATTGGTATATTCAAAGCATTACAAAAAGCTTTGGCGATTTATGGTGAGCCAACAGAACCTGCAGATAATGATGAAGATCCGGCAGAAACTAAGACAAAATTAATTGAGCTTCTTGAAAATGAATCGAAAAAGATGAAGGATTTACTTGATTCTAAGGAAATTAATGTGGATAAAATATTTGATACAAGAGCATTAGAATGTATTAAAAATACAGAAGAAGCTGTAAATAAATTATTGGAGAATGAAAAAACAAAAGAAGATTTCCTAAAACATACACAAAATTTAAAAATGTTATTCAAGGCCATATTACCAGATTCAGAAGCAAGAAGATATGCCAAATTAGTTTTTGTGTCTTCAGTAATTTATTCAAAAATTAAAGAAGCTTTAGTAGAATATGTAGACAAAACAGAAGTAAAAAGACTTGCACAGCAAGTAGAAGAGTTGTTAAATGAATCAATAAAACTAGCATCTTATAAAATTAATTCTGGAGAAAAATTAGATTTAAGTAAAATTAATTTTGAAGAACTCCAAAGACGAATCCTAAAAGAGAAAAAACTTGCGTTATTAGAAAAATTAAAAGCATCTATAAGTTCTAAATTATCTTCGATGTTGAAACTAAATGATATGAGAAAGCATTTTCAAGAGAAATTTGAACAAATTATTGAAGATTATAATAATGGTAAGTTAACAATGGAACAAATGTATGTACAACTTGTTGCTTTAACTAACCAGCTAACAGAAGAAGAAAAACGTCATTTGGATGAAAATTTATCAGAAGAAGAACTTGCAATTTTAGATATTTTAACAAAACCTGAACCAAAGCTTTCCAAAAAAGAATTTGAGACTGTTAAATTAGCAGCACAAAAATTGGTAAAAGTAATAAAAAAAGAAAAATTAGTTTTGGATTGGCGCAAAAAACAATCAACTAGAGCTAAAGTAAAAGAAGCAATCGAAACAATTTGTGATGAGACATTACCTGAAATATATGATAAAGATTTATTCCAGAAAAAATGTAATTATTTATACAACCACTTTTATGATCACTATAACAATTACAAAGACAATATTTATGATGTTGCATAAAGTTTGACTTTAGCAAACTTTTAAGTGATGAATACGACACCTGAAAAGGAGGTCGTATGAGTAAAAGTAAGAAATATAAGATTAAACAAAAAGATTTTAGGAAGTTAGAAAAATTAGTAGAACGGATTTATAACACCGCTGTAGTCATTGATTATTTTTGCAAAACGCAACAAGAGATTGAGAAGCTATATAATCTTACACCAATCGTCGAAAATTTAAGGCGAGATACTGATACAGTAAACGCTTATTTTATAAATTATCCTGACAACAAGAATTTTTAAGTGGTATTTAAAAGTTGTTTTAATACCGTTCAAAAAGTGTTCCAAAAATGAATTGTGTCTGAATGATAAGTTTTGAGAGAGTTTGCTTGATATTTTACTCATTAAGAGTGATGAATGTCATTGCTATAAATGAATATAAGGGGTAGCAATGATTGAATTAGGCAAAAAATACAAACTTAAAAAGATTAAAGGTTTTAAGAGCTCTGATAATGAGTATTACAAAGTAATTGGCTTCTACAATTTCGACACTGT
>CALUWE010000010.1 GCA_944324425.1 Candidatus Gastranaerophilales bacterium
TCAATTCCCAATGCCTGACATTGAAGAATATAGGTTTGGGTTTTTTCTTGGTTGTTTGCTTGAGATGTTAAGTTGGCAGCCATCCATTCAACAGGATAATGTGCTTTTAGATATGCTGTTTGATAAGCAACAAAAGCATAAGCTGATGAGTGAGCTTTATTGAAGCAGTATTTTGCAAAACTTTCAATCTGTTCAAAAAGATGACTTGCATCTTCTTCTGTCATTCCTTTTGTAGATGATGCTTTTACAAAACGCACTTTTTGTTCCGCCATCTGTTGAAGTTTCTTTTTACCCATCATACGGCGAACCATATCCGCATCGCCAAGCGAGTAATCCGCAAGGGTTTGGAAAATTTGCATAATCTGCTCTTGATATAAAATTGTGCCGTAGGTATCTTTTAATATGCTTTGCAGCAAGGGGTGTGCATATTCAATTTTTTGACGGCCGTGCTTTCTATCAACAAAGTCTTTCACCATGCCGGCTTCTAATGGCCCCGGCCTAAATAATGCAACCAAAGCGCCCAAGTCTTCAAAAACAGATGGTTTTAATTCTTTAACAAGTCTTTTCATCCCCGGAGATTCAAGCTGGAATACACTGTCTGTGTCGCCTTTTTTCAATAATTCAAAAGTTTTTTCATCATCCAATGGAATTTTATTAATATCAAAATCAATGCCTTTTCTGTTTTTAATCATATCAAGGCAATCTCTTATGATTGTTAAAGTTTCAAGTCCAAGGAAGTCCATTTTCAATAAACCGATTTTTTCAATGCCTGCCATCGGGTATTGCGTGGTTGTGGATTTTTCTTTTGAAAGTGCAACGGGGATAATTTCAGACATTGGTTTCGGTGCAATAATAACGCCTGCTGCGTGCGTGCCCACTTGGTTTTTTAAGCCTTCAATATGAAGTGCTTCATCTATTAATTTTTTAGCTTCAGGGTTTGTATCGTATAATTTTCTAAATTCCGTGCCATCAGAAAGTGCATCATTTAATTTTGTTCCGGGGACGGATGGAATTAAACCCGCCCAAGTGTTGCTTGTTGTAAAATCAACATCATAAACCCTTGCAACGGCTTTTAGGGCTGCCTTTGCAGCCAATGTGCCAAAGGTTATAATTTGGCAAACGTGGTCTTCACCCCATCTGCTTGAAACATAATCTATAACTTCGCCCCTTCTTCTTTTGCAAAAGTCAATGTCTATATCAGGCATCGAAATTCTTTCAGGGTTTAAGAACCTTTCAAACAAGAGATTATGTTCAATAGGGTCAAGTTCCGTTATACCCAATGAATATGCAACAATACTCCCTGCAGCAGAACCTCTCCCCGGGCCGACAGGGATATTATGTTCTTTTGCCCAATTTATAAAATCCCAAGTTAATAAAAAGTATGCGGGAAAGCCCATTTTAAAAATAACGGATTTTTCATATTCGTATCTTTCGACAATGGATTCAGGAACAGGGTCGCCGTATCTTTCTTTTAAGCCTTTTTTACAGAGAAAATCAAAATATTCTTCTTCTGTCATATCATTGGGGCAAGGGTATTTTGGCAGATATTCTTTTGTTTTGCCAAATTCCAATTTATCCATTTGGAAATCAATTTTATCTGCAATTTCAACCGTTGTTTCAATGCATTTATTGAAATAATCTTCATCCATCCAAGAAAAAGCTTGTCTTAATTCATCAACCGTTTTTACGTAAAATTCATTAACGGAAAATTTAAAACGGTTTTGATCGTTTTTGGATGATTTTGTTTGTTCGCATAAAAGTGTATCATGCCAGAGAGCGTCTTCTGCTTTTAGATAGTGTGAGTCGTTTGTAATAACGGTTTTAATGTTATATTTTTTTGCAACTTCCATCAAAAAAGGGTTTGAATCTTTTTGTTCTTTTAGCCCGTGGTCTTGAAGCTCAATGTAATAGTCATCTCCAAATAAATTTTTATAATATTCAACCCTTTTAATTGCTTCTTCTTCATTGCCGTCTAAAAATATTCTTGCAACTTCACCTTGAATGCAGGCAGATAGGCAAATAATGTCATCTTTATATTTTTCAAGCATCTCGTGGTTTATACGGGGTTTATAATAATATGCTTTAGTAGATGCTATTGAATTTAATTCGCATAAATTATGATAGCCGTTTTGGTTTTTTGCAAGCAAAATTAAGTGGTACATAATTTTTTTGCTTCTATCTTCCAAAACATCACCGTCGCAAACGTAAAATTCGCAGCCTATAATTGGTTTAACGGCTTCAATTTTTTTCTTTAATTCTTGAACATCATCTGTCAGCATATGTGATAAAAGTTCATTTTTTGCAATGAACATATCGGCACACCCAAACATAACGCCGTGGTCTGTAATGGCAATTGCAGGCATGTCGTTTTCTGCGGCAAACTTATAAAGGTCGGGGATTTTTATTGCCCCGTCCAACAAACTGTATTCCGTGTGAAGATGTAAAGGAACATATTTCATATTTAAAATGTACCATAATGATATTCATGGAACTTCTTAATTTTAACTAATATTAAATTGAATTTTTAATTTGTTTAATTTTGAGCTTATTTTATTTTATAATTGTGTGGATTTTAAAATTTAATTAAGGTTTTTATGATTGAATTGATGTTGGAAGATGAAATTAAAGATATAGTTAAAGAAACTAATTTAACACATATTGCAATTATTATGGACGGCAACAGAAGATGGGCAAAAGAAAAAGGCTTGCCTTCTGCCATGGGGCACAAAAAAGGTGTTGAAAGCCTTAAAAAAGTTGTAAAAGCGGCAGATAAATTCGGCATAAAGTATTTAACAATGTATGCTTTTTCAACGGAAAACTGGAACAGAAAAAAAGAAGAAGTTGATTTTTTAATGAACCTTCTTGCAATTACAATGAAAAACGAAACAAAAGAATTGAATGAAAACAATGTAAAAATAAGTTTTATCGGTAATTTATCGGCCTTAAACAAAAATTTGCAAGATGTTTTATTGAATGCAAAAGAGGTAACAAAAAATAATACGGGCGTAAACCTTCAAATTGCAATAAATTATGGCGCAAGAGATGAAATTATAACGGCTGTTAATGAAATTTTAAAATCGGGAATAAAAGAAATTGATGTTAATTCATTTGAAAAATTTTTATATACAAAAAACATCCCCGACCCCGACCTTTTAATCAGAACAGGCGGCGAGTTAAGAGTCAGCAACTATCTTTTATGGCAGATAGCTTATTCTGAAATTTATGTAACCAAAAAATATTGGCCTGAATTTGATGAAACAGCCCTAATTGAAGCTATAAAAGCATTCAAAGAAAGACAAAGAAGATATGGCGGATAAAATTTATATTACATTGGGAACATCAAACCCTCATAAGGTTTTTGAAATAAATAAAATTGCAAACCCTTTTGATATTGAGTTTTTGCCTCTAAAATCAGATAATTTTGACCCTGATGAAAATGGTGAGACTTTTGAAGAAAATGCAAAAATAAAGGCTATGGAAGCAGCCAAAGTTTCAGGCGAAGGCAAATATTTTATGGCGGATGATTCAGGGCTTTGCGTTGATTATCTAAATGGTGCGCCCGGGATTCATTCGGCAAGATACGCAGAAACTCCCGACAAAAGAATTGAAAAACTATTATTTAATTTAAAAGACGATAAAAAAAGAAGCGCCCATTTTGTTTGCGCACTTTGTTTAACCGATGATAAGGGAAACATTTTGCATACGGAAAAAGGAATAGTGAGCGGCAAAATTGCACTTTCTAAAAAAGGAACAAACGGCTTTGGATATGACCCTGTTTTTCTTGTGGATGGTGTAGGTAAAACTATGGCTGAATTATCGGAAGATGAGAAAAATACTCTATCTCATAGAGGACAAGCACTTTCTAATATGATAAAATGGATTAAAATTAATCTGAATTAGGGGCAAAATAATGGAAGATAAATTTGAAGAAAATAATGAAAATATTGATGAAAAAGGCCATATGCGCTGGTATGATAAAGACCCTGTTTTAAAAGAAGCGCTTGAACTTTTAAGATTATCTGCACCGGATGAAAGAAAAGAAGCCCAAGATTACATTTTAAGGCTTCAAGAAGAAGTTGCGGCAGATGTTATTGAAAGAATTTATGAAATGGTAACTCAATACGCAGGCAAAGGTAACCGTTGGTATGATAATGACCCTGTAATGCTTAGAGCTGTTGAAATTTTACGCCATGCAGACCCAAAAACTCAAAGAATTGCCGCTTTAAAGATTTTGCAATCTTTGGAAATGAAAAAAGAACTATAAAAATGAATGATGTACAAAACCAATTAGATTCAAGAAATATAGATATTCAAAAAGTGGGAGTTAAAGATGTTGAGCTCCCCTTAATTATTCAAAGAAAATCCGAAGAAGGAAAAAATATCACACAAACTGTTTATGCAAAAGCAAAAATGAGTGTTTCTCTGCCAAAACAATTTAAAGGAACGCACATGTCAAGGTTTGTTGAGGTTTTAGAGGAAGAAAGAGAAAAAAACCTTCTTGGGGTTGATATAAAAAAACTTCTTTTAAAGGTCAGAAAAAAATTAAATGCAAATTCAGCTTATGCAAAGTTTGATTTTAAATATTTTATTGAAAAAGAAGCCCCTGTCAGCAAAAGAAAATCTTTAATGTGCTATGATTCCTATTTTGAAGGAATTTACACAAATTACGATTATAAATTTTATTTAGGTGTTAAGGTTCCTGTTACAACACTTTGCCCTTGTTCAAAAGAAATTTCAAAATACGGCGCACACAACCAAAGAGCGCTAGTTAAAGTAAAAGTTTCGTATGATGAAAAAAATCATATTTGGCTTGAAGATTTAATTCAATGGGTTGAAGAATCAGCTTCATCTGAATTATATTCACTTTTAAAAAGAGAAGATGAAAAATTTGTAACAGAAAAAGCCTATGAAAATCCAAGGTTTGTGGAAGATCTTTTAAGAGATGTTGTTTTAAAATTAGAGAATAATGAAATTATAAATGAATTTGAAGTTGAAATTGAAGCCTTGGAATCAATCCACAACCACAATGCTTGGGCTTATCAAAAATTTTCAAGGTAAGTTTTACAATATTTTTTAATTGAACAAATTTCGCATTTCGGGTTTATGGGTTTACAAATGTTTTGCCCGTGGGTTACAAGCAAAGTGTTAAAATTTATCCAATATTTTTCGGGCAAAATTTCTCTTAATTTCATCTCTGTTTCATCGGGGGTTTTTGTTTTAACGTAACCAATTCTATTTGTAATTCTATGCACATGGACATCAACACAAATTGCGGGAATATTAAACCCTTTTGTCATAACCAAATTGGCTGTTTTTCTGCCGACGCCTTTAAATTTTGTTAATTCATCAATGGATTTCGGCACTTTTGAACTATATTTTTCAACCAAAATTTTTGATAATTCTATAATTTGTTCTGCCTTATTTTTATAAAAACCGACAGGATAAATTGCATTTGCCAATGTTTCAATATCCAATTTTGAAATTTCATCAGGGGTTTTTCCAAGTTCAAGCATTCTGATTGATGCGGGGTATGTTGTTTTGTCGTTTGTTCTTAAGGATAAGATGCAGCAAATTAAAACTAAATATGGGTCGTTCACTTTTTCCATAAATTTTACAAATTCCGTTTGAACTACCCTATGTGCCTTATTATCTTTTTTTAATTCTTTGATTATATTATCAATATCTGCCATATTAACCTTTTTGACAACAATCTTAAATGAAATTATAATACAAAAAAGCTTTTATATATAAGGAGATATAATAATGTCAAATGCAATAGAAATTGATGACAATACCTTTGAAAAAGAAATTTTAAATTCAGAAGGTGTTAAAATTGTTGATTTTTGGGCGCCATGGTGCGGTCCATGCAGAAAAATGGGCCCCATTTTAGATGAAGTTGCGGAAGAATTAAAAGACAAAGTTAAAGTTTATAAAATAAACACGGATGAAAACACGAAAGTGGCAACGGATTATATGATATCAAGCATTCCCTGCCTTTATATTTTCCAAAACGGGGAAGCAAAAGAAACACTTGTCGGGCTAATGCCAAAATCTCACATAATTTCAAACGTCCAAAAATATTTATAATTTAAAAGCCCCTTAATTTAAGGGGCTTTTTTAATGCTTATTTTCCGATGCTCTCTAAAACAGAATTTAATACATCAAAAAGTTCGGCTCTTTCCATTTCGTTTAATTCAACCAAAGGGCGTCTTACAAAGTTTTCAATCATTTTTAACCTCGATAAAACTGCCTTAACAGGCACAGGGTTCGGTGCCATAAAAAGCTTCCTGAACAATGGATACAATTTTTGGTGCATATTCCTTGCCGCTTTAACTTGGCCTGATTTATAGTTATGAATTAAAGATTTAATTTCATCGCCCACAACGTGAGATGCAACGGAAATTACACCGTGAGCGCCTAAAGAAAGCATTGGTAATGTTAAACTGTCATCGCCGCAATAAATTGCAAAATCTTCAGGACAAAGTGATTTTAATTCCGTTATAATATCCATATCAGGGAAACTTTGTTTCAGTGCAACAATATTCGGAAATTCTTTAGCCAAAAATGCCGCTGTTTGGGGGGTCATATTAACACCTGTTCTTCCGGGGATATTGTACATAATAATCGGAATATCAACAGCTTTAGCTATTGCACTAAAATGTTCAATAATTCCTTGCTGGTTTGGTTTGTTGTAGTATGGTACAACCGATAAAATAGCGTCTGCCCCAAGTTCAACAGCTTTTTTGCTTGAATCAACCGCTGTTCTTGTTGAATTTGAGCCTGCACCCATAATGACTTTTCTTGCACCCTGAACGGTAGATTTCACCTGATACAAGATTTCATATTCTTCTTCATGGGTTAAAGTAGGGCTCTCACCCGTTGTTCCTGCAACCAAAATTGCATCGGAACTTGAATTTACAAGGTGGCGGACAAGCTTTTCCAGTGCTTCAAAATCAACTTCCCTTTTTTCATTGAAGGGAGTAACCATTGCTGTTATAACTTCACCCGCATCATATCTTAAACTCATATTTTTAAATCCTTTTTTAGTATAATCCCATTTCGATGACTTTCATTGCAAGTCTTACAGTGTTGAGTGCCGCCCCAATTCTCAAGTTGTCTGCAACACAGAAAAGGTCGATTGCATTGTCAAATGCCAATGATTTTCTTATTCTGCCGACATATACAGGGTCTTTTCCGGCACACTCTTTAGGTGTCGGGTAAACGAAATTATCAATGTCATCTTCCAATTTAACGCCGTATGCATCTTTTAGAAGTTCTTTTGTTTTTTCAGGTGTAATTTCGTTTTCAAATTCAATGGTAACTGCTTCACTGTGGCCTCTATATACAGGAACTCTGACAGCCGTGCAAGATATAGGAACATTTTCGCTTAAGTGAAGAATTTTTCTTGTTTCGTTTGTAACTTTCATTTCTTCTTTTGTATAGCCGTTTTCCGTGAAAGAATCGATTTGAGGAATCAAATTGAAGCCTATTTCATGCTTGAAGGCTTTTGATTCATAAGGCATACCGATTAAATTAACCTTTGTATTGTCCGTTAATTCGTTAATTGCAGCCAAGCCTGCGCCTGAAACCGCTTGATAAGTTGAAACGATTAATCTTTTAATTTTGGCGTAATCATTTAAGGGTTTTAAGACAAGCATTAATTGCGAAGTTGAGCAATTGGGGTTTGCAATAATTCCCTTATGATTTTTAAGGTCATCATCGTTAACGCCTGCAATAACCAACGGAACATCTTTTTCCATTCTGAATGCACTTGAATTATCAATAAAAACAGCGCCACGTTTAGCAGCTTCAGGAGCCAATTTTAAGCTTGTTGAACCGCCGGCTGAAGCTAAAACTATATTTACGTTTTCAAAAGATTCGGGTTTTGCTTCTTCAACAACGTATTCTTTGCCCATAAACGTAAGTTTTGAGCCTGCGGAACGGTAAGAAGACAAGAATTTAATTTCATTAAATTCAGCCTTTTGTTCCTCTAAAATAGATAAAATTTCTCTTCCAACAACGCCTGTTGCGCCAAGTACTGCTAAATTAGGTTTTTTCATAGTATATTCTCCAATCCGAAGACAAAGTCATTCTCTTTATAAACATGTTTAATTGCAAGGATAACGCCCGGCATAAAGCATTCTCTGTTTGATGTGTCGTGTTTTATTGTTAAAACTTGCCCGTTTGCGCCGAATATTACCTCTTGCGAAGCTACAAACCCAGGCATTCTGACAGAGTGAATGTTAATGTTGCCGTAGCTTTCAGCTCCTCTTGCACCTTGAATGAGTTCAGTATCTTTAATATTTCCCGCCTTGAAGTTATCGTTAACTTCCGCCATCATTTTTGCTGTTTTAATTGCGGTTCCTGACGGTGCATCTTTCTTTTGGTTGTGGTGAAGTTCAATGATTTCCGCATTATTAAAATATTTTGCAGCCATTTTAGAGAACATCATCATTAAAACTGCGCCCGTTGCAAAATTCGGGGCTATTAAGCAGCCTGTGTTATATTCCAAAGACAGTTTTTTTAATTCTTCAATTTGTTCATCGGTTAAGCCTGTTGTACCGATAACGGGCTTAACTTTGTTTTTTAAATATAATTTCGCATTTTCAAAAACAACTGAAGGTTCTGTAAAATCAACAATAATATCGGGTTTATTAATTTCAATTGATTTTACAATATCAGATTCAATATTGACGGTTTCAAATATGTTTTTCCCTGTTCCGAATTTATCTATTGCGCAAACAAGAGCAGTTTCATTGTCGTTAATAACGGCTTTTACAACCTCTTGCCCCATTCTTCCCAAAGCGCCTGTTACTCCGACTCTAATCAATGTTAATACCTCATAATATTATTTTGTTCAAATATTATCTCACAAAAAAATCTATAATTCAATAAAAAATAACTCTTATATATCCTGTTTTTAAGCAATTTAATCAAACTTGCAATTTATTTTTATTGCTTGTATCATGAATTTCAAAAGTTAATACATAATTTTTAATTTAAAGGAGTTATTAAAATGAAAGTTACTGTTGAAGAAGGTTGCATCGCTTGCGGCGCTTGCGAATCATTCTGCCCCGATGTATTTAAAGTAGAAGATGTTGCAGTTGCTGACAACTCAAAAGTTGCAGGCAATGAAGACGCAGTTAAAGAAGCTGCTGAAGGCTGCCCTGTAAGCGTTATTGTTGTTGAAGAATAGTTCTTTAATAATAAAACTTTAAAAAACCGCCTTATTAATAGGCGGTTTTTTCGCTTAAACGTATCAATTTATCTGCTTTTTCTTTTGCCGTATTGGCGTAATCATCAAAAGTTACAATTGTTTTCGGAGCGTTTTTGGTTCCCTTTGCTTCTTGATATTTTTTATTTATCTGACTGCCGATGACGTTTGCTCCCAAACCTGTAAGTGCACCTAAAATAAGTGCCTTTGCGCCGCCTATCATTTTGGTTGTCATTGCAATTGTTGTGCCTAATGAAACCACAAGAGGAATGCCTGTTGTTAAGGTTACACCGACTCTTTCTTCTTTTGTGTCTGCTTGTGCGGTGTACAGCCCTAAAGTTCCTATTGTGCTTGCGGTGCCGATAATATCTGCAGGCGCGCAGCCGTAGTTTATATCTCTTATTTTTTCAAAGAAATCAACTTTTTCTTTGTTAAATGCTCTTCCGAATGTTTTCTTTGCACCTGAAACAAGACGTGTAAGTTCGGATGAAGAAGAATTTTTTGTTACCGCTTCTATAATTTCCATAAATTCTTTGGCTTCATCGTCTGTTAAGCCCATATTTTTGTATGGTGTAATAAGGCTTGATTGCAACTTTTTAGCTTGCTGCAGCCTTTCTTCCGCCAAAGCTTTTTTGGAAAGTCTTCTTGCGCCGTTTATAAAGCCTTCTTCTTTTAAGCCTCTGATTGTGCTCCAAGCGTCTTCGTCAAGTCTTTGAATTGAACCGTCAATTTTATCTATTCTGCTTTTTATTGCTTCTTGCGATGTAAATTCCGTAAGTTTTTCTCTTCTTTTTGCAATTAAGTCTTTTAATCTGCTTAATCTTGTTTCATCCAGCCCGTTTTTTTGCGCACTTTCAAAAAGTGCATCATCTGCTTTGAATACGGCATTTTTTGCTTTTGTATATGTTTTATTGAGCGTTTTTAAGGAGGATTTTTTATATATGCCGGATGCCCAAGTGTCAAATTTTTCGTATCCGGGGATTTTCATTAAAAAGTGTCTCATAAGAGAATCTTTTGCGTTGTTTATATTGTCTGCCCCTTTTTGCAAATCGGCCATACCTTCCGTTGCATTTTTTGCGTTTTGCAGCGCTTCATTTGTTTTTTTGCTGCCTTTTGCAAAAAGGCCCTTCAGTTTGCCAAAACTTTCTTTTGCTGTTTTTACTATACCGCCTTTGTGTCTGAATGCGGCAACCAAACCGGCTGTTACACTTATACCGACTGATGCTAAAAGGGCATATTTTGCAATTTTGCTTTTCTTTTCGTCCCCTTGTCCTTCTTTTTGAAATAAATCTGGTTTTTGTTCCAAATTTACTGCAGGCTGATGTTGAGGTGTGTTGTTAACCCCTATTTGAGCATTAATTCCTGCTTGTTTTAGATATGCTTGCAGTAAACTGCTTTGAACGGTATTATTTTGCATAAATTAAGTATTTTGAAATTCCTTTATATAAATAATAAAAACGAATGAAATTCAAAAATTGCTTAATTTTAGAAGAGCTATTTTTTGTGCGACATTAAAAGAGACTCAATTGAATATTTGGCCAAAGGTTTTTTTGTGCCTCTGTCCATAAAAATTAGCCAATGTTTGTTTTTTTTGCTTGAAACCGAAAAAGAGATTTTCCCCGTTACTTTTTCGCCGGTTCGTATTGTTTTGAACCAAATGTCGTTGTCGGTGAAAGGCGACGGGTAATATATTTTTTTAATATCATCCGTAAGTGCTATATCAAAGGGGTAAAAGTCAACATCGCTGTTGTTTGTAATTTTTAGTTGAATTGTAATAAAATCATCTTCGCCAAAAGGGTCTTTTGTAAATTTGGCGCTATAAATTTCAACTTCTAAGCCTTCTAAATAAATGTCATCTTCCTTAAATGCTTCTGTTGAAAAAACGGGAAGGTCAATTTCGCCTAAAATTTCTATTTCAAATTCATCCCCCGGGGAAAGATGGGCAACTTCGCCTTTTTTATTCAACATTGAAACAAGGCCTATGGCACCCCCTATGGCGGCACCCCCTGCGGCTGTCATTCCGTGGGATGCAATTGCTGTTTCTAACCCCAGTAAATTTATGCTCATCAAACCGCCGATTGCACCGGTTACAAGTGTTACTCCCGCATGCTGCGCAACATTTTTGGCGGTTCCTATCGCTAAATTTTCTTTAGTTGTTAAATTGCCTTGAATCGGAATTTGTCTGCCGTCGGGTGTTACCATATAGTCAAAGGTGGTCAGCATATAGCCGTCTCTGTTCAGCTTTTTAGGGTCTGCGATTTGCTGAATTACTCCATGGACAATTGTGCCTTTCGGAATAATAACACCTTTTTTGCCGCCGACATCTTCCGTGATTTCAGCGAAAAATTCATCGCCCGCTTCGTTAATTGAGCCGCTTATAACGCTTGATACAGTCATTTTAACTTTATCTTTTTTATCAAGTTTATCAACTTCGCCCGTAAACATTTTTGTATCTTGAAATTCGCCTTCTTCCGTAACGGAACCCTTAAGAGTTTTGGCATATAAAGGCGTATGGGCCCCAAAAAGGCTTATCAAAAGAATGCTTGATAAAATTTTTTTATAAAGGTGGTTCATAATAATAAATTATACTATGTTTCAAAAATTGGCACATGACAAATTTTAAATGTAAAATCACTTATTGAAGGAGATTTTATTATGGATTGTATTTTTTGCAAAATTGCAAACGGCGAATTCAATACGGAATTTGTTTATGAAACGGAAAATATTGTAGTATTTAAGGATATTAATCCTGTTGCGCCCACTCACCTTTTGGTTGTTCCAAAAAAGCATTACAGCAATTTATCCGAGGTTGATGACAAAAATTTGTTAGCTGAACTTATGGAAACAGTTCAAAATGTTACAAAAAAATTAAACATTGAAAGCTTTAGAACAGTTATAAATACAGGCAAAGAAGCAGGGCAAGAGGTTTTTCACCTTCATATACATATAATTTCGGGAAGAAAGCTTGAAGGCCTAGGTTAAAAAAGTTTACATTTTCTTTTTTAAAGGCAATTTTGGAGTTGAATAACCCTTAATAATAATATAAGGGAAAAGGAGTTTATATGTATTCACAAGAATTTATGGCTTATCTTGCCGCTTATCAAAAAGAAGAAAAAAAGCCCGAAAGAGATGACAAACTTCCGTTTTTTATGTTATGGTTGAAAGCCATACTGAGAATGGTTTAATCTTTAATGGATAAAAACTTAATAAGAAACAAAAACAAGCTTTTAAGAAAACAATTAGATATAAAAAAAGCATCAGATGTTATTCTTTCAAAAATTTATTCTTTGAAAGAATTTTCGGTTGCAAAAAATGTTTTAATTTTTTACCCTCTAAAATATGAAATTAACCTTTTGCCGCTTTTAAATTTTAAAGATAAAAATTTTTACTTGCCGAAGGTTGACGGCGAAAACCTTTTAATATGCCCGTATTCAACAAATTTAAAAAAATCGGGTTTTAATGTAATGGAACCTGATGATAATATTGTTTGCGATGATTTGTCAATCATAGATTTATCTTTTATTCCGGCGCTTGCTGTTGATAAAAATATGAACAGAATAGGCTACGGCAAAGGATATTATGACAGACTTTTTTCCGAGTCTGAATTTAGAGCAAAAAAAATTGTCGTAATTAATAAAGAACTTGTTGTAAGTAAAATAGACGCTGATAAGTATGACAAAAAAATTGATTTTTACATAACGGACTAATTTTTGATACTTTACTTCTTTTTTTAAAAAAAAGTTGTATAATTAAATTTATGGGACTTTTTGATTGGATTAAAAACTCAGGCGACGCACTAAGACAAATAGAAGACAAGATGTACCAGCAAAAAAGCGATTTTATCGAGGTATATCAAAGAAATATTGCGCTTGAAAAAGAAATTGCATTAAGGACGGAAGAATTAAGAAAGGCCAATCAAACCCTTTTAACGCTGGAGCATGTTTGGGACATGATGAATTCATCAAGGCCCTTATCAAGCGTTTTAGAAACAATTGTATCAAGCCTTCACGGTGAGTTTGGGTATTTATACAGCTGCATTTTGCAAAAACAATTGGATACCCAAGGCAGCTTTTTTGCATTTAGAACATATCTTCAAAATTCGTTTTCGGAAGAACTTGATAAATGTATTCCGAATAACCTCTTTGAAACAAGGTTTATAATCAAAGAAGGTGCAGAATTAAATGAAGTTTTGAAAAACCGCGAAATAATGTATTTCGACAATTTAAGAAAAGTGTTGCAGGAAATTTTGCCTTTTGAATTGAGTGATGAAAAAATTGATGAGTTTAAACAAAAAAATCCGGCAAAATCCTTAATTGCACTCCCCATTGTCTCAAAAGGTTTTACAGGTTTGCTGCTTGTATTTTCCCCAAGAGAAGACGCTAAAGATTCGGAACTTAATTTCTTGAATTTGTTTGCACGCCAAATTGAGCTTGCAATTACAATTGCAAACTTGTTTGAAACCGTTAAAAAACAAGCGGTTACAGACCCTTTAACGGAACTTTTCAACAGAAGATTTTACGAAGATGCGCTTTCAAGAGAAGCAGTTCGTGCCCTAAGACTTAACCAACCTTTCAGCTTAATTTCTCTTGATTTAGACAAATTAAAACACATAAATGATACCTTGGGCCATGCTGCGGGAGATGCCGCCATTAAAACGGTCGCAAGAGTTATAAATAAAAATTCAAGGTCTGTTGATGTGCCAAGCAGAGTGGGCGGTGAAGAATTTACAATAATTCTCCCCGGCGTTGATTCTCAAGGGGCATTAATTGCGGCTGAGAGAATAAGGTCATCTTTAGAACAAGAACACGTTGAAGGTGTCGGGCAAGTTACGGCCAGCATCGGCGTTGCAACATTTATTGAAATGACAACAGATGTTGATGAATTGGTTGAAATTGCTGATAAGGCAATGTATTTTGCAAAACAAAACGGCAGAAATCAGGTTAAATTGGCTGAAGCTCAAGAGTCTGTTTCTTGGCAAGACATTGCAATTGATGCTTTTGTTCAAATTTTGGATCAACACAAAATTCCGTTTGGCAAGAAAACGGCAAACGAACTTATAAAAAGGCTTCAATCCAGACAAGAATCCAACAACGGAACATTTGCAAAAGAATTACTTTTCGATGTTGTTGATACAATTTCAAAAACATATACACCATACTACACATCAGGCACCACAAAACAAAAAATTGAACTTGCTTATGCGATTGCAAAAAGGTTCGAGCTAACTAAAGCCGATATGGATAAATTAAAGCTTGCAATGCTTTTATATGATATTGGAAATGTTATGATTCCGTCTGATGTTTTAACTAAAACCACGCCTTTAACAAAAGAAGAAAAAGAAGTTATTACAAAACACCCGATTTTAGGCGCACAGGAAATTTTAAAACCAATAAGCCATGTTTCAAGCATTATTCCGATTATTGAACACCACCATGAAAATTGGGACGGCTCAGGGTATCCTGATAATAAAAAAGGCGATGATATTCCTTTAATTTCTCAAATTATTTTAATTGTCGATTCATTCTATGCAATGATATCTGAAAGGCCGTACAGAAAGGCATTTACAAAAGAAGAAGCCATTATTGAAATTCAAAATTTGGCAGGCAAAAAATACTCGGAAGAATTGGTCAGAGAATTTAAAAACGCAATTAAAGATATTTATATGGAATAAATTTGCACATGGTTTTTGTTAATAATATAATCTTGTTATAAGTAATTTAACAAGAGGTTTTTTAAATGGTAAATTCCGTAGTAGTTGTCGGCCGTGTCGGCCAGGCGCCCGAGATGAAATATTTTGATTCCGGAAAAGTAAAAGTTACTTTTTCTGTTGCTGTTAACAGATGGGATTCAAAAGCCAAAGAAGAAGTTACCGATTGGTTTAATATTGAAATATGGGATAAACAAGCGGAGTTTGCCGGCGAATGGGTTAAAAAGGGTTCATTGGTCGGAATTGAGGGCAGATTGGCTTCAAGCAAATGGACAACTCCCGATGGCGAAACACTTGAAAGATATTTAATCAGATGTACAAATATCAGATTAATGGGTTCTAAAAAAGAAGAGAATTAGTATATGGCAATAACGGGTGCCATCGGTATTGTTGCCGATGATTTAACTGGTGCTAACGATACGGCGCTTCAGTTTTTTATAAAAGGTTCAAATACGGAAATTATTTTTGATACGGATGAAAGTATTCAAAATCACCCGAATGTGAGCACTTTTGCTCTTACAACCGAATCAAGAAACATAGATGCAAAAACTGCAGCTCAAAAGGTTTGGGAGGGCGCAAAAAAATTACGGGATAATTTGTCGGTTGAATATTTTTATAAAAAAATAGATTCAACGCTAAGAGGAAATATAGCGGTTGAGACATTAGCCATGCTGGATGCCATTGAATATGATGCAGCAGTCATTGCGCCTGCTTTTATACGTGAGGGCAGAATAACAATCGGAGGGTATCAGCTTTTAAAAGGCGTTCCGATTGAAAGAACCGATGCTGCAAGAGATTCATATGCACCTATTTATGATTCATACATTCCTGATATTTTAAAAAAACAAGTGAATGAAAGTTTTTATGATTCGATTGCCACAATTCAATTAAACGCTGTTGCAAAAGGTGCAGGGCCAATTACATCAAAATTGAATGAATTGATTGCAGGCGGAAAAAAACTTATTGTGGCCGATGCCGTTTCTGCAATTGATTTGGAACAAATTGTGCTTGCAATCACAAAAAGTCAATATAAAATTTTACCTGTGGGCTCTGCCGGTTTAGCTAACGCATTGGGAAACGTTTGGCTTCCCGAGAATAACAATGAGCCTGTTCAAAAAGTTCTTCCGGTTTTGCCGAAATTGATACTTTCAGGTTCAAAAAATTCAATGACAACAGCACAAATTAATAAGCTGCTTTTAGATGATGATATTTCAAATGTTTATTCCATTGATTTGAAATTGCACGATATTTTATCTGATGAATCAGATTCCATGGCAGAAAGAATTGTCCACAATTTCGGAAAAAATAATATAGTTGTTGCCCATGTGTCTAAAATTGAAGAAGAGATGTCGGGTGATGAAGGAAAAGAAAAGCTCATAGATGAAGGCATTACAAAAGAGGCTTTAGCCTCTATGATTACGGATTATTTGGCCGATGTTGCATATAAAGTTAAGAATAAAGCGGAATGCATTTTGGTTACAATAGGCGGTGAAACTTCTTATAAATGCACAAATATATTGAATTGCGGTTATTTACAAGTGGTTGACAGCATTTTGCCCGCAATTTCATTATGCATGGATTCAAACGCAGGCTTTATTGTTACAAAGTCCGGCAATATGGGCTCAATTACGGCATTAGTTGATATAGTTAATTATTTTAAAAACCATGAACAAAAGTAAAATAGCAATTACAACAGGAGACCCATTAGGGATTGGCGAAGAAATTACCTATAAAGCTCTTTTGGCACTGAACCCGCCAAAAGAACAGGTTCTAATCATCGGAAAAGATTTGGGCTTAGGGTATGAAACAATTGAACTGAGCCAAAAAGACATTGGCAAATATTGTTTTGAATGTTTGAGAACCGCTTGTGATTTGGTACATTTGGGACAAATACAAGGTATTGTTACGGGCCCTGTTTCAAAAGAACAATTGAATAAATCAGGGTATCATTACTCGGGACAAACAGAAATTCTTGAAAAAATGCTTTCCGTTGACAAGAATGACAAAGGCGAGATGCTTTTTATTGCAAATGAATTGAGAGTTATGCTTTTGACTCGCCATCTTCCTTTGAAAAATATTGAAATTTCAGAGGACATGATTATTGAAAAAGTTCAAAGGCTTGATAAATTTTTAAAGGAAAAATGCAATATTCCATATCCTAAAATTGCTCTTTGTGCCTTAAATCCTCATGCGGGCGAAAACGGCATCTTGGGAAATGAAGAAATTGATACGATTATTCCTGCAGTTCAAAAATTAAACCAGCTTGGCATTTTTGCATACGGTCCTTATAGTGCGGATGGTCTTTTTTCTAATGCGGGAAAGAAATATCTTCAAAATAAAAAGCCTGATTATGATGCAATTGTTGCAATGTACCATGATCAGGGCCTTTGTGCGGTTAAAGCTTTAACAGGAAATGATGCGGTTAACACGACAATAGGGCTAAAGGTCATAAGAACTTCACCCTCATCGGGCACTGCATATGACATTAAGGGTAAAAATATTGCAAATCCCGACGGGATGATTGACGCCATAAGGCTTTTGTTAAAGTTAATATAATTTCTTCCGTTATATAGTGTATATTTTTGATTATAACTTTTATGGAATGTCTAAAATATTATAATCAAGATATGGTTATTTAAACCCGAAAAGGGGAATATTATGTCTTCTTTTAACATAAACGGCCCTTCGAATAATCAGCCTTTGGTGCAAAGTTCGCAAAATCTCGGTAAAGACGGCGGTGGCGGCGGCAATACCGGTTATATGAATATGCGCAAAAAAAAGGGCAATTCTGATGCCAATAATGAAGACGATAATTCGGTTTTTTTAGAAGAACAGCCTGAAGATTCATTTGTTAAGTCCGGCGAAGTTCAAGAGCAAAAACCTAAAAAGAAATTTTTGGGTGCAATTTCAAAATTTATTAAGGGTAAAAACAAAAACGAAACGTATGAAAAAGATTCTTTTGTAAAACAACAGGAAAAGCCCATTAACGAAGAAGAAATTGCAGAAGAAGAATACGAAGAATATAAGCCTTATGAAATCCCCATAAGTAAGCCCAATGATGTTCTCTCGGAAGATGATGAATATGAAGTTGCAGAAGATGATGATTACTATGGCGGAATAGACGTTTAATTTTTTGACTTTTTAATTAAAAAAATTAAAAAGTTGTTATGAAATTAAGGTTAAAAGATATTATAAAAGAATTGTTTAAATGCAAGCACAACAATGCGCTTTTGTATTCAAACGAAGGTTATTGCCCAAATTGCGGCATGTATTTGAAAAAAAGTTATTACATAATTAGGTGCTCGCATTGCGAAATAAAACGAAGCACTAAAAAAGAATTCGGCAAAATTCTCCCCGAAGAAAAATTTTGCATAAATTGCGGTGAGAGCGATTATTATATTGAAAAATATGACAAATTAAATTTTGTAGATATTAATTATGCCATTGAAGTGAAAGAAGAAACCGATTTTGAGCAAAAGAGTTTTGATTTTGAAATTTGGGTTGATAACAACGATAAAAAAACGGAACAAACCAAAGAGCAAGACCAAAAAATTTATCTGCCGCGCCAAACAAAATTTTTAACTGCCGAACATTAATTGTTGCTGATGGTTGATATTACTTGGTTTCTGCCGTTTTCTTTTGCAACGTACAAGCATTTGTCGGCATATTCTATCAAGCCTTGCACAGAATCCGCATCAATAGGTGCGCTTGCAACGCCAAGGCTTATTGTAACGTGGGTCCAGTCTCCTGTTGCAAGTTCAAATTCTTTGTTTCTGACAGCTTCGCAAATTTTTTGAGCAACAATACTGGCTTCTTCTTTTTTTGTGTTTGATAAAATAACACTCATTTCTTCGCCGCCGTATCTGCAAGGAATATCTGTCGATCTTATATTTTTCTTTATGGTTTGTGCTACTTGCCTTAAAACTGCGTCGCCTGATTGGTGGCCGTATTTATCGTTGAATTTTTTAAAGAAATCAATATCAACCATAATTAAAGAAAAAGGTGTATTGTATCTTTTTGAATTATCAATGTTCAATTTCATTTGTTCTTGAAAATATCTGTGGTTGTACATATCGGTTAGGCCGTCAGTTACCGCTAATTTGTATGTATGTTCATAGTCTCTTGAAGTTACGATATATTTAATTGCATAACACCCCGTAACCGTGCCTATTGAACAAACAAGCGGCAAGATTAGCGCAACCCAAAGGTTGAAGAAATGCATAATTATAATTGTAAGAACCGCATATAAAACAATCAGGATAAAGACACCCAAGATTGCATAAGGCACATTTTTTGATTTAACAACGATGTAGCCTGTTAAAAGGGTTAAAATTATTGTTGCAATTATATCAAAAATAATTCCTGTTTTTTTAATCAGGTTGTTATCAAAAATATTGTTTAAAAAAGTTGCGTGTGTTTCAACGCCTGCAAACATTCTTGATGTGGGTGTCGATTTAATATCGTTTAAGCTTGTTGTTGTAACGCCCACAAAAATGATTTTATCTTTAAAAATTGAGGTCAGATATTCAAAATTGTTTTCCTTAATTGCTTTATCTACTTTCCATAAAGGAATATATTCAAAAGATTCTTCATCGCCGTACCAATTTAGATAGCATCTGCCGTCTTTATTTAAGGGAATTTTTCTGCCGTCTGATAATATTATTGCTTTGTTTTTATCAATTGTTAAATTTTTGGAATCTAAGCCTAAAATATCAAGCGCCAAAAGAAAATCCAGATGCTTGTAGAATTTGTCTTTGTAAACAAACAACGGAATACTTGTTCTTAAAATTCCGTCTTTATCTCTTGCAACGTTAATAAAACCAATGTTGTCAGTGCCGTTTAATAAATCGGGTAAAATTCCCATAACATTGATTTTATTAATTAACGGTGCTTTTTTTAAAAATTCATAATTGCCTGCAAGCTTTGTTTCTAATGATTTTGGAAGGTCAATAGGCTTTCTTACTTCTTTTGGCCTTGAATCAAAGGTCATTGAAACATAGATGTTGCTGTTTTTGTTAATGACATCTGTTAAAATTTTATCGCTGTTGCCAAAAACTTTAAAATTTTGCACAAATAAAAGATCATATGCAATTGCTTTTGGATTTGCTTTTTCGATTCCTTCCGAAATATGTGCCCAGAAATCTCTCGGGGCGGGCCAAGCGCCATAGGTTGAAACTATATATTCATAGCTTGAGTCATCAACCGCTAAAATCACAATATCTTTGTTTGATTTTTTGTATTGTGAAATTATTTGCTGGCGAAAATCAAATGTTTTGTTTTCAATCTCAAGCAAAAACCCCCAAATGTTGAATAGTTTAAAGAGAACTGCAAAAACGGCAACTGCCGCTATAACTATAACCGTAAAAAGGATATTTTTTAAAAATTTTTCTTTCATAAGAATTAATTATAATTTATATTTTCAAAAAATTCCAATTCGTCAATAATGTTACAAACGGGGTTGAGTTCATCGAAAGAAAATTTGATGTCATGATTGATTAAAAATTTAATCAATGAGCTGGTTTCGACACCCTGTTCATATTTCCCGAATGAAAGATATTTAATGAGACATTTCTCGTTCGTGTTCATAATAATGCTATTATGCATGATGGGCATGCCGTTGAAATCAACCGTTAGGTTTGTTTTTTTCTTTTCTTTTACTACTTTTGGCTGATTTACAATTTTTCACTTAATTAACAAATGCGCTTGAGCTAAAGCCTATTTTTTCTTTCTTTGCTATCGGCCTGTATTGTCTTTCATCAATTTTTTCTTCGCCCGTTGATTTTATTGCTTCTTCAAAATCAACTGTGTCTATATCTGCTCTTTGTCTTTTTAATGCATTTAAAGATGCAAGGTCGGAAATTATGTTTATGCTGCTGCAAGAATATCCTTCAAGAGTTTTTGCAATTTTTGAAACTTTCTCGCTGTCATTAATTAAAGCTTGCCCTTTTGCCTTTTTGGACAAATTATTTCTTATTAAGGCTTCTCTTTGTTCTTGCTCGGGCAAACCTACATACCTTTTCATATCAAAACGGCGCCTTATTGCAGGGTCTATTAAATCATATTTATTTGTAGCTCCGATTACAATTACATTATGAGCTTTTGCGCCTTCAATATATTTTAAAAGCGTTGCAACCCCTTTTATATCTTCGTTGCTGGCGTGAGCATCTCTGTTTGATGTCATTGCGTCAATTTCATCCATAAACATAAAAACGGGCTTATCCGATTCATCACCTTTTTTATAAACATAATCAAATGCTTTTTTGATGTTATTTGCGGTTTGGTTTACAAATTTTGAGCCTGTATTTGCGCTGTTCATTATATAAACCTCACTGTCTGTTTCTGCCGCAAGCGCTTCTATGATATATGTTTTGCCGCACCCGGGAGGCCCGTATAATAAAATGCCGGTTGGAATTCTTTTGCCGTATTCTTCCAAATCAAGCCTTGCTTGTTCGGGGTTATTAACAGGTTTTATAACATTTTCAATTAATTCTTCTTTTAATTCTTCCATTCCCATAACATCTTGCATGCCTTTTGGAGAAAACTCCGTTCTTTGAAGAGTTTCTACGATAGGGGAGTTTTCTGTTGTTGCTGCGTTTGTTTTTTCGCCCGTTAAATATGTTTTTATGACATCAGTAAGTTGTGCTTTGCCTACAGCTGCTGCCTTTTTGCTTTCTTCAAGCTCTTTTGCCATTTCTTCTTTTGTTTTTCCAAGGTTTGCATCCCAAAACTTCAGCCTGTCAACAATGCTTTGGCGCCAATTGTTATCTTTATTTTTGCATCTGCTTAAAGATGAAGAATAATAATCATATTCCGATTGCAAATATTTATCGCTGTCATCAAACAAAAGAATAACATGTGATAAAAGGGCATCTTTTAGTGTAATGAAAAAATCAACATAGTTTGATTGCGAATAATCGGGGCCGTATTTTCTTTCGTTTGCTTTTATTGTATCTTCCATTGAATTGCAAACATCCGAACAGCTTTTAATAGCTGCTTGCAATTCCGGCTCTTCAATTTGTTCTGCATTTTTGTTTATATATTCTTGGCTTTTTTTACTGTAGCCAAAGCTAATGGGCGCTATATTATTAATTTTCAATAATTTATCCTTCGTGTAGTATGTGTTGTTTTTTAAATGCCCGTAAAAAAAATTTTTTGCTTATTTTTCATAATATCCGACATAAGGGATATTTCTTAAATATTCGTTATAATCAAGCCCAAAACCAACAATAAATTTATCATCAACATCAAATGCGCTAAAATCAGGTTCAATATCAAATTTTCTTGCGCACTTTTTATCAAACATAACAGCCAGCTTAACATCTTCCACTTTGCATTTTGTTTTTAGATAATCAAGCAAAAATTTTAATGTAAGGCCTGTATCCATAATGTCTTCAACAACTAAAACTTTTTGATTTTCTAACGGCGGCAGGGAAACATTTAAGGCGGAAACCCTTCCTGATGAACATTCAGAGCACCCATAGCTTGATAAACTTACAAATTCCATTCGGACCGGCATTTTTAAATATTTAACAAGCTCACAAAAAAACATAACCGCCCCTTTTAAAACGCAAATTGCAACAATGGGTTCATCTTCTTTATAATTTTTGTTAATTTTTTCCGCCAGCTCTTTTATTCTTGTTTTTAGGGTGTTTTCATCAATTAAAGTTTTAAGTTCTTTTTCCATATTAAATTTCCTTTATCGTTATTTTATAACATTTTTTGTCGTTTTTATCTACCCTTAATTTTTCACTCATAGAAACGCCTGCTATATAGAAAATTTCGTTATTTGCAGCAATTAAGGGAATTTTGTTTCTTAATTCTGACGGGATTTTTTTCTTTATAAAATAAGTTTTTAATTTTTGAGGCGTTTTTGACCCGAAAGGAGTAAAAACATCCCCTTCTTTTCTTGTTCTTATCACAAAATTTTCTTTTTCAAAAAGTTTTATAAATTTGTTTTCTTCGAAAATATCAGGGGTTTGAACTTCTTCTAAACTTATTTCATGATTTAAAAATTTATTTTTTTCTTTTAATTTAATTTCATTTTCTGTAATTTCTTTTTTTGAATTTAAAATGTAAATTTCATTATTATAAATTTTTAAAAACAAATTTTTCCCGATTGAAATTTTATTTTGCGGGCTATTTTGAATAAATTTAACAAGTTTATCTATTGTTTTAAAATCTCTTGTTTTTAAAATTCCCTTTAGGTAACGGTTTATAATTTCATATTGAATTTCTTTTGTTTGATTTAAAAACTTTTCTCTGTTAATTTTTTCATTTTTTATAATTTGTTTTTGAATTTTTAAAATAACATCATCCACAATTTTTTGATTCATAATGTTTAAATTAATGAGGTTTGAAATTGAATTAATTGTTTCAGGGTTAATTTCTTTCATTATGGGAAGAATTTTTTCTCTTATTAAATTTCTTTTATATTTTGTATCAAAATTTGATTTATCAATTGCAAAAATAAGCCCGTTTTCATTTGCATATTTTTCAATTTCTTTTCTTTCAACTTCAATTAAGGGCCTTAAAAATAAATCTCTTTTTTTTGGAATTGAATTAAGCCCGCTTGGGCCTGTGCCTTTAATTAACCTATAAATTAAAGTTTCAACGTTATCATTTTTATTGTGTGCTAAAAAAACGGCATCAGCTTTGAATTTTTTGGCACAATCTTCAAAAAATTTATACCTTAGTTCTCTTGCAATGGTTTCTGTTTTTTTAACATTTTTTGGTAATGTTTCAGAATAAAATTCTATGTTTTTATCTTTTGCAATTTTTCTTGCAAGTTCTTCATCCTTTTTGGAATCAGCCCCTCTCCAATTGTGGTTAAGATGAATTGCAACAACTTTTATATTTTTAATTTTCGATAAAATGTGAAGTAAAACTGCACTGTCCACCCCACCTGACAACCCAAGCAAAATAGTTTTATTTTCCAAATTGTTTTCTTTTATAAAATTTTTAACAAGATTTATCATTTAATAATTCTTTTGTTTTTCTTACAAATTCTTTTGCAGTTTTTAATTTTTCATCATCAGGCAAGTTTTCTGTCATTTTTCTGATAAAACTTCCAAAACCTATTGAACAATTTAAACCTGCTTTTTTGGCTAATTCTGCCGTATATTCATTGCAGCCGCCCGATAATATGACATCATAACCTAAACTTTTTACAAATAAACCGAATGCAACGGTTTCAATTGTGCCCGCTATTGTATTATTTGCGCCGTTCATTGAATTTCCGTCCGCTTGCACCACAAATTCTCTTTTTCCGGATAATTCCTTTAATTTGGCTAAAATTTTCTCTGTTTTTGAATTTGAAAAAAAAGTTCGGTTAAAACATACGCTTATTTTTGAATTTTTGGCGCAAGTTGAACGGTCAAGGGCTTTTATGATTTTTTTAAATTCTTCTTTTATAATCTTTTTATCTTTGATTGAAATGTGAATTTCAACCGTGTCTAATTTAACATTTTTTTCTAAAAGCTCAAAAAAATCTTCATCCGTATCATCATAAATTTGAATTGCGTTATATTCGCAGGCTTTTTTGCAGTGTGAACAGCCGATGCATTTTGATTTATCTATATTTGGCGGCTCAATTGCACCTTCAATACAGACATCTTTACATTTTTTGCACATTTTGCAAATAAGAGGGTCTATTTTTGCTTTTTTGCCGTGGGTATCACCTACAATTGCGTAAGATGTGCAAAAATCAAAATCATCTAAATTTAAACCGTTTTCAATTAAGGCTTCCTGAATGCAAGGAGTTGTGATTGGCGATGTATCAAAAATGTCTGCGCCTGCTTTTGCCCAAAGTAAAACAAGGCTCTTCACCTTGTTTTTATCTTTGTTTCCTAAACCTGTAATTAGTTTAAATTTTCCGTTCATATTTTTTTGTGAAATTAATCGGGCAAAGTGCCATGAACCAGTGCAACATCTTTGCCGTCCAGTTCAAAGGCTTTGCATAAAGCTTCAGTTGCTTGTTTTGCGTGCATTTTTTCAACAAGACAGCTGATTTTAATTTCAGATGTTGAAATCATTTTAATGTTGATGCTTTCTTTTGCCAAAGTTTCAAACATTTGAGCCGCAATACCGGGACGGTCAATCATGCCTGCGCCTACAATTGAAATTTTTGCAATGTCTTCGTCAATGTGAATGTTAGAAGGGTTCATAATAGATGTAATTTCATCTTTCAATGTCATAAATTTCGGAAGATCATCTTTATCAATTGTGAAAGCTATATCGTTTGTATTGTTTGAGCTTCTTGCATAGGATTGAATAATCATATCAACAGAAAGTTCATATTTTGCAAGAAGTGAGAACAATTTGCTTGCATTACCGGGTCTGTCCGGTATGTCGCAAATAACGACTCTTACTTGTGATTTATCGCATGCAAGCCCTGTAACGGGTTTATAAATTTCCATTTTTTCAACTCCTATAACAAGTGTTCCTAAATCGTCTAATTTAAAAGAGCTCCTTAAGCGCATCGGCACTTGAAATTGTTTTGCCGTTTCAACTGACCTTGGGTGTAAAACATTTGCGCCGACTCTCGCAAGCTCAAGCATTTCTTCATAAGAAATTTCTTTCAGTTTTCTTGCGGTTGGTACAACCCTTGGGTCTGTTGTATAAATGCCTTCAACGTCAGAATAAATATCGCATCTTTCAATGCCTAAATTTTCCGTTTGCAATTTTGCTGCTATTGCAACGGCTGATGTATCTGAACCGCCACGGCCTAAAGTTGTTATTTCGCCGTCTTTTGTAATGCCTTGAAAACCTGCAACAATAACAATTTTACCGTCTTTAATATGATTCATTATTTTGTCTGTTTTAATATCAATAATTCTTGCTTTAGAATGCGTGTCTTCCGTGTAAATTCCAACTTGAGCACCTGTCATAGAAACTGCTTTGTAGCCCATTTCCTGAATTGCAATTGCAAGAAGCGCAATTGAAATTTGTTCGCCCGTTGACATAAGCATATCCATTTCTCTTGATGACGGGTTTTTTGAAATGTCATGGGCTAATTTTATAAGGTTATCCGTTGTGTGCCCCATAGCGGAAACTACAACAACAACGTCATTTCCAAGTTCTTTTTCTCTAACTACGGCTCTTGCAACATTTTTAATCTTTTCAACATCTGCTAAGGACGTACCGCCGAATTTCTGTACTACTATTGCCATTTTTCTCTTAATTTTCCTTAATTTTTATTAAATTGTTCTTAATTGCTAACACTTTGGAGTCAACTGCCGCTTCAGTGTGCAGTGAGATTATTTTATCACAAATATTTATTGTTTCATCAATTAAGTCATAATTATTACTTTTTGTGATGATTCCTTCGTTTACAAGAGCTCTTAAATATAAAATATCACCGTCTTCTTTTAAATCTTCCTGTTCTTCAAATTCTTTTAATATATTTTCAGCTTCTTCAATTTTGCCCATTTTCACAAAACATTCTATTTTGGCATATTTTGCAATTTTATAATCGGGGCTGATTTTAAGTGCTTCATCCAATTTGTCCAAGGCCTCAAAATATTCGCCGCTGTTTAAAAGAAGAACGCCGTACATCAACAAAATTTTGATGTCTTGTTTGTTATTTATATAAGCGCTTCTTATTTTTCTTATTGCGTTTTGAACATCGCCTGCTTTCAGATATGCATTAGCAAGGCTTATTTTGGCATCTATGTTATCAGGGTTGTATTCAACCGCTTTTTTCCAATATTCTAGCGCTTCTTCCTTGTTTCCCAAAAGTTCATAGCATGATGCTATATTTAAGTACATGTATCCTGAGTTTATATTGCTTGAAACCGCTTTTTTATAATATTGAATTGCATTTTCATAGTCATTTTTTCTTAAGTAATATTGCCCTAAATTGTAAAGAGCAATGGTATGGTCGGGTTTTATTTCAATTGTTTTTTCAAGCATTTTGGCCGCTTCTTCTTCGTTGTTTGTTTTAAAATACGAGATGGATAAAGCGTAATATGCAAGGTGGTTATTGTTATCAAGCTCTGCCGCTTTGTTTAGCTTTTCAAAAGATTCTTCCCATTTTTGAAAAAATTGAAATGAAACACCCCAAGAATAATAAAATTGGGAATTAACCTCACATTCTTTTAATGCGTTCGGGTATACGGCAAGGCATTCTTTTTCATTTTTTAAGTGCAGCCAGCTTTCTGCAAGTGCAATATAGCATTCGGGACGTTTCGGGTTTATTGCAATGGATTTTTTTGCATATTTTATTGAATCTTTAAATTGTCCCGTCAAAAATGAAATTGAAGCCAAATGGTAATAAGCGTCAGAATGAAAAGGGTCAAGCGAAACCGCTTTTTTAAGTTTTTCAAGCGCATTGATATAATCTTTGCACTGAGAACATAAAACCCCCCACAAGAACCAGCCTTGTGTGTTACCGGGGTTTATATGGCATGCGGTTTTAAAATCCGTGTGTGCTTCTTTTATTTTGCCAGTTTTGGCATAAAAAATCGCGCGGTTAATATATGTTTGAGAATTTCTCGGATTCAGCTTTATTGAAATTGAAAAAGCCTTTTTTGCTTCTTCAAAATCTTCCATTTCGGAATAAACAGAGCCTAAAATTTGGTACGCCTTTGCATTTTCGTTATCAAGCTTGGTTGCTTTTTTTAAATAGTTAAGCGCCAGTTCATATTTACCGTCTTTTGCAAGAACAATTGCAAGATTTACATAAGAGTCTGAATTTGCATAGGGCATTTCTATACTTTTTTCCAAAAGCTCAAGTGCTTTTTTTTCATCGCCCGTATCCAAAAGTTTAATGCCCCAGTTCATATAAGCATAAGAAGGCATTGAAACCTCGCCGGCGTTTTCTTTATAGAGGTTGATAAAATCGTCAAGCCTGTTTATTTTATTTACCAGTTTTTTAATAAAATCCAGCATAAACAGTATAATACTATTCATTTTAAAAACTATCAACCTTGTCAACAGGTTTAATTACAATATTTTCTTTGCAATATCTGTTATATAAGGCACATAGGGCAATTTACCGAAAATTGCAATAATTGAAAGATAACATAAGAAAAGTAATATAAGATAGTTTATAAAATTCATTGTGTTAAATACAGGTGTTGCAAAAAGAAAAATGTGCAGTTTTAAGAAAAGCCCGCCAATAAAAGGTATGCTTGTTAATAAACCTATAAAAATGCTGTATGCCAAAGATAAAATTGCATATAAAATTGACAATACAAAAGACTGAACAATATTACAGGTTAAATATCTGCTCATTGGTTTTTTTATAATCAACATGCTTATTATAAGCCAAATCATGCCGATAAAACCCAATGTTAAATATGAACCGGTTGCAAGAATTCTGTCTGAAATTGTAACGTCGGTTTTATGCTGCATTTTTTATTTTTCCTTCAATGAATTCATTTAAGATGTCTATGTAGATAAGTGTAATTTCAGCATTGTCTTTGGTGGATTTCATTGCCAATCTGTAATATTCTATTGCGCTTTTCATATCTGAATTCAACATATATGCGTTAGCTATGAAAACATAAACCATAGTTTTGTTTTCGGTTAATTCCAAACTTCTTTTGTATGTGTCAATTGCTTCTTCATACCTTTTTTCGTTTAAAAGAAGATGTGCCAAAAGCATATAGGCATTTGATTTTTCGGGTTCCAATTCAATTGCTGTTTTATAGTATCTGATAGCGTTGTCGAAATCTTTTTCATCCGAATGAAATATTGCTCTGCATACCCATGCGGAGTAGTAATCGGGTTTAATTTCAATTGCTTTTTCAAAGAATTTTTCGGCTTCTTTTTTCTTGTTCACTTGTACATAAAGATTTGCAAGGGCGAGCGCCACTTGTTCGTTATCTTTTCTTATTTCAAGTGATTTTTTGTAATTATCTTCCGCTTGTCTGAAATCACCCATTCTTTGACACAATGTGCCGTAATTTGCAAGACATTCGGAATTATCGGGCTCAAATTGAAGTGCGCGAATGAAAAACCCTTTGGCGTCAGGATATTTGCCGTTATCCGAGTATAAAATACCCATGGCATTAAAAATTGCGGCATTGTTCATTCCTGTTTTGACTGCCAGTTTATATTCTTTGTTTGCGTCGTCAAAATCGTTGATTTCGGCGTAGACATTGCCTAAATTATAGTGAAGAAGACTGTTGTCAGGCTCAATTTCGATGCCTTTTGTATAAAATTTCAAAGCTTCTTTAAATTCTTTTGCATAAAATTTGATGCTGCCGGAATTTAAAAGTGATTGTATATCATTTTCATCTTTCTTTAAAATTTCCTGATAAACATTAAATGCAGAAACAAAATCCTGTTTATCAATGTATAAATCGGCAAGAGCCCTGTAATTATTAAGATTATTCGGGTCTTTTTTTATTTCTTCGATTAAATTTTTAATTTTATTCTTGTCTTCACTCATATAATAAGCCCTTATTTATTTGAATATTTTAAATTATACCAAAATGCACCCGATTTGGCACGATTATTAAAAATGTTTTTATTATATAATTGCTTGTATGAAAAATGTCTTATTTATTATTGACGAAGTTGAATATAAGTATTTTGAGTTTAACCTTCTTGTAACAGATTTTTGGCTGATAAAAACTTTTCTTGAGGAAGGATATAAGGTTGATATTACAACAAAGCATGAATTGTTTTTGGATGGTAATAAGCCGTTTTCGTTTGTATATTCGGCAAGTGTAAAAAATAATAATATTTTTAAATCCGATGAGAGAATCAAAAATTGCTTAAATAATTATGATGTAATTTTTACTCGTCCGGATCCTCCGGTTGATATTGATTTTATTAATGCAACCTATGTTCTTGATTATTTGGATGAAAAAGTTTTTTGTATAAATTCTTACAGAGCATTAAGAGATATAAACGAAAAATTATATATAAACAGGTTCCCTTCGCTTGCTCCTAAAAACATTGTTACTTCCGATGAGAAACTAATCAAGGAATTCTTGTTTCAAAATGATGAAATTATCATAAAGCCGTTAAATAAATGTTTTTCATCAGGTGTTTTTTATCTTAATTCTAAGGATAAAAACATTAATGCAATAATATCAAGCGCAACCGACAACGGTAAAACAAAAGTTATGGTTCAGGAATATTTAAAAGGAATTGAAAAGGGCGACAAAAGGCTTATTTTTATTTCAGGCGAAATTATGGACTATGCAGTTACAAAGGTTGCCACAAACAATGATTTTAAGTTCAACGAGCATAAAAAAGAAAATTTAATTTTGGGAAATTTGACCCCAAAACAAAAAGAAATGGGAAAAATTATCTCAAAAACGCTGCTGAAAGACGGCGTTTATATGGCCGGTTTGGATGTAATTGATGATAAAATTATAGAAATCAATATCACGAGTCCATGCTTTTTTATTAATGAAATTAATTCGCTGTACAATGTGAATTTTGAAAAAATCATTTTTCAAAAAATCGAAAAACTTATTGAAAATAAAGAAGAAAGGCGACTTTTAAAATGTTGAAAAAAAATTTTTAATAAGCGCAAAAAAATTTTTTTACATGTTTTAAATGAATACTATGAGAGTTAATAAATTAATACTACCGAATAATTTGGCAATGCATGGCGATGCCTTGAACCTCGAGAGGCAAAAGCTATACCAAAGTGCGAAACATAAGCACAATAGTATAGATAAATATAACCAATTCAGACCCGCAGAGCGTGTAAGCTTAGGCGGGTCTGAACTTTTAAAGGATAATTTGACTGCGCAGCCCGATATGACCGCTTCAGTTCCATCTTTTACCGGAAAAGAAAAAGTTATTAAAACTACTGCCGAGATGGTTAAGGGAATAACCAAAGAAGCAATAAATAAAGGCGCAATGGAAGATATTCCCAAATGGGCCGACAAAATGGGCGGGGCAAATTTCTTTAAGGGACTTTTAAAGAGCGTTGATAAAAGTGAAACCTTTTTTGAAGCCGTTACGGCACTTGTTATCGCAGGCATGTTGAAACCTATCTGTGTTTTAGCAATGCCCGGGGCTGAGATGGAAGATAAAGAGATGTCTGCAACCAAAAACGCTGTTTCTGCTTTTATTGGTTTTGGATTATCAAATCTTATTTTGGGGCCTTTTTCGTCTGCGGTTAATAAAATTGTAAAAAGCGTAGATTCAAAAGATCCGACTAAATATATTAAAGATATAAATTATGTTGACGCAATTAAAAACGAAGAATTAATTACACTTGCAAACGGCACAAAATTAAAAAGCACGCTCGGGGATGCTTTTAAAACAACGTATAAAAAACTTCCCGATTTAGCTGTTTCGCCAATGAAAGCTGCGCTTACAATTGCGCTTACACCTTATATTCTCAAATTTTTATTCAAGAAAGATAAAGCGGGGAAAAACTCCAAAAAGAAAAATCCTGTTGAAAACCCGATGAATAAAATGACCGTTATGAATACAATAAGAATGAACTCAAACAATGTTCATCAAGCTCAGCCGGCATTCAGCGGTTCGGAAAATAAGCAAAAATCCGCCATTTCATTTACGGGCAATGTTAAAAATTCAACCACTTCATTTAAAGGTTCTCTTGCTTCAGAGGCTGCCGATAATGCTCAGGACTTTTTTGCTTCCGGAGTCAGAAAGGTAATTGAGAAGGCAGAAAAAGATGCTCCTTCAAAAGGCTTTAAAAAACTAAAAGAACTTTATAACGCCCTTTTTGATGAGCACATTGCAAAGGGAATAGGCTGGATTGCTCCAAGAAAAATGGGACAAAAACTTGTTGAAACAACGGCAAGATTTGAAAAACCTTCTGCAAGGTGGTCGGATTTGGCATCTTTTGCAATTACATATTTTTATGTAAGCAATACGGCAAAATCAGAAAAGATTGAGGAAGAAAGAAAACTTCCTTTGATGATAAATAACGTTATGGTTACTGCTGCATCTTCAACGGCCGCATTCTTAATTGATAAATATACCGATAAGCCTATGGAAAACCTTTTAAGGAGTTATTTAAAACACCGTGATGCAGATCTTTTCAATAAATCTAACAGTAAAATAGTTGATGCACTAAAAATTGCGCTTGATGAAGGCGCAGACAGCATTGATTTGGATGCTATGAAACGTCATTCGGATGAGCTTTTATCCGGCGGATGGGATAATTTTACTGATGCATTGAAAGATTCTATTACTGCTCTTAAGAATAATGATGTTGTTCAAAGAGCAATAAAAGAAAATATTATTGAAAATGACGATATTGCAAAACTCGCGGCTTCAGGCTTTGAAAAACAGGCAAAATCCATATACGGCAATATTTCAAAAGCAAAATCGCTTACAGTATTCACATTAACCGTAAGATTTTTGGTTACCGTTTTGATGACACCTGTTATAGGACAGGTAGTTGCGCTTGTTAACAAAAAATTAGGCAGGGGTGAGTATGCAAAAGATAATAAACAAAATCAGCCTGCAAATGTTCCTTTGCCGGGGTCTGAAACTTTCGGTATGAAAGATTATATGAAAACCTTATCGGGAGTAACAATTCCGAATTCTTCATCACAAAACGGCGCAGATAATCTTTTTAATACAAATGCTCAAAACCAGTCTTCATCTATTGAACAAAAAGCGGAAGATAAAAAAGATGACGACGATGACGATGACAAAGATGATGATGATGATTAATTCTTTGACTGACTAAAATTATTTTTCATGGTTTAATAGGTTTATAAGTACATTAAGCGAGGAAAATGAAAAATGATTGTTGTAATGGAGCCAAACGCAACCGATAAAGAGGTTGAAAAAGTTGTTCAATATCTTGAAAAACACGGGTTTAGAGTAAACATTAACTACGGTGATGTTCTTAAGGTTATTGCCGCAATTGGCGATAAGAGAATTTTAAGCCCGCAAATTATTGCAGGTTTTGATGGTGTTAAAACTGTCAAATCAATTCAAGAACCCTATAAATTGGCTTCAAGAACGGCACATCCCGAGGATACCATAATTAAGTTTTCAAACGGCGTTAAAATCGGCGGCAAAGAAAAACCTGTTTTAATGGTGGGGCCGTGCTCCGTTGAAAAAGATATAGAAAGCCTTCTTGAAATTGCAAGAGCAGCAAAAGAAATGGGCTGCGAATTTTTAAGAGGCGGTGCTTTTAAACCAAGAACCTCACCCTATGATTTTCAGGGTTTAGAAGAAAGAGGACTTGAATTTTTGGCTGAAGCAAGAAGGCAAACAGGGCTTCTTGTCGTAACAGAAGTTATGGATACAATGGATATTCCTCTTGTTAACCAATATGCTGATGTTTTGCAAGTCGGCGCAAGGAATATGCAAAACTTTAAATTATTAAAAGCTTTAGGCCACATTAAAAAGCCGGTTATGTTAAAAAGAGGCCCTGCGGCTTCTATTAAAGAGTTTTTGCTTGCGGCGGAACATATTATGTATAACGGCAATCCTAATGTTATTCTTTGCGAACGCGGTATAAAAGGTTATGATAACGATTTTACAAGGAATACGCTTGATATAGCTGCTGTTCCTATTTTAAGAAAATATTCTCACTTGCCGATTATTGTTGACCCATCTCACGGCACAGGCAGAAGATATTTAATTGAACCTATGGGAAAAGCTGCCCTAATCGCAGGGGCTCACGGGCTTATGTATGAAATTCATAATGACCCTGATAACGCAAGTTCAGACGGTGCTCAAAGCTTGGATTTAAACATGTTCCGTGATGTTACAAAAAGGTTTAACAAGCTTATAGGCAGAATTGATTACGATAATAAAAATTCGTAGAAAAGAAATAGTCCAAAATAAAAACTCCCTTAAATTTAAGGGAGTTTTTTTATTGTCTATTTAGGGTTAATCTCTGGAACTTAGTTTTGCAAAAAGTTTTAAAAATTCAATATATAACCAAACCAAAGTTACCATCAAAGAAAATCCGCTATACCATTCAAAACTTTTATCAAGATTCATGTTTTTGGCTGTTTCGATAAAGTGAAAGTCTATAATTAGGTTGAATGCCGCAATTAGGCAGACAATGACGCTGAAGCCTATTCCAATAGGGCTTGAACCCATTAATAGTGAGGATGATGCGGGATTAAAAAGATTCATAATAAAGGTTACGACATAAATTACGGCAACCCCTAAAGTTGCGGTCATAATTGTTGCCCTAAATTTTTCAGTACACCTTATCAACTTTGAAGAATATAAGAAAAGCATTGCCAATAAGGTTGCAAGAGTTGCAATAACAGCCTGTGCAACAATTTCAAAATTGATAAATTTGGCAAACATAGCGCTTACGCCGCCAACAAACAGGCCTTCCAAACCTGCATAGACAACGGACAACGGCGCTAAAATTTTTGAGTTTCTTGCAAAAATGATTACCATTGCAACGATAAAACCGCCAATGGCGCCGACTTTGCCGAGCATCATTGCTTTGTCCATAAAGCCGCTTAAAATAAGCGAAAAACTATAAGAGGCGGCTAATAAAAGCACAACAAATAAAAATGTTGTTTTTAATACTACACCCGAGATTGTCATCACTTGTGAAGAGCTTTCGCCTGTTCTGAAATTTTCTACCGCTCTTTCGCTAAGCATAGGGTTTGACATGTTCTTTTTTCTCCTTAATTAATAGAATAATTATATCATACAATCTCTTTTCACAGAATGCCAAAAAGTATACAAAAAAATAATATTTCTATGTTAACAAATGTAAAATAAAATGGTTTTCTGTCAATATCGTTTACAAAAATGAGTTTATTAATACATAGGAAGAATATTGTTTTTGGGTTAGTATAAATTGAGTGAAGTCTTAAATACAGTAAATTATGCTTCTTTGGGATGGCAAAATAATCCGTATTCCATGCAGTCTGCGAATAATGCGGGGCTTTTGCTGAATTATCCCGCTCAAAAATACGGCGTTCAGGTTTCAAGTTCAGTCCCTTCGGATTATTTTGCCCATTCGGTTAATATTCAAAACGGTCAAAAAAATCCGGTTGCCAATGCTGTTGATGATTGTCTTGTTCGCCTTGTGCCCAAAATGTATTTAAGCAAATATATTAATGAAAATACATTAAATGCTGCCGTTCAAAGAAATCCGAGAATTGGTCAAATTTTGGCAACAAAAGGGCTGGGTGTTAAGATTGATCTTAAAAATGTTACCGGAAAACCTCAGGTGCATTTCCTTCAAACATATAATAAAGCAAAAGAATTGGGAGTGGATTTGCCCTTGGATGAATATGTATCACTAATGCAAGCCGCTTTATTGCATGATATAGGTAAGGCTTTCATCCCAAGAGAAATTTTGGACAAGCCTGCCGCATTAACCCCTGAAGAAAGACAAATTGTTGATCTGCACGCTGAGATTGGTGCAGAAGTTTTGAAAACGTTCAATTTGAGTCCAAAAACAATTGAAGCTGTCAGACTGCATCATACTGAGTGCTCAAACCCCTCAAAGCAGAATAACAAAATGGCACAAATATTGTCGGTTGCCGATGCATATACGGCATTAAAAGAAGAAAGACCTTATAAAAAACCTTTTACAAATGATGAAGTAAGAAATATCATGCAAAATGATTCAAGGCTAAACCAAGAAGTGGTTTCAGATTTATTTATTTCTTATGATTTATCAAATATGAAAAATTTTGCAGTACAAAAAACCGCCTAGAATTGGCGGTTTTTTAATTTTTTGATTCTTCTTCGGATTTCGTAGATTATGCGTTAAATGCTGATACAATCGGAATATTTACGTTACTTGAAGTTTGGATTTTATTGATATATACGAAAGTCCAGGAAAACATTACTATTGTCATTAATAATAAGCTTGTAAGAAGAATATTTACCACTTTTATTTCGCTCATTTTTCTACCCCGTTTTAGGTTTTACCCTATGTTCTTTTCTTTTTTCTACTCCATTATCCAATTAATTAAGCTACCAAATTTAATCCGCCGCTTGCAAGCTGTCCTGCGGATTCTTCATATTTAAAATCTTTAATATCATTGCTTGCAAGTTGACCTGCAGATTCTTCAAATAAATTACCTGAAGGTTCATTGTTGCTTGCCAATGTTCCTGATGTTTCTTCTAAACCGTTAGAAGAACCTACACTGCCGTTAAAGTCTGCGGCAAAAATGTTATCCTCAAATTGAAAATCTTCTTTGTTGACTTTAGAAACGCTACCAACTGAGGTGCTTGAATAGCTTCCGCCAACTGAACCGATTGCATCTACTGACATATCATACTCCTTATAACTATTTTTTGGGTACATGTATATAAAAACGATATACATTTTATGATTTCAATATATGCTTGTTTTGTTACAAAAGTATACAATAGGCTGTAATCCTTTTATATGTTCTATTTTGCCTATTTTTCTTAATGTTAATAATGTTTACAAATAAAAGAATATTATTAAAGTATTAATGAAGTGAAGCCGATACAAGTTATATAAGAACTTGATATAAAGAAGGATAGATAATGCTTAATAACATTAAATCGTTTGGTTTTAACGTCATCCCCGAGAATAGGCAAAAGACTGCCGAAACTGCCATAAATACCGTTGAAAGTGCAATTTCAGGGCTTTGGGAGCCGATTTTAGGATATTTAAAAGAAAACGAAAATGTTTTTTCAGGCGAAGTTTTGGTTGAAATAGATAAAATTAATAATCAGACAATGCGTCTTGGCATGACTCTTAATCAGGATGCTCCAAGAACGACAATTAATTATGAAAGTTAGAATGTAATTCTCTTTGTATATAAAAGTGTGGGTAAAATGAAAATCAGCCTTATTTAAGGCTGATTTTTGTATTTAAAAAAAGTTTTTTTCATTGTAAAATAGCTTTATAAAAATTTTATCTTTTATAAGGAGTTTAAAATGAAAAAATCAATTAAAGATTTAGGCGACATCAAAGGTAAAAGAGCTCTTGTCAGAGTTGATATTAACGTTCCTTTGGATGAAAACAAAAATGTTACAGATGACACAAGAATTCAGGCAATTTTACCTACCCTTAATTTCTTAAAAGAAAAAGGCGCAAAAATTGTTTTAATGGCACACTTGGGAAGACCGAAAGGCGAAAAGAACCCTGAATTTACTTTGGCTCCGGTTGCAAAATATATGTCAAAACTTTTAGGGGAAGATGTTATGTTTATTCCTGACGTCGATGTTGCGGCTGACATGTTAAAAGATTTAAAAGACGGTCAAATTGCGCTTCTTGAAAACATCAGATACTATAAAGCGGAAGAAGCAAAAGATGACGATATGACTTTTGCAAACAAACTTGCAGAACTCGGTGATTTCTATGTAAACGATGCATTTGGCGCAGCTCACAGAAACCACACTTCAACCGCTAAACTCGCAAGAGTTTTAAAACCTGCAGTTTCAGGTTTATTAATGGAAAAAGAAATCAGATGCTTATCAGAAGCTCTTGATAACCCGACAAGACCGTTTACGGCTGTTGTCGGCGGAGCTAAGGTTTCATCAAAAATCGGTGTTTTGGAAAATTTAATCGATAAAGTTGACAACTTAATAATCGGCGGCGGCATGGCTTATACGTTTGTTAAAGCAAACGGCGGTAAAATCGGTAATTCAATTTGCGAAGACGACCAATTGGATGTTGCAAAAGCAATTGAGAAAAAAGCTGCCGACAAAGGTGTTAAACTCGTTATGGCAACAGATGTTTTAGTAACGGATGATTTTTCAGGCAACGGTACAAATAAATTCGTTAAAATTGATGAAATTCCCGACGGCTTTGAAGGCGTTGATGCAGGCCCTGAATCAAGAAAGGCATTCAGTGAAGTTCTTAAAAATTCAAAAACAATTTTAATGAACGGCCCTGTCGGTGCTTTTGAAAACCCCAAATTTGCAGACGGTACAAAAGCTGTTTTAGAAGCAATAGTGGATGCTACAAAAAATGGTGCAACATCTGTTATTGGTGGTGGCGATTCTGTTTCAGCCGCTAAGAAATTTGCAAAAGCTGAAGATTTTACCCATGTTTCAACAGGTGGCGGCGCTTCATTAGAATTTATTGAAGGTAAAGTTCTCCCCGGTGTTGCAGCATTAGATGATAAATAGAAATTAAAAGTCAAAAAAAATACCCCGATAAGTTTCGGGGTATTTTTATTTGTAATAAATTACATAATTTTATCAACCACTGGGGCTAATTTTTTCAATTTTTGGTATAATTCACTGAATTGTTCAGGGTATAAAGACTGCGCGCCATCACAAAGAGCGCATTCAGGTTTATTATGAACTTCAATCATAAGTCCGTCGCAGCCTGCAGCAACTGAAGCTAATGACATCGGAGCAACTTTATCTCTTAAACCTGTCCCATGGGATGGGTCAACAATAATCGGCAAGTGGCTTAATTTTTTAACAACGGGAATTGCACACAAATCAAGCGTGTTTCTTGTTGCAACTTCAAAGGTTCTTATCCCTCTTTCGCATAAAATAACTTCCCTGTTTCCGCCTGATAAAATATATTCTGCTGCCATTAACCATTCATTAATTGTTGCAGATAAGCCCCTTTTTAGCATAACGGGTTTATCAACCTTGCTTAATTCTTTTAAAAGGTTGAAATTTTGCATATTTCTTGCACCCACCTGCAAAATATCAACATATCTTAAAAATTGGGGAATTTGGCTTATTTCCATAACTTCTGATGTTACTGCCAAATTATATTTATCGGCAGCACGCCTTATCATTTTAAGCCCTTCTTCGCCTAAACCTTGAAAGGCATAGGGGGATGTTCTTGGCTTGTAAGCGCCGCCCCTTATAATTTTAACGCCTGCTTCCGCCATTAATCTTGCACATTCATTTATTTGATCTTCGTTTTCAATTGTGCAAGGCCCTGCAATCATGCCCACATAATCACCGCCGAATTTTTCGCCGTTTACTTCAATAATTGTATCTTCATTTTTAAATATTCTTGAAACCAATTTATAGCTTGATGAAATTTTAATAACTTCTTTTACGTTATCTAAAAGTTCAAAATCCCTTGGGTCAATAACTGTTTCACCAACTGCACCTATTACAACATGAGATTCCCCTTTTGAAATGTGGGCTTCTCTGCCTTTTTTTCTTATAAAATCAACAACTTTTTGAATATTTTCTTCGCTTGCGCCATGGCGCATTACAATAATCATTTATATATACCTCCAATAAAAAGCTTTATTCTAATATTAGCATGATAAAATAATTCTATGCCGCATTTTTTAATAAAAAAAGAAAATATTGAAGGAAATTTTTTAAGGGTCAATGACCCTGAAGTTGTTTTGCACCTTGTTTCTGCCTTAAGAATTAAAAAAGGGGAAGAAATTAAATTCATAGATGAATTTGAAACTGTTTATAAGACAAAAATTGTTGATTTTACAAAGAAAGAAATTCGAGCTGAAATTTTAACTTCTTATAAATCAGATAGAAAGCTTGATTTTGAACTTTGCGCTCTTATTTGCATTTTAAAACCTGATGCTATGAACCTTGCAATTCAAAATGCGGTTCAATTGGGCGCCAAAGAAATTTACACGGTTTATTCAAATAATTCAGCGCCAAAATTAGAAACAGTTAAAAATAAAGCAGAAAAGTGGCAAAAAATCGGCTTAGAAAGCTTTAAACAATGTGAAAGGGCAGACATTCCAAAAGTTTATGATATTTCAACATTTGGTGAAATTTTTTCAAAATTTAAAAAAGAAAACATTTTAATTTTTGCTGAAAAATACGATGAAATGAATATTCAAAAGGCACTTTTAAATTATAAAAAGCCTGAAAAAATTCTTGCCGTGTTTGGGCCTGAAGGGGGTTTTTCGGAAGGTGAATTTGAATTTTTTAAAAAAGAAAATTTGAAAATGGTAACTTTAGGAAAATTGATTTTAAAAGCACCAAATGCAATAACGGCAGGCTTATTTGGAATTATCGAAAATGCAGGACAGTTTAATTGAAAAAATAAAACCCTATATTAAAAATTATGATTCTTATTTAGTGGGCGGCTATTTAAGAGATTTATTATCGGGTGAAATTTCCCCTGACAGAGATATTGCAATTAAATGCGACAATTTAGCCGAATTAACCAAAAAAATTGCAGATGAATTAAACGGAAGTTTTGTTGAATTAGACAAGAGTAATGAAATATATAGGGTTGTTTTTGGCGATGATTATATAGATTTTGCAAAATTATTAAATAACAATTTGGATGATGATATTAAAAGGCGAGATTTTACAATGAATGCTATTATGTATGATATTAATAATGAAAAATTTATTGATATAACAGGTGGCAAAAAAGATTTTGAAGAAAAATTAATAAGAACTTATAAAATTTCAAACCTGTCGGATGACCCATTAAGAATGATTAGAGCCATTAGGTTTCAGGCAAAATTAGGGTTTAGAATTGATGATGAAATTATTAATTTTATAAAAGAAAATAATTCTTTAATTTTAAATGTTGCGCCAGAAAGGGTTCATCAAGAATTGATGAAAACTTTTGAAGGAAAGTTTTTAATTCAGGCCCTGTTTTCAATGGATGAAACAGGGCTATTGGATGTTATTTTTCCGTTTTTTGCTGATATTAAAAAAATTCCTTCTAATTCTCACCACCACCTAGATTTATTTCACCATTTAATTGAAACAACTAAAAATATAAGAATAAATAAGCCTGAATTAAAGCTTGCGGCTTTTATCCATGACCTTGCAAAGCCTGATTGTTGGACAATAGAGGCTGAAACAGGCCGCCACAGGTTTATAGGCCATGATGAATTTGGGGCTAAAAAAGTTGTTCCTTACCTAAAAAAATTAAAATTTTCAAATAAACAAATTGAATATATTTCAAAAATGATTCAATTTCACATATACCCATCAGCTTTAATGAAAGATGAAAATGTTACAGAAAGGGCAATTATAAGGTTTATAAGAAAAATTGGGAATGATACTCTTGATTTATTAGAGCTTGCAAGAGCTGACAGATTAAGCGCAAAAGGCCCTGCTGTTACGGATGATATGGTTCAGGTTAATTTATTGAACTTAGAAAAATTAAAAGAAAAATATTTTGAAATTTCCCCAAAATTAAAAGAAATGCCGAAATTAATTGACGGCAATGAAATTATGGAAATTTTAAATTTAAAGCCATCACCTAAGTTAAAAGAAATTATAGATGAAATTAAAGAATTGCAATTGGAAGGAAAAATTAACAATAAAGAAGATGCGGTTAATTTTTTGAAAAACTATAAATTGTAAGCTTCCATAGAATATTTAATAATTTCATTTGGCATATTTTCTTCTTTTAAGGTTTCAATTCCCTTGCTTTCATTTGAAATTCCCTTAATAATTTCTCTTTTATTTTTATTTAAAATTTGCAAGAAATTAATTTTATTTTCGTATTCTTTTAAAAGCTCAAAAATGTTTAAAAAGTGGGTTGAGATAATTGTTTTTGCATTTTTATTTTGAATTAAATATTTAATTATACCGAATAAAATTGAAATTCCGTCTTTATGAGATGTATTTTTTCCGATTTCATCGAACAAAATTAAACTGTTATTTGTCATATTGTTTATTGAATATGAAACCTGTTTTATTTGCATTTGGTGGGTTGATTTTTTATTAATGAAATCATCCGTTACGTTTAAAATTGCAAAAAGTTTATCGAACAAAGGAAATTCAAAATTTTTGCAAGGAACAAAAAAGCCTGCTTGTGCCATTATTACAGTTGTTGCAATTTGTTTTAAAAGGGTTGATTTGCCGCTTCCGTTTTTGCCCGTTAATAAAATTAAATTTGAATAATCAAAATTAAGGTCTAATTTTTCATAATTATTTAGAATTTTTTCTAAGGTTATGTGGCTTCCTTGTTTAATTTCAAATTTATTTTCGGTAATTTTGGGTTTGGTTAAATTATATTCTTCAATAAGCTCTGCATTTGAAATTAAACAGTCTAAAAGCGCAATTTTTTTAGAGTAGTTTCTGATGTCGTTGTTCAATTCTTTTGTAAAATTAATTAAATTCAAAAGAAGGTTTTCTTTTACTTGTTCTATTTTATAGTTAATTGAACCCAAAAATTCTTCAAGCTCAATTAATTTATCCGTTGTGAATTTTTGAATGGTTTTTGTTTTTTTAACAAGCCTGAAATCTGCGCCAATCGGGTTAGTAGCAGATGCCGGAAGCTCAATTAACCATGAACCTTTCTTTTCTAAAATTTTTAGAGAATTTATATTGGTCTTTTCTTTTAATTCGGTTTCATAATTTTTAATTTCGTTTATAATTTCTTCTTTTTTATTTAAAAGAAGGTCTAATTCGGGGCTTGCGCCGTTTTTAACAAATGTTCCGTTTTCGTTTGTATCAAAAGTTTTATCTAAAATTTCCGCAAAATCAGCTAAATTATCTGAATTATATTCAAATTTTTCCAAAAGTCCGATTTTTAATTTCTTTAAAATGCCGTTTACCTGATTAATATTCAACAGACAATCTTTCAGAATTATAAAATCCTCTTCTTTTATTGTTCCGTTTGAAATTTTGGAGGTCAGCCTTAAAATGTCGCCTGTTATGCTGATTAATTCCGCTAATTTTTTACATTCGTTTTTATTGTCAATTAAAGTTTGAATGGCGTTTTGTCTTTTTTCAATTTCTTTTTTGTTGAATACGGGGCTTGTTATCATAGACAAAAGTTTTCTTTTGCCCATTGGGGTTTTGCATTTATCAACTGCCCAAATAAGAGAGCCTGATTCGGAATTATTTAATATGTTTTTGGTTAATTCCAAATTTTTTCTTGTGTAAAAATCAATCGACATTAAATTTTTAACATCATAAAATTTTATTTCACCAAATTCTATTTTAAATTTGTCTAAAATGCGGTTTGAATAGTTGTAAACTAAGCTAAAAGCTTTGCTTTCGGCTAAATTTGAAGGGGCTAAAAATTTTTCATCCAAAAGTTCATATTTATAAATTGAATATATTTCAGGGTTAATTGAGCCGTTATTTAAAATTAGAAGCTCAGAAGGGTTAATTCTTGCAAGTTCGTTTTGAATTTCACCGGTTGTTCCTTTTGTAATATAAACATCCCCTGTTGAAATCTCTGCATAGCAAAATTCAAGCTCATTTCCCAAATTATAAATTGAAGCAAGATAATTATTTTCTTTTGCGTTTAAAAATTGATTTTCAAAAACCGTTCCTTTGGTATATATTCTTGCAATTTTTCTTATTTGTCTGCCGTTTTCGTCTTTTTCATCGGTTTGATTTACAACAGCTATTTTATAATTGTTATTTAATAACTTTTGTATGGCGGAATTTAAACTTTTATGCGGAATTCCTGCCATTGGTGCATATCCTTGAGTATTAAATTTTCTTTTTGTTAAAGCTGCGCCCAAAACATCTGAAAAAATAATGGCATCATTAAAATATGTTTCATAAAATTCGCCTATTCTAAACAATAAAATATAATCTTTGTATTGTTCTTTAAAATCATAATATTGGCGAAAAACAAATGAAAGTTCTTCTTTTTTAACTTCTTCAAATTTTAAAAAATTTTGAAATTCCATAATGTTAATAATAAAATAAAATTAACTGTTATGACAAGGAATTTATATTTATGGGCTGTCTAAAAAAATTAACAAAAATGATTATATTTTTCGCACTTTTATTTGCATTTTTTGCCTATGGCGGCTATACGTTTGTTAAAAATAAATATGACAGCTATACAAAGCCTGAAAGAAGCGTTTTGATAAGTGAGGAAAAAGACTTTGGCGATTTAAAAAATGTTTCGGCCGATTATATTTTAACAAGGTCATTGAATTTTTTCGGGTATAGAAAATTAAATGCCTTGTATGTTCCAAAAAACCAAAAAATTTCCGTTCTTGACTTAAATTCCGTTGATGTTATAACCGAAGAAGATTTTTCAAACGGCAAAATTGAAGAAAAATTTGAAAAGTTATCGAATAAGTTTTTTAATTCACCCATTTTACCTTTATCTAACATTCAATTAACCGAACAAGGCAAAATTTCTGCAGGTTCAAAACAGGTTCCATATGCCAATTTTGAAGCTGATTTTAAATATATTCCCTTTTTAAAATTAAACGGTACAATTGCGGTTTATACAACCAAAAACAGGGAAACATTAGTCAATAAAGTGAAAGAACAAATTCAAAATTCCGACAATAAAACATCAAAATTTGTTTTATCCACAAAAATTCAAAGTGATTATGACGGAATGCCGGCCAAAAAATTTATATCACAAATAAAACTTTAAAAGCCCCAATTTGAGGGTTTTTTTAACCCTATACTATAAACAGTCGATTTTTCACATTCCGAGGGGTAAATAAAGAATTTTTTGCGATAATGAAAATAAGGAAATACTTATTATAATTTTTATTGGTTGTTAAAATGGTAGAAGAAATGTTAATTGAACCCCAGATTAATGAAGAAAAAAAGCAGTCCAGTCTTGAAATTGCGACTAAATATCATCAGAATTTTTTATTAAGAGCATCGGGCGAAGACCTTGTAAATGCAATTAATTCTTACATTGATTCAATTAAAGAAAACCCAAATGAACCAAGCGCATATTACAGGTTGGCTGTTTTAATGTATGAAAACAAACAAATAGGAATTGATACTGCCATTGAACAATGCCAAAGAGCAGTTGAAATTGATGAAAAAAATCCTGATGCAAGAATGTATCTCGGGTATTTCCTTTCAATTAAAGGCGAAAAAGAACAAGCCGAAAAAGAACTTAAAGAAGCGGTTAAATTAAGCCCAAAAGGCTCATCTCGCGCTAAATTTATTATGGCGCTTGAGCTTTTAAGCAAAGATGATAATAAAAGTTTAAAAGATAAACTAAAAGGCATTTTTTACATTGCGGAAGCTTCTTTTACAACTATTTTTGATAAAGCCGCAATTAAAATGTTTGCAAAAAATATTTTAACCGATTTTAACTATTTCAGATATAACACTCTAGGAAAAATATTAGAAAAATTCAAATTTGATAAAGATGCTTATCAAATTTATATGGATGCATTGGATAATACAAAAAACGCGCCTGAATTTTATGAAAAAATGGCAAAAATTGCGATTAAGAAAAAGCGCCCCACGGTTGCGCTTCAGTGTTTTGAAAATGCAAGCAAATTATCAAACAATCACCCTGAAAAATTAATCAATACCATCGAATTTATGCAGCAGGCATATCCTGAAAAAATAGATGAATTAATTGATTATTATAATATGCTTGTTTTAAAGCTGCCTGAATTTTCAAGACCTTATTATGAACTCGGGCATTTGTATCTTAAAAAAGAAGATTATATAAATGCCTCGAATGCCTTTAGGATGGCACTTGATTATGATAAGGAAAACCCCTTCTATATCAACTCTTTGGCTTTTTCCTACGTTCAATTGGAACAATATAATACGGCAATTGAACTGTATAAAAAGGCAATAGATAAAAACCCTGATAATGAATGGACATCTGTTGTTGCGCAGGCTTTGGCTGCAATTTATTATAAAATTAACAATGATTATGCTTCGGCAATTACAGTGTTAGAGTATGCATTAACTTTAACTAAAGAAAAAGGTCCTATTTATACATTATTCGGCGATATTTATTTTGATGACAACAATCTTGATATGTCTATAAAATATTACAATATGGCATTATTGGAAGGTGTTAAAGATGTTAAAATATACACCCGTCTTGCTATGGCATATTGGGAAAATAATTCGGTTCAAGACTCAATAGATTATTATAATTTAGCAATAGAAACAGACCCTAATTATGATATTGCACATAATAATTTGGGCGTCATTTATCTTGATACTTTAAATGATGTCGGACGTGCTTTGACATTCTTTAAAAATGCTGTTGAATTGAACCCGTCATATACTTTGGCACATTTTAATCTTGGAAGATGTTATGCGCTTTTAAACAGAAAAATTGAAGCTGCAAATGAGTTTCAACGCGCAATTGATTTAAACAGAATGACTAATGAAATTGATGAAGAAATTATTGAGGATAAACTATTTAAACTTTTTGAAGCATGAATAATATCTTAAAAAAAATTATAAGATTTGCGCAAAACACAACAGTAAGAGTAATTTCATTCTTACTGGTTTTGGCATTAATCGGCGGATATTTTATATTTCCTGATTTTTATAAATTACAATGGCATAAAATTCAGAGTTTTTATTACGTTTATCAGGGCGATAAGGCATATAAGCAGCATAAACCGCAAGACGCCATTAACAACTATACAAAAGCTCTTGAGCTTCACCCAAAACACGTTAGAGCAAGGTATAATTTAGCAAACCTTTATGTTGCTTATGAAGATTACTATTCCGCTCTTGAAAATTATAAACTTGCGCTTGAATTAAAGCCCGATTTTATGATTGCAAGAATTGATTATGCAATTGTATTATCTGAAGCAACTTTTAACTATGATAAAGCAATTAATGAGTATGACATTGCAATCAAGAAAGCTCCAAAATGGATGTATATTCCGTTTATTATAGATAATAAGAAAACTTATAAATTTAATAAGGGCGTTGCATACTACAACCAAGGGCTTGCTTGGCGCGGAAAGTCTTTAATATTCGGGCAAGACAGATATAAAGCAAGAAAATTTTTAATGAATGCCGTTGAATCTTATGAAAAGGCGCTAAAATCTATTAAGGGCTATGATGTTTATTATAACTTGGGAATTGCCAATCAGCTTTTAAGAAGAAATTATGCGGCAGGCAGAAGCTATTGCAAAGCAATTGAAATTGAGCCGATGAATTATGAGGCTCATTATAATTTGGCAATTCTTTTAAAATCCATGAAAAAATACGGTGATTCCGCCGAAGAATTTAAAAAAGCGGGCTTACTTCTTGATTCAAAAGGTGATACAAACAAAACAAGATATGTTTATGATGTTTTAAATGAAGTTAATGCAAGACTGGCGCTTGACCCAGAGTATATGAGCTTAAGGCAAAAATTGGATGAAGAAGAAATAGGCGGCGGCAAAGTTACTTATCTTCGTGGTAAGCTTGTTATATCAGAAGAATTTGATAAAGCAATGTTTGAAAATTTCAAAACATGTGCCAACAAAGAACTTTTTGAATCAGAAGAGGATCTTGAAGAATAATGCCTGAAAACGCTGTTGACTTTCACCTGTTATATAAAATTATGTATGAACTTACGGTGGTTTTTGAAAGTTCTAAGACCCCAAACGAGCTTATATTGGGTTTGAAGCAGGTTTTTAAAAGATTTTTTGAGATAAAAGAAGTTGAAATTTTTTCTGTGGATGAAAATTCAAACTGTTTAAAAAATTTTGTAAAGCCATGGGAAAATTTGCCTGACGGCGCAAGCTGTAATTTTTTGCATGATGTTTTTTTGCAGCTAAAAGAAAATAAACCGTATGTAATAAACGGTGATGAAATTTTTGTTCCCGTATTTTCTCAAGATAAAGTAAACGGTGTTGTTAAACTTCAAGGCAATGTTCAAAAAGAAGAATTTTTTTCTTTTTTACCCCTTTTATCAAGGCAAATTTCTTTAGCGGTTGTTCATCTTAAATATTTTGAAACAGTTATAAACAGTGCAAAATTTTATGAAACAATCAGAAATATTGCAAAAATAACAGAAACGCAGTATGACCTTAGCTATATTTTACCCATAATGGGCGAGATTATTGACGGGTTTATTAAAGAACATCTGATTTACATTTTTCTAAAATCAACACACAAGAATGAATATAAATTAATTTGGCCGAATAAGTGCCTTATAAATAACATTTCAGACTATCTTTCAAAAATTACGGATTCAAATTATCTTGTTTTTGATGAAGGTAAAACGTGTATCTTTCCGCTTGTTTCAAAGGGTAAGATTTCAGGTGCCGTTGTTGCTTATAACACAATTGATTCTTTAAATAAGAGCGAAGTTAAATATCTTGAGCAACTTGCAATTCAAGCCTCTATTACCGTGGACAAGGCAAAAGAATATATGAAAACCCTTGAAAATGCAACATTGGATGCTCTGACCGGGCTTAATAACCGTCATATGTTCTATCAAAGGTTGGCTGAAACTACATCGAATGCAAGAAGACAAAAAACAAACCTTTGCTGCATTATGACAGATATTGATTTCTTCAAGTCCGTTAATGATACCTACGGTCATGCTGCCGGAGATTTGGCTCTTAAGACGGTTGCAAAAACAATTAAAAAAGAATTAAGAGAATATGATATAGCATCAAGGTATGGCGGCGAAGAGTTTGCAATTTTATTGCCTGATACATCACCGGATGAAGCGTATAAAGTTGCCGAAAGGTTAAGAAAACAAGTTGAAAAGAAAAAAATAAATATTGAAGAATTAAAAATTGAAGGCGTTAAAGAAATTTCGGTTACCATTTCAATTGGTGTCAGCCTTTATATATCTGATAAAATGAAGGATCCGAACGATTTGTATAAATCTGCGGATAAAGGGCTTTATATAGCTAAAGAAAGCGGAAGAAACAGGGTTGTTGTATCCGATTAACAAAGTAAATTTTGTTTAAGATATTTTATCATTGGGTGCAAAAAAACTTATTTATGTATTTTAATAGTGTATAAATCCTTTCTTATTTGGGAGCGCGAAAGTAATTTATGAAAATCGGTGCGCTCGGGTTTTATCCGAACACTAACTACGATTTAAGTTTTCAAAAACGTGCAAATGATAAAAATTCCGCAAATGTTGCACAAGGCAGTTTTGCGCCGGATTTTAAATCTTTATACTCTTCGCCTTTTACTAAAGATTCTTTTGCGGCAACATCCAATATTTCTTTCAAAGGAATTGAATGCTCTCCCGGCAATTTCCGAATCAAGCTGGCATATGGGGTTGATTGCCCTTGCTGCGGCCAGGTCATGCTTACAAAGAAACAGTCAAATGCTTTTGTTTCAAGAATAGGCGATAAAACCGGCCCCGACCTTCAAAAAGAACTTGAAAAAGAATATATTTATTTTCGAAAAAATGAAAGAGAAGTTGCCGATTTGTTAATTGATGCAAGCAAAGAAAATCCTGATTTGGATTTAAGCGGTTTATCCCAAGTGCTTGCCAAAGACAGTGTCGTAAGGCTTGTCGCAACTCAGAAGGAAATTATCGGGCAAATAAGAAAATCCGGTGAAAAACTTTCAGCTAAAAGAAGAGAAGAATTGGAAGGTATTTTATCTTCCGAAGCTGAATTAATTGATGAATCCGACGATTTTAAATATTTTAAACGTAAGAACTTTATCGATAAAATCAATACATTTGCTAATTCTTGCCCGCCTAGAGAGTTTGAAACAGCTAATGAAATTCTTTCGCTTGCAAGAACAATGCCGACTTCGGCAACAAGTAAAGATGCTTTTTTTGTTAAATATCAAAGGAGAACAAATAAAGATATCGCAAGAAGATTGGTGCTGCCTGCAATGGCTACAACCGAACATATAAGGCCTCAGTCTAAAAACGGAAAAGACAGAACTGATAATTATATACCTCTTTGCTCTCAATGTAATTCAGACAGAAGCAGCACGCCGTACAATGAATGGTTTGAAATACATCCTGAGATGCCTGAAAACCTTCAGGAATATATTTACCAAATATCTGACATGATTCAAAATAAACAATTTTACGGTTGGGAATTTTACGATACCTACGTAGATGATGTTATTCAAGCTGTTTATAAAGAGACAAACGGTAAATTGAAACTTAAAAAACCCGAAGAAACAGAAGCAGAAGAAGGTAAACCAATTGTTCTGCCCGTAAAAGAAAAAACAATTGAAGAAATGAGAGCAACTTGGATGGCCACATATGAAGGACTGTCTGAACGGTTGGTTGCTTTGCGAAAACTGAAAGATGAATTATATGCGGATCCGGAATTTTTAAATATTCTCGCATATTTGGAAAAACAAAATCAGCTTGAGACTTCAAAGAAAAACAAAAAAGCTCTCCTTGTTGCATATAATAATGCTTCAGCTCTTTATAAAAGAGCGCAAAGAGAGTTGAAACAAGCAAAAAGCGAAGGCGATTCAATTGCTAAAATAAGGGAATTTCAAGCAAGAGTTCAAAATTATTCAGATGTATATAATGCCGCAAGGGCAAATTATACTGATGCGGTTAGCAGATACAACACTATACTTGCAGAAAGAGACACCCTAAAAGAGATTGTTACAACACCTGAAGAAGTGATGGCAAAAATACAAAGGCTTAAACAACAAAAGGCGGAAAGCGAACAAAGAAGTTCTGCCGATCAGTCGTTGAGTGAGGCGCAAAGGAGTGAAGAAATAACCAGACTGCAGAATTTAAGCGCCTCAATTGAAAAACAAATTGCGGAAAAAGAAGCTGCAAACAAGAAACGTGAAAGTGTTTATGATTTTGATTCTCCGGCTTCGAAAAAGGCGGCTGCAGATTATGAACAGCTAAAAGAAAAACAGAGCATGATTGCTTCAATAGACCATGACAGTTTTGTAAAACTGTTTAAAACAGGCGGCGAGTTTTCGATAAGTCCCGATTTTATTCTTGAAGAAGCGAGAGACGCTATTCAAAAGCGCATGAATATACTTTTGAAAAATCCGATTGTACAATATTTCAAAACAAAAGAAGACTTAGAAGAACTTAAGTACAGAAAAAGAGAAATTGATTCGGAACTCTTGAAACTGTCTTCTGAAGCAAATTATGACGAAAGAATCGAGGCTCTGTACAGAAGAAAAGCCGAGCTCCAAAGGAAATTTTCAAACGTAAATATAGTTGAAACCATAGACAGACTGCAAGCAGAGGCTGATGAAAATCTGCAAAAGTTTACGGACAGTTTTGAAAATTTTGGCGGTTATCAGCATTCAAACCCAAGACATGGTAAGGCTTCTTCATCATCATAATAGCCTTCATAGTCTGTGTTGTTTTGAATTTCCGCATCGTCAATAAACACATTATTTATGACATTATCGTATGAAAACGGAGTGTTTATATTTTCCGTTGAATGCATTACGTTGATTCCTTCCAAAAAACTGGAATCAAAAGTGCCAAATATTGATGTATTATCTTCCCCTGCGCTTTTAAGCGAGTCTTGCGGGTTTGTTAGAAAGCTTGATTCCGAGACCAGTGCCCCTAAATGGTATTCTGACATTTTTATCCTCTGTAAAATAATTCCTCTTGCTATAATAAAGTATTTTTTCTTTTAAAAATTGCTATTTTTTTAATTATGGTAAAATTTTTTTATGGAGTTTAAATTAAATAAGAATATTAAATATATTTTTCTTCTTTCGATTATTTTAATTTTTTCTTTTTGGATTAATTATTTTAAGTTTGGAAATATACTATATGATACAGGAAGAGAATTTTTGGTTCCTTTGCAGGCTTTAGAGGGCAAAGTTTTAATCAAAGATATTTTTCTTTCTTACTTTCCGCTTTCATACCAGATAAATGCTGTTATTTTTAAAATTTTTGGCTCAAGTTTGGATGTTTTAAGGGTTGTCGGCATAATATGCGCTTTAATTATAAATATATTCATATTTTTAATTTCAAGATTTTTTGTATCCGAAAAGAAAAGTTTTTTAATTGCTCTTATAATAAGTTTTTCTTTGATGTTTAATGTTTCAAATTTGCACAATTATGTCTTAGGCTATTCATACGCTTTTATATATGCAGTTTTGTTTCTTTTTTCTTCTTTGTTTTTTGCGCTTAAATATTTGAAAGAAGATAAGTTTTTATATCTTTCATATTTTTTATTGGGGCTGTGCTTTGCGCTTAAGGCGGAATTTATTTTTCTTATTATTCCTTATTTTGTCTTGCTTCTATACAAAAAAACCAAAATTAAAGAAATTATAATTTCAAATTTTTTATTTTTTATTCCCTTTGTTTTCAGTTTTCTTGTTCTTTTTATTCAGGGGTTTAATTTTTCGGACTTAATTAATTATTTTGCTTTTATGAAAGAATTTTTATCTTCAAAAATTCTTCAGAATTATAATTATATTGTTTTTAATCAAAACCCTATAAGCTGGCTAATTGTTCAATTGAATGGTTTTATAAAGTTTTTGTTTTTGTTTTTACCCTTCTTTTTGATACTTTATCTTCCTTCAAAATTTAAGAAAAAAACATTGTTTTGTGTTTTGGCATTTATCTGCTTTTTGATTTTATCCTTTTTAGCTGTTCATATAAAAGAATTCAGCTTTATTTCGATGTTTCCTTTTTTGTGTTTAACAAGCTTATTTATTTTGTATTTTTCATATAAAGATAAAAACTTTCCGCTTTTATTTTTAACCTTGGTTCAATTTGCTCTTGCGCTCAGGTTTAATTTTATTTATTCTTCGGGATACGCCTCTTATATAATGCCTGTCGGGCTGCTTGTAAACCTTTTATTTTTTGCGGAAGCAATTAAATTTGAAAACTTTAAAAAGATATTCTCTCTTTTTATTTTATTTATTTCAATTTTGAACTTTTTGTATTTTACAACTGCTCAGGCAATTTTTTCGGTTTATCCGATTAAAACTTCAAAAGGGCTTATTTATACCGATAACAAAAACAGGGCAGTTGCCATTAATCGGTTTGTCGATTTTTTGGCAGGTACGGAACCTGATAAAACTGTTTTAATTTTGCCCGACGGTGCAATTTTTAACTATTTTTCAGGTCATAAAACTAATTTAAAATATTATCAGCTTTTGCCAAATCATATTGAAGCATTGGGAGAAGACAATATAATTTCCGATTTAAAAAATAATCCTCCGGATTATATAGTAAACACCAATCTTGATTATTCAATATATTCAACGCCTTTGTTTTGCAAAGATTTCGGGCAAAAAATATGCAATTTTACAAATGAAAACTATTTATATCTTGGAAATATCCAAAACGGAAGCGAATTAATTTTTGAAATATACAAATTTAAAAACTGATTTTTTGATAGTATAATATCAATAATCAATGGAGTTAGAAAAGAGATTTGATTTTATATAAGACAAAATATCTTACGCTGAAAGCATACAAAAGAGAAAATAAGCCCGATTGGGTTTATGTTTCAAGAGATAATGCAAAAAATGTTGTTGTGATTTTGCCTTTAATTAAAAAAAATGATAAAGATTATGTTCTTTTTTTAATTACAAAGCGCCCGCCTTTAATTGCTGAAAATAAGGCTGAATTTTGTTTGGAGCTTCCAAGCGGCCTTGTTGGTGATGAGAATGAATTTGAAACAATTGATGAGGCTTTTAAAAAAGAGCTTTTGGAAGAAACCGGCCTTGTTGCTGACAGTTTTGAAGTTTGCGTTAAAAAAATCTCAACATCAGGCGGTCTTACATCAGAAACTTCAATTGTTGCAAAAGCCTATATTTCAAACTCTGAAATTCAGTCTCCTCCTGTTTCGGACGGCGGAGTTATTATAGACAGAGTTCTTGTCGAAAAAGACAAAATAAAAGATTTTATAAAGCAAAAAGACAGTGAGGGTTTTGCAATAAGCTCTCAAATGCTTGCCGCATTGTATTACATTAATGAATAGGAAAAAATAAAATGAAACTTGCATATTCAACCGCAAATACCGCATTTAATTATAAATACTTGTTATCAAGGTTGTTTCCGTATCTAAGGCCTCATTTATTCAGGATATTTATTGCATTTTCTTTGGCAATTCCTTTGGGGTTATTGGACGGCGCTACCGCATTTGCTCTGAAACCATATATAGATGTTGTTGTTAATGGTAACACAATGGTTGTCAGAGGGTTTGAACTTACAAGAGATTTATTGGCAAATTTTATTCCCTTTTTAATTGTTGCATTTGCCACTTTGCAAGGCGTTTTAAGATATTTGAATACGTACCTGTCAGATTGGTTGAGCAACAAAATTTCAAACTCCGTTAAAATTGATTTATTTAAAAAATTAATTAAAATGGATTCAAAATTCTTTGATGAAAATTCTTCAGGGCTTGTCATAACAAGGTTCTTAGGCGACCCTGATACTGCATCAAGAACTATTGTAGATTCAATTAAGAATTTAATTACTTGTGCAACTGAAGCAGTCGGTTTAATTGCCGTTTTACTTTGGACAAGCTGGAAATTGGCCTTTGTTGGAGTTGTTGTTTTAACGGTTGCATTTTTACCTTTGGCATTATTAAGAAAAAGAATTAAAAAAGTTTCAAACGAATCCGCAGTTTTAGGCGGCGGTATTACAACTAATTTTAATGAAACCTACCATGGTAATAAAATTATGACAGGCTACGGCTTGCAAGAAAAGCTGTTCCATAAATTTGAAAAACAAATAAGAAAATCGTTCGACTTAACAATGTCTTTATCAAAGCGCGCGGGTTGGATGAGCCCAATTATGTATTGTATTGCAAGCGTTGGTATTGCAATTGTTATGTTCTTTGGAAACCACCTTATAATAACAGGTGAGATGACAACAGGAAGCTTTGCAAGTTTTATTACTTCATTGTTGCTTTTATATAAACCGGTAAAAGGCTTGGGCGGCACCTTAACGGGTATGCAAGGCGTGTTTGTTGCTGCTTCAAGGGTGTTTGAACTATTTGATTTGGTTCCTGAAATTAAAGATAAGGAAAACGCAATTGAATTAAAAGGTATAAACGATAAAATTGAATTTAAAAATGTTAATTTTGAATATGTTGAAAATGTCCCTGTTTTAAAGAATATTAACTTTGAAGTTAAAAAGTTTGAAACGGTTGCACTTGTCGGTAACTCGGGCGGCGGTAAATCAACAATTGTAAATCTTTTGCCAAGATTTTACGATATTCAATCCGGTTCAATCACAATAGACGGTATTGATATAAGGGACTACACGCTTTCTTCTTTAAGACTGAATATTTCGGAAGTTTTTCAAGATAATTTCTTATATTCAGGCACAATTAAGGATAATATTTTAATGGGTAATTTTAGTGCAACCGATGAAGAAATTCAAAATGCGGTTAAACTTGCACATTTAGATGAATTTTTGGAACATCTTGAAAACGGAATTGATACCGTTATTGGCGAAAGAGGTGCCAGTTTATCAGGCGGACAAAGACAAAGGGTTGCAATTGCAAGAGCCATATTAAAAAATGCACCCATTATTGTTTTGGATGAAGCTACATCTGCTTTGGATAATAAATCTGAAGCGATTGTTCAAAAGGCATTAGAAAACTTGATGCAGAATAAAACCGTGTTTGTAATTGCACACAGGCTATCTACAATTAAAAATGCAGACAGAATTATGGTTGTAAATGACGGCGAATTGGCTGAAGTCGGCACTCATGAAGAACTTATGCAAATTCCAAACGGCCAATATAAAGCGCTGTATGATATGCAATTCAGAAGCGCGGATGAAGAAGCACTTCAAGAGGTTTAAAATTATTTAATTAATTCTTTAGTCTGAGCGTCAAAAAACATAATGTCGTTCGGGCTAAAGAAAAATGTCTTTTTGCCTGATATATTTTCTGTTGTGTTTACAACGGCTTTCAGTCCGTTTTCTTTAAAATAAACCACTTTGATGGCGCCCGTATTTTCAACAAAATCTATTTCAAAAGTTTCTTTAATGTCGCCCTCTTTTTCGCTTAATCTTATGTTTTCGGGGCGAATGCCTGCGATGATATTATTTTTGCCGATTAATTTTTCTTTATAATTGTTTGGTATATTAAATTTGATGTTCCCCATTTCGATTATATCTTCGGTTATTTTTGCATCTGTCAGGTTCATTGGGTATGTGCCAGAAAATGAGGCAACAAAAGTGTTTTCAGGGTTTTTGAAAACATTTTCAGGTGTATCTTTTTGAAAAATTTTTCCCTCGTTTAAAATAACAATGGTATCGCCCATTGTAAGCGCTTCTGTTTGGTCATGGGTTACATAGATAAAAGTGGTGTTCAATTTTTGGTGCAGCTTTTTAATTTCCACCCTCATATTTGCTCTTAATTTGGCATCAAGGTTTGATAAAGGCTCATCCATAAGAAAAATTTTGGCATCCCTCACTATTGCTCTGCCCAATGCCACTCTTTGCCTTTGTCCGCCCGATAATTCTTTCGGCTTTCTTTTCAAAAGTTCCTCTAAGCCCAGAATTTCGGCTGCTTCTTTTACTTTTTTATCAATGTTTTTTTTATTTTCGCCTTTTATTTTTAGCGGAAATGCCATGTTTTCATATACCGTTAAATGCGGATAAAGAGCATAGCTTTGAAAAACAAATGCGATGTTTCTGTCTTTGGGGTGAACATCGTTTACTTTTTTGTCATCAATAAAAATTTCACCGGAATCAGGCTGCTCCAAGCCTGCAACTAACCTTAAAAGGGTCGATTTGCCGCAGCCGGAAGGGCCCAATAAAATGCAAAACGATTTATCTTCTATCTCTAAACTGACATCGGATAAAACCTGTTTTTTAACCTTTTCGGATTCAAAACTTTTATAAATATTTTTAAGGCATAATTTTGCCATAGGTTAAATTTTTTCCATCGGTAACAAAATGCAAGCCAAAGTGCCCTGTGAAGGTTTGGAATAAACCCACATATCGCCTTTCAGGTTTTTAACGTGTTTATAGCAGTATGAATATGCAAGTTTTGCGTTAATGATTTTTTTATTCATGCTTGAATCGGTAAAATACGGATTGAAAATATTATCAACTGCAGAAGGTGTTAAAACAAGCCCTGAGTCTTTAATTTCAAACAAAACGTATTGTTTTTTAATGTTTTCATCATTAACTTCAATACCTTTGCCTTGTAAAAATTCAATCGGAGGGTTGCCGACATTCATTGAAATTGAACCTATATCGGTTGATTTCAATGAAATATCAAGAACGGCTTTAACAAAAGCTTCAACTGCAGAAGCATCAAGCGATGAACTTCTTGTTGCAAATGATGAAAAATCATACGAAAAATTCAACTTTTTCTTTGCAAAAAGAACTTCATAATTTTTGGCAATCGAGGTTAAAAGGTCTGCCAAATCAAAGTTCCTGTATTCGTAGTTATAAAGATTTGATTCAACCTCAAAATATTTAAACAACAATGTTAAATCATAGGATAAATCATTTGAATTTTTGTTTATTATGCTTACATATTTATTTGCTTTGTCGGTTAATTCTCCGCCAACACCATCATTAAGAGCTTTTGAAAAATTTGTAACCGAATTTAAAAGCGAAAAAATATCGCCTGAAATGTTTGTCAGAAATGCATTTTTCTCATCTATGATTTTCTTGGCAATTTCGTATTCACCGTTTATCATATTTTGCATTTTATAGTTTGCGGTTATATCTCTGATTGATACATAAACTTTGTCGAATTCTTCATTTTTGGCTGCCGAAACCTCAACAAAAATGTCTTCTTTGCCGTTTGCCGCAGCTTTTGTTATTGAAGTTATGCCTGTTTGAACCAATTTATTTAAAAGAACCGAGCCGCCTTGAATGAACTGTGAAAAGTAGGAACCGATAATTTCCAGCTTGTTAAAGCCTAAAATTTTAACGGCTTTATTATTAATATCTAATATTTTGCCGTCCATTGAAACAACAAGAATGCCGTCAGGGAAAATTTCAAATATATCTTCTTTTTTTGGCTTATTAAACAGTGAAAAAAGGTTCATTCAATCAATCCGTGCTTATAACTATTATAACTAGAGCCATGTTAGCATAATGTAAAAAAAATTCAAATTTATTTACATAATTTTTATTAATTTTTTTTAACTTTACGAATTGTTTTATTATATTTTTCTGTTACTATCAATTTTAGGAAGTATGTTATCAATATCACTTACACCTAGTTTTATATTTATGATTGCAGGGTTTCTTTTGTCTCTGTACACCTGCGTTTCAAACGATGTTATTCAAACACTTGGTACTTATTTAAGCGCAAATCGTGAAAAACCTTTTTGGATTTTATGGATTTTTTCAGGTGCTGTTTTAATTTTAACCTTTGCGCTTGGGTGGTATTTTAATGACGGAGATATGGCGTTTGGCCGTTTGGCAAGAATTCCTCAGCCCGAAACATTTTATTGGTGGCATGTTCTTCCCCCCGTTATTTTAATTTTCTTAACTAAAAAAGGTATTCCCGTTTCAACAACATTTTTGATTTTAAGTGTGTTTTCAACAGGGCAAGTTATAGGCTTAATGCTTGCAAAATCTCTTGTCGGGTATCTTTTAGCGTTTGTTGTTTCTATTGTTATATATTTTATAATTGCAAGGCCTGTTGAAAAAGTTTTCTTGTATTCAAGAAATAAAAAAATTTCAAAAGGGTGGCATGTTGCAAAATGGCTCGCAACTGCATATTTATGGTCGCAATGGCTTATGCAGGACGCAGCAAATCTTTTTGTTTATCTTCCAAGAAAACTTCCTTTGCCTGAGATGATTTTATCCGTTTTTGCTTTTACCTTGCTTCTTGGCATTGTTTGTTATCAAAAAGGCGGCGAAGTTCAAGAGATTGTGCAATTAAAAACAAATACTCAAGATGTAAGATCTGCAACAATTATCGACATTATTTACGCAACAATCTTGCTTTATTTCCAGCATGCAAATAACATTCCGATGTCAACCACTTGGGTGTTTATCGGGCTTTTGGCAGGCAGAGAAATTGCAATGTATAACAGGTTAAGGTTTGAAACACAGAAAAAAGTTTATAAGCATGTTTTAAAAGATTTTCTAAAAACTGTTTTAGGCCTTGTAATTTCGATTATAACAGTTTTTGCAATTAATCATTTCGATGAAATAAGAGCTACAATTTACCACTATTTGAATTTATAGATAAGAATAAGTTTTAAAATGGGTTTTTGAAACGTTTTTTAATTCT